>CALBMX010000082.1 GCA_937896235.1 uncultured bacterium
CCAGGGCTCTGATTAGTGATTTGACCGTACCTTCGTGGACTTCCATTCGCGATTCTCAACTTGCTAAGGGGTGGGGGCGGTGTTCGAACGATGGGCTGTGGGCTAGGGCAACTCGCTGACTTGCTTGAGGCGTCCGATTCTCTTGCGCCAAAACTCCGCCAAGAATAGATCGCCACTGATTGGCTCCAGTGCAATGCCTGCGGCAGACCAAGCGCCTACACCGGCAGTCTTATCCATCGGCGAGAAGCGGGTCATATGCCTCCAATCCGGAGTTAAGTAGCCCACAGATGCGTCTAGTCCTGTTTCGTTTTCCGTATGCAGGGTGTACCACAGGCGTCCCTCAAGATCGTAAGCGATAGAATGCAGTGCCTCACGCCTGCGGTTAAAGCGAGGGACGACCCTGTCGGTCATCCCCGGATTCAAACCGTTTACATCTAACTGCATGGTTAGCGGGTCGTCCGCCCGCGAGATGTCAAAACGCGTGATGGTGGAGTCGAAGAACTCATTGAAAACGATGTCGCCGTTCGGATCTTCGAGAATCTGCCATGGCCCAGCGCCTACAAAAATGGAGGGAAGCGAAAGAGAGATAGCTGCCGGTACGGGATAGGTTGTCATGCCGCCGGTGAATGGCTGTAATCGGCCGATGGCGCTACCCCAGAAATGCGTAAACCAAATGTCCCCATTCGACTTCACGATTAAGTGCGACGCAAAGGCACCCGGATTGGGGACGTCGAAGAAGTGGAAGACTGGGTCGGACGGTAAGCCCGGCTCCCCGACTTGATGCTGCAAAGAAGTGCTGAAATCAAACTGGTTATCCCAGGGGATAAGCTCTGGATCAAAGCCGACGATGCGCGAACCCTGCGACAAGCTTCCCTGTGCAAACCACACCCAGTTGCGAGTCGGATCCCAAGTGAGGCCAATCACCTCATTCCAATCGTTAGGCACGTTGTATACCCGGAACTCTAGGCCCCCGGGCGCATCGGGCAAGACACAAACAATGCGACTGTGATTCTCGTGGATACCTCCATATAGGGAGCCGCCTCCTTGGGTAAACCAGATGCGGCCTAAAGGGTCCACCATCACACCTTCGCCTAGGACCGACGTCTGGCTTTGATGATCGCTAAATATAGTGCTCGCGAAGGGGCCGGGTCCCGGTGGCTTGGGAGTGTCTAGACCCGTCACCACACCGGTACTTAAATCGAGACGTTGAAAGTTGAGTTGGAATTCTTGGTTGACCCAAACGCGCTGGGCGTTGTCCACAGCAATCGAGAGTGGTGAAGCATTGGTGCCGGGAGTCGGCGCAATGTTAAACCAGTCATAGGCGAAGACCTCTATGTTGGCCGCCGCACTGATGCCAGCTGCATTCGAAACGCGAAGTTTTCCGCTCGGCGTATTCTCTTTTAGAGCCATGTGAATCACATGATCATTCCAGAGGAGGATCTTCGGTGAGTTGGACGGGATGGATTTGGACTGTGAGCCACTTCGGAAAAGCAAGCTCGAGGTCGGTGTTGGCGCCCCAAACCCATGTCCATGAATCTCAATCAGCCCTCCTTGATAGCTGGCAATCTCGAGGTTATCGATGACGGGACCGCCCGCCTGGGAAGCAAGTAGGAGCAGTAGTGTTGGAATCATCATTTCCCCACCCTAGCTCGGGCCCTCCATGTAATGGGCCCTCTAAGCACTTTTTTCCGCATGCCCCTGCGACCGACCAGGCGCCTACTGCCCGTAGATGCCTCAGTCACGATGCGCGGGGCTAAGTGGGTCGTCCTGTTTGTTCTAGTCGGGTCTTAGGGCCTTTGGTATTGATAGGTAGCTTTGAAGCTGCCCACGGGGTGGACTCCACCTCTACCGTAACCCTTTTAGCATGAGTATGACCTCTAGCCGCGCGTCCTATCAATCCACCCTGTTGCTATGCCTTGCATCCTTTGGGGTCGGACTTTCGGGATGCACTAGCGAATCATCCGAAGAGCCTGCACCTAGGCCGGACGTTGTGATGATCGTAGTGGACACTCTGCGCGCGGATCGCCTTGCGTTTTATGGATGTGATCGCGAGAACGCACCCTTCTTGAGCAGCCTCGCCGCCAAGGGACTTGTCTTCGAGCAGAGCCAAGCGCCAGGCCCTTGGACCGTACCGTCCACAGCCTCTTTGATGACGTCGACGTACCCTTTTCAGCATGGTGTTGTCGACGGTTTCGATTGGAATGCTAGCGACGAGGAGAACGTCGGCGAGACGGTCAATCGCATTCCGGCAAGTGTCGAGACTCTGCCCGAGATGATGCAGGGCTTTGGCTACAAGACCTTTGGTGTCTCGGCCAATGTATTGGTCGGGGTCGAGATGGGATTTGACCGCGGCTTTGATCATTTCTCCGCACTTGATGACGAGATTGCGGAGACGGTCAACACCACATTACTCCAGTGGAAGGATGAGATTCTTGGCGCTGAGCAACCCAACTTTATCTACCTGCACTACTTCGATCCCCACGATCCGTATTACGCCCGCGAACCCTGGTTCGATCTGGACGCTTTGGAGGGTCCGGATGCCGCGAGTGCATCTGCTTTTGCCAGGCTTAGGGCTGGTGCTTGGGATGAGATGGATTCGGAGATGCGCGAGGACCTGCTCGATTATCTGCCACGCATGCTCGGGTTCGAGGACATGTCCGAGGTTCCACCAGCGGCCATCGAGAACCCCTTGGATTACGTGCTCGCTTGCTACGACAGCGAGATCCGATATCTCGATGGGTATATTGAAGAGCTCTTCGAGGAGCTCCAACTGGACGACGAAACGATGATCATCCTTACGGCGGATCACGGCGAGGAGTTTCTCGATCACGGGGAGTGGGAGCACGGACAGAGCCTCTTCAACGAGCTTGTTAATGTCCCGCTCGTGCTCAAGTTTCCGGGTGCCGATGCTCCGTCCGGCCGCGTTGTCGAGCCCGTCAGCACGATGGACGTCATGCCGACCCTGCGGCACTATCTCGGTGGCGAGATTTCCCCCCAGGAGCGCGGCATAAGGTTGCAAGAGCGCGGGGATGCGACGCGCGTCGTCCTGACCACCAGCATGGACCTTCCCAATCCAATGGACGATCGGCCGGACGATGGCTCACTCATGGTGGGGGTTGTTCGCGGAGAGTGGAAGGCGGTCATCGGAACGGAGCGCGACCGTGGGGAATCACGAGAGCACAAGTCGCTCTTCAACTTGAAAGAGGACCCAAGTGAGCGCAACGATCGAGCCTCTGCAGATCCCAACGTGATCGAGTCCCTGCGAACGGAGTGGGAGCGCATCCAAGCCGAGACGATGATTTATGAACGGGAGTTTGGACCCGTTGTCTTGGACGAGGCGATGCGCAACCACATGGAGGGCCTAGGTTACACCGACTAGGTCGTTTGGCGATCTGGCGCGCTTGGCGCGCATAGCCAGGGAACCACGATATCCGCCATTTTCTGAAGTCCGTCGCCGGTGAACGAGTGGTCGACGCCGGCTAATTCCACGAGCTCGGCATTCCCTTCGCTCGCGGCGTGTGCATCCCGCGAGTGGGCCATGGGTACCACGGCATCGGCCGTACCGTGGACGATCAGCCATGGCACTTGAATACGCGCGGCATCGTCGACCACGCTGCCGATCTCGTGAAGATCCTTCACCAGCTCCGCACTAAGTGGGCAGGCGGGTTTGCCAAGCATGAGGTCGCCAACCTCCAAGTGCCCGAAGTAGCTATCCATGAACTCGGCGGTGTGCACCATGCCGGCAAGGCAGACCAAACGCTGGATCCGAGGGTCCAAGGCGGCGCGCCGCATTCCAACGGATGCTCCCATGCTGTGCCCAACGAAACTCACACGCCAGCGGTCCTCTAGTGCATCCAAGATGGCGCCTAAGTCGGCCACCTCTTTAGAAATCGTCGAGTCCTCGAAGTCACCCTCAGAATCCCCGTTCCCCGACCAAGCGATTCGCATCGAGGCGACTCCGCGGGCAGCTAAGCGCTCCGACAAGTACTCAGACCAGGGCCGCTCCTTGTCCGAGGTCACGCCGTGCCCAATCACAACAAGCTCGCGACTTCCCGGAGCACCGGGAACCCATGAGTGCGCAATGAGCTCCCCTTCACGATTTCGCATCAACATTAGGGTTAGGGTAAGGGATGCATCGCACTTTGGGCGCGTCGGCGCGTCTTTCAGCCAACCCCGGGAGTCCGAAGTGTCAGCGCGAATCGTATGCGTTCGGGTTTCGTGCTTCGGAATGTGGGTTTTGAGTATATGTTCGTGGGTGTCCTTATGGACAGCCCCCTGGAGCCAAGGAATCATGGGGCATCGGTGCCCGACCGGGCACACTCCGCAACCGAAGAAATCAAACGACATGCCCAACCCCTGGACAGGAATCGGAAATCCGTACACGCGTAGCGAAGTTCTAGCGCGTCTTCGCAGAACTCAGGAGCGGGGTGAGCCGATCATCGCGGCAGGGGCTGGCACGGGGCTCTGTGCGAAGCTGCTTGAGCAGGGTGGGATTGACCTGATCATCATCTACAACTCCGGTCGGTTCCGGATGTCGGGTCACGGCTCGACAGCGGGTTTGATGGCGTACTCGGATGCGAACGCCGTCGCGATGGAGATCGGCGAGTTCGAGGTTCTACCCATAGTGAAAGAGACGCCTGTTATCTGCGGAGTGCACGCTAGTGACCCGATGCGTCGCATGTGGCATTGGTTGCTGAAGGTCAAAGAGATGGGCTTCTCGGGCGTCAACAACTTCCCGACGCACTGCATTGTCGACGGGAACTTTCGACAAGTGCTTGAGGAGACGGGCATGGGTTTCCAGAAGGAGATCGACATGGTTGCCTTGGCGCACAAGATGGATCTGTTCACCATCGTTTATGTCTTCACTGAAGAGGAGGCTGCAAGCATGACGCAGGCCGGCGCCGACGTGGTGATTGCCCACGTTGGTACTACGACTGGGGGTGCTATCGGTGTCACCGACGCAGCTTGCTCTTTGGACGAGGCGGCGCGGCGCACGCAGGAGATTACGCTGGCAGCTAAAGCGGTTCGCGAGGATGTGATCTGCCTTACACACGGGGGGCCGATCTCGGCTCCTGAGGATGCAGCTTATGTATTGGAGCGCACGGATGCTGACGGATTTGTTGGAGCCTCGAGTTTGGAGCGCATGGCCCTTGAAAACTCCCTGCCCGCTCTGACTCGCGAGTTCAAAAATCTATCGCTTGGTGGGCGGAGCGAGTCCAAGTAATGGCGACTATCGCAGTCCTCGGCACGCTGGATTCGAAAGGCGAGGAACATTCGTTCGTCGCCGATTGTATTCGCGAGCAGGGCCATGCGATCTTGCTGATAGACGTCGGGTCCGGCGGTAAGCCGACAGTGCAACCGGACGTGGACCGATTTGAAGTTGCTCGGGCTGCGGGGATAGACTTGAGTCCTTTACTCGCTCGAGCTGATCGCGCGGAGTGCGTGGCGGCGATGGCGATTGCGGCACCGGCGCTACTCTTGAAACTGCAGCGCGAGGGGCGCATCGATGGAGTCATCTCGCTTGGAGGGGGCGGCGGTACCGCGATTGCGTCTGCTGCAATGCGCGCGCTTCCGATCGGCTTCCCCAAGGTTATGGTCTCTACGTTGGCGAGCGGGAACACCGCGCACTATGTCGGCACGAAGGACATCGTGATGATCCCCAGTGTCCTGGATGTGGCGGGACTGAACCGCATCTCGAAATTGATTTTTGCGCAAGCCGCCGGCGCGATCTGCGGGATGTTGCACGCCAGTCCGATGGGTGGCAGCGAGAGGCCCCTGATTGCAGCTAGCATGTTTGGAAACACCACCGATTGCGTGGGCATAGCCCAGGCGGAGATGGAGAAAGAGGGTTTCGAGGTACTCGTCTTCCACGCCACGGGCACAGGCGGGCGCGGGATGGAGGATTTGATCCGCAGCGGAATGTTCGACGGCGTCTTGGATATCACGACGACGGAATGGGCGGACGAGCTGCTAGGCGGCTCGCTGTCAGCCGGATCGGATCGGATGGATGCAGCCGGAGAAGTTGGCGTGCCCACGGTTGTGGTCCCCGGTTGCCTGGACATGGTCAACTTCGGCGAGCCCGATTCGGTGCCCGAGCGTTATGCCGGACGACTCTTCTATCATCACAACCCGCAAGTCACCTTGATGCGGACAACGCCAAAGGAGTGCGCCGAGTTGGGTCGCATTCTGGCCGGAAAAATCAATGCGTACACCGGACCCGTCACCGTGTTGATTCCCGAGCGCGGCGTGAGCGTGATTGGAATCGAGGGTGGGTGCTTCTTTGATCCCGAAGCGGACTCGGCACTCTTCGACACGCTTGAGAGCGAACTCAAGGAGCACATCACGGTCGAGCGCCACGACCTTGACATCAATCAACCCGCGTTCGCGCGGGCTTGCAGCCAAGCGCTTCTTCGTTTACTAGGTTCAAGCGACTGATCCCGATCTTCCGTACTCCTGTCACCACCCGATCACCCTATGCCACAAGTCAAACACCTCGGTCTTTTTGAGTTCCACGCAGCCACTACCCCCGATCAAGTCGAGTTGTGCTTCCAAGCACTCGGTGGCATGGTGGGGAAGGTCCCAGGGCTCTTGGAGTTTCTGCATGGGCCCTACGACAGCGCCGAGGGTCTCAACGATGGCTTCACGCACGGCTTTATCATGACCTTTGATAGCCCTGCATCGCGCGACGCTTACTTACCGCACCCCGTCCACGAGGACGTAAAAGAGATTGTCGTCCCGCTTCTCGCGCGGCTCGTGGTCTTTGATTTCAACGTTTAGGCCTCACCTCACCTTTCAAGTCAGCCGCCCATGAACTCCGCCCAGACGTCTCTCCTCGCCGGCACCGCAGTTTGTATCTTTGGCCTGACCAACCTATTCGCATATGTGTCGCCAAATAGCGCCATTCCTTATTTGGGGGCAGTGCCCCAGTCCGCGCAGGACGGAGTGGCCATCGCGCAGGACTCGGAATCCTTGTTTGATGGTGAGTCTCTCCAGGGCTGGGAGTTCCTCTCGAACGAGGCCGAGTGGTGGACGGTCACGGATGGTTTCCTGACAGGGGGCTCACTCGAAAAGGAGGTTCCTCACAACACGTTCCTGCAGACAGAAGAGTCGTATCAGAACTTCGACCTGACGTTTGAAGTCCGCATTCGGACGACCGGGGGATTTGCCAACTCGGGCATTCAGGTCCGTAGCCAGCGGGTCGCAGGGAGCTCGGAGATGACCGGCTTCCAAGTCGACGCCGGGGAAGGTTATTGGGGGCACCTGTATGACGAATCTAGGCGGGGATTAATTCAGCGGGCTGAAAAGGAAGCCGAGGTGAATGCATCCATTCACCCTGGCGAGTGGAACTCTTATCGGATTTTGGCCGAAGGGCCGCGCCTTCAATCATGGATCAATGGGATTCACGCCACCGACTACACCGAAGCGGATGGGACGATCCCGCTCGAGGGCAGGATAGCCATCCAAACCCATGGTGGCGGCAAAGTGCAAGTCCAAGTGAAGGACATTCGAATCAAGCGCATCCAGGACACTCCTGGTGCGATGACGTGGGCCAAGCTGATTGCCACGACAAAGAGCCACGAGCAGGCCATCTCCCCTTGGCGCTCTGCGGAAGAGGAGATGGAGTCCTTCACTTTGGCCGATGGTTTCGAGATCGAACTGGTGGCCTCGGAGGAGCACGTTCAGAAACTCGTCGACATCGCTTTCGACGACAGCGGGCGCATGTGGGGACTTACCGCCGCCGAGTATCCGATTGATGCCAACGAGGATCCCGCGGCTGCTGCCAAGTACCAAGGAGGCGGGCGCGATCAAGTCGTCGTCTTCGATAACATCTGGAGCGAGGAGATTCAGAGGCCGCGCATTTTCGCCGATGGCTTCGCGATGCCAATGGCGATCCTGCCCGAGGGAGACTCGATCCTACTCGCCCATGGCCCAGAGATCCTGCGCCTCTATGACGACGATGGCGATGGCAAGTCCGACCGCCGCGAAGTCGTTCTCGACGGTTTTGGGATCCAGGATTCCCACCTCATGCCGCACCGTTTTGTCCGAGCTCCCGGAGGTTGGGTCTATGTTGCGCAGGGCGCCTACAACTCCTCTTCGGTGAGGACGAGGGATGGCGAGACCATCCCCTATAACAAGTGCAAAATCGGCCGCTTCCGCCGGGATGGGAGCGCCTTTGAAGTCGTCGGCGTTGGGCTGAATAACATCTGGGGCTTTGTACTCGATCGACAGGGCGAGATGTGGATTCAGGAGGCGAACGACCTTGGCTACCCGATTGTGCCGTTCTATCACGGGGCGAGCTATCCCGGTATCGGAAACGAGCGCTCCCACCCTACGAGCCCATGGCAGCCACCCATTTCGACCCTGTTCATGGGTGGGACTGGCCTGTCGGGACTGGCGCAATCGCAAGATCGCAACGGGTTTCCAGCCCCTTGGGACCAGCGCTTCATCATTGCCAACCCCATCATGAGTCTGATGCAGTCGGTGAGTGTCGAAGCGCACGCGCGCCCGAACGAACTCGACGTTGTCGCCTGTGAAGACCTTGTGGTTTCGGCGGACAAAAACTTCCGGCCCGTTGCCGCGCACTTTGGCCCCGATGGCTGTCTTTACATCGTCGATTGGTACAACCCGATCATCTCTCATAACGAAGTCTCGCGCGACCATCCCGATCGCGACAAGAAGAGCACGCGTATTTGGCGCATTAGGCACTCCTCCCAATCCAAGTTGCGGCCGCTTGACGTGGCGTCGGTTCCCGCCTCGGAGTTGCCAGCGCTTTTGGATTCAGATTCCACGTGGATCTCAAGAGCCGCGTGGCATCAAATCGCCGAGCGTGGAACGCCATCGCTAGTCGCTGAGCTGACGTCCATGGCATTGTCCCAGAGCCTTGGTGTCGAGGCGCGCATTCTCGCCCTTTGGTCGCTAGAGGACATGGGGGCTCTCGCCACGGATCTTGTACGCGCAGCTCTGAGTGATTCGGAGCATGTAATCGTACGTGAGGGTGCTCGCCTATGCGCTGGCCAGCAAATGCCGGCAGAGCAAGTGGCCGACGCTCTTAGCTCCTTGGTGGCAAATCCAAATGCAGCGGTAAGGCGTGCTGCGATCGAGACGCTGTCCGCACAAGAGATTGGGGATCAGGCCTCTACAACTTTGTTGCTGCGCTTCTTGCGGCCCGCGCTGGATGCGCCGTCTGTCCCAATGCGCAACCGAAACGAGAGCGCTCTTACAGGGAGAGCGGGCGAAGTCGCCTTTGAGCGAAGCCTGATTCGTATGGCCCTTGAGAAACGGACGACCGCTCTCACTGCGTTGCTAGATGCCGATGCCTTGCATGGGCTAGCTGCAGACGCACAGGTCTTTGCTGCCCTTTGCCAGGGAGGAGTCTTGGGTGCGAGTCGCCTTGCGCCCCTCTTGGGCCAATCGGGCAGGCGGCCCAATGCCGAGGAGCTCGCGGTGCTTGGGAGGCACCAGGAGTCGAGCGATGTTCAAGAAGTTCTATTCACGTGGCTTGGGGACGAGCAGATGCGCTTGGAAATCCTGCGTGCGTTTTTAGAGTCGGGCATGGATTGGGGCAAGGGCCCCTTGGCCGCGCGCCTTGTGGGAAGCTTGCGAGCCCTGGTGGGTGAAGGTGCAAGTCCAGAGCGTGTCGACTTGGCGCTGGCATTCGCACAGAAAATGCGACTGTCAGCATTCGAGCCGGATGTGATCAGCCTCATGCGATCTGGTGCCGTAGATCGTGTTGCTGCCTTGAGGACGTTGATAGAAATGGGATGCCAGAACGCCTCGCTCTTCCATGAGATCGCAACATCAAGCGTTCCTGGAAGTGAAGTCCGCGAAAGGTCGGTGGGAGCATTAGCATCGGTGAATAGCGTCGCGGCTTTCACGCAGTTACTCGCCCTCTGGCCCGCTTTGGAGAGGGGCTCTCGCAAAGCTGCAATCAGCGAAGTGTTGGCTTTCCGGGAAGGCGCGACGCGGGTGCTGAATGCAATGGAGGAGGGCCAGATCGAGCTGGAGGCGCTGGGCGGAATCGCATGGTCACGACTGCAAGGCCACTTGGGTAGAAGTGAGAGCTTGGTTCGATTGCAAGCGAGGGCGGCCGAGGGACAGATTCAATGCCTGAGCCTTGCGGGAGGTGAGGGCGACTTTGGTGATGTCGATCTCCACATCGAAGGTCCGTTCACGATGGAAAGCTGGTTGTATCTCGAGCCGGGTATCGGGAGTGAGGATAGTTTACTCGCCCTCCCCGGAGTGTTCGATTTCAACTTCTACGATGGGTATGCAAGGGTGTGGGGTGGTTCTGGCTTAGGCGACGCGATCATCGCTACCAGGCGAAGTGTGCCCGCAACTTGGTTTCATATCGCCGTCACACGCGACGACGCAGGCCTCTTGAAGTTGTACCTCGACGGCGAGCTCAATCAGATTTCGAGTAAGCCGCTTCCGGATAAGGTCGAAGGGCTTGACATCGGCCGAAGCTCGAGTCCTAGCAATACGAAGGGCCGCATTGCCGAGTTGAGGTTGTGGGACACAGCGCGCAATGCAGATGAAATCGCAGGTAGTTTTCGCCAGAGCTTTGAGGCGGGGGAGCTCGTTCCCAATCTAGTTTTCTCTTCGACCAGACAGCCGGTCCCAATCCGAGGGAACATTACCGTTGAGCCCGCTTTCGATCCGCCCCCATTGCAAACAGCAGCCGAAGCACAAGCGCAGCGAAAACGTTTCGCGAAGTACCGCGGGCTCGCGAACGCTGTGGGCGACATCGAGCGCGGCCGGGCCGTCTTCGCACGGACTTGCATGGCCTGTCACAGCTTGGGTGGCGCCGGTGGGGCAATCGGCCCGGTGCTCGATGGAGTCGGCGCGAAGACCGTCGAGGGCCTCTTGCGGTCGATCCTGACCCCGAATGCTGGTGTGGAGTCGGGCTACCGCAACTTGATTGTTAGGATGCATACTGGGGATCTACTCGTTGGGTTTCTTGCGAGCGAAAACGACGACTCCATTTCGCTTAGGCGCATCGGCCGCGAAGACCTGAGCCTGCTCAAAAGTGAGATTGAGAGCATGCGATTCAATAAGCTGTCCCTTATGCCTGAGGGGTTGATGGACGGTCTGAGCGACTCGGAGACTACAGACCTCTTTGAGTACCTGAAAGCTGCGAAGTGAACCGAACCGATCGTCACACCACGCCTTCCCTAAAAACATGATGCCTAACAACGTAACTCGACGTGACTTCCTTGCAGCCGCTGGTGCGGCAGTTACAACGGTGACACTCTCTTCGGGTGCAGTTCCAATATTTCGCAATCTCAAAGAGCCTATCCGGTTCGGGCTGATTACGGACCTGCACCAGGATCTGATGCACGACGGTGAAGCCAGGCTAGACGCCTTTCTTGCGTGGAGTGAGTCCGTCGATACGGACTGCATCATGCAGCTTGGTGACTTCGCCTATCCCAAGGAGGGAAATCGTGCGGTGATCGACAAGTTCAACAAGGCGAGGGGGCTGCATGTGATTGGCAACCACGACATGGACGCGGGGCATACCAATGAGCAGTGCGTCAATGTCTGGGGGATGAGCCACCGGTACTACGCGCACGATGTCAAAGGGCTCAGAGTCCTTGTCCTAGACGGTAATGACAAGGGGTCCCCTACGCATAAAGGTGGCTATGCCGCCTACGTTGGTAAGGAGCAGCAAGAGTGGTTGCAGGAGCAACTCGCAGGGCACGCTGGCCCCTTCCTGATCGCAAGCCACCAGTCACTGTGTGGACCCTGGGCCGTGGACAATGCGATCGAGATCCAGGCTATCCTGAGCAAGCACGCCGACAAGATCGCCATGTGCATCAATGGGCATGACCACATCGACCTGTTGCAGCGCGTCGACGGCGTGTGCTACCTGCACGTGAACTCTGCCTCGTACCAATGGGTGGGCGGCGCTCACAAGCACAATAGCTACCCTGCTGAGATTCACGCAGATCACCCCTGGATTGGCCATACCTGCCCCTATCGCGACTCCGTCTTCGCTGGCCTCACCTTTGATCCAGAATCTGGAACGATTACGATCGAGGGCCGTGCAAGCACTTGGGTCGGCCCATCGCCTGCCGAGCTGGGTGTGGATACCCATGCCGACCTCACCAATGGCGAGGAAATCGCACCTAGGATTCGCTCTAGACATATCGAGAAAGTCCGTTCGTGATGCTCCTGTGATAGCGAGCGGCAAGAGATGGAGTCGCCTTCCAAGACATGACCTGCTTAGAATGCGAGGCATGCTAAGAGCCATCTCGTCACGATGCCTACGGGCAGCTCTTGCGGTCGGCCTGTTGCTGCTTGCTACGCCGTTATCGGCAGCTGCCCGGAGCGGTCTATCGCAAGCTCCGACTCGGGTAGCGTGTCTCGGTGATTCCATCACGTATGGATCTGGTCTGCCAGATCGAGAGCACACAACGTACCCGCTTGTGCTTGGCGCGTTGCTAGGCAGTGAATACGAGGTCCGCAACTTTGGCGTCAGCGGCGCGACCCTTCTGGCCAATGGTGATCGTCCGTACATCAAGGAGAAGGCGTTCTTCGACGCCCTAAAGTGGAACCCCGAAGTCGTTGTCATTTTCCTGGGTACCAATGATTCCAAGCATCACAACTGGGGGCCGTACTTCTCGGAATTTGAAGACGACTACATCGCCCTAGTCGAGCGCTTGCGAGAGCTCTCTAGTCAACCCCGTGTAGTAATCTGCACGCCAGTCCCAGCGTGGACAGCGGGGGACGGAATCGATGGCACGCGCATTGAAAAGCAAGTCGTGCCCGCAGTGCGCCGAGTTGCTTCGAAAGTTCGGGCGGAGTTGATTGACTTGCATACACCCTTTCAAAAGGACGCTGTGAAGTTTCCAGATGGTGTGCATCCGGACCCGCACGGCGTCGAGGCGATCGCTCGCCGTGTATTGGAGACGGTAGATGCGGACCTTGACCTTGGATTCGATTTGGAAGCAGTTTTTACCAGCGCCAACCAAGAGTTCAAAAAGAGTGAGTTTCAAGGATTCCGGCAGCTGCAGTGGGACAGTAACGGTGTGGCTTGTCGTGTCGTCTTGCCGCGATTTACAGCTGCCGGTCAGCCTTGGATCTGGCGCGCTCGTTTTTGGGGGCATGAACCACAGCTGGATCGCGCGCTCCTCGAGCGCGGTTGGCACGTGGCCTATTGCGAAGTGGGTGGCCTGTTTGGCGCCTCTCCCGCAGTCGATCGGTGGGATGACTTTCACAGCTTCCTAACCCAGATGGGCCTTAGCAGCACACCCATCCTAGAGGGGATGAGCCGGGGCGGACTGATCGCATATAACTGGGCCCGCAAAAACCCGGGAAAGGTCTCAGGGATCTATGGGGATAACCCCGTTTGCGATCCCCGCTCTTGGCCCGGCGGCGCGGGGAAAAGCGAAAAGCGAACAGCCGAATGGGAGCAATGCTTGGCCGCCTACGGCATTTCTGAGGAGGGCGCTCAAGTGACAACGGCCTTTCCTGTCGATGGACTCGCTCCGCTTGCGAAGGCGGGTGTCCCGCTGCTCCATGTTGTTGGCGAGGCCGATCAAGTCGTCCCAGTTTCGGAAAACAGCGACGTGATCGAGGCGCGCTACTTAGAACTTGGCGGGCGCATCGAGGTGATACGGAAACCGGGCTTGGATCATCACCCTCACAGCTTGCCCGACCCGCAACCGATCGTTGACTTCTGCTTGCGCGCGAACGGGCTTCACTTCAACCCATGTGTGCGGGAACAGCCCAGTGTCGAGTGGCGTGGAGGTCCAGCTGGATGGGGCGGCGGGACTTGGTTCGGGCAAGTCGAGAATCTCAATGCCCTGGGTCAGGCGAACACCGATTTGAACATCGTATTCCTCGGCGACTCCATTACCCAAAGCTGGACGGGCTCGGTCGACAGGTTGTCCCATGCCGACGGTGAGCGCACCTTTGACCGCTGGTATGGGAAGCGGGGCGCAGCTAGTTTTGGACTCTCCGGAGATCGCACGGAGCACCTGCTCTTTCGGATTGCCAATGGCAACTTTGATGCGATCTCGCCCAAGCTGATTGTTCTGTCCATCGGCGTGAACAACATCAATACGGGCTCGGACGACGGGCACTCCGTCGCCGAGGGGACAGCCGCGGTTGTGAATGCCCTCTTGGCGAAAGAGCCGCAAGCGGAGATCCTGCTATTGGGATGCTTCCCAACGAAGGGGAGAGGAAGCTGGGCACGCCGACAAAGTGAAGTCCTTCACGCGGAAATCTCCGGGCTCGACGAGCTGGAAAGAGTGACCTACTTGGACGTACGCAGCGCCTTCTTAATGCCCGATGGAACGCTCAACCCCGACACGATGCGCGGCGACGGCGTCCACATTACGCCCGCTGGATACGAGGCGTGGGCCCAGGCTATTGAGCCATCGGTACGCAGGTTACTTAGCGAAGACTAAGCCCACTGCACGCGGGCCTTTGGAGAGGTGGACGCCCAAAGGGCTGCTGGCGATGCAAGTGAGCGGATTCAATTGGCCCTTGACTTTGTGGCGCAGGTCCTTTTGGATGCGAACTGTGATCCAACTTTCAATGACGGACTTGGCAAGGCTCACGGGACGGTTGCGCGACGTGGAAGGTGCCTTCGTTCGCTCCATCGTGTGGGAAGATGGAGAGTAATATTCGCCGCGGGTTGTTTTGGGCCGCGCTGCTTCACGGCCTAGCCTATTGCCTTCTTCTACCTGCGTGGATGGGAGAGGATGAGCCTTGGCATGTCGAGTACGCTAGTTATGTTGTTGATGGCCACGGTCCCTTTGGGGTCGAGTCCGTTTCGAAGGAGAAGTGGGAAGCCGACCTAGCGGTCGCCACCTATCGACAGGTTCAGATCCAGCGGCGCTTCCCCTCGATCTCCGCCGAAGCGATCGAGGGAAGGCAAGCGCAGATTGTTTCGTCGATGGCCAGGGAAAGCTTCTCGGGTCGCGTGGATTGGGCGCCGCCCCTGGAAGGTGCGGTTGAGTTTGACTCTCTAGCTCCGAATTTCTCCGCCATTCATCAGCCACCCTTATATTACTTCCTACTTGGCAACTTGGGGCGAGGTCTTGGGCTCGACACACCTCGCGAGATCCTGTTCGCTGGGCGCGCTCTTTCACTTGTCGCCTTTGTCATCGTTGCCATGCTGATCCTTGGAATCGGGCGGCGAGTGTTTCCATCGGATCGTGCCACCGTACTTGCCGTTCTGTTTGCCATATTGCTCCCCATGCACGCGCGCCACTCGAGCGTTGTGAATAACGACGTACTTGCGAAGGTTCTTTGCGCGGGAGTCCTATTCGCGAGTTTATACGCCACCGGCTATTCGTGGAGGCGCGTCGGCGCCGTCCTTGTCCTGTCCGCTTTGGCTCTTGCCGCAAAACCAACGGCTGCAGCAGTTGCGGGAGTGGCTGTGCTCTTCGCCGTCTATTCGGCGTGGGGAAGCCCCTTGGCTTCAAAGCAAAAAACGCTCACCAGAGCCTTGCGGATCGGTCTGCCCTTGCTCGTTGTAGCCAGCTCGGCGGCCCTCTACCTCGGTTCTTTGGATCACGGACCCGTGGTCTCTAACACGTGGCACAATTTTGCCGATCGCCTGCAAGGAAGCTTCTCCCCGAAGTTCTTGCTGGAACTACTTGGGACATCTGTGGGCAGATTCAACTGGCAGTCCAGGCCAATCTCTCCCGCGCTAGTTGGCCTTTTGGGAGCTGGCATAGGAGTGCTCGGTGTGGTTATTGGGAAGAGGCTTCTCGGCGCAACGTCAGAGCCCGGACGAGGCTCGCGGTTTCTCTTGCGCGTTTGTCTTCTTTTTAGCCTCGCCCAACTTGCACTCGTTGTCCTGCGCGGTGTTCCCATCGGGCGCTACCTAGCGCCTGCGCTGCCTGCGATCGCCATTCTCGTCGGATCGCTCGCTTGGGGGGAGGCAAGGGGGCACTCGTCGTCGCGCTGGGTGATCGGAATCTTCTTGGTGCTTGTCGCCTTCAGCAGCTATTTCTTGTGGGGTGGACTTGTCTTCAACCAATACGTGGTGCTCGGGGCATGAGTAGCACATCGCGCCTGCCCAGCCACGCGGCGAAGCTTGGGCTTTTACTAGCACTTGCAATCGGTCCGGCGTTTTTGCTCTTGCGACCTGCTCCTGACACCGAGATCCGAGACATCCCGTGGAGGGCCCATAAGGGAGTTTTACAAGCCGACTTTCCCGCCCGTCAGACCTTTCACTGTGACAGCAACGGGCTGCGCCAGATTGATGTTGCACTGGTCGCCCTGACGCCATCTAACGGTGCCGAACTTGAGCTTGTCCTTTGGGACGAGAACACTGGCGTCCCCCTGCGCTCAGTGCGTATCCATGGAGGAGCGCTGGGCCAGACGGGGGGCGGCGGCGCGTGGGTCCCGTTCGACTTCGAACCGCTAGAAGATTCGGCCGACCGGACTTTTGCGTTCACGGTGGCGGCTGTGCAGCCGGGCGCAGCGGGCGGACACTTCTCTGTATTCCAACGGTATCGAGGACAACTTGGACGGCACGTTCTTTGGGGCGATCGCAGCTTGCCCGTGGTCCGTCCAAAGGGGCAGTTCCAATCGCCCTTGGGGAATCTGTCGGCACTCGCATTCGCCTTTGCTGAGCTACCGCTCAAAGAAGGAGCAAAGGCGAAACTTCGATTGCTAGAAATGGTTGACGGGGAGCTAGTCGACGACGTCACGGTCCAGGTCGAATCGGATATCGACCTGCCTGTGTTTAGCGGTTGGTTTTTCTTCGAGTTTGAAGCCATCCCCGACAGTCGAGGCAAGACCTATCAAATCGAACTCGACCTGCCCGAAGGCAGTCGTGTTGTGGGCAACGAACACGGCATGTCTCTCATGAGCTTCCACGGAGGCGCAGAGGCGCGCGGACGCGTCGATCTTGTCTTCCGCAGCTGGGCGGACAGAGATCTACTCGCAAGGATTACACGGCTCCACAAGCGCGCGGGGACTCGACTGTGGCTTGGTGCCGCCGCCTGGCTCACATCGATTCTTCTCTTGGCACGAATCGTCTTTCAGACTGCTGGGAACAAGTCGGAAGCCTAGGCGATCTGGCCAGGTCTCACTCTCGCTTGTCGAACGAGTGTCCTTCGCAAGGCGCGCGCTAGGTCGCTTTTGTCCGCAGGTGCCTGTTGAGGAGGCCGCTACTTAGAAATGGACCCTGGCACGACCAGGTGTTCGGGGAAGTCACTCGTTCGCCTGCAACCGACTTGCTCCATAACCTGCCCAAGTTGCGCCTTGAGCAGCTCCACCGTGTGCGTACCACCTTTTTCACCGAGCGCGCCAACGCCATACATGAACGATCGACCAAGGAAAGTGAACTTGGCACCACTGGCCATCGCGCGCGCAATGTCGGGGCCCGAACGAATACCGCTATCGACCATAACTTCGATTTGGCTACCGAATCGGGACGCCAGTTGAGTCATTGGGACGATCGAGGATTGCCCTGCGTCCAGTTGCCGGCCACCGTGATTCGACACGATGATTCCGTCGACGCCAAGATCCACGGCCAGCTGGGCATCCTCTTCATGCGCGATGCCCTTGACCACCAAGCGCCCTTTCCATCGATCGCGGATAGATGCCAAACGTTCCCTGGTCAATCGTCCGGAGAACGTCTCGTTCATGAACTTGCCGAGTTGGGTTAGGTCCAAACCAGGCGGCATGTACGGTTCGAGGCTTGCGAAGGAAGGCGGGCCCTCTCGAAGCGTCTGCAGTGCCCATTGCGGCCGACCAAGGATCTGTGCCATGTTGCGAATGGACATGCGTGGCGGCATCGAAAGGCCGTTGCGGATATCCCTTGGCCTGAACCCGAATGAGGGGACATCGGAAAGCACGACTAGAACTTCGCACCCAGTCTCGGCAGCTCGATCCAACAGGGCGTCGCGAAGCTCTATGCGAGTTGGATGGTAGAGTTGGAACCAATAACGCCCTTCGGTGGACTCGGCTATGTCCTCGATACTGCTGGTTGAAACGGTGCTAAGAACGAATGGGATTCCCGATGCGTGAGCTGCCTTGGCGAGGATCTGCGCAGCGCCGGGCCAGACTAGACCTTGCAGCCCGATCGGCGCGATTCCAAAGGGGGCGGAGTAAGTTTGACCAAAGAGAACGGTCTCCATTTGGGGCGAAAACTCATCGACCAAGTAGCGAGGCCGGAGCTCCACGCTCTGCAAGTCGGATCGATTCCGGTGCAAGTTGACATCCTCGTTGCAGCCGCCGTCCAAGTACTCAAAAGCAAAGCGCGGGACTCTCTTTTTTGCTCGCGCTCGGAGATCTTCAATCGAGGGGAAGCTGGTGTTGAAGCTTTGGAGCATGGCCGGCTCTTTTGGAGAGTCAATAAGGTGGAGCTGAAAAGCGTGAACTTGGAACTGTCAGCCTGTAGTGACGCGTCGTTCTTGTGCTAGGGCAAAGACCCGAGAGTGCTTTTTGAGCTTACGCGGAAAAGCCAGCTAAGCGCTTACGACTCTGGGGAAGGTTGCATTGCCCAAGAAGCCTACCGCGTGCAGGGCATTTCAGCCAACCACAACCCAGCTCGAATCGATCTCTTGAGTTGCTTTGGAGTGGAGTGGCAGAGCACTTGCATGACATCAACCGTCACCGGGAAGCAGTTGTGCGCACGATTCCTACTGCAGCAAAAAGTTGTGTGGAGACCAGCAGGAAGCAATCGCCGAGGCTACGGGTGGCGAGCCCTAGTTCTACGAGTAATCTGGGGGGTAGGTGGTTGTTACTCGAGCATGCACCGCGCACCCAACCTGTCAGATCCGCGTGTGTGCACCGATGTGCAGTCGCTTCTCTTCCTTTGCAAGGGGAACTGGACAAGGGGCTAGGGGAGCATGGGCGCGAACTGTACGCGGCCGTGCCGGATACGAATCCGGGTTTAGGCCATTCGCGAGGTCCGAAAACGGAGATTATTCGTCACCACACGCCTTTTTCGCAGTCATCCCTGTGTTCGCGGTGCGGCTTGCTGTCGCGGCCGGCATATCGCCCTTTTCTCTCAATCTTCGACCCTATTCCCAAGTTCGCATCATGCTAAAAATGAAGCCCGTTTCGCTCGCTGTCCTGTTCCTCCTTCTCGCCGCAACTCCTTTGCGGACGGCGTTCGCGGAGTGCCCGAACACCAGCGCTTCCCAGGTGGATGTTGAGTTCCAAGCGCACGGGGAGTTAAAAACCTGCGGCTTGGGGTTCGTGATCTTCGGAATCGGCGGGGCGATCCTCGGCGAGAACTGCCCCGAACACGAGACTCGCGTCCCCGCCCATCAAGAGTGCCGTGGCGCGGAGAACGCAGGGACGGAGTGCAGTAAGGATACCGACCTTGCTGTCGAGACCCGCGAGTGTGCCTGTGGAGGACTTGTGATCCCCGGGATCCGGATTGGCATCCCGACGACTTGCAGCTGCGAAGGCTGGTACAAAAGCGGCACGGTCGAGGATTTTCGGACCGAGCGTTGCGACGGGCCGGACGGGCTCTAAGGCACCTCGGCCTCACCAGGAATGGAAAGGGCTCCCCCTCGGTTTTTGTGCGTGGGGCTCTTTCCAACTCCCATTTTATCTAGCACCCACTTCATCGAAGTTCCGCTTTGGAATCGCCTTATGAATAACACGAAACGGATTGGTCTCACTCTCATCGCTTTGCTTGGTGTCATGCTCTTCGCCAAGCTAAGGGGCGCCGAATCCACCGCGGCGCAAAGACTGCTGGGCAGGCTAGCTGCGGCTGAGACGCAGGCGGATGGCGTGGACCGACTTGCACTTCCCGAAGCCGACGGCCAGCGACAGTCCGTCGCATGGGACTCGGGCTCGGGAGATGGATCGGCGGTTCTTGGTGTGCTCCCTCAAGACCTGAACAGGCTCCTTCTGGCTATCGCAGCTGCTGAACAAGCGCTGGTGGATAGCAGCGACGGGCTTGTCGTGGCGACCTCTCCCAAGCTGCTGGCTGACCTTGAGTCAGCGGTCGGCCCATTCCTCTCATATCCAGAGAGCACCTCGCTCTTGTTGGGGACGCTAAGCGGAGATCGGGAGGGGGTGTTGGACCTGACGAGTGAAGAGACCTACGGTGCCGTTCGCGCAATCTATTGGCTACTTGTAATCAAGACGGGGCGTGGCGAGGGGCGCTCGGAGGTATTAGAGGTGCTCGCGGCTCTGCCCGAAATTCACGCCGATGCTCGGGACTTGCTCGTCTTTGCCGTTACGAATGCAGCGGCCAATGGGAAGCTGATTCTCGACACGAGCTTCCTGCAGGAGATCCTCTTTCTACGCTCGGTTTTCCCAGAGGCGCTCGAGCTGTATTCAGCGCTCTTTGGCGTGATCGGGGACTCCCTGAGCGCGGAGAAGAAGGGCTCTTTTTTCGCGGTCTTTGGAGAGGAGACAGACGATCCAACGCTGGCTCGCCTGACGATCAAGAACCTGCTGCTTAGCGACAATCCCGAGTTCGGTCTATTCCTTGCCGAGCAACGATTGGACGATCCAAGCATCTCGCAAGACGTGAAGAATGCGATCGCTGCGGCTGTCGCAAAGAACGCGGACATCTACTCAGCCTCGAGCTTTCTCTCAGGGCGGGCAGAGAGCTTCAAAAACTCGCCGACGCTTTGGATGAGCCTTGGGTTTAGGGATGATGCCGAGATCGCTTTAGGGGTCGAGTATCAAGGGCTTCTCGCGTCGGGGGCGGCGCCCGATACTCGCCGCTTGCTGGTGTCGGCAATGTCCGGAGCATCCTATGATGATTTGCAGCGCCTCGCGGGGAATGACGATGACGGCGTTGTTGTTGGCCAGGCGCTCATGACGGCGACAGCTAACAGGGATCGGTGGAGCTCAGTGCAAGTTACAGAGACGCTGCAGCTTCTCGAAGATACTTGGGCGGCGCCCAGTAATGGACTGGGCAGCTTTGGGTTGAGCGCGGCCCAGCGCCTCGCGGTGGTTCACAACTTGGCGGCGAAAGCAAAGAAGGCTGGCGACTCGGGTTCGCTCGATCGGCTGCTTGGGATCCTGAAAGGTGTTGCGACGGATCCAGGGGAGAAGGGCTCGACCCGCGCTTCGGCCACACGGACACTGGAGCGCTATCTAACTCCTTACGAGATCGATGCTTTGAAGCAAGGCTAGCTTGGGCACTTGGCGTGCGCCACGGTCACTCTATGATCGCGGCGTGCGCCTCTTGGCCAGCGCTTACAATCACGACGACTGACGAATCGAGTGCATCAACCTCGTACTCGCCTCGTGGGAGCCCGAGCAGGCTTGCGAAGCCCGCCTCGTTTGTGACCATTCCCGTCGCCGACTTTATGCTATCTGCAGCCAGCCAATCGGTCGCGCTCTTTTGGAAGTGTTCGGACCAAACGGCGACGGGGACTCCGGCGAGAGGCTTGCCAAAGACATCTTTGATCTCGATGCGAAGGTTGCCGGTTTGCAGGACTTGGACGTCTTGCGTGCCGCTGTACTCGTCGATGTGGATAGTCACGTCTTCGGCCCAAACCCCGGGGGAGACGAGCTCTAGGACATACGCTCCGGGGCTCAGCGCTTTGCGTTGAACCACGCCTTTTGTGTCCGAGCGAAGCAGTGTCAGATCGATCGAGGTGTCGCTAGTTGAAAGCCAGGTCTCGATACCCTCGACGGGGTGCTTACCGTCCAGGAACCGAACGGACAGGTCAGCGCTCGCATCCCACTCGATCACGATGGGGATGCCGTCGGTTGGGCAGTCGTATTGCAGGCCGTACATGCCCTCGCCGGATGGTGCTTGCAGCGCGATGGTGACTCCGCCGGGGAATGGGGCTTCGCCGTTGAAGAAGCCATCGGAGTCGGTCGAACCTGTGCCCGAGACAATCGTCGACCCCATCGTCGGGCGTAGCAGAACGCCGACACTCGGCATCGGTGCTCCCGCTCCGTCGACGACCTGGATGGTGAACCAGTTTTCAATACTGACCGGCAGCACGAGGGGCGCGCCAGCATCCTCTGCACCCCAGATGCCGCGGCCAATGATGACCGAGTTGCTGTCGAAGACCGTAACAAGATGTGTCGTGTCGCCCAGGACGGGAAGGGAGAGCTGCGTCTGGTTCTTGGCAATGAGGCCCGAAAAACTTCCCGTGGCTCGTGCATAGCCGGTTCGTTGAATCCAGGTGTAGCCCCCTCCGGAGAGCAGGGCTGTGTCACCCGTAAGTGTGATGTCGAACGATGGCCCGCTCGGCAAGACGGCATCATAAGTCCAGGGCCCAGAACCCGCAGTCTTGAAGTTGAAGGAGTGCTCGTCGTTATTGGGTGCGAAGAGGCCGATGTTCAATTCGCCGCGCGAGCAGTGGGGAAGCGTCAGGGTGCCGTCGGCCGCGATAGGCTCTTCCTCTTGAACATAGCTGCCGCGAATGTTCGCAGAGTAGCCCGCCCAGCTTCCGTTCGGCGCACCGTGAAACGTGATCACGCACGGCGCATTTGGGGTCATTCGGATCTTGCCGAAGTCGACGTCCTTGCCAGGGTCAGAGACCTTGTACGTAGTCGCGTGCGCATAACCCTCGGCGTCGATTCCAATGGCCGCGACGCCTTCGGGGAAGCCGGTGATGCGGAATGCGCCATTGGCGTTGGTCTTGTGCAGCTTGCCGAAAGCGCTATAGGCGCGCGTGTCGCTGATCGTGTAGACGACGACGCTAGCGCCTAGGATGGGCAGGCCGGTGAGCTCGTCGATGATGCTCCCTGTGCCAACGAGGGGATGCGGAAGTTCGAATACTAGCGCTTCGCCGCCGCTGGGATCAACAGGGACTTCAATGGGTTTACTTTGGGCGAGGCCTTCGGCAATAGCGAAGATGTGCGTCGCACCAGTGGGCAGGTCGGCCAGCTCGAACTCGCCACCTTCAGCCTCCTCGAACTCGGTAGGATTCGGGTACCCAAAGTTGTCGCCCTGCCAGGTGTAGATGGTGAAGGCAGTGACAGGCTGACCATCATGAACGACTTTCCCAGAGAGCGAACCGGCCTCTTCCAGGATGATGTCGAAAGTGCCTTCTGGAAGTGCTCCAGAGGAGAATGCACCATTAAATGTAGTTGAATACTTCTCGTTGCCCGCGCCGATGTAGAAGTCGGTATCCGGCAGGCTTGCCAGTATGCAGAGTCCCGCGGCGTCGGTTTGTCCTGAGATGTGCGAGCCAAGCCATGCGTTCCCTTTGTAGGGCCAGGTGACGTTGACCCAAACATCGGAGATCGGTGTTCCGTCCGGCGTGATCGTGCGCACGGTAAGGACGGGGCTGGCTTCAACGTAGAACTCCAACCATAGATCTGTTCCATTTAGGGGGAGTTGCTTCTCTAGATCCGCCGAGGTAAGTCCATCACCCTCAAGTAGAAACGTGCACTTTCCGCTGCCATCGTCGAACAAGAGTGTCCTCTCAATGAGTCCGTCTTGGGCTACCTTGAGGACTGCGTATGGATAGAGAATGCCATCTTCCGGAGGTGGTCGCGTTCACGGACCGGCCAGCCCGTGAGTTTGGCAGCATCTCCATGACGGACCTGGCGAAGGCTTGGGCGGAAGGCAGCGACTCCTTCGCAAGCGATCCACCCAACGCCATTCTCAACGGCACCTACACGGATGAGGATGGAACAAAAAGGCAATGCTCCATCGAGGTCGAGTTGATGGCGGCCCCGGTATCCGGGTCGCCCAGCGGATGGACATGGAAGGTGGTCGAACGGGCTCGCTGGGATGGCAGCCCGGAGCCAGGCGCCCCTGTTTCGTTGACGGCGGTTTCAGTGCTAGTTGATTTGGGCCCAGTCGGTTGTCCTCAACACGCTATATGCGTGCCATAAAAATCATATAAATACCTAACTGAGTGCAGCCGGCACCCATACACGGCTGGTGCCGCTGGTGCGTCGTCTGA
>CALBMX010000083.1 GCA_937896235.1 uncultured bacterium
CACCGATGGGGATGATGTATCCAATATTGTCAGTCACTAAATAAACAACGCCGAGTGGCGTTTTCCAATGTTTTGAAAGTTGGAGCTAAGACTCGAAGGTCCCTCGCAGAACCTGTTCGCCGTTTTGAACGTGCCACTTGCCCATCGCCATAACACTTTGAAGCCGTAAGTCAGCATCCAAAATGACAAGGTCGGCGTCGGCACCACTGCGCAAACGCCCCTTGTTTTGCAAGCGCAATAGACGCGCTGGGTTTGAGGTGAAGGCCGGAAGAACATCGCCGAGTTTGCGGCCGGCCTTCACAAGCCGCTGCACAGTCGCGAGCAGCTCGCTCGGACCTCCGATGTCCATGTGAGTCATGACGCCATCCCCGTCAAAGACGGGAAGGCACCCGCCACAATCCGAGCTAACTGTAACCTGGTGCGCCGGCAGCTTGCGGTCTAGGTATCTCCCGAGTGCGTCTTCGGCGGACCAAGCGTCCTCGCCTTCCTCAACGGGGAATGCCGTAACGTCAATGGTGCAGCCAAGAGCGGTTAGATCGAGCGCCTCCTCAAACAGAGCGCGCTTGCGGTTGACATGGGTGGGATGAAAAACGCGTGCGGGTAGCTCGCTCTTGTCCAAGGCGGCCCGCACCAACTCCAGGCCGCGCGGCCCATCCCCCATATGCAAGTGCACAATACCCGCCTTGTGAGTAAGCATCCCCGCGATTTGGGCTTCCGAGGCAATCCGCAGCAGCTCGTCCACCGTCGGTTGGCTCGACCGAAAGTCGGAAAGCGCCAGCTCTCCGACACCAATGACCTCATCAATGTGGGTGATGTCACCACGCAGGCTTCCCGTGATCGTACGCCCCGGAATGTGGTATCCGCCGGTTAGACACCACGCGCTTATCCCCTCAACTCGAAGGGCGCGAGTTGCCGCGCAGACAGACTCCATGTTTCGCGTTTCACCATCGGTTCCAAGCATGCCGACGACCGTCGTCACGCCAGCGCTCGTATAGGTGGAGAGCTTGGGCGCGGGGACTCGCGTCTCGGGTCCAGACTCTCCTCCACCACCCGTGGGATGCGCATGGCCATCGACAAGCCCGGGAATCAGCGTGGCGCCGTCTAAGTTGATGTCGAGCTCAACCCATGCGGACGAGTTTGCATGCGGAGCGACTTCATCGGGTCCGATCCATAGGATACTTTTTCCGCCGAGGATAAGCGTCTGCTGGCCGATGGGTTCGGGGGCAAAAACGGTGGCGTTGCGAAGAATTGTAATCATGCGGAAAGATCCCCAGCAACCGGTGCTCGTCAGTATGGAGTGTCGCGCCTGAGGGGAAACGCGGGGGATGATTCTAACCTAGAAGCTCGAGAGAGAAGCGCCTATCAGGCCAGCTAGTTGCCTGGTGACGAGTCTTCGTAGCGACGAGGGCCTTGGGGTCCAAGGATGCCGAGGTTCGTGGTTAGGCCGACAAACAAGACTCCCCCGGGGGCGTCTCCATTGAGGCCGAAGGAAACTCCGAAGTCGAACACCGTTGTCGAGGACAGCGGAAGGAACATCCCGAGAAGTAATGCGGCGGGGTCCAACTCGTCGCTGTAGACCTGAGAAAGCTCACCGAAGGTTCCCAGCCCCTTGGCCGCTGGAGCAGACCAAGAAATCGCCAAGGTACGCTGCACATCCGTGTCATCGGCGGTCGCATCGCCGAGCACGCCGAGCTCGAAGTAGCCATTCAGGACCAAACTCTCGAACTCCTGTGTAAGCATGCCGGCCGCGAAGAAGTCAACTTTGCCCGTACTGGTGCCTTCGCCCTCATCGCCCGTTGGGAATTTCACGCGGCCCTCTAGAGCGCTGGAGGTCCCCGCACTCCCCTCCCAAAAGCGGTGGCGAACCCCCAGGCCCAAGTCGCCGATCCCCTCGCCATCACCACCCGGCATGTCAATCTTCTCGTAAACCGACAGGTCCAAGTAGAGCTCGGTCTGCTCCGAGTTGCCGTATTTGAGCTTGAGGGGGACCCCTTTGCTATCTCCGGGATCCGCCTCAAACCCGACCTCCACTTCGAAGGTTCCATAGGCCGTCGTTCCCGTATCCGCAGACAGCCCCGCGCGACCGAACTCCGGCGCCTCGCCGCTGGTCGTAGCACATGCAGCTAATAGGAGAGGGAAAAGGCCAGCAAGCTGGGTGGGTTTTGAAGTTTGGGTCATAGCCCCCCCATTTTGCCAAGCGGGGCAGACATCTCAAACCAAAGCCCCATTTCCTAGAAGAAGGGTGGCGCGTGCTGCAATATTCCGAATCATTTCACAAGGCGCACCCCTACACGTGCGCACACGACTCCGCAATACGATTACAATGTATGGCTTCCCGCGAACGCCCAAAAGTCTTTTGGTCCCCGTCGCGCCCTCCAAAGTTACCCCGCCAGCCTCCTGATATGAATACGCCCGTCCGCAACATCGCCATCGTCGCCCACGTCGACCACGGCAAAACCACACTCGTGGACACGATGTTCCGCTTCGCTGGCACCTTCGGGTCTCACAAGCAAGTCCAAGAACGTGTCATGGACTCGGACGCTCAAGAGCGTGAACGCGGCATTACGATCCTCGCGAAGAACACGTCGATCGACTATAAAGGTGTCCGCATCAACATCGTGGACACCCCCGGTCACGCCGACTTCGGTGGACAGGTGGAGCGCACGCTCAACATGGCCGACGCGGTCATCTTGCTTGTCGACGCGCGTGAGGGCCCGATGCCACAGACTCGCTTCGTCTTGAAGAAGGCGTTTGAGCGGGGCCTCAAGGCCCTGGTCATGATCAACAAAGTGGACCGCCCTGACAAGCGTATCGCATGGGTGCACGACCAGATCCTGGAGCTGTTCATCGACCTTGGTGCCGATGACTCGATGCTCGATTTCCCCTGTGTCTACGGCAGTGGTCGCGACGGATACGCGGCGGACGAGCCCGAGCCCGAGGGAGGCTGGGAAGGCCGCGACTTGCAGCCCCTTTTTGACATGGTGCTTCGCGAGACTCCGGATTTCAACGGTAACCTAGAGGGTAACGTGCAGTTCCAAGCGGCGACGATTGACCGCGACGACTTCCAGGGCATGATTGCCGTGGGCCGCGTCAACCGTGGTATCTTGAAGATGGGTGACCGCGTCACTCTTTGCCACCCAGACCGCCCGCGTTCGGAAGCTGTGGTCATCAAGAGCCTCTTCCGCTACGAGGGTCTTGAGCGCGTCCCCGCCATTGCAGTGCCCGCCGGAGACATTGCGATTGTCGCCGGAATCGACAACATTGCCATTGGAGATACTCTGTCCGCATCAGAGCATCCGGACCCGATGCCTGCGATCAGGGTGGACGAGCCGACGATCTCGATGATCTTCTCAATCAACGACTCGCCATTCGCCGGCAAAGAGGGTAAGTACGTCACCAGCCGCCACGTACTCGGCCGCCTAGAGCGCGCAGCTATTCGCGATGCTGCGTTGACGATCGCGCCGACGAACTCTGCCGACAGCTACGAAGTCATGGGACGCGGGGTGATGCACCTCTCTGTCCTCATGGAGAACATGCGCCGCGAAGACTTCGAGTTCGCCGTTTCGAAGCCACGTGTCATCATCAAAATGATCGACGGCGTTGCCTGTGAGCCTATCGAGCGCGCGACAGTTGAATGCCCGACGGAATCCGCCGGTCGCATCATCGATTACCTAGGTCGCCGCCGTGGCCTCCTCGAGAATATGGATTCGGATGGCACGATGACGAAGCTGGACTTCTTCATTCCGTCCCGCGGACTCATTGGTGCTCGAACCGCACTCCTTACCCTGACTCAAGGCGAGGCGATTATTTCGCACGTCTTCGAGCGCTGGGAGAAAGACGGCGGCAACATTCCGCGCCGTCAAAACGGAGTGTTGATCTCGGACCGTAACGGCACCGTGATCCCCTATGCCCTCGACGGTCTGCAAGACCGGGGCACGTTCTTCGTCATACCAGGTGAGGACGTTTACGAGGGCATGGTCGTCGGCGAGTACAACCGCGAGGGTGACCTTCCTCTCAACGTGTGCCGTACGAAGAAGCTCACCAACATGCGCGCCTCGGGCCGCGACGAAAACGCGAAGATCTCCCCTCCGCGCATCATGTCCATGGAAGAGCTGCTCGAGTATGTCGAGGACGACGAGCGCGTCGAGATCACCCCGAAGAGCATGCGCCTTCGCAAGACGCTGCTCGACCCGAACGCCCGTAAGCGCGCGTCTCGAACGGGCGCGTAATCGCGGCTGCCAGCAACGGCAACCAACAAGTACCGCACAGCGCTGGGTCTCACCCTTTGCGCTGTGCGGTATTTTTGTAAAACGCGATACCAAAGCGCTGCGAGTCCCTGCCCTAGCGCTAGGATCTCCGCATGAAAAAACTACTCCTGATCCCTATGTTAGCCGCCGTGCTCGCTGGATCTGGCTTCTCGCAAAGCACAGACGAGCAAGCCGAACTGCAGGCCAAGTACGATAAGAAGGTCGCCAAGGAGTTCGTCTCCTATGGAAACTGGATGCTGGATTACGACGCCGCGCGCGCAAAGGCAAAGGCGGAGGGCAAGCTGCTCTTCACCTATTTCTCGCGATCCTACTCACCCTGAGGCCCCTGCGACTCCCTGGAGGGCCGTGCGCTCTCCGACATCGACTTTCCCGCCTTCTCCGAGACGGTGGTCCCCTATCTCAATATCGCCACCCACCTTGAAGGTGTCCCCTATGACCGGCTGCTCCAAGAGAAGGGGTTTGGTGGTTATCCGTCCTTGGCCTTCATGGATGCGGAGGGGAACGTGATCGGCAAGCCGAACGACCGAACCGTCGCCTCCTTCGCGAGCTCGCGCGATGCGCTGATGTCCATTGACAGCGTGCGCGCAAAAGCTGAGAGCGGTGATAAAAACGCCCAGGTCGAGCTGCTCTTCCTCGAGTTCACCCTAGGTAACATCAAGGCCGAAGAGCTGACCCAAGCTGTAGAGGCCCTCGCCGTTCACGCCAGTGCGAAGCAGCTTGCTCGGGCAAAGCAGGTTGGTCTCGACGCACGTATCTACGATCTGTACGTCGCCTCGTTCAACGATCCGAACTCTGGCTCCAGCGAGAAAATGATCGCTATGCTACAAGCTGGCGAGCTCCCGACCCCGGGCTCCCGATCCTGCAGTGTGTTCTGGAGCTCGATTGGAGCGCAGGCCCAAAAATCGGGCGACACTGCACTCCTGCGGCGTGTTTCCAAAGGTATGCGAGCGGACCTAGCGTCGGATAAACAGTCCCAAGAGATGGCTACCAACTACGAGAGGATTGCCACCGGACTAGATGAGCGCGACACCCTTGTTGAGCGCCAGGACTCGGGAGAGGCAAACCTCGATGCGAAGATTCTTCTCCTCGAAGCGCGCCTAGATGCCGTCTCTCTGACGTCCTTCCGTGAGCGTTTGGCGGCGGCTCTAGTTGTCGCCTCTGCCAATGAGCAGATCGAACTGCTTCAGGCTGACATCGATCTTGAGGTCAACACTCTCATGGTGTCCTATTGGTCCGACGGTGACAAGGAAGCGATTCAAGTGCAGCTCTTCACTCTCTTCGAGAACCACGAGCCGGCACCTTCCGAGAGCCTCCTTGGTTTGATCTCCTACCCGATCTACAATTTCACCCGAAGTGTTACCGACCCAAAGGTTCTGGACGACCACGCCGCTGCCATGAACAAGCGCTACGGCCCCGAGTCGGGTATCAACAAGCTGATCAAAACAATGACCGATGCGGCAAGCGCGCTTCGGGAAGCGTAGGGCTCAGGCTTAGTAACGAGAGAACCGCGCGCTACCGATCGGCAGCGCGCGGTTCTTTCACTGACCTGTCTACTGGGCGCAGGTCCAGAGGTCAATCCTCGTCCTTATAGAGGGCTCGCAATCGCTTCAGCTCAACTTCGAGGGCGCCTTGAATCTCAGTGTATTCGGCATCGCCAAAGCAGCTGTCCATCTCGTTGGGGTCGCGCTCTAAATCGAACAGCTCCCACTCGTCAAGCCCGTGATAATAGATCAGCTTGTGCCGCTCCGTTCGCACGCCGTAGTGCGGCGGAACCGCGTGAATCCCGACTTCAAAGTAGCGGTAGTAGATCGAGTCGCGCCACTCGCCATCTCCAAGTTCCTCGCCGCGTAAGATCGGCAGCAAGCTCTTGCCCTGCATCGCCTGTGGAATCTCAACGCCAGCCGCCGCTAGGAACGTCGGCGCAAAGTCCAAGTTCTGCACGAGGTGTTCGTCGACTCTCCCTCCCGCGACTTTGCCCGGCCAGCGCACAATCAACGGTACCTGTAGGCTCTCCTCATACATCCAACGCTTGTCGTACCAGCCGTGTTCACCTAGAAAGAATCCCTGGTCGGAGGAATACACAACGATCGTGTTCTCAGCGAGATCGTTCTCCTCCAGCCACGCCATCACCTCACCGACGGACTCGTCCACACCCGAGATGCAGCGCAAGTAGTCCGCAAGATAGCGCTGATACTTCCAGTTCGTAAGGGCGTCACCCTCCAAGCCTTCGTTTACAACCGCATCCCGAAAGGCCTCATTGCGAGGGGTATACGCGGCATCCCACGCCGCCTGCTCACTCGGACTCATTCGGTCCGACCTCCCCTCGGCCCACCGATCGGGGCCCGTCAGCACATGCTCTTCTTTCCCGTCGCCCCAATAGGCTGGCGGAATCTTCAAGTCATATAGCAGCCACATATGCTGGGCGATGCTCATCTCTTGATTGCTCGCGCCCGATGCGCGCCCCTTATAGTCATCGAGCAGGTTAGTCGGCGCGGGCAGGGTTTGCCCCTCGTACAAAGCGTGCTGCGAAGGTGAGGGCATCCACTCACGGTGCGGCGCCTTGTGCTGCAACATCAACAGGAACGGCTTGCCCTCTTCCCGGCCTTCCGAGAGCCAGGCTAGCCCCAGATCGGTGACTATATTCGTTACGTAACCCTCGACGCGACGGCGCTCGACCATCTCCTCGGCCTTCTGCACTTCCGCAGAGGCGGTCTCGTCGTAGTTGGCCGCTGGCCGAATGAAATCGGGCGCATAATAGTACCCCTGACCCGGAAGGATGTCCCAGTAGTCGAAACCCGTGGGGTTTGTTTTGAGGTGCCACTTGCCGATCAGTGCTGTCTGGTAGCCCGCATCGCGAAGGAGCTTCGGAAACGTGACTTGGCTGCCGTCAAAGAGACTGCCGTTGTCGAGAACGCCGTTTAGGTTGCTGTGTTTTCCCGTCAAGACAACGGCGCGGGCAGGCGCGCAAATACCGTTGGTGCAAAACGCCCTGTCGAAGCGCATCCCCTGGGCTGCGAGCGAGTCGATGTGGGGTGTCTTTGCAAACGGGGCTACGACAGAGTTCGCATAGGTGCCGATCGCAGCGGTCGCGTGATCATCGGAGTAGATGAAGACGATGTTGGGCCGAGGCGCTTGGACTGCCTCGACCTCGGTAGCGCTAGTGGACGCATGGACTTCTTTGTTGCCGACTTGGTAGCAGCCTGTAAAACCAAGAGTGACAGAGAGCAACGCGCGAATGGGTAGAGAAGTAATCATATTGCTAAGTGCCCTCAGAACAGGAATGTAGAAGTTCGCCAATCGTGGTTCGAGCCAGTCCAACGCACGTGTCGGCAGCGCCGTAATAGACCAACACCTCGCTAGACTCCAAAGCAAATCCCTCCGCGTCGACGTCACGAACAATCCAGCCGCTGGGAAACACGACATTCGGGACTTGCCCAGTCAACTCGTAGAGCTCGCGAGGCTCCAGGATGTTATCCCACGTCCGTGTGAGCACCTGGCTCGGGTCCTTAAGGTCTAGCAAGACGGCTCCGGCTTGATAGATATTGGAGCTTGCGAAGTGCGTTGCGACGCCGTGGTAAATATGCAGCCACCCCGCGCGAGTTTTCACGGGCGGAGGACCCGAACCAATCAGCTCATCCCAATAGCGCCAGCGCCCGGAAAAGACGGGAGCGCCAACTTGGGACCAAGCCACGAGGTCGTCTGATTCGGCGAGGATCACGGCGTCCCCAGTAGCCACACCGCCCGCGACAACACCTGCGTTCGGGCGCTCTAGACGTAAATAGCGGCCGTCGACCTTCTCCGGAAAGAGAACGCCGTTCCGAGAGGGCGCCTCGCTAAATCCCATAAACTCAAAAGACACGAGGTCCTTCGAGCGCGCCATTCCAAGACGGCACGCGTCCTCCATGTCCGCGGCAAACGTTATGAAGACTTCACCGTCGATCTCAGTCAATCGCGGATCGTAAATGTGGTGGAGTACCCGCGCCTCCCGCTCGAGCCCCTCAAAATGCACCGTCGTGTTTGCCACCTCAAAGTGTATGCCGTTGGAGCTCGACGCCATTACGAGTGAGGTCGCCCGCGAGCGCGCTTGCACGCGCAACATCAGGTGGTCCCGACCTTGAAAATGAATCGCCCCCGGATTAAACACCGATGATGGATCTATAAGTCCAGTAGCGGGAGGGATCGCACTTCGCGTGAGGATTGGATTACTTGGATCGCGTTGCAACATGATGCGCCTACCAGATGTGCCCTTCGTGATTGACGCGCAAAACACCCGTGGCGCGATGCTTTAGGCGTGCCTCAAACATCGAAGGCGTCGTAAACAAGCTCAACTCGTAGCCGCCCTCCTCGCACTGCTTGCGTAGCACTTCGCTCAGCTCTTCCGTAGAATCGAAGAAAGTCTCATGCGCGCTGCGATACGCCTTCTGCGTGTCATAAATCTCGCGAAGCAAATACCGCTGCCAGAGATCCGCCGGAAGCCGAAAGGGATCCGCTAAGGATGTTTCGCCCGAGGCTATCGCATCTTCGAATTGGACAAGGCCCCAGGACTCGGGCTCGTGCATCGCAATCACACCTTGTGGCGACCAAACCCAGTTATCCTCACGAAGCTCCCGACCTTCGCTGTCGCAGCGCTTCCTGTAGCCGCCATCCACAACGTCGAGCTTCCACTGCACGCGGCTGAAGTTCACCCACCAGACATCCCCGCCAGCCGGTGGTACGGGTCTACCGGCGAACGCCGCGAGCGAAGCGAATGGGATTGCTATCTCGATCGTCCAGCTGTCGTCGACGTCGGACGGAGTGTTTAGCGTGCCATTTAGGTGAACTGCGCTCAGTAGTCCAGGCGTATCGAATTCGTGGAGGGCGGGAGCTCCGTCGCGGTAGGGCCTCTCCAAGAGTAAGTCCCATTCGGTGCCAAGGGCATTCACCTCGAGCTCGTAGTAGTCGTGCGTGTCGCCGTCGGGATCGATGAAGACCTCAAAATCATTGTCGTGAAAAATCACCGAGTCACGTTTGGTCAGGGTCCCCCACAAGTGCGGCTCCTTCATTTCGGCCGCAATGTAGAAGTACTGATTGTCCCACTGCATCTTCGCGCGGGTCGCAAGCCTTGGCTTCGGCTGCTTGTCGCCTTCGATATCTACAAATAGCTCCGTCCACTGCACAGCTCCCCACTCGGCATCGGCCATCACACCATCGATCTGTAAGGGAGCGCGCGCCCGAAAGGCAACGTAGTGCTGCCGAGCTGGTAATGGATCAGCGGACATGTCGCCCGTACTCGGCGGTAGTGCGGCACAGGCCGCGGTCAGGGCAGCGGCACACGTAATGGAGATGAGATGTCGGGGGAGGCTCTTCATGGACTGCTAACCATAGACTTTGAGGGTCCTCCTCGCTAGCGTGAGGTGCGCTCACCAGATGTGTGCTTTCGCGCTGCCGTTCACTTCCCTAAACTCCCTGCATGCAAATCAACGTGGCAACTACAAAGCACCCGGGAGCGGACGCGTGAATCTGGCCACCATCGATTGGCTGATCGTCGCCGGTCTCCTCACGGCCCTCACCGCTGCCGCCCTTTCAACGAGGCGTTACGGGAACAGCGTCTCCGGCTTCCTCGCGGCCAATCGCAGTGCTGGGCGCTATTTGATCTCCGTCGCTTTCAATATGGCCCAACTCGGGGTCATCACCCTCGTCTGGTACTTCCAGCAGAACTACGACGTCGGCTTCACCTCAATTTGGTGGAGCTTGATGGAAGGCCCGGCACTCATCCTCATGGCGCTTTCAGGTTGGGTGATTTATCGCTTCCGGTTAACTCGAGCGATGACTTTGGCTCAATTTTTCGAGATGCGCTACAGCAAGAAGTTCCGCGTCTTCGCCGGGCTCGTTGCGTTTGTGTCAGGCATCATCAACTACGGAATTTTCCCAGGTGTCGCCGCTCGGTTCTTCATCGCCCTTTGCGGCTTCCCGGAACACTTCGGAATATGGGGGTATCAGGCGAGCACGTTCTTGGCGCTTATGATTGGGCTCATGTCCATCGCCCTCCTATTCGTCTTCATGGGCGGACAGATCGCGGTCATGGTCACCGACTTCCTACAGGGCGTTTTCAGCAACGTCATATTCCTTGTGCTCATCGGCTTCATTCTATTCACGATGCCCTGGGAACATCTGTCCGACACCTTACTCGGCAAGGTCTGGCAGGGCGTGTACGTCGATCCGAGTACGAATGCCCTCGCGGGTCGATCCATGGTCAACCCCTTTGACCTAGGCCAAGAGAGCAACTTCAACGTCTTCTATTGGCTCATCAGCGTCGTGGTTCTCTTCTACGGCATGCGTGCATGGCAAGGCGACCAAGGTTACAACGCCGCGGCAAAAAACGCACATGAGGCGCGCATGGCCAACATTCTTAACGGTTGGCGCTTCCGGGTTTTGATGCTGGTCACTGTAGTTCTCCCCGTGGCGATCCGCACACTCTTGCACCACCCTGCATACGCGGCTGAGACGGCGGGCCTGAGAGAGACACTAGACGGCCTTGCAACCAACGCGCTGCAATCCGAGATACGCACACCCGCTGCGACCGCACTTCTCCTCCCCACCGGGTTACTCGGATTGTTTGCCGCTTCCATGCTAGGTGCCTTCATCAGCACAAACGACACGTACCTGCACTCTTGGGGTTCGATTTTTGTGCAGGACGTGATCCTCCCCTTTCGCAAACGGGCACTCTCAACCAAGTCGCACCTCTTCTTACTCAAGAGCGCCATCTTTGGCGTTGCTGTTTTCGCGACCCTCTTTAGCTTCTACTACGAACCAACGCAGTACATCTCCATGTTCCTCGCCCTCACCGGTGCGGTGTTTGTCGGTGGTGCAGGGTCCGCCATAATCGGAGGCCTGTACTGGAAGCGAGGGACTACGGAGGCAGCTTGGACCGCAATGATCTTAGGCCTGCTCTCAAGTTCGTTCGGCATCATCGTGAAGCAGGAATTTGCCGGAGAGTCGCTGCTCCTCGCAAGCAACTCGGAGTCACTGCTTGCTTGGGCCGCAACGGGGATCTTGTACCTACACCAATCCGAATGGATCACAGGCCAGGTCCTGACTTTTTTCGCGATCGCAATCTCGATCACTTCTTATATCCTCGTGTCTCTTTACGGGCCACGCCGCGAGCACAACCTCGACAAGCTACTTCATCGCGGTGAGTTCGCCGTGACTGAAGATCAGGTTGAGACGAAGACCGAGCACGCCGCTTGGCTCACCAAGCTCGGATTCAATAACGAGTTCACTGGTGCGGACAAGTGGGTCACCTTGGTGACGGTCACTTGGCCTTTAGTTTGGACGGTGATCTTCTTAATCGGAACGGCCTACAACCTAGTTGTCGATGTAGGCGACGAGGTCTGGCTTAGCTGGTGGCGAGGCTGGACCTGGTTCACTTTCTTTACTGGAATCGTGATCATGACCTGGTTTACGATCGGCGGCACGCGCGACTTGCGTGCCATGTATCGCAGCTTGGAACAATTTAGGGCTCAGGAAGACGACGACGGACAAGCGTAGCTCCTAAATCCAAAGGGCGAAGACTCTCCACCCGCTACGCGGCCGAGATGCGAGTACTCTCCAGCCCACCCTCGTGTCCCTTCCGGAGTAGGCTGCCATTCGGCCAGTCGACCTGCAAGTCCTACCGACCTAGCGCTCGCCCAAATACAACGCAGCGTCCGAATCGCCCGGATCCCTAAAGACGTCGGTCGCTGGCCCGCAGGCGACCATGACTCCTCGCCCGTCGCGATAACAAATCACGGTCAAGTCGTCCGCTAACCTCTTCGCTTGGGAAAGATCATGCGTCACGATGGCAATCGCGAGCTGGTGACCCAACTCTTGGATAAGGTCTTCGATGACTCTCGCCGACAACGGATCCAGTGCACTCGTAGGCTCGTCGAACAGCAGCGCTTGAGGCTCCAGGGCAAGGGCCCGAGCGATGCACAACCTCTGTTGCTGGCCTCCGGAGAGTCGCATCGCCGATTCCCCCAATCTGTCTTTGACCTCGTCCCAAAGTCCGACTCTTCGAAGGCTCTTTTCGGTGGCTTCAGCTAGTTTTGCCCTGTTCCTCTCTCCATGCTCGCGCAGCGCTAGTTGAATATTTCGCTCGATGGAAAGCGGGAACGGGTTCGGCCTTTGGAAGATCATGCCCACTCTTTGTCGGAGGCCGACAGGCGGCTCCTTGCCACTGAGTATGTCGACGCCATCGACATGGATCCGACCACCGATCGACGAGCCGGGCATCAGGTCAGTCAGGCGATTCAAGGCGCTTAGAAAACTCGACTTCCCACAGCCGGACGGGCCAACAATCGCTGTGATCCTGCAGCAGTGCAACTCCAAGCTAACCGCTTCGACTACGATTTTCCCGTCAAATGCGACGGAGACGTTCTCAGCGGAAATCATGTAGCAAGCCTCGCTTGAAAGTGCCGCGCCGCCAAACGCACGCAGCTGTTAATAACAAAGAGGATCACGACAAGTACAAGTGCGCTGGCGTAAGCGCGCTCATCGGCACCGGGAACGTTCATGGCTAAGTCGAAAATGTGGACGGAGAGGGAGCGTCCCGAGTCGAGCAGGTTGTCGGGAAAGCGAGTCACATAACCCGCTGTAAAAATGAGCGCGGCTGTCTCGGACAGAGCTCGGCCGACACCGAGAATTAGTCCAACCGCCATACCGGAGGACGCCGGTGGAAGGAGGACGCGAAAGAGAGTGGTGACGTCTGACAGTCCGAGCGCACTTGCCGCGAAGCGCTGTTCCTTTGGAACGGCGCGCAGGGACTGCTCCATTGTTCGAATCAATATGGGGAGGATCATGCAGCTGAGCGTGAGGCCCCCCGAAAGAATCGAATACCCCATTCCAAGCGCAACGCAAAATAGCGCATTTCCAAAAAGACCGAACACAATCGAGGGGACTGCGTTCAGCATATCCAGACAGGACCTCACAGCTCGTGACATCCTAGAATGAGTGTCTTCCGCGAGTAGGACTGCCGAGAAGAAACCGATCGGTAGAGCTACCCCTGTCGCGACGGCAACGATCCAAAAAGTTGACACCAAAAGAGAACCTATACCGCCCGCGCGACCGGCATCGCGAGGTGCTGCCATGAGGAACTCCAGCGAAATCGGACCAGTTCCACGACTCACCAAATCCGCGACGATCCAAACAAGAAGCGCACAGACTCCCATGGAGATTGCCCAGAGAAGGGCCTTGAGTCCGGACTCCCGCCTCATCGACCGGCACTCCCCGAAGCGCTCACCGAGTGGTTTTTACCGCTACCGAAGAGCCCCGCAAGGATCACGAGAAGCGCAACGCAGAGCATTAGAACCAATCCAACGACAAACAAGGCGGAGCGATGCGATTCGGTAGCGTATCCCATCTCCAGCGCAATGTTCCCGGTCAGGGTTCGGAGTGGATCGCGCAAACCACGGGGCCACGCGACGACGTTCCCGGCAACCATGAGTACCGCCATGGTCTCCCCGACTGCGCGTCCCGTTGCGAGCACAAGTCCAGCGACGATTCCGCGTCGTGCGGCGGGAACGGCGACAAGGCGGGCACGAGCGATTGGGCCGAGGCCGAGGGCGGCGGCCGCTTGAAGTTGCTCTTTGGGTACTGCGAGTAGGGCGGCCTCTGTTGAGAGGGTGATCGTCGGCAGCAACATCAGGGACAATACAATCGATGCGGCGAGGAGGCCCTGGCCGGAGTGACTAACGCCCCCGATCCACGGCACCAAAACGACAAGCCCCCATAACCCGTAGACAACGGATGGGATTCCAGCGAGGATTTCAACTAGCGAGCGATGGAGCAACGCGAAAGGCGCTGGTGCGACCAGTGCGTTGAATACACCTGCGCCGATCCCAAGAGGAGTGGCGATCAAGAGCGCACCAAAGGTGGTTGCCAACGTCGCCGCCAACATGGGCAACACGCCGTATTCGGAGCCAGTACCGTCGTCTACCGGGTGCCAACTAGGGTCGGTAAAGAACGCGCCGAATCCGGGGGTGGCTAAAGCGCCACGCGCCTCGAAGACAACAAACAGTAGGACCAGAAAGATGAGCGACGCGGCTAGTAAAGCGCTGCTGCGAAGGACAACCCCAAGCGCGCGATCTTGGCGGGTGCGCGGCGCGATGGCTAAGGATGTCCTCAAGCCCGGCTTACAGCTTCTCTGCCATGGGCACAAAAGACTCGCGCAAGATCAAGTCGTTCTGCTCAGGTGCGCGAGCAAACTCAATGAACTCTAGGGCGAGCGGACTCGGCGAGGTGGTCAAAACGAGGTTGAGAGGTCGAGAGAGAGGGTAGGCACCCGACGAGACGTTTTGGTGCGTTGCTTGCACTCCGTCAAGTGCCAATAGCTTGATAGTCACACCGGCTTCCCGATCGACCATAGCTGTCCCGATCGACACGTACCCGATTGCGCCTGGAGTCCCTGCGACTGTTTTGATCGCCTGCTCGTTTTCGCCAGCGATCACATCGGCTTGGATGGCTCGCGAATCCAAGCCAAAGTGCTCAAGGAACACCGTCAGTGTCGCGCGCCCTTCGGCCTTATTCACCACGGTGATTGGCCCGCTAGTTCCGCCGAACTCGCTCCAATCACTCGCCTCACCAAGATAGATACGACGAACCTGTTCGGATGTCAACTCGGTCACGACGTTGTCTGCGTGCACGATAAGTGCGACGCCGTCACGAGCGATCGTAACCGGAGTCAGGTCCTCTTCGGACGCAGCGAGAGCTCGGCTCGCCATTCCAATGTCCGCGTGCCCCGCGCGAACGTCAGCGATGCCGCGACTCGATCCGCCGGACTGCACATCCACACGCGAACCGGGGTTGACGGCTTCGAAGCGCAAGCCCATCTCCGCAGCAAGAGGAGCAATGGTGCTCGAGCCAGTCAGGGTCAGTACGCGCCCTGCGGAGGCTTGGCCACCGCAGGCGAGGGGGAGCATGGCAAGTAGGGCAAAGATGAGTTTCATAACACTAAAGGATACGAGGTGGCACGTGCGTTTGAGTGTGGTTCCGGGGAAAGGTACAAAGCAACCTTACCTGGCGCCCATCAGCCATGCCGTCGCATGAACGCACCCCCTGGCTATAGATTGCGCTCGACCAAGGCTAGGATCTCTTTCTCCATGGCCTCGGCTTTCGCCTGAATCGCTAGGGCTTCTTCCACGTACCTCGCGCGGGTCTCTGCGCTTGCGAGATCCTTCACGTTGATACGGACGTTTAGGCCTGCACCCATCACCGCGGACCTAGCGCAAAGTGCGCCGACCCCCGCGTCGGATGCGGATGCCGGGTTGCCGAGCTCGGCCATCACCTTGATCGTCTCCATCGAATCCAAGCTAACTTGCATCACGCGCAGTGGAACTTCGATCGCGCCGCATGTCGCCGCTTCCATCGCGGCAGCGCGCACGGCCATTTCGTCGTCGGTTCCTTTCGGTAAACGAATCGCGGCCATGATGCCGTTGAACGCATCCGTATCCGCGTCGATCAGATGAATCAGCTCGTCGTGGCACCTCTTTCCTTTCACAGCCCAACCAGAGAACTCTTCCCATCGCTCGTCCCAACCCGGCTTGTGTGCCGACAGGTTTGCGACCATCGTCCCCAGCGCTGCGCCCAGCGCACCCAAGTTCGCGGCGACGGAGCCCCCGCCAGGTGCAACAGACTCCGAAGCCGTCTCATAGACAAATTCGGCGACGGTTAGGTCGGCCAATAGCTTCGGGCCTCCCTTCGCAAGTACGTATTCAATAATCTTGTCGTTCGGCTCGAAGGGCCCGAGCTCGTCAAGCCCCATCGATTTCACTGCGATCTTGATCTTCTCGGCGTCGCTAATACCCAAACTGCGCTCTTGTTTAGCGAGATAGAAATCAGCCGCATCCAACATAGCCTGCAGCGGCATCAACCCAACAACTTCCGAGCCAGTCACGCGGATTCCACGCGCCGCCGCCTTGGAAACGACCTCGTCAAACGCCACATGAACTGGCGTCACCCTGATGTTCGTCAGGTTCATCGATATCTGCGCAATGCCGTACTCTTCAATGAACCAGCCGATGCCCTTCACGCACTTAAGGCTGCCCGGCTCCCAAACGTCGTTGCCATTCGAATCTTTTACGATGGGCGACAGCATGCTCTCACTCTCTCGCTTCTTGCGTCCCTTCTCGCGAACGTCATATGCAATCGCGTTGGCGCGGCGCGTCGACGTCGAGTTCAAATTCACGTTGTAGGCGACCAAAAAATCACGAGCGCTCACAGCGGTCACCCCTGCACGAGCGTTGAACGCTGAAGGCCCGAAGTCGGGCTTCCATTCGGGATCGCTAAGTTTCTTGGACAGCCCCTCGTATTCGCCCGCGCGCACAACAGCAAGGTTGCGACGACCCTCGCTGAACGCCGCGCTTTCGTAGCAGTAAACGCCAATGCCGGCCTCGCCAATGCGCCTTGCCATCTCGCGTGCATAAACGACGCACTCCTCCATCGTCACTCCCGAGATCGGTACTAGCGGGCAGACGTCTGTCGCGCCAAAGCGAGGATGCTCGCCAGTGTGCTTCGACATATCGATCAGTTCAGCCGCCAAGGTCACACAAGCAACAGCGGCTTCGATCACAGCCTCGGGTGCGCCCGCGAACGTGACGACGGTGCGGTTCGTCGCCTTCCCCGGATCGACGTCCAGCAAGCTGACGCCGTCGACAGCCTCAATCACATCCGTGAGCTTCTTGATGAGGGCCATATTGCTGCCCTCAGAGAAGTTAGGAACACATTCAATAATACGGGGGGCGTTAGACATGGGGCGTTGCAGGAACGAAGGGGTTGGAAGGCGACTAGTCTAGCGCCCTAGCAGACATACGGACATACGGTGCCGCACACTTCTGATCACTTCACCAACACATCCGGACCGCACGTGGCCGAGAGAACATCCAAAGTTACACGCGGACATACGGTGCCGCACACTTCTGATCACTTCACCAACACATCCGGACCGCAC
>CALBMX010000084.1 GCA_937896235.1 uncultured bacterium
AAAAGAAGTACGCGGGCGAGGGGCTGGACCTCTCCCGCAGTGTGCTCGAGCGCTCTGTTTCTCGCTGCGGCGAGCTGCTCGAACCTCTTCACGACGCACTTCAAAAGTCCATCCTCGCCAAAGACATCGTTTTCACCGACGACACGACTGTGAAGATCGCCCAGGCCGGAAAGTCTGGCAGCTCAAAGACCGGCAGACTGTGGGTCTACATCGATAAGCTCGGTCAACACTTTTACGACTTTACGGAGTCGCGAGAACCCGACCGACCGATCACCATATTCAAGAAGTTCCGAGGCTTCATTCACGCCGACGCCTACCCCGGATACGACCCGATCTTTCTACCCGACGACGTCACGGAGGTGGCGTGCTGGGCACACACGCGAAGGTACTTTGAACGAGCGGAGAGTAGCGATCCGGACCTGAGCGCTGTCGCGCTCGGACTGATTCGTAAGCTCTATCGCATCGAGAAGATCGCGCGGAAGAAGAAGCTCAAAGAGGAGGGCCTGTTGGAGCTGCGCCAGAAGTACTCGGTGCCAATCCTAGAGCAAATCAAGGCGTGGCTCGGCAGTGCGGAAGCCATGGTGCTACCCAAAAGCCCGATGGGGAAAGCGGTGCACTACGCCCAGGCTCAATGGGATGCACTCGTGGTCTACACCACGGATGGTCGTCTCGAAATCGACAACAACCGCGCTGAGCGAGCTATGAAACCGGTCGCTGTCGGGCGCAAGAACTGGCTCTTTGTGCAGACGTTAGCCGGGGGCAAAACCGCGGCGATCATGATGAGCCTGATCCACTCCGCCGAGGCGGCGGGCGTCAATGTGAAACTCTATCTCCGTGACGTCCTGCAGAGAATCGCAACCGAGACTGACGTCACAAAGCTGCTGCCCCACGCGTGGAAAGAGAACTTCGAAGCCGAGGTCGAGGGCAGACGCAACGAGATTATCGAGAAGCTCGTCGCGGATCAGCACGGCGTATAGGGCCAGGAAGCGGGGACGTGGGCGTCACGCGACGGTTACATCTTTTGCACTTGTCGAGGTTGGCATTAGTCCACATACAACGCTTCATCATGAAGTCCAAGGCTGACCCATATCGAAGAATCGGGTTCGAAATAGTTATCGAAACTACCGTCCATGTCACCATCGAATAATACGAGAGGTTTGTCTAGTTCGCGGTTATGTGGTTTCACCACCAAGACACCACCCATTACCGAATGTTCACGGTACCAAATAGTCATGTACTTGCCATCGACCAATTGAGGGACAGCAAGAGTCCCGGCGGAAGCTGCAACACCGGCGAGGACTGTAAGGACTCCGCTGAGCCGGTCGATCCGGATTATCTGCGGTGGATCGTAGGAGTATGCATAGACCCCATTTGCATCACCGGAAAAGCAAGTAATGTCTCGGGCCATGTCAAAATCCACACTTGTAGATTGCCACAGAATACTTCGAGTCTGGATACCTTGAGGAAAGACTCTAGAGTATGGAGGAGTCGCTCCACCACCAGCAACAACAACGACTGTCGGACTTGAAAGAATGAGAGATTCGATGATTGTATCTCCATCTAACTGTTTGCCGCAGATAAGCAGCTCCCCATTGGGGCCAAGCGCTGTTGCAGTTGGCCAATAAGTACATGAAATGTCCTGGTAGCCGGCAATGGCTTCCCCTGAATCTAAGGACCATTTTACCGACACCACGCGGGCCTCAGTATCGTAGGAAACCTCTGCATAATATCCGGGTATGGAGAGATCGCAATCTAAGTTATGATTGACGCCATACAGTGAATCAGGGGGCCGGACGACTGGTGGAGCGACCGCAGGCTGGGCAGTCGCAGGCGGAGTGATCGCAGGCAGGGGGACAACGCCAGGCGATTCCTTCGCAAATACAAGAGCTAGGCAGACTAGAATAATAATGGCAAAGGGGACTGTAATTGTGAATTTCATTTGTGAGGATTAGGAGTACAAAGCGCTCGTCTCAAATGTGAGCACTAAAGATCGGAAACACTGCGCACACCTTCAATATCCCAAAAAGAAAGAAAGGGTGCGCCGTTAGAAAAGGACAAAGTAACCCCAGAAGTTCATGCTCTAATCGCAGAGTCTCCCTAGGTGACTTCAAAGGCAATCAGAGATCCCTATCGCGAAAAATCTTTGCAACAGCAATCAATCTCAGAAAACTGGACGAGCTGGCGCTGCACTCGTTCAGCCTCGGCTTTGTAGTTAGCCGCGATGAGAGGGTAGCTTTCCTCGACTACATCAAAAGCCTCCGTGTAGTACTGGAGGGCGCTAACCAATGTCTCCATGACATCTTTACAATCCGTTATTTTGCCTTCGACTGCGAGAAGGCAGGACATAAAGCAGTTATCGTCCAGAGTCTCTTCATGATATTCAGCGTGCTTCGCCAGCCCATCAGCTATCGTCGGCTCGGGGAGGTCGCATACGGTATCTGCCCCTGTCCCGGCGTTATAGGTCACATCAGTGCCGTTGAGATGAAGGAGTTCATGACATAACACGGCGGCAATAGTGAGTACGGACTTGCCCTTTACCTTAACTGCTGCGATTGGCTTACTCGTATGGCCCGACTCACTCGCTTTGCGGGAGAGAAACCAGAGATTACCGTCGTCGTAGAGGTCTTGAAGCTGTCCGCCCCTAACTGGATCCATCTCTTTGACCAAGTCGATGGATTCTTGCATTTTCGTCACATCGTACGTGCTTGGAGCCATGTCATATGTATCACCTGGACTTGCCCCACCGGCGTGCGCTAGTGAGGTGCCAGAGAGGGTGAAGAAACCAGAAGCTGCCACGAGCAACGCCCGGCGAAGGAGTGTCCGAATGAGCCCGATGGTCGCCTGGGAGCACTGGGGTGGGAACAAGGATAGTTTCAAAGTGAGTGAGTGGAACATTTGATACCAGCTCTAGTGTTTGTTGCGTAAATTCGAGTTGCGAGGCCCTGCGGCGTTGGTGCGTATCGCTGAGCGCGAGCTGCATAGTCCCTACCCTACCCAGTTCATGCAGCCTTCGCAACCGAGACCGGAAGCCCTAAACCAGTCATCCGGTTCAAGATCCTGCAGGCCAACGCGGCCTCTACCTCCTGCCCCTTTTCATGCCGCGCATGCAGCTTGCCACCCAGAATCTGCTTGTAACGAAAGAAGGTATTCTCGACGCGCCCTTGTCGATGATAGCCGGACTCCTTCTTCCACTCTCTCCGCCCAAGCGCATCCACTT
>CALBMX010000085.1 GCA_937896235.1 uncultured bacterium
CCCCCGTGGGCCGAGGGTAGCTGCGCTGCGCTCGGACGCATCAGGTAACCACTCTACGTCGCCGGCCTCTAGGCAGTCCTTGCGCTAGTAGTACTAGAGGTCGTGGTTGATGCCTTCCCGGCGACTCAGTACCTTTATGGACTTCTCTCGCCAGAGGCCGCCCAGAACGATGCGAATACTCTCCTCAGTGGAGAACTTGCGGCGGATGCCCGAGTCCTACAGGGTCTCTAATGGCAGGTTGACGGAGGACTTGTTAAATGTGGCACACACTGCACAAAAAGACCGAGAAGAGCTAATGGCATTCTACAATTTCCCGGCGCAGCACTGGCAGAGCATGCGGACGAGCAATCCGATTGAATCGACCTTCGGCAAAATCCGTCATCGAACCAAGCGATCAAAGGGCTGTTTATCGCGTGATGGCATGTTGCACATGATGTTCAAGTTGGGCGTGTGTGCGCAGGATAACTGGCGGCGCCGTGGGGAGAGTTGTGGCTTATACTTTGATGAGCGAACTGCCAGAACTTGGCAAACTCAACCGAAAGGAAATCGCGTCACTTGTCGGCGTTGCACCCATGAACCGGGATAGTGGCAGCTATCGTGAAAAACGGCGAGTGAGCGGGGGGCGAAGTAAAGCCCGCACAGTTCTATCTATGTCAATGTGGTCGACGATCCAGTACGACCCCAAGATCAAAGCCATGTACGAACGGCTGTTGGCCGCAGGTAAGCCCAAAAAAGTAGCCTTGGTAGCCTGTATGCGCAAGCAGCTGACTATCCTGAATACGATGATGAAGAACGGTACTCATTGGGATGAAAAACTTGCTTAAAGCCTTGACGGGAAGCATAGTCACTTGTCGGAACCTCCGCCACGCCTGACGGGCGGTTCAGTGCCGCGCGAGCCTTAGCCCCTCAGGACTCGTTGAAGAACGGATCCGGAATTGACGGATTGCGCAGCTTGGCGGCCGCGCCCGCGCCTGTCAGGGGGAGGCCCTCGGGATCAATCAGCCCAAGCTGCACCAGCAGGTTGCCCTGATCCCAATAGATGTGCTCGTACGAGACCTTGTCTCCCTCGAAACCAACAATGACGACGAACGCGACCTCGGCGTACTTGCCCGTCGGCTTGACTCGTGGGAGCAAGTGGTCAATCTCGGTCGTGTGGGTAAACGAGATGATCAGCTCGTCGACGAGCCGATCCTGACCGTAGGTACGTGAGAGTGTCTCGAACTTCACGTCCGGCGGAAAGAACTGTCCGATGAGCCGGTTGGCATAGAACGTTCGAACACCATCCGGTCCCTGCCCGCCGAGCATCGTGGGCACGTTCACAAGGTGTGGGTTCGACGTCATGGTGGCCATCGTGCGGTCGAGATCTCCGCTGAGTTCTGCATCCATGTGCTCACCAAAGGCGGCGTCCATTTCTTCAGCTCGGGTCTGTTCGGCCATGCTCTTCTCCTCTTGTTGCTTCTCTGTTGATACTTTCCCGGTAGCACAGCCCAAGGTTCCTGCAACAACGACAGTTGCAGCGACTCTCGCACCGTCCCGGATGAACTCCCTCCGCTTCACAACACCACCTCCCTTATTGCTACGCACGATTTTAAGTATAGTACAGATAAACGGGCTGTGGGGGGGTTCGCCAACTTAACTGCCCGAAATTGATAGAATCGACGGATGAACACATACAAAGGCCATCGCTTTCCATCCGACAGCATGTCCTACACTGTCTGGCTCTACTATCGCTTTAATCTCAGCCACCGCGATATCGAAGACCTGCTCGCTGAACGACGCATCACTGTATCCCGAAAAGCGATCCGCCTCTGGTGTATCAAGTTTGGTGTCATATACTCCCGGAGGCTACAACGAAAACACCGAGGCTTTGGTGACACGTTCTACATCGATGAAGTCTTTGTCAGGATCAATGGTAAGCAGCATTACCTGTGGCGTGCTGTTGATCAAGACGGAGAAGTGGTTGATGTCTACCTGCAGGCAAAGCGTGATGGCGCAGCAGCGAAGCGCTTCTTCAGACGTCTATTGCGAAGCCATGGCGGCGAGCCTAGAAAGATCGTGACGGATAAGCTGCGGAGTTATCGTGTTGCTCACCGGGAACTGATTCCTGGCACAATCCACAGTACTAAACAGTACGGCAATAATCGAGCAGAGCAATCCCATGAGGCGACCAGGGTTCGAGAAAGAGGGATGCG
>CALBMX010000086.1 GCA_937896235.1 uncultured bacterium
CGCAGGTCTAGGTCAGTCGAGGGGGTGGCTGTATCCATAGGCGCGGGCTGGCCTGGATCACGAATAGAGGTGTACGCAAAGTCCAAGTCGAGCTGGCTGCCGAAACCGTCGGGTCCAAAAATGGACACGATCGTGGAGCCAAGCGGAGGGCTCTGGCCTGTAGCCGTTCTCGATCACCTGAAACGCAAGCGTGTAGAAATGGGGGAAAGGGGTTCCTCAAGGTTACCTCAGCTTGGAGGGCTTGGTCAGGGTCCGGCGGAGTGATTCCAGCTTGCCAGCCTTCATAGGGACCGTCGAATGCGTATGGGGCGTGCAATAGTGGCGGTTCTTGGGAGTCGATTTGTTGCTAGTTAAGTTCCTTTAGGTTTTGATGGCTGCTTCTTCTGCTCCCATATCCAAAGGCAAAATCATGTTTCAACAAATCCTCACCTTAGGTGGCATCGGCCTTATCGCCGGGCTCGCTTCGCTCTCTAGTTCATCCGCCGCCAGCACTACGCTTGGCGAAGGTGCATACTCCATCGACAGCGTGCACAGCTCGATTCTATTCAGCGCCGTGCACTTCAACGTCTCCCGCTTTTACGGTCGCTTCAATGATGTGGAAGGAGAGATCTCTTTCGATCCGGAGCATCCGGAAAAGTCGAGCATCCACATCGTGGTCGACGCAGCCAGCGTGGATACCCACGACAAGAAGAGAGATCAGCACCTCAGCGGCCCGGACTTTTTCGCCGCTAAGGAATTCGAGAGCCTAACCTTCACGTCCGAGTCGGTTCGCGTATCCCGCGAGGCCACCGACGAAGCGCCTTTGCAGCTCGAAGTTTCCGGCAAGCTAGAAATGGTTGGCAAGAAACGCGACGTGACCGCGCTGGTCGACCTGGTCGGCGCAGGCGCCGGCATGGGCGGCAGTGAACTTGTCGGCTTTCACACGCGCTTTGAGATCAACCGCACGGATTGGGGAATGGACACCATGGTCGGTCCCCTCAGCGATGCGATAGAAGTGACGATTAGCGTCGAGGCAAACCGCTAACAACAAGTGGAGCCCCTCTGGTTTTTCCTGCGCGTCGCCATCGCGGCGTTGGCCGCAACGGCGCTCGTCCTAGCTGTCCATTGGACCGTGCGAAGGCGAGCGCTTGGCTCCCCAAAAGAGGTGCAAGTGCGGCCTCGTCGGTGGGGGGCAGTCGCGCTTTGCGCCGGCGTTGTCGGTGGGTTCCTCGTGCTGAAAGGAGTTCCCACTTCGCCGTTTGGCGAGGATGGGATGAGCGCCCACGACCGGCTGTTTTGGGCCGTCATCCTCGTAGGAGGACTCGGCGCACTTCCCTGGCGCCGCGCCCTGGAAGTCGCCGCCGTCTGCGTGCCGATTCTTGTCGTCTCTAAGTACCACGGGCTCGGCGAGAGCGGGATGCTTCCCCTCTTAGAGCTCCTAGGCTTTGCCCTAGGCGGGAAGCTTCTGCTCGCGGCGGGCGATGGCGCGATTCGTTATCGAGGAGGGCCCTCTGGCGCCATTCAAATCGGCGTTGTTCTGGGCGTCCTAGCGGCGGCGATTGGCGCAAGCGGAAGTATGTTCTACGCCCAGTGGGCGGGAACACTCGGCCTTGGCTTCGGCCTGATCACCCTAGCCGCTTGGCGCGACTGGAATGCGGGTCAGCTCGACGGGGCCTCTACCATGCTTCTCGCAGGCGCATTTGCGTTGATGGCGGTGGAGTACAGCGAGCTAGACCCATGGAATGCGGTCTTGATCCTTGGAGCGCTCCCGCTCTCCCTTGTCGCAACCCACTTTCTTGCGGAGACCAAACCGAGGGCCTTGATCGGTTGGCTCGTCATGCTTGCACCGATCATCGTGGCGATCGTGAGGGTGGCCCTCGCCCAAGAAGCGGACCCTTACGCCGACTACCGCTAGGGCTCCCTGCCGAAGATGTACGAGGCGATTTCCATGATCGCTCTCAAGCGCCCGCCAATCACGAGCTAGCCCGACTCAACGAGCTAGCCCGACTCAACTAGCTAGCCCGACTCAACTAGCTAGCGCAACTCAACGAGCTAGCGCAACTCAACTAGCTAGCCCGACTCAACCAGCTAGCCCGACTCAACTAGCTAGCCCGACTCAACTAGCTAGCCCGACTCAACGA
>CALBMX010000087.1 GCA_937896235.1 uncultured bacterium
TTTGGTCTTTTTGGTCTTTTTGGTCTTTTTGGTCTTGATGATCTTCGCTTGGCCCAAAAGGGAAGAGGAGATGGTTAGCTTCGAAGCTCTGACGGCGTCGGTATTGACCTCAAATGCAATGTTGGCACCCTTGAGGTAGAGATTGATATGTGCACCCTCTTCCCCGAATCCGGGTGTTTCCCCTACCAGGAGGAGGGGTTCCCCGAACCGAGCGTGATCAGCTCGCTGCGCTGCTTCTCGGTCAACCCCCCGGCAAATACAAGGTCTGCAGTGAGGACTTTTGGGATTTGCTTGCTGTAGAGCAGTGTGACCGAACGCCCCCCGAGTTTTTTGCCCTTAAACGTTGAGGTCAGGTGATCTCCAAATGGGTCCACACCAACAACTAGGATCTCGAGTGGTGGGAGCACCTTCTTGTCGCTTCCCTCTTCTTCGACTGTTGGCCAGGTGGTAAAGGCCAGAAAGTGATAGAGGAGAGTGGCCTTGACCTCGTATTCATCCTTCTTGTCTTCGAGAACCTCCACGGAAGACCCTTTAGAGCTGGCATAGGCCTCAGGCAGTCCGGGGGAAGCGGTGCTCCAGAGTAGGTACAAAACCCCCGCGAGAAGCGCCTTGGGAAGCCGGCGCAACAAGGTCGCAGGTCGGAGTCGTTGAGGGAGGTCTTGAATCACAATCAGGTATGGAGAGGCTGGTGGATAAGTTCTGATTTGATATCGCCAGTCCGTGCTAAACCCTTGACCCCCGAGATGGGATTCTCAAATTTGAGCTGCAGTCTCCTTGCTGGGACTCAAGTAGGTCACGAGACCCACTTTCGGAGCGGTCTAGGGAGAAAGCGCAATGGGGATCCACACCGGGCGCTGCGGTGTCGTCGAAACAGAGAAGCCCTAAGCTAGCCTGCGGCACCCGTTTGCACCGCCCAAAGGCCTGCATACACACCATTTCGGGAGACTAACTCCTCGTGTGTTCCCGACTCGACAACACGCCCCTCCTCTAGAACGTGTATGCAATGTGCGTGGCGAACTGTGGAGAGTCGATGGGCGATTAGTACCGTTGTCCGACCTTGCTCGATGGCTGCAAAACTCCGTTGGATAGCAGCTTCCGTCTCGTTGTCCACGCTGGAAGTGGCTTCGTCTAGCACAAGTATGGGGGGATCTTTCAGGATGGCTCGAGCGATCGAAATCCGTTGGCGTTGGCCGCCCGACAATTTCTGTCCTCGCTCACCGACGACCGTCTCGTACCCTTCGGGGAAGGCCCGAATGAAGCCGTCAGCCTCTGCGGCCATGGCAGCACTTGAGATCTCCTCGGCCGTAGATTCAGGTCTACCGTAGGCGATATTTTCGGACACCGTGCCGTGAAATAGGAAGACGTCCTGACTGACGAATCCTATTGCGCCTCGCAAATCGGGTAGGCGGAGCTCGCGAACGTCCGTCCCGTCAAGACTGACAGAGCCACCTTGGACATCTGCAAATCGAAGGAGCAGCTTGATCAATGTGGACTTGCCGGCGCCTGTAGATCCTACGATCGCCGTGGTCTTACCCGCAGGCATACACAGGTCGAGCCCCTCAAAAATAGGGACGGTGGGTCGGTAGAAAAAGTCCGCTTTCGAGAGCCGGAGCTCTCCTCGGACATCTTCGGGCCTAAGTGCGAGTGGGCCACTGGAGATCTTGGGCTCCACGCCGAGTAGGTCGAGGATGCGCGAAGTCGAAGACATGGCGCGCTGGTAGAGGTCAAAGGTCTCGCCCAAGCGAGTGAGTGGCCATAAAAGGCGCTGGGTGAGGTAGACGATTGTGGAGAAGACTCCGACCTCGAGGACACCCTCATGGACCTGGTGCCCGCCGACCACAAGAGTGCCCAAGAAGCCCGTGAGCACCGCCATCCGTATCATTGGGGAGAATGCGGAGGAGAGCCTAATGGCCTTACGGTTGGAATTGCTGTAGCGAAGGCTTGTAGCGCCAAGGCGGCCCGCCTCGAAATCCTCGCGGGTGTAACTCTGGATGGTCGCGATGCCTTGCAAGTTGCCAGAGAGGTCGGCGGAGAGGGCACCGACATCTTCGCGAACGGCGTCGTAGCGCGGCGCAAGAAGACGCTGGTAGGCCATGGATCCCCAAACGATGAAGGGCATTGGCGCGATGGCAAACAGAGCAATACTCGGTGACAGCATGATGTACATGCCACCGATCACAATCACGGTCGTTGCGACCTGGATCAAGTTGTTGGCGCCGTTGTCTAGGAATCTCTCGAGCTGGTTGACGTCGTCATTGAGAACGGCCATCAACCCACCCGTGCTGCGGTCTTCGAAAAATGCAGGCTCTAAACTTTGCACGTGGGTGTACGCGTCCATGCGCAACTCATGCTGTAGCGTTTGCGCCAAGCCGCGCCAGAGGACGCCAAAGGCGTACTCGAACAAGGACTCTGCAACCCAGATCACAATCGTCATGGCGACGATGGCCCAGAGTTGTGTCTCGAAAGTTTCCAAGCCGAGCGAAGCGACCCACGAGGCGTCGCCCTTCACGACTAGGTCGATTGCGACGCCAATCAAGAGTGGCGGCGCAAGGTCGAAAATCTTATTGAGTACAGAGCACAGCGTCGCAAGCCAGATCGTGCGGCGGTGAGGCTTCGAATAAGAGAGTAGCCGCCTTAGGGGGGGGACGGACTTCGAAGGGAGGGGAGCCATTCGACGGTCTAGTTCCCCGCCTTTGATTCAAAGAGGTAGCGCATGTCGTTGGTGACTTTTGTCAGTTGGTTCTCTTCGAACTCTGACAGATTGCCACGGGTTTTATCTACCAGCATTTCTAGATCGAGTACCAGCATTTTGGCCTGATCGAGGTTCGTGTTCTTCTTGCCCGTGATGGGATTCTCCATGACCCCAAGGCACATCAAGCCGTGAATGTTGAGGCGTGCGACAAAGAGGGTGAAGTCGCCCCCGGGTAGCGGCACATCTTCTGCGGTTCGGTCTTCTGGGGATCCTGTACTCATGCCATAACTCCGTCTTTGTCGATGCTTGATGTTGACGGGGTCAGCGCTTCCCCATCCATTCTTGCATTTTTCCCAATCGCTAGGTTTGCAGCCGCATTGATAAAGCCCGCGAAGAGCGGATGGGGCTCGAGTGGACGACACTTGAATTCTGGGTGAAATTGAACGCCAACAAAGAAGGGATGATCTTCGATCTCCACGATCTCCACGAGGTTTCGCCCGGGATGAAATCCCGTTTGCTTTAGGCCGACTTTTGCAAGCACCTCGCGATACTCGTTGTTGAATTCCCAGCGGTGACGGTGCCGCTCGGAGATGCGCTCCTTGCCGTAGAGTTCAAAGGCAAGGCTCCCCTCTTCCAGAATGCAGTCGTAGGCGCCCAGGCGCATGGTGCCCCCTTTCTCCGTTTCATCCGATTGGTCGGACATATAGTGGATGACGGGGTGGGGAGTCTCCGCTGAATGTTCCGTAGTGTGGGCACCTTCGAGGCCCGCGAGGTTTCGGGCGGACTCGATCACTGCGCATTGCATGCCCAGGCAAATGCCAAGGAAGGGAATGCCCCGTTCGCGTGCCCAGCGGATGGCCTCGATCTTGCCTTCAATGCCGCGCTCACCAAAGCCTCCGGGGACCAAGACCGCGTGCACCCCTTCAAGTAGGCCCACGCCTTCATCGAGGACGTCTTCCGCGGCGAGTTTGCGCAGCTTGATTTTGACACCATTTGCGATACCCGCGTGGGTTAGCGATTCGTAGATGGACTTGTACGCGTCATGCAGCTTGATGTACTTGCCAACAACAGCGACTTCAACCTCGTCCCCACGCTCTCCGATTGCTCGAATGCGGTCCACCATATTTGACCAGAAGCCAAGGTCGGTCGGCTCTTCGCTAGGCATGCCGAAATGGTTAAGAACAATGCGGTCTAGTCCTGCTTTGCAGAGGTCGAGCGGGACTTCGTAGATCGAGAAAGCAACGTCGCGCTCTTCGATGACGTTGTTGCGACGCACGTTGCAGAACATGCTCAACTTTTGCGCCATATCCTCGCTCATCGGCTGCTCCGTGCGGCAGACGAGAATGTTCGGGATGAGCCCGATCTCACGCAATTTCGCTACGGAGTGTTGGCTTGGCTTCGTCTTCATCTCACCCGAGCAGGCCACATAGGGCAGCAGGGTGATGTGAACGATGAGGGTATCTTCGGCTGGGCGCTCCAAGCAAAATTGGCGAATCGCCTCGAGGAATGGGTGGCTCTCGATATCACCTACCGTCCCGCCAATCTCGGTCAGCGCGACATCGACGTGGCGACCCTTTTCGTCGGGCCCCGGGACACCGTTATAGATGGCCTCTTTGATCGCATCCGTGATATGCGGAATCACCTGCACCGTCCTTCCCAGGTAGTCGCCGCGGCGCTCCTTCTGGATGACGGATGAGTAGATTTTCCCCGTCGTGTAGTTGCTGTTCTTAGTGAGTTTGGCGTGGGTGAAGCGCTCGTAATGACCAAGGTCGAGGTCGGTCTCGGCACCATCATCGGTGACGTACACCTCCCCGTGCTGGAACGGGCTCATGGTGCCCGGATCGACGTTGATATAGGGATCGAGTTTCTGGATTGAGACGCGATAGCCACGCGCCTCAAGAATCATGCCGATGGCAGCGGTCGTTAGACCTTTACCAAGATTCGACACTACACCACCGGTAACAAAAATATGCTTGGTCACGATTAGGGGGAAGGACGTGAGGAGCGGAAGGAGAAGGAGAGGTTGGTTAGTTGTTGCCGGCTTTTTTGCGCCAACGAGCCACGAACTGCAGGTACTCCTGCTCCGTGTCTATTCCTGGAGGAGCCTTTCGGATCTCCAGGGCTTGGATGCGACCACCGTTCTCAAGCCACCGAAGCTGCTCGAGATTTTCGACGCGCTCTAGGTCACTTTCAGGAAGCGTGCAGAAGCGGTCGAGTGCATCGGGGGTGAATGCGTAGACACCGACATGACGCCTTGTGGGGTCCATGGTGGTGCTGATTGATATCGAACGCGCGTGACTCCCCGAAGGGATTGGAGCACGTGAGAAATACAGTGCGCGACCCAGCTTATCACAAACGATTTTGACAACGGACGGGTTGGTGGGAGACTCGGATGGCCCAAGCCGCGTCATCAGAGTTGCGAGCTCAACTTTTGGGTCGCGAAAAGCCTCGACGAGAGCTGTAAGCCCTTCGGGTGGGAGCTCGGGTTCGTCGCCCTGAACATTGATCACTACGTCCCAAGGCCCGCGGCCTTCTGCAAGCAACTTGGCAAGGGCCTCGTGGATGCGATCTGTGCCACTCTTGTGTGCCTCTGAAGTCATCACGGCTTCGATACCCACGGACCTGGCCGCCTCCGCGATCTCCAGGCTGTCGGTGGCGAGGACGGCATCGCTAACAAAATTAGATGCCAATACGTTCTTAACCGTGTGCTCGAAAAGGTACATGCCGGTGTCGCGGCGCAACATCTTTTTGGCCATGCGTGTCGAGCCTAAACGCGCGGGAATCAGGACCAAGGTTTTCGGACGTTGCCAATCGTGTTCTTCTTCACCCCAAGCCATACTTATTGTCTCCTGAAGATGTTGGCACCTTCGGTATTTTCAATTTTGTGGAAGCCGGAGGTCTGGTTAAAAATCGCTAGGAAGACTTTTGAGTTCTCACTGAAAAAAGTGAGCTCTTCCTTGGTCAACCCGCGGCGGAAGGTGATCCAACCATGCTGTCCGCCGCGCAGGACCTCCATTGCACTGTGCATGGTCTCCCCGCCTTCGGCTTGTGGAGCGAGAGGGCCGTTGCCCGGCCGTGCGTAGTCCCAAAACCCCTCGTCCCCTAAGAGATTGATGAGTGCGTCGAGCACCTCGCCAGTCTGCGTGCGGACGTCCGCGCCTTCTGTGGCAGAGTGCGATTGTGCATAGGCACTGTTGACGAGCTCGAGATTCGCGCCCGCACCTCGGAAGTCCCGAAAGGAGACGCGCATTTCGGGATAATCCTCTTCGGCCATCACTACACCCGTCCCCGCGCAGGAAGAGATCAGGAGCGTGGCCAATGCAAACAGGAAGAGGAGGGCGCGTGGGAGCGCGTTGTTGGGACTCATGGGCATCTCGGCTGGAAATAGGGATGTCCGAAGCCAAAAGGCCCTCCGGACTTGCAAACAATACGGACCTTGCGGGCTCGCGTAAAGGCTCGCCTTTGGTTTGCTCCAGTTCCGCTCCCCGATGGCGGCAATAGTTCGCGTTTAGCGCCTAATCCTCAGATAAGTTGTGCCCGTCGTCGGCCAAGGTCGAGCCTTCGGGCACTGGCAGCCAAACGCCACCGATCTGCAGAAGATTGTCTGCGCTCCATAAATAGCCATCTACCGAGACATAGGGCTCGGGCGAGTCGTGCTTCGAGAGCGGTCGAACGGCGGAGGCGTGGAATGGGTTGAGTTTCGTTCCGAGCGTGGTTACACCGTCGAGCGTGGAGTACTCCCACACTCCGAGCCAGAGCCGGCCAGGAATGGAGTCGCCGCGGCAATTGGCGCCACCAAACTTACGAGGATTTGGAGGGATCGGTAGTGGGATACTCTCGCGCAGAATCCAACCCGATTTCAGCGTACTCGTTGGCCAGACGCCGTAGGCGGGAGCCTGACTTCGCTCGAGGGCGCGGTTGTCGGGATCGGTCAGGCGATAGGCCATCTTGAAGTCGAGACCGCCAGTGGGACCTATGTACCAATGAAGCGTTAGCCAGTTCATCTCGTTGGCCGCGAGGCCCGTCTCTAGGTCCCAGCCCATCAGCACCATTTGCAGGACCTCACCGCTGGGCATCCGCTTGCGAAAGTCGACGCTGTGTGAGTTCTGGATTCGGGCTTGATAGGCACCTGGATCCTCATCCTTGAGCACCTCGAAAAAGGTGCGTTTAGCGACGGTCCCAGGGACTCTCTTTTTGAGGACATAGAGTGCGTTGAGCTCTTCGAAGTCGCGCTGCTTGTACAGGATGTCCTCAATCTCAAAGCGGGCGTTCACGCGCTTCATGATCTCGGGATCTTGCGTCAGGATTTGCAGGTGTGCAATGAAGCCATCGAGGCTGTCGAGCTCGGCGAGAACTCTACGTCGTTGGTCGGTGTCGAGCTCAGACCAGCGGTCCATGTGGTGGGGGAGCTTCACGATGTCGAGGCTGTCCGAACCCCGAAAGCGAACGGCCCAATCGTAGGCGCTCGCGATTCGCCACGTCTCTCCCGCGAGAGAGGCTTGCTCTTCAAGCAACTCGGCCGCCTGCCACCAAGCGCCGTACTTGCGTAAGTTCGATCGACCCAAAGCCGAATAGCTAGCAAATACGACCCACATTAGGGAAATGGTGATCGCAGCGTTTGCTCCCGTCTTGCGTAAACCGGATGTGGATCGGCCCCCGATCCACACCGCAAGTCCATCCAATCCTATGCCACCAACGAGAGCTAGGAAGGGCAGCATCGGAATCCATAAGCGGAAGGATTTCGACGACTTAAGCGAGAGCAAGAGGCCGTTGGCAACAATCAGAACAACCAAGAGTACGGCTCCACGGCGCCGGCCCTTAAGAGTTAGAAAGGCACCGTATCCAAGGGCGAGGATTGTAGGCCACGCGAGGAAGCTCGTACTGAGCTCACGCAGGTACCAACTCCAAGTGGTCTTGGAGCGCACGAGGTCCCCGACGGTCTCGGCGGTCGACTGCACAGCTTGCACCTCCAAGCTGGCATTCATGGCGTCGTAAATCGCTCGCGCCATCTCATGGAAAAGGGGCAAGCCGAGATCCGACAGGCGAAGGAACAGGTAGACCAATGTTCCGCCGAAATTTTGGGCGACATAGGGTAGAAGGCTCGACCCGAACTCGCCGTAAATCGCACCATCGAGAAGGCACTGAACCAGCGTCATAAGACTGAAGCTGATCACCGCCATCACCCAAAATCTAGCGGCTAAGATTCTTCCCCGAAACAGCGCACTCATGAGGAAGATCCCCGCGAGGGGGATCGTCTTAAAAGCGACCATTAGGCCGCATCCAAGCCAAAATCCAAGGGCGACACCTTCACGGGCGCGAAGCGCTTCCCGCGAGGAAAACTCGAAGGCCATCGCCATGCAAAACGCTGCGACGATTGCGGTGAGCGGCTCCCCCGAATATTGCAGAAACACGGGGTTGAGCCCGATCAAGGCCCCCGCAATCAGGCCCGCCCTCGGACCTGCCAAACGTGTGCCTGTCCGCACGACACTCGCCACGGTGCCAAGGCCGATGCCGAGCATGGCTAGGCGGATGAGCCCAAGTGTCCAGAGTGAGGAGAGCCCGACGAGCTCGCCGATCCAGAAGAACGGCATGAGTAGGGCGGAGAAAGCGAAGGAGCGCACAGACTCGGAGCTGAGCTCGCCCCCTCCTACGACCGTCGAGGCGCGATCCATATACTCCACGGAGTCCGCGAGCAGATAGCCTTCAACTTGGCTGAGAGCGAAGAGCTGCGCTGCGAGGCACAAAACAAGAAGGACTGCCAAATGCGCTCGATTCACGGGTATGCCAGCAAGGGACTCGCCCACTGGGGTTTTCCAGGGTTGCGAGGGCCCCCCCCCGGGGCGGAAGTTGGGCTTATCTTTCTTGTCGTACATCGAGGGGGCGGGGGCGTGACGACGGCGAATGCGCCGCTCTCCCTAAGAGAATAGATTGCCTTTCGCCGCTAGCGTTCGCGAAAAGGGCTAGTTCGCGCAGTTGGGAGGACATTTGAGGATAGCTGGTGGTCGAAATGCGGAGCTCGGCCCTATAGGAAGTTATTGGCCCCACGGGAGAGTGGGGAAGTCGAAAATGGATGCTTTTGGCAGGGATGTGCCCCTTTTTTCACCATAGAGGAGCTAAAAGAGCCACTTTGTGAAGCGGGGAACCTGGAATGCACCCCCTTGGAAAGATTGCCTGCGTCCTACCGGATGGTGTAGTTGAATCTAGAGGGACTACTCCATTTTGTGGAATTCTGCATAGATTCCCTTGGAATGGCGCTCTCGAAAGGGGATCATGGGTCATCAGTGAGGGCGATTCGGTCCTCGCAAACTGTTCCACATCACGTCAGGCACCACTCTAAAGGGAATTTGGGTACCCTTTGATAGCGCAATATGGGTAATTTTGAAAAACTCGTCATCTTGACCGTCCTGTTCCTCGTCGCCACGATTTTCGGTATCTCGACGCAGAGCGATGTTGTGAAAACGACGGAACCCCTTGGAACCAACGTGGGAGAGCTGGCAACCGAAGCCAGCTCGGATGGGGCTGGCAAGCTGCTCAGCGGTCTAGTCACCCCAGGCGTAGAGGATGCCGGGTTTACGAAGCTCGGCCCCAAGGATCCCGCTCCGGAAAAGCCAGCGGTGAAGGCCGACGAGGCCAACAAATCCGCCGGGAATGACCAGAAAACGGCAGGTGCTGACAAGCTCTCCCCAGGGGCGAATCAGCCGTTGCCGACGCCCGATGCGGCTGGGCGCAAGTCCATTTTGATCTCGATGGAAGGCCTGACAGCATCGCCTTATGGCGACGACTACATGCTCAAAGTGCTTTCCCAGGGAGAGACTCCCACGGTCCTTGCGAACCGCTACTACGGCGATCGCACGCGCAAATCGATGATCCGCTCGGACAATGAGGGCAAGTCCTTTGAGGCTGGCACCAAGATCATGTTGGCGCGTTATGACTTTTCGGCGGAGGCCGGCCAGCGGGAGAAGCTGCTGCCCGCACCGAAGCACGTCGCGCCTCCTGCGAAAGATACCGCTGTAGCGAAGACAAAAAAGGCTAGCAGCTATACCGTGATCGAAGGGGACAGCCTCTGGAAGATTTCGCAAGCCGTCTATGGAAAGGGTGGTTTATGGGGAGAGATCTTCAAAGCCAACCGCGATCAAATGAGCAACGAAAATGACCTCAAGCTCGGAATGGTTTTGCGCATTCCAGCTCTCTAGGATTCCCAGGATCACATGATGCGCCCCGGCGTGTCTCGGAGAGAACTCGCCTACGCTTCATGAGCGTAGGCGAGTTCTTTTTTGCCCGGCCAGAGATTTTTAGATCTCCAAACATTCCTCTTGCCCCAAAAGTCGACACAACCCGCCTTGTTTTTGGGATCATTAGAGAAGCCAGCAAGCTTGACTTTCTGATCTGTCTTAGCGAGTTCAATCTCTCGCTCTTATCTCAATCCACCTATGCCCATCGTACAGGCCCCACTTTCCCTTAGGGAAGCACGCGAGACCATCGCGAAACTCGCGTTTGGTCCCACATCGGATTCGACCGCCGTCGACTCACAGAGCGAGCCAGAGACCCCCGGAGCGATCGGACTTGAGCCGGAGTACTTTGTTGTGAGCCGCGAGCACCTGGGCACCCCTTTCGGCCGGCCGAGAATGTTCGGAGAGGGTGCGTTGCCCGGAGCCCCGATGGCGATTATCGATCAACTCGACCGGGCTGCCGCTGACCGGGAGTTTGGTTTTATTGAGCGCAGCGAGGGTTCGACGCTAAGTTACGATTTGAAGAATGGCGGCCGGCTGACTTTTGAACCTGGAAGCCAGGTAGAGCACTCGACAAAAGTACATCTAACTGCAGCAGCTGCAATGGATGACGTCGAGTTGGTGCGTGCTGGTCTGGAGCGTATTTTTGAACGCGAGGGCCAAGTCCTAGTGACCCTTGGAGTCGATCCTTGGCATGACGTTCTCGATGTGCCGCAGCAGCTTCCGGGTGCCCGCTATCGGGCGCAATCCGAGTTTTACGAGCAGCGCGGTACGAGCGGGCGCACGATGATGCGCCATACAACAAGCCTACAGATCAACCTCGATTTTGGGCCGAGTTCGGTCGGGGCCGAGCGCTGGGCGCTCGCCAATATGATTAGCCCGCTGATAACGGCTTCGTTCGCGACGAGCCCTTGCGAGACGACCCGCGGATGTGTCGACGGAACGGGAGCCGCGAGCGTTCGCGCCAAGGCGTGGCAGACGCTTGACCCCACGCGCACCGGTTTCCCTTCGAACTTCTACGATGCCGACGGCTCTACTGCCGCCGAGTATTACGCCGACCTCGTACTCGACGCGGACGTCATGATGTTTTGCCGAGCGGGGCAACCGGGCGGTATGGCGACCGGTACGGCGGGCCTCACGTTTAGGAACTGGATCGAAAATGGGCATCCCCTTTTTGGCGCGGTGACACGCGAAGATCTGGCCTACCACTTGACGACGGTATTTCCGGAGGTGCGGGCGCGAGGATTTATGGAAATGCGAGCAGCGGACGGGCTTCCAGCGGATCTGGTCGCGCCCTTTGTTGTCCTCGTCTCAGGTCTAATCTACGACCCGGTCGCGAGGCGCAGTGCCATCGAGCTGTTGGGTGACGTGCGCCACAGACTTCCCGAGCTTTGGGGACGCGCCGCCCAGTTGGGATTGGGTGATCAAGAGATCGCAGGATTGGCGAGCTGGGTCTGGCCGCTTGCATTGGAGGGGGCAAAGCGCTTACCAGCGGGATACTTTCGCCAAAAGGATCTCGACGCCTCTGCGACGTTCTTGGATCGGTACGTCTTGGACTCTCGCTCCCCCAGTGCAGAACTCGGCGAGCTCCTCAAGAGCGATCCCGCTGCCGGTTTGAGTTGGAATCGCTAGCACCCTATAAAAGGCACGGAGCTCACCTCGGCTGACAACTCTGGCCGGTGCCTGCGGGGCCGTGGGGAGCCGCTTCCTACAGGGAGAACACGAGGGGCAGGATCCTCTATCTTGATAGTTCCTTGCGATGGATGGATAGGTCCTCGCAAGTAATCTTGGGCTATCGCCGCAAGTCGTATCTCTCTAGCTTGCGATACATGTGGCTCCGCTGCATCCCCAGGTCCTCTGCTGTGCGTTTTATGTTTCCGCCGTTAGCTTCGAGTTTTCGGCGGAAGAAGAGCGCCTCGCTTTGGTTCTTAAACTCTTCGAATGTAGGGGCGTCAAAGATCTCACCGCCAACGGCGGCGGCACTGGCGGAAGTTGGCGAGGCCAGGGCGGGACCGCCTCGGAGGATAAGGTCCAGGTCGGTAGCCGCGAGTTGATCACCGGCGGAAAAAACCATAGCGCCCTCTAGGAGGTTGCGCAGTTGACGCACATTTCCGGGGAAGGCAATCGTCTGCAACAGCGCTTTAGCATCCTCGCTGAGGCCGATCTTAGCGCGACCGCAGCGTGCCGCAAGGTCCGCAAGGAAATGGGCGCTAAGCGCCTCTACATCTTCGATGTGATCTCGTAATGGAGGGACTCGTAGAGGGATAACATTCAGACGATAGAAGAGGTCCATGCGGAATGCTTTTTCCTCGACAGCCGCAGCGAGGTCGGCGTTGGTCGCGGCGACGACTCGGATGTCCACCTCGCGGGAGACTGTCGAGCCGACGCGTGTGATCTCTCGAGTTTCCAACGCGCGCAAAACTTTTGCTTGGGCCGCTAGAGGCATGTCCCCGATTTCGTCGAGGAAGAGGGTGCCTCCGTCTGCGGCCTCGAAGTGCCCTACCCGTGTTTCGAATGCGCCCGTGAAGCTGCCCTTCTCGTGGCCGAATAGTTCGGACTCAATGAGCTCGGCGGGAATCGCGGCGCAGTTGACCGCAATGAAGGGACCGGTGGCGCGGTTGCTTGCGAGGTGAAGATTGCGAGCTACGACCTCCTTGCCCGTACCATTTTCTCCGGTGATAAGAACCGGTGCCACGACAACAGCCGCACGTGCAATTTGAGAGCGAAGCTCTTCCATTGCGGCACTTGTGCCAACAAGCGGATAGCGGTCGGCCAGCTTGGCCCGAAGGGTTTGGTTCTCTTGGGTTAAGAGCCCTTGGCGTAGGGCACCGCGGACGCTGACTAGCACGCGGTTTTGATCAAGTGGCTTTTCAAGGAAGTCGAGTGCGCCTTTTTGCACGGCCTCAACAGCCATGGGGACATCGGCGTGCCCAGAGACAAGGACCACGGGCGGGGAGTTTGGCCGGCGTGAGAGCTCTTCGAGTAGTCCCAATCCATCCAGGTCTGGCATTTTGACGTCGCTGATGACTAGCGAGGCCCGGTTGCCTGCAGTTGTCTCCAGCTCAAGTCTTTGCAGCGCCTCGCGGCCGTTCTTCGCAGTCCATACAGAGAAGCCCTCATACTTGAGGAGCATCTCCAAGGCGAGCCGGATGTCTGCGTCGTCGTCGACTACGAGGATGTTGTGATCGCTCGCGCCGCTCATCTTTTTGTTGGTCATCGTCGTTAGTGCTAGTTCGGTCTCCGCTCGATCGGAGCCGAGGTGCGGGCCTTCGAATCGGGAGGGTACATCCTGACAGAGCGAGCCGACAGTTGCTAGGGCAGGGGCGGGCATGACATGATGCTCACCCATGTCGTTGCCTATTCACCTCCATCGCCCGCTTCCTGGGGTCGCCCTCGCTCAGAAAATTCTCAAGGGTGAGGGTGTTGTTGCTGGCGTCCTCTCGGGGACATCCGCCGATGGGATCGATGTCGTCTTGTTTCGACCGACTCCCTTGCCAAATGGACGGATGGACTGGTTGACCTATGGATTCGAGACGCTGCCCTTCGAGCCAAGCCTTGCTGCAGAGGTGCGCTGGATTCTCGATGGAGGCGCTGTCGACGTCCAGAGGCTCGCGTTGTTGCACAGGGACCTTGGGATCGCATTTGGACTTGCCGCAAGACAGGTGGGGGATCGGTGTGGGTATTCGATCGACCTCGTCGGGAGTCACGGTCAAACGGTGTGGCATCACGATGGGAATCTCGTGGGGGGAGCAGCCAGTTTGCAGCTGGGAGATGGGGACTTTATTGCCGAGGCCAGCGGGGCAACCGTCGTGAGTGACTTCCGCCAACGCGACATGGCCGCAGGAGGAGAAGGCGCGCCGATAGGACACCTCGTGGATCCTTGGCTTTTTCCAAAGCTGCCATTACCCGGCGCCATTTTGAACCTAGGCGGCTTTGGAAACCTGACTCTGCTCAACCGAAATGGCGGATGCGCGAGCTTTGACACCGGGCCGGCGGGAGCACTTCTCGATGGCCTCACACGCCTATGTCTTGGTGAGTCGATGGATTTGGATGGAGTGCACGCCTCGCAAGGGCGGGCACATGGAGAGCTGTTTGCGAAGTGGATGGGTGATGTCGAACCTTTCCTGCGCTTGCCGATTCCACGGAGCACGGGGCGCGACTCGTTTGGTGCGACCTGGGTGCGTTCTCTTGTTGAGGGGGCGAGCGATCACTCGGCCGAAGACCTACTCGCAACGGGTGTTCTTGTGGTAGCCGAATGTGTCGCGCGCTCTCTAGTTCATGCACCTAGCGAGATGCGCCCCCTGGAGCTGATCGTGGCTGGAGGGGGAGCGCGAAACCCCGTACTGCTGCGTGCAATCTCGGAGCGCACCGGCTTGCCGGTCACAAGTAGCTCGGCCCATGGCATCGACCCGGATGCGCGCGAGGCCCTGATCTTCGGCTTGCTCGCCGTTGCCAACGTACTTGGAATCGCACTGCCCTTTGAAGGCGCAGAAGGCAGGACTCCAACCGGTGCAAGGAGTGGTCGGATTCTGGGCAAGACGAGCCCGGCACCACCCGTGGAGGTGTTGCCATGAGCAAACTCGAGCGACTTGTCGGAGCCGTCCTTATGCCGGAGTTTCGGCCCGCGGGAGGCGCCTCCCCCGGGGCGCCAAAACGTCTGCCGAGCCGAGCGTATCTCGAGCGATTTCCACCGTTGGGTGTTATCGGATTCGGCAGGCGGCTTCCCGACGGGAAGCGCATCGAAGGGCTCAGAGAGGTGACTGCCGAACTTGTCAAATTGGCGAATAGATGCTCCGGAGTGCACCCTTTTGTCTGTGCGGACCTGGAGTGCGGTGCTGGCTACCACATGCCTGGGGCGAGCTTACTGCCTCCGGCGCGTGCCATGGCGGCAGCGGAATCGCAACGCCCGGGAAGTGTTCGCGAGGCCGCCAAACTTACTGGGTTCGAGGCGCGCAGAGCTGGGATTGACCTCGTGCTCGCTCCGGTGCTCGACGTGAACACCAACCCGCAGAATCCAATCATTGGCGTCCGCGCATTTGGCACCGAGGTGGCGGAAGTGATTCGCCACGGCAGAGAATTCCTCGCCGGGCTTGCCGATGCGGGAGCGGGGGCTTGTATCAAGCACTATCCTGGCCATGGAGATACGCGTACGGACTCGCATCTTGAGTTGCCCCGTATCGATCGCGACCTCCCCGCATTGGAGCGGACAGAGTTGGCGCCGTTTCACGCCTTGCTTTCTGAGTTCGGTGGGTCTGATCTCTTGTCCGTTATGGTTGCGCACTTAGATGTTCCAGCCTTAACGGGAGTGCCAGGCCTGCCGACAACACTTTCCTTGAAGTTGCTGCAACGCCTTCGTCAAGCCGGCTTTCGCGGGGCGGCACTGACGGACGGCTTGGCGATGAAGGCCGTATCCGAGCACCCAAAGCTGGGGACGGCGTGCCTCCTCGCGGGCTGTGACGGGCTGCTGGCTCCCGTGGATGAAGAGGCCATGGCCGAGGAGATTCTAGGCTCCGTAGCCTCTGGAGAGCTGCCGCTAGAAAGGCTTGAAGAGGCCGCGGGACGCATGGGGCTTCTCCGGGATTCACTGCTTGGCCAGGACGATGCCCTTAGCTGCGGTGGGGACGCAAAGGCCATAGCTTTGGCCTCGCTATCTGCCTCGGAAGATTTTGTGGTATGGAAGGAGAGATTTTCCGCGACACCCTTCCTATTAAAAGTAACGCCGGGATGTGAGCCGCTCCGGGATGTTCTAGGCACCCTGGGCAAGAGCGAATCGGGCCCCATTCTGATCGCTGCGAGTATCCAACCCTGTGCAGGTGGAGGGGCGGGACGGCTAAGCGAGGAGTCGGTTGCCGCGATTCGCTCGGCCATCGCAATGGGGGAAGAGCGAGGCCGTCGGCTCGGATTTGTTTGGTTTGGGGCCGACGAGGCACTGTCGCGGGACGAAGTGGCGGACTTGACCCGAAAACTTCGGGCTCTCAACGCGCCGATTCTTATCGCTTTTGCGCCGAGTGATGTGATGGTGGACGCGGTAGCAAGCTTGGTGAAAAGCCCCGTCTAGATCCCTGTGGGGGGGCTGGGAACCGGGAAACAAGTCTTAGAGTTCTCTACTCTACAAGCGTAGTCAGATCCAAAAGTGATGGGTAGGGGGATCTAAGCGCAGTGCGAAGCTGAAACGGCCCTTGAAAGCCTTTCGCCTGCGAGTATCATTCTCAAACCGATTTCCCAAAGGAAGTCAGGCTGCAGATCCGTCCGGACGGGGTTATCCCCCCGGAAGGACGGCGCTTGTTTCCATCCCCCCCGCGCGCCTCCACACTTGAGGACACTTCACCATGACGATTTTTCGCCCCCTGGGCCTCGCTGCTGGTCTTTTCATCTTGGCTGCCCCGACATTTGCGGTGCCTACGAGTGATGCTCAAGACACATTTGACGAAGGCCTTCAACTGCTTCGCCGCGGCCGTGAAGAGGAAGCTCTGCACAAGTTCCAGACGGTACTTGCGATGGACCTCAGCAACGACGAGGCCTACGAGCTTTTCAAGAACACCGAGGCATCGATTTGGCTTGAGATGCTAACGGCCGAAGGCGATATGGAGACGGTTACTCGTCGCCTTATGAGCATGTCTAAGTTGCGCCGTATGGAGCAACGTGACGACGCTGAGACCATTCGAGGTCTCCTTCGCTCGATCACTGGCGACGACGTCTCCGCGCGCCTGATGGCTATCCGCCAGATGAGCTCGGACCACGGCGAATACGCTGTTCAATACATGCTGCCCTCCCTCGGCGATCAGACCGAGTTGGACCGCCGTGTTCTTGTCATGAATGCGCTGACTAGCATGGGTGACGACGTCGTTCTTCCCCTTTGCGCAGCGCTGGACACCCCGAACGCGTTCCTTCGCCGCAATGTTGCTGTAACCCTTGGTTACATTGGTGACAGCCGCGCGGCCGCTTACCTTGCACGCCTCGCCGAAGGTGACGCAGACGCAGGTGTGAAAGAACAGGCTGCTAAGGCACTTGCCAGCTGCGGTGGTGCAGCCAATGGCGCCGAATACGCATTCTTGGTTATGGGCCGCGAGTATCACGTCGCTTCGACTTCGGTCTTGCGTCCGTACCAGTACAGCGATGTCGTTTGGTCATTCCACGGTGGCGCACTGAGTGCGACTTCTGTGCCCCGCTACTTGTACAGCGAAGAGCTGGCCAAGGTCTCCTTCTACAATGCGCTCCGCACCAACGCCGCTTCGAAAGGCGCCATGGCCGGACTCGCTCGCGTTTACGCGAGTGAGATGCAGAAGATCTCCGATCAAGAGGCCAGCGGCCTCGAGGTCGGTGGTGAAGGTGGCCAAGCGCGTGCCGGCATGCTTGCCGTTGCCGCCGCAGGTTCTTCCGCCATTGATGATGCCCTGATGGCTTCCATCAAGCAGGGCGACCAGATGGCCGCGATCGGACTCTGCCGCGCGGTTCAAAATGGTCTCGCTGTTGCAGGCGATGGTCTTGTTGCAGCCCTCCGTGATGGCGACGCTGGCCTTCGTTGCGAAGCCGCACTCGCCTTAGCCGCCCAAGCTAAAGGGGCAACTCCTTCGAGCGCGGTCCTTAGTGCTCTCGGCGAAGCCGTTGGTCGCGACATCGTTCGCGTGGCCGCGATTATTGATAGCAACTCCCAGCGCTCCGCTGCTGCTGCCGCTGCTCTCGAAGCACAAGGCATGTTGGTGAACCAATGGGGCAGTGGCGCCAAAGGTCTTGCGAACATGTACCGTGTTCCAGGCCTCGACGTCATTCTGATTGCTGATCGACTTGACGACCTGACCACCGATCAGGTGATCACTGAGATTAAAGGTTCTGACACCTTTGCCGATACGCCCATCATGATCATGGCGAAGAACGGTGAAGCCGCTTCCGAGCTTTACGGTGAGCGCACGGCAGGTATCCTGACGGATGGAGACTTCTCCGGCGTCGCCGAAGTGCTCTCCGAGACTCTTGGTCGCGACCGCGAACGCGCTGACAACTTGTCACGTCGCGCTTCGACATCCCTTGCAGGCCTCGCCGCTTCTGGCGCCGATGTCTCTCTGGCTCTTCCGGGCTTGATGGCCTCCCTTGGTAGCCGCCCCGATGCAGTTGTGCTTCCCGCTCTCTCCGCAATTGGCGCCTGTGGTGGCCAAGGCGCTGCGGTCAAGCTTGCAGGTGTCTGTGCTGACGATTCTCGTAGCGACGCTGTACGCGAAGCCGCTGCTATGGCATGTGCGAACATGTTCACGCGCGGTGTTAGTGGCGACGACGCTCTTAACGCTCTTCACGGAGTGGTCAGCTCGGACGCGCCTCTTGGCGTTCGAGGCGCAGCAGCAGCTGCCCTCGGCCGACTGAATCTGGACGCTTCCATGCGTGCAGAGCTTTTGCGCCTTGTGCGCGTGAACGTCGGCGAGTAGTCTCCCCACCCCAAAGAAACGGGCGAGTCCTTTGGTCAGGATTCGCCCGTTTCTCCTTGCCGAAGTAGCTCAACGGTAGAGCATTGCTTTCGTAAAGCAAAGGTTAGGGGTTCGATTCCCCTCTTTGGCTCCATTCAACCGGCAGGCTCCCACTCTGGGGCCTGCCGGTTTTTTCTTTTCCCAAGCAGCCTAAACACAGCGCACACTATCGCCATGAACGCACTTCAAAGTACAAGCTCGATTCGGGAATGGATCGTTGGCATCCGGCGCGACTTTCACCAACACCCCGAGCTCGCCTATGGTGAGCAGCGGACTTCGGCCAAGATTCAGGAGCTCCTCAGTGAGTTGGGAATCCCATTTGAGGCCGGTGCAGCCGGTGGTACAGGAGTCGTTGGCCTAATCGGAGATCCAACCGGTCCCTGTGTTGCTTTGCGAGCAGACATGGACGCCCTTCCGATCGTTGAGGCATCTGGCGCGTCGTTTACTAGCGTAAACAGAGGCGTCATGCACGCTTGTGGACACGACACCCACATGGCCATGCTCCTGGGCGCCGCGCGCGTCCTAAAGGAAAATGAATCGTCACTCTCAGGTTGCGTCAAGCTTGTCTTTCAACCCGCGGAGGAGGGCGGAGCGGGGGCCCAAAAAATGTGCGAAGAGGGGGTCCTGGAAAACCCAAAGGTCGAGCGCATGTTTGGCATGCACGTGTGGCCCCTTTTGGATACTGGCTTGATCGGTTTACGGGAGGGTGCGTTTTTGGCATCTGCGACGTTTTTTGACATCTTTGTGCGCGGCGTCGGTGGGCACGCGGCTATGCCAAACTTGGTCGTAGACCCGATTGTCGCCGCCGCGCAGATTGTGACCAATCTTCAGAGTATCGTTTCACGTGAGCGCGATCCCTTTGGATCGGACGTCGTTAGTATCTCTGCGTTTAACGGCGGAGACACCTACAACGTCATCCCACCCGAAGTTCATCTCAAAGGAACAGTGCGGTCCCTGTCACTCGAGGCGCAAGCGGCGAACATCAAACGCATCGAAGAGATCGCAACGGCGATTGGTACTGCCCACCGTTGTGAAGTCACCGTCAACTTCCCAGGCGTCACCTATCCACCAACGGTAAATGACCATGGTGCACTCAAACTCGCCCGCAGTGCCGCGAAACAGGTGGTTGGAGCCGATGCCCTTGTTGTTGTGCCTCCGACGATGGGGGGCGAGGACTTCTCGTTCTACGCGCAGTTAGTTCCAAGCGCCTTTGCCGCCCTGGGAATCGGGAACGCAGAAAAGGGGACGACACTTAGTTTGCACCATCCTCAATTCCAGGTGGACGAGGATGCACTACCCATCGGGGCCGCACTACACGTCGCCTTTGCGCTCGAGGCGCTCGCGGAGTTAGCTCGCGCCTAACGGCAAGCCGGGTACTAACCTATGGATCCATGCGGTTAGAGCGCCTAGTCCAAAAGAGCGGAGCGCAGCTAGGTGGTCTCGGACTCACGTCCTTGTTACTAGCTAGTGCGGAGGCTCGGTGACGTTGGTCGCTTCGAGTTTCTTCTGTACCTGCTCCAGCTCTTCGAGCTTGTCTTGCGCCTCATGTATCGCATTTTCCAAGGTCGCCTCTTTGCACAAGCTGCAAATCCAGCCTGCTTCGGGGCCCGTTGCGGCCGAGCGGCTGAGCTTGAAGACGCGGTCCCCCGCAGGCCTGCGATCCACTTGGAAAGTCCAAGAAGTTAGCAGCTCGTTCTCCTGAATATCGAGGAAGCTCATGCGATGCATGTGACCGTCGGCTTCTGAGTTCATGTTCGTGCCGCCGATACATGCGAACTCAATCGGCGCCTCGACTTGTCCGGCTAGGAGCTTCTCTGGTTTGGCGCGTAGAGTGGGCTGAATCCCAGTGGAGCCGTAATGAGTGAGAATGAGCTGGTCGCCGTCGAGGTGGTACAGGCTGACCATCTCGTAATCGTCGCCGGGGAAGAGTGTCTCCAGGACGGCAGTTCCACCGGCGGTGATCTGGTAGCTGCAAGCTAGCCCCGACAGCTCGGGGCCGAGCTCTTCAGACCACTCCCAGACGCCGTCCAAGGACTTGATTCTCTCAAACTGCGCCGCTGCGCCTCGGTTTGGCATCGGCAAAATAATAGGCCCACCACGGGGACCATTGATTGCGTTGCAAGAGCCCAACACGGACATGAAAGTGAGCGAGAGCAAGGTCAGGTTACGATTCATTTGTCCCTTAGAATACCCTCGGAGATCATTGCTCCCAAGGTAGGAAAAGCCAAATTGCCGTAATCTGGCGGAGTTACTTCTGGCGGAAAGCCTCGACGGTGAGCTTCGTGGCCATGAAGAGTGGGACGACCTCGCGATAGCCAAAATCGTCATAGGCCGGCTGCATGGAAAACGTGTGCCACGTGCCTAATTGGGCGGCGATAAAGCGCGTCATGGGGGGCTCACCCGGGAGGAACAGCCACTTCCAAACGAACTCCATCACTCTGCCAACTCGCGCCGCAGAAGGAGCTGAAATACTCTTCTTGATGGGCTTGATCTCCAACTCTTGCAGAACCCCGTTGAGCCAACCCCACAGGTTCGCCGTCTCCTCTTGTCCGATGAAGTAGGCCTTCCCTGCATGGGGAGAGCCGGCCTTCAATTTGTCACCAGCGAGAACATGCGCGTGCGCAGCATTGTCGACGAAGGACAGCGTAACTTCATTGGAGCCGAGCCCAACGCGTCGCAGCCTGCCACTGCGTGCGCGCTCGAGAAGGCGAGGAAGAAGATGCGGATCCCCGGGGCCGAAGATGAGGTGCGGGCGCAATGCGCACACAGCCATTGCATTGCCATTGGCGGCCAGGGCTAGGCGCTCCGCAATGGATTTTGTCTCGGGATAGGCGCAGAGGAAATCTTCGGCATAGGGCACGTCGTTACTCGCATTGACTTCGTCCTCGCCCGTGAAACAAACACTGGGTGAGCTTGTGTAGACAAAGCGCGGTACGCGCGCACGCAGCGCGGCTTCGATCACATTACGAGTGGCGTCGACGTTTGCAGCATAGAAGTCACCGTACCGCCCCCACACGCCTGCCTTGGCCGCGACATGGTAGACGATGTCGCAATCCGCGATGGCCTGAGCAAGGGGGCCGCCTCTTCCGGACTCGGTCGCCAAGTCCGCTTGGAAGCACAGGACTCCTTTCGCCTCGAGTTCGGGGTAGGCCCCACGTGAGATGGAAACGACTTCGTCCCCTCTGGCGATTAGGAGATCTACGATGGCTCCTCCAAGGAAACCACCCCCGCCTGTAACAAGAGCTTTCATGACTTGCGTAGTTGTTCTGTAGCCCAGACCTTGAGCTCGCCACGGTGAATCTTTGCGTTGTGCCGGACGTCGACAGGGAAGTCCTCTTTGAAAAGGATCTCTACAACATGTTCCGTAGCGGGTGCGTCAGCAACATGGTCAAAAAGATCGCGAGCGAGTGCCGCACGTGCCGCGGCACTCCTTGGCATTTTCCCGGGAGTCGGTTGCACAATTAGAACTTGGTCTTCGGCGCCAACCTCGCCGACGCCAACCAGTGCCGATCGAAAGACGATAGGGTTTGTGTTGAAGATGTTTTCGATGGGGACCGGAAGTACGGTTCCGAAAGTTGTGTCGATGCGATGGGACTTACGACCGCAAAACCAAATTCGCCCAGTGCTGTCGAGATAGCCGATGTCACCAATGCGGTGCCAGACCTCGCCTGGGCGTGCGCCGGGAGCGCTCGGGGAGACTGGAATCTTGGCTGCAGAGGTTGGGCCGTCTTCGAATTTGTAGCTGCGGGTGACCACGGGCCCACGAATGACAATTTCACCAAGCTCACCGTCCGCGACCTGTAGATCGTCGGACCACTCCGGGATGACATCGGTCGCATCGGCATTACGGTCGGCTGCAATTCGGATGACCCTCAGGTCGATACCGCGAACGGGTCGCCCCACACAGGTCCCCGCTCCGGATTCGGATTGTGCGCGGGTGCCGGCCTCGCTCTTCGCGACGAGGTCGCGCCCCGCGGCGGAGCTGACGGGCAGGCTCTCCGTAGCTCCGTAGGGAGTATGAACGTCCGCGTGCTCACCGAGAACCTGATGGAACTGCTCGATCAGTGACATGGGTACAGGTGCGCCGGCGATGAGCACTCGCTTCAGACTCTTCAGCATGATCCCATGCTCTACACAATAGGGAACCACACGGCGCCAGATGGCGGGTGAGCCAAAGGCAGTCGTTGCGCCCGAGGCTTGAATCGCACTCGTAAGTTTCGCGGGGTCGCAGGTCGCCGGCTTGGACGGGTTGAGCTCCGGGAAAATACAGGTCATTCCAAGAGCTGGGCTGAAAAGCGCGAATACGGGTAGACACGCAACGTCGATCTCGCCGGGTTGAATGCCGTACGTTACCCGTAGCGCTCGGACCTGGGCTTCGAACATCCCGTGGGTATAGGTGACACCTTTGGGGGGGCCGGTACTGCCCGAGGTGAAGAGGATCGCCGCCTCGTCATCGCGGTGCGCGTCGCAAGCGGGGAGAGGAGCATGGCCTTGTTTCGTCTTGGCGAGGGTGGGCGCGCCGGTCAGCAGGGAGAGCGCGCGGGAACCTTTTCCTGTGGCGACGACGTTGATGGAGACCGTGCGAAAGGAGCTCGGAAACAAGCGCCGCAGGACATGGGCGGCGGGGATGCCGATGAATGCCTCTGGCTTCATCTTGGCAACGCAACGGAGTACGTTTTTGGGCCCCATGCCGGGGTCGATCAAGACGGGTACTGCACCTAACTTCAGCAGCGCAAAGGTGATGGCGATCAACTCTACGCCGGGCTTCACAAAGAGCGAGGCGCGCATACCTCGCTTGAGCCCCAGTGCTGCTAAACCCGAGGCGATGACACCGGATTCGCGGTCGAGCTGCGCGAAGCTGATATCGTCAAACTGAGTCGTTTTCCCGACCGTCTTCGCAACGCGAATCGCGGGCATGTTGGGAGCCTCTGCTGCACGTTCGGTCAGGAAGCCTGCCATGTTGACGCGCTCGGGCAGCTCACCGAGCTCGCTCCACGGATTCTGGCCGTTCGTCCCAGTGCTCACTTCGAATCGGGGGCGAGCGCGTGACGCTCCAAGAAGGAGCGAAGGAAGGGGAGCGCAACTTCGTGGGCATCCTCCCACATGTAGTGCCCCGCATCCTTGATCTCAAGGACCTCGGCAGTGGGGAAGCGGGCCTTCCAGCCGTCCAAGAAGACCGCCGAGAAACACCAGTCCTTCATGCCCCAAGCGATGGCTATCGGTTTGCCGGCGAGCTGCGCCAAACCGCTGTCAATACTCTCAATCACGTCCCAGGTTGGGTGCGAAGGCCCCATTGGGATGTCGAGGACAAATCGATGCTGAGCGATACGATTGTGCCAGCTATTGTACGGAGCGAGGAAGCCTCTTTTTACGAGGGGTGTCATCGGCTTCTCGACTGCCATGGTTGTCGCGGCTAGGGCGAACCCGTTAAAACCTCGCAGGGCGATGGCACCAAACACAGGCCACCGGCAAACGGCGATACGGAGGGGAATCCGATCGATGAGAAACGCCGAAGTGTTTCCTAGGACGATACGAGCTACTCGATCGGGATGGCGGACCGCGAAGCCCATGCCGATTGCACCTCCCCAGTCGTGGAGGACGAGCGTGATATTTTTAAGATCTAGGGCGAGTACAAGTGCGCACAGGTTCTCGACGTGATCCTCAAGGCGGTAGCTCCAATCTTGCGGTTTGTCGGAGAGCCCGCAGCCTAGATTATCGACGGCTACGACTCGGTGTTCCCCTCGGAACTCTCGGACCACACGTCGGTAGTAGAAACTCCACGATGGATTGCCATGAATGCACAGGAGTGGCGCCGCGTCGCGAGGGCCTTCGTCAACATAGTGCATTCTCCCCGCGCTCGCCTGAAAGCAATGGGGGGAGAAATCGTATTCCGCGCGGAAGGGTATGGTGGCCTGGCGTGCGTGGTCGAGAAAGGTCTCGCTAGTGTCTTGGGAGTCCGCGGTGTTCATTCCGAGTCGTGTTCTTAAACAAAAGAGGGCCAGCTAGGCTGGCCCCGTGGAGATGCCCCCGCTGAGGAGGCAATCCCTAGCGAGTGCCTCGCGCGCCAACGAGGTGGCCGTGCCAGTCCCATTGTACTTGCTGAACTTGGTCGCAGGTCACAGATGCGATGTGATCGTCACGCAGCATTTGGTGCACGAAGTGCTCCATGCGGTCATGCCGGATCCATAGGCCAGGGCGTGTATCCGTGAGATTCGTCGAGCCAATGGTGCATTTGGACAGACCGGCGAGGCCCTCACCGGAAAGCTTGAGTAGGGCTTCCTTGGCGGACCAGATACGCGTGAAAGCTTCGACCTCGCAAACCTCAAAGAGCTTGCGGACCATGTCTATCTCGCCCGGGGAGGCGGCCTCGGCAATCACCTCGGCGCTTGGGGTGCGAAGGCGTTCAATGTCGATGCCCAGAGGCCAAACGGCGGCCGCTCCCGCAACGTATTCCGCGGTGTGAGTGATCGACCAATAACGGCCACGGACGGGCAAGGGCGCACCGTGCTCATCGCGGTCCAAGGAGGGGAAGTGGATGCCTTGGCGACTGGCCGCCTCGTGTAGGGCCTCTCGTGCGGCGACCTTTTGGTGGAGCACTCGCTCCCGAGAAGAATGTTCCCGGTCTTGCCCGGGAGTAGGCCGAATCACGGCGTGAAGGACGTTCATATGTTTGCGTAGCAGTAGGGTCGCTTTGAACCCATCCTTATCGGTGAGTTCTTGCCCATCAAGGACCGGGAATCCGGTTGTCTTTGTGTCAGATTTAGATCCGAGTCGCATTTGCGACAAGGCCCGAGTCGAAGTAGCCAGCTCCCATCCCAGCGTCAACAACGATTCCTTGACCATTGATTCCGCTAGATGCGGGGGAGAGGAGGAAAACAGCTGTTTCCGCAACCTCGGGGGTCGTCACACCTCGGCCGCGGAAAGTTGCTTGCTCGCCGAAAAGATAGCTCTCTAAATAGCCTGGGATACCGGCGGAAGCAGAAGTCTTTAGAAGTCCCGCTCGAACGGCGTTGAAGCGCACCTCGGAAAAGGCGCTGAAGCTCTTCGCGAGGAAGACGATGGATGAGTCGAGGGCAGCTTTGATCGGAGCCATGTAACCGTAGTTCTCAGACGCCATTGTTGTGGTGGAGATGGAGATCGTGACGACGGCGGCGTCCTTGGCGAAGCTGTCCTTGAGCGCGTTCGCCAGGCTGACCAAGGAGAAACAGGAGATGTCGATCGCCTGGAGGAAGTGCTTCTTTGGAGTCTCGTGAAACGGCTTCATGCCATCTTCGTAGTTGGCAAACGCTATGGAGTGGACGAGTCCGTGTAGCGGTTCGCCCTTGTCGGCGAGGTACTGGCCTAGAGCGTCGACCTCGGCCTGCTCTTCGACGTTGCAGATCAGGACCTCGTGGCCTTGAAGAAGCTTGGCGGTTGCTTCTTGGTGCTCGGCATCGCGAACGGTAAAGAGCAGCTTTGCTCCACGCTTCTCAAGCAACGCGGCGATGTGCCAAGCTACGCTCTTGCGGTTTGCAACGCCCGCGACAAGGTAGCGGCGGCCAGTTAAATCGGTGGTGTTTGTCATGGTCTTCGGCCAAAACCCTAAGGGGTGCTTGGCTTGTTTGCGGCTGCGACCGCGAAGTCGCAAGAGACTACGAGTTTGCCCGCGCTATCGAGTACGCGGGCCTTCATATATCGTGCGGGACCCAAAGATTCGGTCAGGGTTAGCTCTGCGCGAACCGTCTGATCGGGTGCGACCATGCGCTTGAAGCGGCCCGAACCCACCCTCGTCAGCACGGGCACAGTTCCCTCCAAATTGGCTTCTCCAGCTTCGGCTCGGCCTGCGAACCACAGGGCTGCTGATTGGAAAACGAACTCCATGAGCAAAACTCCTGGGACAATCGGATCGCCTGGGTAGTGACCTTTGAAGAAGTCCGCATCCGCCTTCGGGGTCCACTCGGTCACGATCGTCGTCTCGTCCTCGGAGAGGATCGAGTCAACGAAGAGGAAGGGCGGGCGGTGGGGGATACGTGCCTCGATAACTTTACAGGCCACCGGTGACCTCAAGGGTTGCCCCGTTTATATAGGACGCCTCTTTCGCGGCTAGGCATAAGACGGCGTAGGCGATCTCTTCCGGCCGCCCGAAGCGCTTCATCGGAACGCTATTCTTGTGTGTCTTCACGGCTTCGGCGGGAAGATCGTCGATCAGGTCCGTCGCGACGAAGCCGGGCGATACGCAGTTGACTGTGATGCCGCGTTTTGCAACCTCCTTAGAGAGCGAGCGTCCCATCGCGACTTGACCCGCCTTGGAGGCGGAGTAATTGGCTTGGCCTTCGAAGCCGTAGTTGCCGGCGGGAGAGGTGATGTTGATCACCCGGCCGTAACGCGACCGCAACATATGGAGCACCCCAGCCTTGGCCATCAAAAAGGTGCCCGTCAGATTCGTATCGAGAACTGCGTGCCAGTCCGCGACGGGCATCATGGCCAGGACATGATCGCGTCGGATGCCCGAGTTGTTGACAAGAATCTGAACAGAGGTCGAAGACTCGTCCAGTCCCTCCCAAAATCGATTGACGTCCTCTTCGCTTGCCACGTCAAAGCGCGCGAGCGTTAGCCGCGTGCCAAGGTCTCCAAGCTCTCTGTGGAATGCCTTTGCCGCGTCATCGTTTGAGCGATAGGTAGCGATGACACTTCCTCCAGCCTTCAGGAACGCCTCGGTTACAGCACGACCGATACCGCGCGTGCCCCCGGTAACGACGGCCGTTTGATCGTTGAAATTCATGAGGTGGCGTTCTGGGTTTGTTGTAGCTGGAAGAGATAGGAGTCAACCTTGTTGGCTTGGATTACCCCGTAGTTGGCAGCGCCAAGCCAGCCCGACATGATGATCCCAACGCTACCAGCGTGGAAGAGTCCGCCTAGCTCTAGGTGTAAGTTCATGGATGGGGCGAGGCCCTCGAACTTGGTGCCAAAGGACGAGCCGCCCTGGTGTTGCGTATAGAACTCGAAGCTGCGAGGCGTCGAAGCTTCGATGTAGTCGACCTTGGAGCGCACCTCAGGGAGATACGTCTCTAGGTGCGACAGGGTTTCCTCGCAGAGTTGCCGCTTGTTGGACTCGTACTCCTCGTCGGTCATGTCGGCCCAGTCGGCGTAGCGAGCATTGGTCGAGGCGACGATTGTGTAGCGCTCTTCCTTCATCTCTGGGCGACCCTTGGGGTAGTAAAAGGAGAAGGTCCGGCTCTCTCCATGAAGGTCGGACAAGCTGTGCGACTGGAACTTCGTCCTGGTAGAGGTGAAGAGCAGGTCGGTAAGGAAGGGGATCGACTCACCTGCGCGGATACCCATGTAGACCTGGCATGAGGAGTTATTGAGGCGGACGGCCTTCGCCTCGGCAACGAACTCGGGCCGAAAGTGCTCTTCATCGACTAGCTTAAGAATCGTCGTTTTGAGGTTGGCGTTTGAGAGCACCGCGCTGCTGCGGATCGTGTGGGTCGCGGCTCCCGCATTGGCGACGACACCCGCCACATGGGGCTTCCCATCGCTACCGTACTCAACCTGAATCTTTTCGACCTGAACGCGAGTGCGAATGTCGACTCCATTTTTGAGAAGCTCGGCTCGCATCGCGCTGATCAGGACGTCCGTTCCCCCAACAAAGGTATAGACGCCCTTACTCATGAAGTTCGAGAACACGATGCCGTAGGTGATTGCCGGTTCATCGAGGTTCGAACCGTTGGCGTAGCTAATCGGCTCCATCAGGAGGCGGTGTACATCATTGCGGCCGGGGAAGAACTCCTCAAAAAGCTCGCCAGTCGTTAGATTCGAATCATCGAAGAAGTCCATTTTACGCAGGTGCGCAAAGAAACCCTCGACCATCTCGCGATCGAGATCGAACTGGGTGACCAGCTTCTCTGTGAAGTCCTCGCGAGTGAAGGTCGTATCGAAGCTGAACTGTGGATTGTCAAACGTGACCTTATCGAGAGGCACAATCTTGTCCGCAATCTCTTGGCTCCAATATTTGCGGCAAGTCTTCTTCATCCCGACGGGAAAGCCGTGGAGGGAGACATCAAAAATGTGACCACCTGGGCGTTTGAACCACGTGGCGAGTCCACCGATCTTGAAGTGCTGTTCGAGGAGCAAGACACGCTGGCCATTGCGCCCCAGGATATTGGCGGCGGTCATTCCTGCGAGCCCGGAGCCGATGACAACAACGTCGTATTCGGCTTTGACACCCTCGAGGAAGTCCTTCTTCTGGGGGATTCTACCGTGCCGGCTGCCCCATGGGCGCGACACGCTCTTACCGTCGGGATTGATGTTATCGGAAGTCATGTTCGCAGTAAAAGAAGGGCTAAGCGGTCGGCTGTAGGCTGTGCCGATTGGCCATAGAAATGCCGGAGAGCATGGCGCCGACGACGCCCAAAAGGCCCTGGTCGGTTCCCATAAGGAATAGGCCAGGTAGATCCGTGGTGCCGTCGAGACGTTTGTTCGGAGCGCCGTAAACCGCTCCACGGGGATGTCCACTAAAGCGCCGAATCGTATGTGGAGTGAAAGCGTCTCGATCAATTTCAAAGGGACGCGGATCGGGGGCGAATCTCGCAGCGGAGTCTAGGAAGGCCTGGCTGGCAGCATACTTATGCGACTCGTACTCCTCTCGTGGACCTGCTGCGAGCTGCTCCCAGTGCTCGGCATTTGCAAGGGCCGTGAAGCGCATCCAACCTTCTTTTAGAGGCTCCTTCGCGGCATAGTTATTGGGGGAGCAAATCACGCCACTTCGGGTATCGATTCCCCAAACGCCAGGGTCGGGAGAGCTGTACGCAAAAGTCTCACAGTCATTGAAGAACGTGATTGCTGCACCATAGTTACCAAATGTAAGCGGGGGCTTATCGGTCACGATGACGGTCTCGTTAAAGGAGAGCTGGCCGCGATCCGTAGGGCGCACCTTACGGGCCATCTCTGCGCCGCACATCTCCATGGTTGGTGCAAACCCGGCCGAGGAGAGGATTTGATCTGCAAGGAGCTCTTCGCCGCTGTCTAGTCGAACACCGGCGGCTCGTTGGGAGTCCCCGCATCCCGTCCGCAAGATCTCGGCGACTCCACTTTTCATGCGCAGCTCGCCACCAAGGGACTTGTAGCGCTTTACGAGTATGTCGAGAAGCGGCCGAATGCCTCCTTCCGGACGCGCAAAGCCCTCGTCATAGAAACTCTTGAAGAGGATCGCGAACTGATACCAAGCGATGTCCCCGGGGATCGCGCTACCGTAGTAGCACATGGGGAGCATCAGCATCTCGATCAACAAGGGCTCGCGGAGGTACTCCGACAAGACCTTACGAGCGAGCACGTCGGGATCAGCGGGCGCGAACGAATCGTATTCAAAAATCGCGCTCGTCAGGCGCCGGAAACCGTCCACTTCTGTTGGGAAGGCCCGCGCGATTTCGCTTTCAAAAAGTGCAAACTCATTGGAGAAGCGCAGACGCTCTGAGGGAAATGCGATCTCTGAGTAGCGCTGCTCACCCAACTGCAGATCTTCATGGCGAATACGAAGCTGCCGCAGAAGTTTCGTGAGTGGCACACCTCGCCTTCCTCTAGGGGCGAAGTTCGTAAGCGCGTGCAGACCAACATCAAAAATGCGGCCGCGGCGCTTGTAGAACGAGTTCAAACCACCCCAAAGATAGTGGCGTTCGAGAAGCAGTACGCGCTTGTCGTATTGGGCTAGACGGATCCCCGCCGCAAGCCCGCTCATGCCGGCCCCAATTAGAATAACGTCGTACTTGTCTGCCATGGTTACGAGGACTCTGAATGGGCCCGCGTGAGTTCACAATCTCTAGCAGCCGACCTTGAGTTCGACGTCTTCGAGTTTCGGGCCAAGATAGTCCGCGCAGGATGTGAGGGACGCGAGCTCCTTGTAATCTTCCTCGGGAACCTGCACGCCATAGCGTTTGCGCAGCTCCATCACGATGTCGAGGAAGTCCATGGAGTCGAGTTCGATCTGATCGCGCAGGCGTTCGTCGGGGTTGAGACCAACAAGCTCCTCGTCGGGAGCGATGGTCTCAATGATGTCCTTAATAGCCAGAGTGACTTCGTCGCGGGTCATGATTCGGTAGGGGTAAGTAGTGGTCCGTGGGGGGGGGCTTAGATGCGGCGGATGATGACCGCTGAATTGATTCCTAGCATTCCGAACGACAAGTTCAGGATGGTGTCCATACGTGAGACTTCACGTGGTTCGCCAAGGACAAGTCCGGCGTGCGCGCAGCCGGGGTCCAGGTTTTCCACATTGATAGAGGCGTGCACAACCTTGTCGTCAAAGGCTGGCAGGTTGCCGGCTAATTCGAGAGCGCCGGCAGCGCCCATGGTGTGCCCGATAAAGCTCTTGGTGTTATTGACGAAGACCCTGGACTCGCCGTCGTGGCTGTCGCCAAAGACGCGGCGCAAAGCGTCGGACTCCTGGAGGTCACCCAAGTTCGTCGAGGTTGCGTGCGTGTTTACAAGGTCGATGTCACCGATGCCGAGGTCGGCTTTGGCGAGCGCGGCGGTCATACACTCCGCTTGGCGCTCTGCGTTTGGCAAAACGAAGTCGGAGGCATCCGAGTTCACGTGGTAGCCCACGACCTCGCCATAGATCTTTGCGCCTCGCGCGAGGGCATCGTCCAAGCGCTCAAGGGTGTACAGGCACCCGCCTTCGGAGACGACAATCCCGTTGCGTGATTGGTCAAAGGGGCGAGAGGCTTTCGTCGGATCCTCATGGCTTCCTAGCGCGCCCTGTGAGGCGAAGGAAGCGAAGATGCCAAAGGTGTGAATCGCCTCGGAGACACCGCCGGCGAGGGCTAAATCGACCTCGCCTAGCTGCAGCATTTGCATCCCGTGGATGATGCCCAAGTTGCCTGCTGCGCAGGCGCCACCTAGACAATACGCGGGGCCGGTTAAACCCAAGTTGAGCGTGACCTCGCCCGCTGGGTTGTTTGCCACCGTGCGCGGGTTGTGGTGATGCGACCAGAAGGAGAGGTCGAAGTCGAAACCGGAGACGTTGTGCACTTCGTTTTCGGTCTCGACATTGCCGTGTTCGGTGATGCCGATGTAGGTGCCGATTCGTGATTTGGCGCGGCCTCCGACCGTTCCTGCGGCATCGTCGATACGCAAGCCCGCGTCTTCCAGTGCTTCGCGGGCGCAGTAAACGGAGATGGATCCCGCCCGTGTGCCTCGGCGTGCCTCTTTCCGCTTTTGGTGGCGTGTGACCTCGAAGTCACAGATTCCTGCAACCGTATCGCCTACGTGGCGAATGTTGTAGGGCCTTACACCGGAAACTCCAGCGAGCAAGTTCTTGCGAAATGTTTGCAGATCGTTGCCGTTGGGGCTCGTTAGGCCAACACCTGTGATGACGACACGTGGGAGGTTACTCATGCTTTTCCTCAAGGCCGGAGTCCGCACGGGAGCTCTCTCCGAGTGCCACTTCGATGTACTGTTCAATTGCCGCAGGCAAATCGGGGGCGAGCTGATCTTCCGCGTTCTTCTTGCCACGACCAATTCCTGGCAAACTCGTGGAGAGAAGAAGCGCTTTGGTCAGTGCCTTAGAGAGCAGGCTTTGGCTGTCGCCGAGCGCACGCTCTACAGAGCCCATTACAAGTTGCATGACCGCTTCCGCGATCTCGCACGAGCCAATGATGGAGCGTAAAGTGAGGACACGTGGATCGGCGGCCCCATGTTTCTTCTTGATGTAGAGCAGGGTCCGTCCGGCGGAGCGCTTGAAGTGCGCCATGGCAACTTGTTCCCGACGGCGCAGGATCGTCGCGACAATCGAGAGCGTGTTGCCAACAACGGAGTGCAAATGGCAGCGGCGAGTCGGGTCGAAAGTGGAGCGCAGTGCACCCCATTCGGTCAGCTCGTTGATCGTCGTTGATGTGGCGCCGGTAGAGATTCCTATGGCGTTAGAGATCTCTTTCGAGGATAGGGGGAGCCCCGCAAGGACTAATAGTCCCCAAACCCGCCCGTGGACCCGCTTGAAACCAAAGGTCTTGAAGAAGGTCTCGAACGCGGGCAGCTGCTCCAGCAACTCGGGGTCGAGTCCTTCATATTCAGCTGGTAAATCACCGCCAACCGCCGACAGAGCCGAATCCTCTACCGGCGGATTTTCGCCAGGGGAATCGCTCGAGAGTGGTTTGGAGTGGGCGGTCATGGGTGCTCAGGGGGATGGCTTGCTCGGACCTCTAGGATTTCAGAGTTTCCTGAAATCCGATTGGTCGGGCGCGATTATCTCCTTCTGAGCGGCCCGGGTCTACCCCCAGTTACCCAGATCTTTGGCGATTTTGGGGCCAAAACAGAGCCGAGGGCACCTCCAAAACGGCATCGGCAACCGCCAGGAATGGGGAATCCTGATCGGGGGCGGTCAAGGCCCGCGGTATTAGGCTCAAAGGGGCACTTGAGCGTGGGCGGGCTCACCCTTGCGGATTGGGCCGGCTGCGGGAGTTATTTTCCCAAGTAGCCCATGGCCTGTAAACGTTCCGCTTCCTCGGCACTCAAGGTGACTGTCCGAGGGGGGTGCAAGGTGACTTGAAGGGCCTTAAGCTCGATTTCAACCCCGGCTGCGATCTTCCGCATCCACGGTGTTGCCTCTGAAAATGGAATCCCATTGGACTCCCCGGGATCCCTCTCCAAATCAAAGCCAATCAGGGAACCCGCGATCAACTCACCCTGGCCATTCAAGCTCCCCATGAGTTTGTGAGGCCCCTCGCGGAGGGTAAATTCCGCAGGAAGATCATCCGTTTTACTTGGGCACTCGAATGAGAAGAGGCGCCGATCCTGTGCGTTGGGAGTCTCCTCTCTCAATAGCTCCACGAGCGAGATGCCCTCCCAAATCGCCGGTGCTGGGACATTGGCTAGCTCGCATATCGTTGGCCCCAAATCTAGTAGGGAAGCGGCGGCGCTGGTTACGCGAGGCTTCATACCTGGAGCGCGAATGGCCATGGGAATGTGGACCGTCTCTTCATAGGTGCTGTTCGCGTGGCCATAGATATTATGCTCGCCAAAAGCCTCGCCATGATCGCTAGTGAAGATCGTTGGAGCGTTGCCAAGGCCCGCATGTTCTAGGATCTTGAGGAACTCTCCAAAACCGCGATCCGTGTCATTGGAGCCGCCCCGATAGAGACGAGCCATGTTGTCCATCGTCGCGTTGTGCGCGATTGCATCGGAAAGACGCCCGTTTGCACCAGGTGTATCGAGTGCATCTTTGCCGAAGGATTCGAACAGCTCGTCGAGCAGTGTATCGAAGTTCCACTTCTCTGGTTCCGGCACGCTGCCGAACAGCTCGGGCAGGTCTGCCATCGCCAGTTCCGTAGCGATGTAGTTCGAGTGAGCGCGAAAAGTATGTACAAAAAGAAAGAGGGGACGACCGTCATCAACAGCGAGTACTCGGCGAACGCGAGCGAGCGTTCCCTCGATATCTAAGGGGGCGCCAACCAAGAACGTCTCAAATCCCTGATCCATACCAAAAGCAGGGACGACGAAGCCGCCCTCGGTTACGGCTACGGTGCGATATCCAGCTCTGCCGAGGACCTCCGGGATGGTCTCCATCCGATCATCGAGGGAGATCAAATCGACAACTGCACCGTGGCGAGCAGGGTGAACGCCGGTCAGCATGGAGGCCTGGCTAGGAAGGGTCCAAGAGGATGGGGACCAGGCCGAGTCGAAGTAAACAGACTCCTCCGCAAATGCATTGAGGTGGGGCGCAAACCTGGGATTGCCGCCACTTAAAGCCAAATTGTCCGCACGGAAAGTGTCCGCGAGGAACAAGACGATATCGGGGCGTGGCTCCTGCAAGTCCATGCGCTCGATCGAGGGTGCGAGGACATGAACTAGTCCGAAGTCGCCCTCCTTTCCCTCCTCGGGAAGCGGGCAACGCATGGAGAGCTTGGCGGCAGTCTTGGAGGCGTCGCCCGGCAGCTCGATCCGCCACGACTCGATCGCACCGTATTCATCGGTTGGTGAAAGTTGGCGGGACCAAACAACGGTGTCATCGACAAGAATTGTAAAGCCGATTTGAGCACCGGAGGCGCCGCGGGCAGAGGTCGAAAACAGGAGCTCGGCGCCTTCCTCGTAATTGATCTGGCAGCTAAGCGAGTCGCCACTGAATACGCCAACCCCATGGAACGAGGAGGCGCCGATGTCTACTCGCACGTGACCTCCCGCTTGTTCGGACTCTCGCTCTTCCTCGAAACGGCCAAGGAACTCAAAGGTCGATCCCTCCGAAGGAAGGAAAGGCACCAAATAAATGACGCCAGCAACGGTGGAAAACATGCCCGGCTTCAAATCGTTGGCGAAGTCCAGGTCTTTCGTCCAAGTGACATAGGTGAGCTCCCGGTCGTCTTGTAGCAGGCGGTTAGGCAGCGTCTCGAGCGCGCTTGCATCGAGAGCCGGCAGGCGGGCGCCCTCTATGGTTAGGAGGTCGCGATCCAGCTGCGTGGAGCCAGGTAAGCCGCGACTCGTCAAGGCAACTTTGTAGATAAAGACGCCTTCCAGTCCAGACGCCTCGAGCTCGTGGGCGGCGAATGCTTGGCGAACGAGGGTGGAGGTGTCGTTTACGGTGCGCTCTACGCTCCAGCGGGGCGAGGTGCCCGAGCTGGTGCGCGGCTCAACCCTTAGTTTTGCGGTTAGATCCGCTGTTGCCGTCGAGGCGTTTGCTGACAGCGGAGGGGGGGGCTGGTTCTCGCCGCAAGCGACAAGTGCTAGTAAACAAGCGCTACGGAGAAAAGTGGGCGGAAGGAATCTCATCATAGACCGATGGCAAGCATCGAGCAGTTGAGACCGCTTCCGATGCCTAGCAGCGCAGTGGAATGGGCGGCACTTGCGAAGCCCGTTTCGCGTGCAAGGGCATAGGTAATGGGCAGGGACACAGAGCCAATGTTGCCAAGGAACTCGACGGTGGGATGGTCTTTTACTGGATCGATGCCAACGGCATTGAGGAGGGCACGCCTATGTGCTGTTCCAACTTGATGTGTGACCACACGTTCGATGGTCTGGGCACTCCAGCCGAGCTCATCTTCGAATTTGTGCCAGGTCTCTTTTGCTAAGGAGATACCAGCAACAAGTAGTGCCTCCGAGTCCGTCTTCATCAGCATGGCCCCCCCCTCGGAGTGATCCCCTTGGCAGAGGACATTGTGCTCCGTCGCGGCCAGTTGAGAGGCGCCAAGGAGTCGCGGATGAGCACTTGGATCCCCGAGGAGAGAGGAGTGCGCGAGAACCATCGCCGCCCCGCCCGATCCAATGGTCAGAGAGGCGACCGCTCGCTTCAGGTCCTTCCTTGAGACGTTCGGCCGTAGCAGGGCGCGCACGGTCCCTTCGCAGAGCGGACCGCCATCTTCACCAGCAACGATAAGTGCGGAGTTGATGGCTCTGGATTCGATTAGGCTCGCAGCGAGAACCATGGAGTTGGCGAAACCGAGGCAGGCGTTGGAGAGATCAAACGAGGGCGCGTTGTGGGAGAGGCCCAAGTTGTGGTGAACAACAGAGGCCGTCGCAGGCTCAAGGAAGTCTCGACATACCGAAGCGAAGATCAACTGGCCGATGGCTTCGCGGCCGATGCCACAGCGCTCGGCAATTTGGAGTGCCGCCTCGCCAGCCCGAGTGGCGATCTCGCTTGGCCTTGTGCCGGGGTTGTAAAATCGCCTCTCACGGATACCACTCATGAGCTCGATGCGCCCAGCGTGAAGGCGATGGCGCTCGTAAAGTGGCGCGAGGCGGGCCTCGAGATCTAGCGAGGTGACAATGTTCTCTTCGGGCGGCAGGTCATAGGCAACCGAAGTGATGTGGACGGATTCGAAACGCATAGGCCAGAGATTCTAACGGCGTGAGTTCTTCCGGCACAGCACGGAAGCTGCACGGTTCGTCATACAGGTCCCTTGGACTGTCAAAATGAAGGTGCTACCTTGGGGAGATGGGAATCCGGTTTTATGGCGTGTTGTCGGGCCTCGCCCTGGCTGTGGGGTGCGTAGCTGCATGCCATCGCGCTCCAAGTGTGCCGTCGCCCCCGAATGTTCTCTTTGTCGTCTGGGATACGGTGCGGATGGATCGCCTTGGGATTTATGGTGCGGAGAGAGACACGACCCCATTTTTAAATAAGTTCGCAGGGGGTGGACTCGTCTTTGACGATTGCCGAAGTGTCGCGCCGTCTACCGTCCCGAGCCATGGAAGTATGTTTACAGGGCTTTGGCCACGCGACCATGGCGCCAACCACAAGAACCTTTGGTTGGCATCGGAGCACCAAACTCTCGCTGAAATCCTTGCCGGATCTGGCTATGACACCTACGCCTTTTCCGCGAATCCAAACATCACAGCGATGGAGAATTTCGACCAGGGTTTTGACAAGGAGGAGCATCTTTGGGACACGGTGTGGCGCTCGGCCGCAGAGGATGATCTAAAGGAGCACTATCAAATCAGCAGCACGGGCCAACCCCTCGACAACCAGACAGGCATTGCAACACGACTGCGCGCCGGCAAGCTCCTGAATCAAGAGATCAAGGGGTGCGGCGCACTCCTAGGACGTGGGTTGGGGGCGTGGCTCGAGCGCGATGAACGCGATCCAGAGCGGCCCTGGTTTGGTTTTCTAAACTACATGGAGGCGCACTACCCACTGCAACCGGCAAACCGTTTCCGAGAGCGATTCATGTCCGAGGAGGACCTGCGTCGCTCTTACTCTGTCGACCGCTCTTGGCCTAAAATCTGGAGCCACGTCTTTGGATTTAGCCCTTTGCCCGCACAGACACTGGCGAGTCTAGACGTGACCTATGATGCCGCGATCGCCGAACTCGACGACCTGTTTGAGAAGTTGATGGCGGACTTAGAGGCACGCGGCGAGCTCGAGAATACGGTGGTCATTCTCACCTCGGATCACGGCGAAAATCTAGGTGAGCACGGACTTCTGGATCACCGCTATTCCCTCAGTGAAGAGCTCCTGCGCGTCCCCTTGGTGATTTGGGATGGAAGGGCAGCGGCTGGAGTGAACCCCGGCCGGAGTTCGTTCCCCGCCATGAATATCGACCTATTCTCGACCATTTTGGAGGTGACGGGAAACGGGGTAGAGTTCGATACAGACCTTGTCAATCTACTGGGGGAAAGTGCCGACGGAGGTAAAGGTCGTATGCGATTAGCGGAGTTTGCGAACGACTTCGAGATCCCAGAGAGCATTCGCAGCTCCGCTCCCGTCGGTTGGTCGGGACGCGATTTCGCACGCCGTCTTACGTCGGTGACAAGAGATCAGTACAAGCTGGTTCACTCGGAGAGTGCAGCTGAAGGGACGAGCCTGTTCGATTTAGAGCAGGACCCCTCCTGTAGTTCGGACGTCTCCACAGGCCATAGGGCGCTCCTGAAGGAGCTCGATGCGGAGCGGGAAACTTATGAAGCGCGGGAGCGCTACTCCCCAGACAGGCGCGGTGGGGAGGGCGAGGAGGAGCAGGCCCGGCTCAGCGCTATTGGCTATGGTGATTGACGCCTAGCTAGGGGGCACGGGATGGTGCTCGTCACGGGGCTATTCCCCTCCCCTTCGGCCCCACTGTTGGGGGTGTTTTTCCCAACTTGGGGTAAGGGGGTAGAGAGCCGTCGCATTCCCGCTGCAATCCCTCGGCACTCTTCTTTTTGCTTTGGGATCTGAGCGCTCGACCGCAACTTGGTGCGACTAACGTTTTACTTGGGCCATAAAAGGACGGCCCTCACAACCTCGTGTCGGTACCACCAGCACCATGGCTAGGTTCGCGAAGCGCGTCTCAAGTGCCGATTGGATCGCCCGACCATGCAACGGGTGAAAAGGGTAAAGCAGTGCGGCAAGAGCCTGTTATCATCCCCCCATGACGAAGCAAACAGCCCTGGATATGGCGACGTATATCGATGCGTCTCCCTCTCCTTTCCACGCCGTTCTTGAAGCCGCCGCCAGGCTTGAGGCCTCGAATTTTACTGAGATCCAAGAGTCGGATTCTTGGGATCTCTCTGCCGGAAAGTATTTCTTGTGCAGGGGCGGCAGCTTGGTCGCCTTTATCGTTCCAGCCAACTGTAAGCCGGGGACTGGGGTTCGCGTGATTGGCGCGCATACAGACAGTCCAAACCTGCGCATCAAACCACGCGCGAATACGGGCAGCGCGGGAGTGCGCCAGCTTGGTATCGAGGTCTACGGCGGCGCCCTTCTCAACTCGTGGCTAGATCGAGACCTCGGCCTGAGTGGACGTGTCGTCGTCCGTGCGGAAGATGGCGGACAGCGCGAGATGACCTTTCGTTTTGACGAGCCACTCCTGCGCGTTCCACAACTCGCGATCCACCTTGATCGGGAGATCTCCACGAATGGTCTCCTCCTTAATAAGCAAGCGCACATGTCTCCGATGTGGAGCCTGGGAGCCCGGGAGGAGCGCGGCTTTGAAGGGTTCCTGGAGGAGCGCCTAGGTCTAGAGGGAGGCGACGTGCTCGGTTGGGATGCAATGGTTCACGACCTGACCCCCTCCCGCTTGCTCGGGCGAGACGAGGACTTTTTAGCTGCGCCTCGGCTGGACAACCTCTTCTCTAGCTTTACGGCCCTTGCGGCCCTCTTTGATGTCGCTGCGGACAATGAACCAGTCGATACGATTTCGATGATCGCCCTATTCGACCACGAAGAGGTTGGCTCTCAGTCGAGCACCGGCGCCGCAAGTCCTTTGCTCTCGACAGTGATCGAGCGCGTGCTCATTGCAGCGACGGGTTCGGAGAGTCGCGAGGACTTTCACCGCAGCTTGGCGGCATCAATCTGCTGTTCTGCCGATATGGCTCACGCGACGCACCCCAACTACAAAGAGCGACATGAGCCAGACCACTTCCTCTCGATGAATGGGGGGCCGGTGATCAAGATCAACGCAAACTTGCACTACGCAACCAACTCCGATAGCGAAGTGTTCTTCCAGCGCGCATGCGAGCGGGCGGATGTGCCCTTTCAAAAGTGGGTCAACCGAACGGACCTTGCCTGTGGAAGTACGATCGGCTCGATCACCTCGGCAAAACTTGGGATCACAACTGTGGACGTCGGGTGCGCCATGCTCTCCATGCACTCCGCTCGAGAAGTTTGCGGTTCGGAAGACCCCGATTTGATGCGCCGCGCGATGGTCGAGTTCTTGCGGTAGACTGCAAACGCTTTTTAAATGCAAGCGGGATGCGACGAGTACTCGTCGCATCCCGCTTGTGTCTTTAAGGCAACTACTCGGTGGGGTGGACGAGCTCGCCCGCCTCTTCAATGGCCTTCATCAGAGCCTCTTCATTCGTCACGCTCTGGTCGTACGTGATTTGGAAGTTGGTCAGCCCTTTTGTGATTTGAATATCCTGGAAACCTTCGACGGATTTAGCAGCGCCACTCACGGTGGCAACACATCCGCCTCACGGGACTTTTTCTAAGGTGAGTTTAGCGATAGAGAACGCTGCGGGCGTCTCTGTATTAGAGGCGCTCATCTCGTTGCTTGCGTCCGATTGGCAAGAAGCCATCAGGCCCAGGCAAAGAAATGCGCCAAGGTAAGTCGTTTTCATAGGTAGTCTCGGTTGAGTATGTCGAGCAGCCAGCTTTGAGCAGCGCTGCAGGATAGGGGACAGCTCTATGCATAACCGATCGGGACTTTGAGCGCGAGCCCTGAATACTTAGTTTGCCGGGGCTTTGCAGTACATCACCTAACCGCTACCGTATTCCCATGGAATCAGCCGCCTCAGAACGTCACCTCCCTCTTCCGCGATTTTTAGGCGTTGTACATTTACGCCCCTTGCCGGGTTCTCCCGGCTTTGATGGCGATTTGGACCGCATATTCGAAGCCGCAGAGCGCGATGCCGCCGCACTTTTGGAGGGTGGCGCCCATGGGATTATTGTTGAGAACTTCGGGGACTTGCCATTCCGTCCGGGCCGCGTTGACTCGGAAACGGTCGCTGCGATGGCGCTTTGCCTAGACCGGGTCCGACGGATTGTGGGGGAGGAGTTGACCTTGGGCGTGAATGTTTTACGGAACGACGCCCTCTCCGCCCTGGGGCTATGCGCAGCTACCGGTGCTTGTTTCATACGAGTGAATGTCCACACCGGGGCCGCAGTGACGGACCAGGGACTGATTCAAGGTCAAGCTGATGAAAGCTTGAGATTGCGCGCAGCGCTTTTCCCCGACCCCGCAAGGCGACCCGCATTACTGGCTGACGTGCATGTGAAGCACGCCACCCCGTTGGGGGATTCCGAAATTGGTCTTGCAGCCGGAGATACTTATCGCCGGGGTGCTGCGGACGGACTGATTGTTTCTGGAACGGGAACGGGTGCCGGCGTGAATCTGGCGGACCTCAAACGCGTTCGCCAGGCCGTGCCCGAAGCACCGATTTGGATTGGTTCCGGGTTTACGCCGGAAACGGCAGCCGCCCTGCTGAGCCATGCGGACGGCGCAATCGTAGGCACCTGGCTCAAGCAGGGCGGTCAGCTGGCGGCACCTGTCGACGCCGCCAGGGTCCGCGAGGTCGCGGCCATTTTTAGAGGCTGAACGTACCCTCTTCGATTTCGACGTTCGGAACGAATTTCGAAACTTCAATGGTCTGGTTTTCCCCTTCCTTGAACCTGGAGATGTATGGGAATCCATCGGCTTCTGACCACTCCTCGTAGGTGTAGACCTTGGAGGCCCCACGCTCCTCGACACCCATTGAAGCGGGTCGCCCGAGTGAGTCCAGGGTTATCCAGCACAGCTGACCGGAGTCCTCGGTGAGCACAATCCGGCCCTCGGAATCGATTGAGACTGTAATGCTGCTTTCGTCCTGAGCCAAACGATGGAGAGTGTAATAAATCCATCGCTGCATCTGTGTCTTCCATACCTGAATGGAGTCCGCGGAGACTGACGAAACGCCAGATGGGGCTTGTAGCCAGCCCTCGCCTTTAGAGATCACATTCGTAAAGAACAGGCCCGACATCATGCGTTGGCGCATTCGGATCTGAAGGGGCTCAAACGTGCGCCACTGCAAAACAGGGACCTCTGCTGTGCCCGCCTTATACGTGATCTTGGCAACCTGTTCTGTATATACAGAGGTTAGGTCTCGCCAGCGCTCCTTTCCACCTAGGACCGTAAACATCGTATCGATTGCTTGCTGGGCGTCCTTCGACGAATTTGCAATGGGAGTGTCCTCACTTAGGAGGACAACATTGGCGACGGTCTCTAGGTAGGGAATAATCTCATCGGCAGGGCCGACGGCAACACACAGAAAGCGCGCTGGAGGGATGTGATTTCGGACCGCCATGGCGACGGAGCTTGGCGTGACTTGGCGCAAACGGTCGAGGTTGGTCTCCCAAAAAGTAGAGGGCAATGCGTTAACCTGTAGAGTCATTGCGCGCTCGAGTTGTTCGTCTGCCGAATCGTACCGGAAGACCTGGCTTCCAAGCAGTCGGGCTCGTGCAGCATTTAGCTCTTCCTTGGGTATTATCTCCGAGCCCGTGGCGGTGATGACCTCAAGCATCTCCGAGAGTGCATCTCCAACGGCTTCGTTGCGCGTGCCGCAGTATGCGTAGAACTGTCCTGGTCGCGCGAGGCCTCCACTGAAGCCGCATCCAACCATATAAGCGAGACCGAGGTCTGTCCGCACACGCTGCGTGATACGGTTGCTCATGCCGCCCGCCCCTACGACATAGGACCAAAGGGTTAGCGGTGCGTGACTGGGGTCATCAATCCGGACACCGATGCCACCGAGAAGGAGCTCCGTTTGCGGAACTCCCGGGCGATCTACCACGTAAATGGTGGTTCGCTCCGGAGACCAGAAAACGGGGGTGGGAAGGGCGGAGGCCGTCCCGACAAGCCCAAGCCCGCCAAGTGCTTGGGTGGCGATGTCAACGCCCATTGCGGCGGTGACATCGCCGCTGATGCCTACAGTGACCCGATCCAAACCCACGTTGGAGTCGTGGTATTTTTTGAGGTCGTCAATAGCGATGGACGAAACACTTGCCGCAGTTGCACTTCGACCGAAATGGGATGTGTTTCCGAAGAGCACACGATTCATTGCTTGGGTTGCAAGTTCGGCAGAATCTTCTTTGGCGCGAGCGATTCCGTTCAAAATCTGCATGCGACCAACTTCCACGGCCCGCCCGTCAAACGCGGGGGACCTGAGGAGCTGGCCCACGCGAAGGAGAGTTCCTTCCAAGTCCTCACGCAGGCACGAAAACGATATGCGCAGGTGATCTTGAGTCATCTGCATGCTGAGTTCGACAGCGTGGGAGTCAAGCCAGCTATTGAACTCGGCGCCTGTGAATTCAGAGCAACCACCTTCGCGAAGACCCTCAACGTAGAGATCGGCTAACCCACTCTTGTCCTCGGGCTCGCGCAAAGAGCCCGCTTCGAATAGGAGCAGGCCAAAGACGAGGGGCAACTGGTGATCCTCAATGATGAGCAGGGGGGCGGCGAAGTCACCACTTGCCGAGTGTACCTCCAGCCTGGTGGGAGGCTGAGCGACGAATGTCTTGAATGAGGGTGCCTTGATCTCTGAGGGGCTTGCGGGCAACTCGGCATTCTGAGCACCTGCGGCAAGTGTCGCGATACAAAGTGCAAGTGCAGCTAAGGGACGTGAAAGTTTCATCGTTACAGGCCTCCTGTAGTTTCTTGCAAGGGCACAAGGGTGGCTATCGTGCGATTGTCTTTGGTGAAGTACTTGGCGAAGACGCGCTGGATGTCTTTTGCCGTAACGGCTGCAACCACCTCCGTTTGTCGGAATAGGTTGTGCCAATCGCCACTCTTGGACTTCCACTCACAGAGGCTTGCAGCTAAATCTTCGTTACTCGCGAGGCCGCGTAGGAGATTGGCGCGCGCTCGCGTTTTTGCGCCTGCGAGCTCTTCGTCGGTGGGCCCATCTGCCTGTAGTTTAGTCATAACCTCAAAAATACCGGCCTCTAGAGACTCGATGGGGACGCCGGGGGCGGGAATCCCGTACACGACGGCTAGGTTGGGATAGCGATCTCCTGGAAGGCCGCTAAAGGATCCAATCTCTGCGCCAAGACCGCGATTGCGAATGAGAGATTCGTTGAGCCTAGAGGCTTGCGCTTGGCCCAAAATGGAGAGGCCTATCTCGAGGGATGTCGTGTCCGCATGGGACTTCCCGGGAATGTGCCAGGCCGCGATAACGATGGGCATGGCGGGGAACTCAACTTCAACTCGTCGCTCGGCTTCTTGGGTTGGTTCGACAATGTCCACGGTCGTTGGTTCCGGACCGGGCTCGAAATCTCCGAAGTAAGACTCGAGCATGGGGACTAATGTCTTGGGATCGACGTCGCCAACAATGGCTGTGGTGAATCGCCGAACCCCGTAGTTTTTTGCGTAGAACTCTTCGGCTTGGGTACGTGAGAAGCGGGTTAGATCCTCGGCATAACCGATTACGGGCCTGCGGTAGGGGTGCTTTGTGAACGCCGTCCCGAGGAGCTGTTCGATGAGTGCACCAAAGGGATCCGATTCAACGCGCATACGCCGCTCTTCTAGGACCGCGTCGCGCTCCTTGTAGAATTCGCGCAACACGGGATCTGCGAAGCGCTCGCGCTCTAGCCAGCACCAGAGCTCAAGTCGGTTGGAGGGCAGGGAGACCACGTAGTTGGTCTCTTCTGCAGACGTGGATGCGTTGAGGGAGCCAGAACCGCCAGCCTCTTCGAGAAGCTTGGAGAATGCCTCTGGTTGGACCAAGCGGGCCGCCCGGTCCTGGGCAGAGGTGAAGCGGGCTTCAGCTTGTGAAATCGCCCCAGCCGAACCTGCTAAGCGCACTGCTTCCAGCCCGGCGTAGGCCTTGTCCACATCGCTCAGTGCCCTCTTCTCCAAACTCCAGTCCTTGGAGCCAAGGCGCCTACTTCCTTTGAAGGCCATGTGCTCAAACATGTGCGCCATTCCCGTTGCCCCGGGATCTTCAAAAATTCCACCCACATCGATGTAGGTATGAAATGAGACGACGGGCACGCCGGCACGCGGAACAATGAGGAATGTCCAGCCGTTCTCAAGCTGATGCTCGATAACGCTGGCCTCGAGCTTTTCGAGCCCACCTTCAGGGGGGGATTGAGGCGCAGTCGTTACTGTAGTCGCGAGCAGTAGGCCAGCGATAAAAACAGTGGGTAGGCTAATCATGGTGCAAAATGTCCAGGGGGGTCCCCCGCCTCAAGTGAGACGAGTTGATGTGGGGAGTGTAGCTGTACGGAGGAGCCGCCGGGCTGTTGGAAGCTTAGTCCAAGGGGATGGCTACCAGCCGAAGTAGTTTTGGGCGAGCCAACGGCTGGGCCGCTTGGGCACCCCTTCGAGTAGTACTTTAAGTTGATCTCCAGGCGCTCCAGCACTGCGCAGCTCCTTCAAGTCACTGAGGATTTCGGCGACGAGGCCACCTTGATATTCACTCAGCTTGACTTCCAGCTCGTCGAGCTTGGCCACCTGTCGCTCGGACCCCATGTGAAGGGCCGCTCGCGTGCACTCCTTTTCGGCCTTGGCCCAATCCCGATAGCCTGGATCTTTCTGGAGCCTAGAGATTCCCTTCTCCGTAACCTTACTGTGGACAACGCCAAGTCTCTCTCCCCATTCGAGGAGAGCACCGAATGCCGGTGCGGCGTCGCGCTCAACAAAGGATGCGCCCGCCTCAAGCGGAGAGCTCGCCTCGCGTTGTACAGCCGTGAACATGGCTCGCGCTCGAGCGACATTGGAGTCCACGTCGGCGTCGAAATCGGCCGCTTCCCGAAGAATATCCAAGGTGGACCCGAAATCCCCCTCACGTGCACTTTCAAGGGCGCGCAGCCAGCTCTTGCGCCAGGCGCGAAGCTCCGGGAGGCGCCTGCGAATCATGAGCTCCTTCAGCGGGCTGTCCAAGTACGTTGAGTCGCCTGCACGATAGGGAGCACCCATGCGGAATCCGGGATCACCTTCCCAAACGACCTTGCCGTCGACGTCTATAAGTAGCGTGCGCGGCAGGTTGAATCGGTCGATAGCGAAGTCGTCAAAAGTCTTCCCGATACCCCCTTCGCCCAAGTCATCGATACAGAGGAAACCCGGGAATTCGTGGCTTGCTAAATAGCTATCGGCTGAAGCCGAATCTAGTGCGGAGAGCACAGAGACGACCTCTAGCCCCGACGGGCCCCAGGAATTGTTTAGATCTCGCAGCCAGACATCAAGGGGCAGAAGATCGTTCTGCACGATACTCCAAAGGACAAGCACATGAACTTTGGGATCCTCTTCGTTCGCCCAAGAGGGGAGCTCGTCTCCAACCCAGCGCTCTGCTTTGGGAAGCGGGGGGACGATGTTTAGGTAACTTCCACTGACCGAACCGGTGTCGCCACCTGCCTTGGCGAGCTCGTCGAAACGCATGCGCCTCTCAACCGCCGCGCCGGGATCTCGCAAAGGGCGATCGAGGTAACGAATATCGCGGAAGCGCGCCTTTCCAGGAGCGGCGAGAAGACCGAATCCACCCCGAAGTACTGCGGGGTCTTCAAACGATTGTGTTGCTGAGAACTCACCGTCAACCCAAATGTCAATCTCTGTTCCAACGATGTCGATGCGGAGTTCGTGCCACTCGGCCGCCTTGGAATCTCCTGCCTGCATCTTTGAGCTCACGGGAACGTGCCTCCAGATCCGGAACTCGCCCCCTCCGTAGAAACTTGCCAAGTCGACATAGGAGGGCTGCTCCAGTGTCGTGCCTGTGCCCGTCTCGCTGTCATGGGGAGGATAGAGGACAAGCGAGTGAAAGTTCTGATCCGTCTTTTTGCCGAACACAAGTCCAGCGAATCCGACCTCGCCCTTTTCGACAAGCACCTTGGCTTCAAGGCTGAAGTCACCTGAGGTCACCGTGTCGAGAGACAAGAACTGATAGTCGTATTGATTGGGAGATTCGTACTCTGAGGCTAGGACTGAACCCGCAGGGGAGAACGCCGTCTTGCCTGCGGCGACCCAACCGTCCAAGTTGCTCTCGTTGTAAGCCAGCTTCCAAATCCACAGTGACTTGCCGGAGCTCTCGACTGCGCGCTTGTAGATGTCAAACAATCCGGGCATGTCGAGGGCTTCTCCCAGGCGCCAAGAGACATCCATCGCCATGAGGGGCCGCTCGGCGGAGAGGTAGCGCTCCGCAATGGACATCGCGCGAACCTCGATATCTTCATGGACCTTGTTGAGCTTCTTCTGCCGGGAGTCCCACTTGCCGAGCAGGCGCTCCAACTTGTGAAGGCCTTTCTCCAAATCCTTGGCTTCATCCGATCCGGGAGTCTCGGCAGCCAGCCATGTTTCGGTGATGCGAATCGCGTCAAGCATGAGGTGAGACGCGCGGTCTTCATCGCTCTTGTACTGCGTCAAGAAGTTGGCGAATGCCTCAAGGGTCTCGACACTGTCGGGTGTCCGAAGGAGCGCCTTTTCAAAGTGCTCTGCTGCGGAATCGAGCTCTCCACGTGTAATGGCGTTTGCCGCCCAGGTGAGATACGGTCGATCGACAAGCGCTTGCCCGGCTTGCTGATCGCGAAGGCCCAAGATCCAATCTTTCCAGATCTTATCGAGGTCCTCTACTGTTTTCGGGAGCGCGAGCCCCTCGTCGAAGTCCGCGTCTCGCGTCGGATCCGACGGATTCGCAAGGACTACCTCTTCGAAGTTCTCGACGGCACCCTCTCCACGCCGTCCGCCCGAGGTGTTGATGAACTCTGCAAATGCGGGGCGATAGACAAAGCGCCCATCGATCGGATCTTGATAGTTGTAGAGGAAATAAACGACCCCCCAAGTTGGCGCATACCAGGGTGGTCCCCAGGCGTAGTCGTTCTCCAAGATGATGCGGAATGTTGGCGCGGTCTCCGGCGTCGAGTTCGCGTCACCAGCGACGATCCCATCCGAAGCACTCTCCATCCAACCCTTTTCCATTCGCGTCGCGAGAGGGAAGAGACGGTGATTGGCCGGCAAGTTCATAATCACGGTGCCATTCGCCAAAATACGGCAGCCTTCGAAGAAGGAGGCAAGCCCCTCATTGAGCCAACCCGAAGCGGACGTCGCCAGGGAGACGAACTGGTGAGCCGCTTCGTGAAACAGGGTCGTCGTCATTCCTTCAAAGCCACCGTCGCCGATGTAGGTCTCAACGGCGCTTCCTGTGAAGTGGCCGGCAGACCACTCGACGGGGGGGCCCATTCCCTTCTCTAGATACTCGTCGCGATCCTTGAAAATGTTCAGGCTGATCTTCGACACGCTGCCGCCATCCTCTTCCGTCCCGTAGTGAAAGAAAATACGGTAGAAGGCGTTCATCTGCTCCATCGCCTCCGCGGCGCGAACCAGGACCTCGTAACCGCCATCCGTATAGGTGGTGTAGTTTTCGCGGTCTTCCTTTGCCTTACTGCTCCAATCGCTGTGTTCAGCGTCGAACTTGAGGACCCACTCCTCGCTTACATCGGCGAGCAGATCCTTGGGCTTGGCGTCTGCGGCAAGGCTCGGATCGGGTGCGGCGGCGATGCGCTCGATGGCATCTTGCACGACCTTGTTTTCCGGATCGAGGGCGAGGATCTCCTTGAAGACCCGAATCGCACTGTGGGGGCGGTCGTCTGCCTCGTAAGCCTGGGCCAGGGGGGTCAGCTGGTCGAGGAAGCGCTCCTTCAGACCTAAGAGATCGGATGCGAGGGGGTCGTCGGCAATGAGCGCGGCCTTGAGCTCCTTGAGCACCGCCTTGGATGCGCCCTGTGCTTGTGCCAATTGAAAGTAGCGGTGCCGACAATAGATCTCCTCATCGCGATCCTTTGCGGCGATTGCCCAGCGAGCACGGAGCTCCCACGCCGAGAGAGCTTTGGGGTCGCGCTCCAAGGCGCGCTCTATTTGAAAGCGTGCGGTCTCTAGCTGGCCCTGCTCCAAAGCTCGCTCCGCCATGCTCAAGGCATGGGCAAAGTTTGAGCCTTCTTCAACTCGTGAGGCGGGGGTGGGCTCGCTTGTCGGGGAGACAATGGCGAACAGGCCTGGACATAAAAGCCCAATGGTCAATAGACCAGGTGCGAAGCGTCGAGACATAGAGCGTGTGAAGTCGGGGAGGTTGGCGGTGGGCAGGACGCCCATTTCACAGAGTCTAGGCTTGCTTGGCTAGGGGCAGCCGCAGACAGAATGTCGCTCCGGTGCTCTCACTAGTCTCATTCTTACGATTCGTAACCGACCTAGTACGCAAACTCACCAGAGTCAGGTCTCCACCAAGGCTCTGGGCAAGCTCTCTAGAGAGCGATAAACCCAGTCCGAGCCCTTCTTGTTCACTCGCTCGATCACCACTGGCTTCGGCTAGTCCGCGCTCATAGGCTTCGAATAATTTCGGTGCAAAGGTGGCGCTAACTCCGGGTCCGTTGTCGGCTACGAAGATCTCAACATGCTCGACGCCGGCGAGGACAGTGATGCGGACGCTGTGCTGGGCCCCGTTGGAAGGTCGACCGTATTTGCAGGCATTGTCAACGAGGTTGAGCAGGATGCGCTCCACACTTTGGGGGTCAGCTTGCATCTTACATGGGCCGTCGACATGTGTGTCTTGGATCAGCTCGACTGCCGATCCCTCACACCTCCTCCTAAGCAGGGGATCAAGATCCTCGAGAACGGCCATTAGGTCACGGGACTGTCCACGTGATTTTTGAGAAGCTGAGCCCTGCTCCATGCCAGCACTTTGCAAGACGTTGTCCACGATATGGCGGAGGCGCCCAGACTCCCGGTGAAGGGTCTCGATGTACTCTTGGCGTTGCGCCTCGTCCGTGACCATGCCCTCTTTTAGCATTTCCGTATACATGCAAAAAGTAGTCAAAGGCGTGCGCAACTCATGTGTGACGGCCGAGGCAAAGCGCGCTCGCCTCTGTGCCAAGTCTCTCGAGCGGTGGAGCGCTGTGTGGAGTGTTGCGAGGCTGGCAAGGTAGACTGCCCAAGCGCCCGCCAACGAGGTCGTCGTTGCGCTCCAGTGGAACGGCACCGCGGTCGGTCGACCACCAAGGTGGACGTCGAGAGCGACGGTTGCAAGCTGTCCACCGTTCCGGTCTGAAGAGCTCCTGCCCGGCGCCGGTGCGCCCGCACCACGGAGACTCTGCACAGAGGGGGAGAGGTCAAGCTCCCCAGCGCCGGCTTCCGACTCTGCAAGGGCGCTCAAGGCGAGTCGCAGAGCTGGCCAGTCGTACCAGATGCCTTGCACGATTTTTTCGGGTGTGCCGGGGTTCACCATCCGCAAGAGAAGGAGCTCTGCGTGCTTCATCTCGATTCCGTTAATCGTAGTGCTTACAGGCACAAAGAATGCGTGAAACGGGGCAATGGGACTGACGCCAGTCGCCACCTTTGCGTCGTCTTCTGCGGTCATGCGAAGAAGTCCAAGGAGGAGTTTGGGGGAAGCGAACCTCTGGAGCAAAGCGCTGCGCTTCCTCGCCGACTCGATGCGCTGGACAGTCGTGTGACCACGGAGTAGCGCTAAGTCGAGGTCCGCGCCCGTCGGGAGCTCTGGAAGCTGTATCTTTGCATCTGCATCGACCTCGAAATAGAGCCTCTGGAAGCTCGGCCCAAGCCCAGTGGCAAGGACGGTTGGCGCGAGTAATGGCGAGGCAAAGCGGGCTCCTTTGGGCTCGGCGTTTTGATTGTCGACGTAACTTTTGAAGGCACTCGGAGCCAATGTGGACTCGCGGGTAAACAAGACCCGGAGGGCGGAGTCCATTCGGTCGATGACCCTCTCCACTTGGGTCTTTTGTGCCCAGAATAATCTGGAATCATTAATCGCGCGTTCGCTCTCAACAGCGAGATAGGTGACCCAGATCAGTGCGATTGCAGAGAGGGGGGCGAGCCACCAAAAGAGTAGCAAGCGGCCTCGTGGCGATCGATTCGGTACTTTGGGCGTGAACATCGATTCGATCTAGGCGGGTTCCGGCGTACTCGCGAGTCGATACCCTTGTCCGCGAACCGTGGCGATGACCTGCGCGCTTACCCCCTTGTCGCCTAAGCGTTCCCGCAGTCGGGCTACAAGCATGTCAACGGTCCGAGTTTCCAATCCTTTCGGATTGATCTTCCACACATAGCGCAGGAGTTCCTCACGCGCGATGGCTCGATCTGGGTTGGCGACGAGGAAGGCGAGCAGCTCGGATTCGCGCTCCGTAAGCTCGATTTCGGTTCCGTCTTGCAGTCTCGCTAAACGTCGCGCGAAGTCGATCCGCCTGCCCCCGATGTCCACGACCTCCGAGGTGACCTGTGTTCGCTCGGCCGACCTTCGCAGCACAGCTTCGACACGGGCCAAAAGCTCAAGCGGGCTAAAGGGCTTGACGACGTAGTCGTCCGCACCGGCCCGCAGGCCTCGGATTCTGTCCACTTCTGCACCGCGCGCCGTGAGAAGGATTACGGGGAGGCCGGGGGCCTTGCGGCGCAAATTGTCGAGAACACAAAAGCCATCCATATGGGGAAGCATCACGTCGAGTAGGACGAGGTCCGGTGTCGCGGCCAAGGCCTTCTCCAGGCCGCTAGGACCGTCGACGGCTTCTGAAGTCTCGTAGCCGTGAAAGCCAAGAGCGTCAACAACTCCACGACGGACAGCTGCATCATCTTCAATGACAAGAATACGATGGGGGCTTTGGGACATGGTGTAAGTCTATCGCAACCGAATCACCAAGTGGTAACCGACGCGTAACGGTAGGTGCAGTCAGGGGTCTGGCATAGCCCGCTCGTCACCTTGCATGGCGATACGATCCATAGGGACTTGTCGCCACGAACCCCCTTGCTAGCCATAAGCGCCGCCAGCTCGATCCTCCTAAATGGTGGACGAGCCACCTGTCAACCATCCTCTTTGCACGTAGCGTATAACGCCACCATCGGCGACTTCCGTACCATTCGTCACGAAACGCAGGCACACTCCGGGTTCGTCGAAGGCGTGGGGTGGGTGGGCGGTGCAGGTTTCTACGGGGTGGATCTCGTCTGCTGGCTGGGTCTTACCTTCATCACAGTCCAATTCCATGTCCCTCAGGATGATTGCCCTCCTGTTGTGGGCTGTGATTGGGAACGTGACTTCCTGAGCGACGCAGTTGACCATGACGACCATTCCGACCGCGAAGGGCGCCGGTACCAGGCGCTGGATGATGTGGTGCTCATCGCCCTATCGATTCCTGTGTCGATCTATTGGCCCATGCCACTGATGGGCATAGAGAGCCCGTTCGTAAAGGCGATGAATCCGGGTTGCATGGGGGTGGCCGCAATCGATTGCCAATAGAGGTTGATGCCTACGAGGCCCGTGTCATAGGGCATACGCAAGCGGTATTTTCCCGCACCGTTTCCATCTAGAGGTACGGTGACTTGATACACGGTGGGGAGGGAGATCAGCAGCGTCCCACCAGCGAAGGGGAGTCCGCCGGGGATCTGAGCGCCGGAGGCAGCGAGGAGCGCACTCGTTGCGCCCGAGAGTCCGGAGATGTCCATGTCGATCGTGGCACCGATTGCGGGAGCCGCGTCACTGGAGAGGTCGCCGACGTTTGCGCCTCCAAGACCCGTCCCAAACTTGGTCGAAAAGGTCGAACCCGGTAGGTAGAAAATCGGGTTGGTGTAGCTCGCTGCACCGCCGGCCATGGCATAGGCGCGCGACCAGGAGTTTTTCAGAGGGAAGGGGATGAAGGGAGAGGTGAAGACACCTGCTCCGGTGAGGGGGCCGCTAGTGGTTAGGGCGGCTTCCGCGACTCCTTCGGCCCCGGCGAAAAAGGTGATGGTTCCTGTATCGGTGCCGAAATTGTAGTGGGCCTCGAGTGTGACCACCTTGGATTGCTGCGATGGGGAGAGTGTTTGCAAGGACCCCATTCCAAGGGAGTCGCCCGAGAGCAGCGCCTCGTGGATCAAAACGTGGTCTTGGGAGATGAATACACGACCCTCGCGAATCGCGCGTTGGACGGTATTGGGGGTGAAGGGTTCGCTCGCCTCGAGAACAACATTGTCGGATCCAAATGCGAAGGCTTGGTCATGGGTGTCGCTGCCTGAATAGGCGAAGAGGATTCGGCCGTCTTCCAGCCAGTCGACCCAGGCGCCGACGTCTCCGCCCTGTCCTGAAGTGGATGCCCCATTCCAAATTTCGACCCCGTGCATGTCGTTGTTTTCGATGCCTCGCAGGTCGGCGACGCTATTCCATCCGAAGCTCGAACCAGCCGGGTGGTTGACGATGGGGTAGCCTCCCTCATTGCGGACCTTATTGATGTTGCCATTAAATCCTTCGAGCTCGTCGGTAAAGAGACCGTCACAGAACCCCCAAAAAGCTTGGCTACCACCGTGCTTCCAAGAGCTGATCCCGTGAGCTCCCATGTGGTTTGAGGTCGTCGCACCCAGGCAGATGGCGTCGCCTAGGTCACTTCCCTGCTGCGGGCCAGATTCGTCGCTGGAGAGCTCTGTGTCGGGAATGACCAAGAAAGAGCTGTCCGTGAGGGAGCTGCACTCCGAGGCGATCGTGTTGTACTCGTTTGCGCTATCCAGGCAGTAGCTGTGATCGGTTGCAGTGAACCAGTCGATACCGAGTGCAGCGTATTGGCTTTTGAGCTGCGCGTAGGTGAAGGAACCTGAGACCTGGAAGGACTCCGCACCGCAGTCCCCGAAAGGGGCGCAGGCGCCGACGGCCTCGCCATGGCAGGAGTGCACATGCAGGTCGCCCGCGTGAATGTGTGTGGTACTTGCGGCGATTACATCGCCGGCGGTACTTGTCACTCTGTTGAGGGTTGCGGGGGCGCCGAGCAGTGGGCGAAGTCGCGTGACTGCAGACGAGGTTTTTGCCGTATGCGAGCTCCCTCTGGCGTCGAGGTAGTCGACTTCAATTCCGACCTGACGGCGTGTGCCCGGAGCGTCTTCTGGAGAGAAGAGCTGATCGAGTTCGTAATGAAAGTCGACGGCTAAGAAGGGCTGCTCTAGTCCCCTGTCCCACTCGGATCGAAGTGACGCGAGAGACACTTCGATATCTCTCATGTTAGAGGTGACGTCCAGGCCCGTAAACTCGGGTGCGTCGGTGGCTGCAAAAATACGCTCACGGCCGAGCTCTGAGACGGCCTCGGGAAGGCGCTCTATACGGGCGATGATTTCCCCGAAGCGGCGATCACCAAGCAGGTTTGCGTCGAGACCGCGGGACTCGACCACGATTTCGCCTAGAGAAATCCGCATTCCCAAAAGTTGCACGCGGTCCTTGGTATTCGTGTGCTCGCCGGCGTTGTAGATAAGGACTTGCCCATCGACCCCGACTAGGTCGCGAACCGCTCCGAGCACATGGGGCACCAAGACGATCCCCTGGCCCTCTTGGGCAGATAAAGCCACACCTGGCCCTCCTCTGAGCTGTGGGCTCAACGCGACAAGGCAGACGGCGGCGCTTACAACAACGATGCGGAATGAGGAGGGGGATAGCATTGTCTTAGCTTCGGGAATTTAGGGGGGGCATTGAGAGGCGGTACACTTGTTTATTAGAAACTATTTGCACCAAATGCGCCTTATGCTTCTGCTAGGGGGACGGCTCAGTCCCCCTAAAAGGCGATTCGCATTCCGATTGCCTTGCTGTAGCCGTAGCTAAACCCAATCTGAAAAACCGCATGGAACAGAGAGTCTGGCATAAGCACTACGATAAAGGCGTACCGATCGAAATCGACTTCGAGGACGTAACACTCCCCGAGTTTCTCGACCGGACGGCCGCTCGTTTTGGGGATCGACCCGCCATGTTCTTCATGAACAAGGAGATCTCATACGCCGAGATGGCCGAGCTCGTGAACGATCTCGCCGTTGGCCTTAGAGGGCTGGGTGTTGGGGTGGGGACGCGTGTGGCGATTCACATGCCCAACATGCCACCGACTGTTCTCGCGTACTACGCGCTGATGAAGCTCGGCGCGGAGGTTGTGTTGACCAATCCGCTGTACACACCTCGTGAGATTGAGCACCAGTGGAATGACTCCGGGTGTGAATACGCGTTTATTGCAGACTTCATCTTCGACCAGACCGTCTCCAAAATGCGTGATCAGGTTGGGATCAAGCACTTCATCGTGGCGGGGATCGCCGACTACCTCGGGTTCCCACTAAACTTCCTCGCGCCATTCAAGCTGCGCAAGCAATCTCCACCCCTCTCGGCAAAAGTTTCGGAGACGTCGTCAGTTCACGATTTCAAGAAGCTGATCAAGCGATCAACTGGAAAAATCCAAACGGTCAGGCGCGGTATGGATGAGATCGCTGTGCTTCAGTACACGGGCGGCACTACAGGGGTCTCCAAAGGTGCAACTCTGACGCACCGTAATCTGAGCTACAATGTTCAGCAGATCAACAGTTGGTTTGTCGGGCTCGAATTCGGAAAAGAGGTCATCCTGACAGCGCTTCCGATTTTCCATGTCTTTGGAATGACGGCGTGCATGAACTGGAGTGTGTACTCTGGCGCCGCTATGGCGATTGTGCCCAATCCTCGTGATTTCAAGGCACTTCTCGAAGTTACGGTGAAGCGTAAGGTGAGCTTGTTTCTCGCGGTACCAGCGATCTTTAATGCACTCAATCATTACCCCGGTATTGAGACGTTCGACCTCTCCAAGATCAAGGCCTGCTTCTCCGGTTCGGCACCACTTCCGCTCGCCACGATGGAGCGCTTCAAAGAGCTCACCGGCAGTATTATCGTCGAGGGCTTCGGGATGAGCGAAACCTCACCGGGGACACACGTCTCGCCATTGGGCGGCATCTTCAAACCTGGCAGCGTTGGGATTCCGATCTCCAACACGGACTCGAAGATTGTCGATATCGACGATCCGACGATTGAAATGCCAGTGGGTAAAGAGGGCGAGCTGGTTGTGCGCGGCCCACAAATCATGAAGGGGTACTGGGGGCGCGACGACGAGACCGCCCTGACAATCATCAATGGCTGGCTGCATACCGGCGACCTAGCGGTGATGGATGAAGATGGTTATTTCTATATCGTTGGTCGCAAGAAGGACATGATCAACGCGTCCGGCTTCAAAGTCTTCCCCGACGAAGTCGACAAGGTGCTTGCCAGCCACCCCAAAATATTGGAAGCGGCGACCATCGGAGTGCCGGATGAATGTCGCACGGAAACAGTGAAGTCATTTATCGTGCTGGTGCCTGGAGAGTCGATGACACGCGATGAAGTGCGCGAATTCTGCAAGGGGGAGCTAGCTTCTTACAAGATCCCCTTTGAGGTTGAGTTCATCGAGGAGATCCCCAAGAGCACAGTCATGAAGGTACTTCGCCGTGAACTGAGGGAACGAGAAATCAAACGACGAAATGAGGCCGAGGGCAAATAGCCCCGAAGCTCGAGCGCTATGATGTCTTTTCTCTTTGTCGGCGTCGGCGGCTTCGTCGGGGCCATTCTGCGCTATTCCACAAGTTTGGCCGTTGCCGGTCGAATGGGATCCTTTCCGTTGGCCACACTTCTTGTCAATGTAGCCGGATGCTTCACTATGGGAGCGCTCGCCGCTTGGCTCGAAGGCCAAGAGGGGATGGGGGACAATATGCGTCTCGCACTCGGGGTCGGGCTTCTCGGAGCTCTGACCACCTTCTCGACGTTTGGAGTCGAGACGGTTGACCTGATGCGCGCTGGCTCCATGAAGCTTGCCTTCTTGAGCGTCGCGGCAAACCTCGCGGTGGGTTTTTTCGCAGTCTGGCTAGGACGTCAAATGATTGTCGGAGCCAGCTGAGAGCAGCTACTCCTTGGTGGGGTAAACGGGGTCGGGAGCAGCTAGAGAGAGTGCGTGTTCGGAAAGGACTTGGATGTCAAAACCGCGCGGACCTTCGACAACCTTACCGGAAACAAAGAGGTAGTTTTGAACTCCTTCTGAGCCCCTGTTTTCAAGATCCAGAGGCTCAAACTTCGGCCGTAGCTCCTTCGAGATCTTCGCCCGCAATGCGCGCTGACCTGTATTTGCACGGAAGAGCAAGGTTAGGGAGCCGTCGGACTCTTCAAAGGTGCGGTCCAGGGCCCCAAAGACCGACTTGGGATAGTCGCTGACCTTGCCAATGGCCTCGAGTGCGACCATAGCGGCCTCGTCTTCGGCATTGGCGATACTGGTCGGATCTGCCAATAAGCGCTGGCGGAAGGCTCGAATCGCGTCGCCACGCGCGTGCCACCAAGGTAGCGCTCGGTCGTAGTCGCGCTTGTTCCAAGTTGCATCCGGATCGAGTGGCTTGTTCACTTCTGGGTTCCAAATCCCGAGTTGCGCTTTCTGGGCCTTGACCTCTGCAGCCACGAAGGCCTCGTCGCAAATACGGCTGTAACCGTACTTCGTGAAGTACGGGCTCCAGCCCTCTTCTACCAACTTCAGATTGAAGTCACTCCCGTCGGGAAGGACAACATGGCACAACAGGCGGCCATACACGTCAAATGCCTCTTCGCCATCCGGGAAGAGGACACCAATTTGGATCACTCCTTCCTCGTTGGCAAGACCGGCAAAATAATCGATAGCCCAGAGCTTCGTCTCCTCGCCAAAGAGTGTCTCTGGCTTGGATGGATTGAACGCTTGGCCTGAGAGCTTCTCCTCGGTATCAACTGACAGAAGTCGCAACTTCTGTTTCTCGCCATTGCGCATGATGTGGATGGTGTCGCCATCCACCACCTTGACGACGTCGTAGAGTTCGAGCGGCTTACCCGGAAACCACTTTCCCTCAGTAGAGGAAGGCAACTGGAGGGTGGCATCGAATTTGGCTTCCGTCGTAAGGATCGCACCTGAAACAGCTACGACACTCTCCTCGAGTGCTGGGGCCAAAACCTGCCAGGCGTCTTCTGCCGCGTCGGTGACTCGAGCCAACTTTGCCTCCACAAGGGAGCGCTTTGACTTGAGCGCGGCCAAGTGAAATTGAAGTTGCAGTTGAACTTCTTCGGTGGTGGCGCCAAACTTCTCTTCTAGGGCAGCAATGCTGTTGGAAGACGAGGCGAGCTCCTTCTGGACAGCCGCTACTAGGTCTTCGCGAGTGCCTTCGAACAGGTGCCCCGCGGATTTCAGAGCTCCCTCGACCGCCTCTTTTGACTCTTGGAGCAGCTCCATCGGAACGGCGTGGTCCAAATCCGCGGCCTCAATCCGGGCCTTGACGCTCTCGGTGAGGGCAAGTGCCTCAGCCTGCGCCGCTTGGGCTGTTGCGGCGCCCATCTCTTGGAGTTTGGCTTGCTCTGCGCCATCCCCGCAACCAACAATGGTGATTAGGCCTAAGGCCAGCGCACCAAGATGGAGCCGGATGGGGAGCAGTGAGAAGCCTGTACTACGGGGGGGCATTGGGAGGCTCATGGAATGTCTATCTCTCTTTCTTTTGTTGGCTAGGTACTTGAGGCGAGCCTGCTAGGGCCGTTTAGGCATCGCAAGAAATCGCACTTCGCATCCTACTCATCGACCGTAGGATTCGCATATCTTGCCTCAACTTCGATTCGTTTCTTCTGACTTTCTAAGGGGCGAAGGGGATGGCTGGGGCGCTCCGTGGATCCAATATCCAAACGTTCAGGCCCAAGTTCGAGCTCGCATCCGGCTTCGAAAATCAGTCCATTGTGCTGATTGTTGTTGTACGGGACACTTTTTCACTGCGCTCGGGGGCATCACGGACGGGATTGCCGTGCCCATTTTCGTTAGGATAGGACCTATATGAGCGGTGGAATAATTAATGACGAGGACCTTGCGGCCTCTAACGGGCCCGGTATTGCTAAGGATGGGGATAATGGCGCCGACGCCAATCCACAATCGGAAGTAGCCGGCGCTCTTGAGGCCAATGGGGGAGCATCCATTGCTGGAGAGCTCCTGTGTGGAACCTCTGTGTCGGCAGGGCTTGTTTTGGGCCGCGCCCATCGCAAAGACCACGACCTCTCAGCTGTGGAGGAGGGGCGAGTCGCTGTCGAGGAGGTCGACGGCGAACTAAACCGTTTTCGCACGGCTCTCGAGGCATCCAAGCGGCAAATCAAAGATCTGAAGTCCCGACTCGCTGGTCAAGTTGCGCCCAATGATGCGCGTATTCTCGATACGCACCTCGCCTACTTGAAAGACTCGGTTTTTATTGCCGATGTCGAGCGACTCATTCTCGTCGAGCAGCTTCGCTTGGATGGGGCTATCGCCAAGGTAATCGGCGACTTTGATCGCATCTTTCGTTTGGTCGAAAGTGAGACGCTGCGCCAAAGTGCGGTCGACCTTCGCGACGTTGGGATACGTGTCTTGCGCAACCTCGAAGAGTCCGGTGCTCCCACGGAAGAGCCGTCTTCGGAGCGCTACATCCTCGTCGCCTCCGAGCTCTCCATCGTGGACATGTTCGATCTGAACAACGATCATGTTCTCGGAATTGCCACAGAGGGTGGGGGACTTACGAGTCACGCCGCGATCTTCGCGCGTTCGATGCGCATTCCCACAATAACGGGCGTTGACGGCCTTTTGGACAAGGTGAAAGAGGGCGACTTCCTCATCTTGGACTCGGCAGAGGGGCATGTGAGGGTCAACCCGGGCGAGCTGGCCCGAGCCCAATACACTCGAACCGAAGACTCCTCTTCGGATGACTCGGACGGTGGCTCCGAGTCCATTGCGGAGCCGCAGATTGAGCTGCCGGTACTTACGACTGACGGCGTTACCGTCTCTATTGAAGCGATAGCTGGCAACCTCGCGGAGGTCGATCGAGCCGCGAGTGTCGGCCTAAGCGGAGTCGGGCTCTACCGCACGGAACTGGTCTACTTGCTCGATAAGGAACCCCCAAGTCGTGAAGCGCTAGTCACCCACTACCGGGCCGTCGCTGAAAAGGCGACCCCGGGCCCCGTCATGCTTCGCCTCTTGTCGGCGAATTCGGGTCTTGGGCTTCGGTATCTGTACCCCGAGCGCGAGGCGAATCCCCACCTAGGTCGTGTTGGCATTCGCATCTTGCTGCACCAAGAGGCTGTCCTGCGCCGCCAGCTTCAAGCGATGCTGCTTGCATTCCACGACCGCGAACTCCAGATTGCGCTTCCCTTTGTGACGGACTGCGGAGAGGTCCGGCGGGTAAAGGAGCTGCTCTTTGAGGAGCGTCTCGAGCTGAGGAAGTTCGGACAACCATTCCAGGAGCATCCCCAAATCGGCGTTGTTGTACAAACACCTGCGTCGGTATTCGGTCTGGCAGATCTCGCCCGCGAGGCTGACTTCTTGACGATCAATCTCGACTCGCTCTTGCAGGGCTTGCTGGCTGCGGATCGAGACACAGGTGAGCTTGCTGAGTATTTCGAGTCGATGCACCCTTACGTGCTTCGCATGCTAAAGGGCATTGTTCGCGAAGCTTCGGAAGCCTCGAAGCCCCTCAGTATCTTTGGTGTCTCCGCAGCGGACGTCTCCAACTTACCGCTCCTCTTTGGGATCGGATTGCGCAAGTTCCTAGTGCCCGCTCGCAAGGCCGTCCAGTTCGCCAACGAAGTGCGGCGACTCGACTCCTCCGCCGCCGCACGCGCGGCCCGCGTTGCCGCCGCCAGCTCTTGCTTGGGCGAAGCTCAATCCGCAATCGGACACTACCGCCACGGGTACGCGAGCCCCGCCGAGTAAGGGGTTTTGAGCGAGCCTAAATCTAACTCCCAAAGGATGCTCATAAGGCGCCTTCTGGCTGTGGCGTTTGGCCTCCTACTTGCCTTGATCGGCCTCGAAATAGGGATTCGGACAGTTTCTCCCCAGGGGCTTGTCACCGAATTCTTTCGCTATGAAGAGACCCCCTTGGGCGGGCCGGGGTTTCGCCTTCAACCAGGCCTTTGGATCCCTGGTGCCGAGGGCGGATCGATCAATCGTTTGGGGCTGCGCGGTCCCGAAATCACCCAGAAGAGCGGGGCGCATCGTGTGCTCGTCCTCGGAGACTCGTTTGTCTACGGGGCGGGTGTTTCGACTTCGCACAGCTTGCCTCAGCAGCTCGATCAGCTTACAGGCGATAGCATCGAATTTGTTAATGCCGGGACACCAAGCTATGGAACGGTGCGTGAGCTCGCGTGGCTAGAGACTTATGGTGAGCAGCTCGCCCCGGACGAGGTGCTACTCGGTGTCTTTATCGGGAATGACTTCACAGACAACCTCGAGGTCGCCTCCCCCCAAATTGTGGACGGACGTCTCTTCTCGGGAGCCGCCGCGGACGATTCGGCTGCTGTGAAAAACGCCCGCGTGTGGCTGAACTCTTTGCACCTCTACCGATTGTTGCAGCGCCGCTCCTACGGTGAGCCGAGGTCAGCGGGGATCTGGTCCGAATCGGACAGCATGGCTAAGAGTGACAAACAGGAGGCTGCCCTCGAAATCCTAAAGACGCGCTTTGCCGGTCGCCAAATGGGGAGGCTTGCGGTGTACGTCCCGGCCCGTGGTCTGGACCCTAGGATGGACCTCGCCTATGACATGACCCGGCTTGGACTCGAAGGCATTTTCGCTTGGTGCCGCGAGCGAGAGGTCGTACTGAGGCTTGTTTTGATCCCCGATGTCCTGCAGGTCGAACCCGACATGCTCCGTCGAGCCCTCTCCCAAGCCGAAGAGCCCGCAGTGCCAGCGGACTATGAGCGGCCTCAAAGGGAGCTGATGGCGTGGTGTGAAACCCTTGGAATCCCGTGTCTCGACTTACGGGCCGGCATGCAGGCCGAGACGATGCGTCGGAGCCATAGCCTCTATCTTTTTGGGGATTCCCATTGGAATGCGGAAGGCCACTTATGGGCGGCGGAGCAGATCCAAAGAGGGTATTACTTAGATTTTACGCAGGAGTAGAGGTGACTTTGGGTGCTCCGTGAACGGCATCCAAGGTATACGCAACTGCGTTTGGGGCGAATTCATGGAGGGTTTTCGCCATGATCTTTGCAAGGGCCTCCGCCCGGGGGATGGGGCCAATGGCGAGCAAGCTGGAGCCCGATCCGTTGATCGCCACCATCCAAGCTCCCGCCTCATTTGCCGCCTGCAGCGCTTGGTCGCCCCCCGGGATTAGGGGAAGCCTAAAGCGGTGGTGTAGCCGATCCTCGGCGCCCAACGCGAGGAGCTTGGCATCACCTGTCCGTAGGCCCTCTAGCAGCATGGCTAGGCGACGAGGATTCTCGACGGCGTCTTCAAAGGTGACGCTTTGGGGAAGGCAAGAGCGCGCCTCGTCGGTCGTGAGTTTTGCATCAGTCCAGGCGACGCTAAACCCCAGGCTTGAAGAGAGCGGCGAGTGCACAAGACCAATCGGGTGCTGTCCAATTCCCGACGTCACTGCGGGCAAGCAGAGCGTGCAGCCTCCAAAGAGGGAGGCGGTCACATTGTCCGGATGGCCCTCGATTTCGATGCCTATTCCGTGAATCGTTTCCATTGAGACATGGATGGGTTGGGTGGGATTGGCCTCAATCATGTGCCTGGCGAGTAGTAGTCCGGCGGCAACAGCTGCTCCACTTGAGCCTAATCCGCGGGCCACAGGGATCTGGCTCTGCACGGCGAAATGGCACGCCGGAGCGATGAGTCCCGAGGCTGCAAAGACTGCATCGAAAGCCCGCACGACAAGGTTCTCTTGCAACGGCCAATGGCTGGTGAAATCGTCGCCGAGGGACAGGGTGTGCCCCTCATTTTGGGGCGACAGGAGCGGGGTGACCCGCACATCCAACCAGAGCGAAAGAGCTAAACCGAGAAGGTCAAAACCCGGCCCCAAATTCGAAGTGGAACAAGGGACTCGGACGGCGTGAGTAACGTGCGGCGAAGCGAAGTTGAGGACAGACATGGCCGATGGGGGACCTGGGGAATTGAGGGCGCGGTGGGGAGATTACTCGGGGGACTAGCCTCTGGCGCACGCCTCTTGCCATTCCCAAATGGAAAAACGCGATTTCCTTACCTTGGGATTTTTGAACCACCCCTTCTGATAGTGCTTGTATGTGGGTTCTACCCAACATAGTGTGTGACTAGATCCATTTTGAAACGGATGTCGAGGAGCATGGGCTCTCTAGTTTGTCTAGGCGCTTCGACCCCCACCGCCCGATTTTCCCTATTTCATGGAGTCCTATGTTCGAAGATAGAGAACGTTTTTTTTCTCGCCTTAGCACCATCGCCGGTCTGGAGATGATGCCTTCGCTCGGAAGCTGGATCCTAGTTTGCGTTGAGGATCCGAGTGACCTTGCCCGCAAAGTCAACCGTCGCACCGAGCCCGGGACCGTCTCTGTCCCGCGCCAAGTCGCAGGGGCAGTACGCATCCCCGTTTGTAGCCCCAAGGAGAACGAAGCTCTCTATGGCGTGATCCGAGAGGTCATGCGGCTACGCAGCGGAAGTGTCCGCCGAGTTGTCGGCTAGACCAGCTAAAAAACAAACCAACTGATTTGGAGCGGCGGTTAAAACCGCTGTGTGAATCACCTGAACTCGACCCAACTCCCTGGCGCGCCCGTGGGTTTGGGTCGCGTTCAGTTAATAGAAAAGTCGTCTGGGATATAGAGCTTTGATCTGTGCCGGGTTGCTGATTGGCGTACTCTTTTGCCATGCAAAAATCACTCCTGCTTTCCAGCTTTGCCCTCTTGTGCGCTGCCCCCTTGGCTTTTTCTCAGGAGCCAGGCTCAAGCCCGACTTCACAACCTGCAGCGTCCTCGCCGACTGTCACGACCTCGCAATCCGAGAGCAGACCATTTGACCTTTCCAAGGCTAAAGACTCCGTGGACCAAGCCGTGGGCGCAGCCGAGATCGCTGCCCACATCCAATATCTTGCATCGGACGAGCTGGAGGGGCGTTTCACGGGCTCCAAAGGCGGGGAGTTAGCCGCGGTCTACTTGGCAGAGACCTTAGCTCAGTTGGAGCCCTACGGCCTAAAACCAGGCGGTGACGGGGGGACCTATTTGCAGGATATTCAACTCAAGAGTGTTGAGTTCGAAGGGTTGCCCGTCCTAAAGGTCGGTCTGGATTCGAATGTAGAGGCTCTCACGTATGGATCTGAATTCGAGCTCGTTGCCGGACTCTTGGGAAGCGCTGCCCTTGACGTCATTGTTGTGTCCGATGTAGAGGACGTGCGACTCGATACTCCCAACCTGGAGACGGCTATTTATTTTGCCATGGGGACCATTCAAAGGCGCAACTTGATGGAAGCTCGTGGGCCAATGTGGCAGGCGAAGTGGGGCGCGATCCTGATCGAGGGATCGAAGAGAGAGCGGAAGCCTATGGAATCGCCCGCACGAATTCGGAACATTCAAGTCATCCAAGACGAGGTCGCACTCCCCGTCACCTTCAAAGTCCATGGCGCAAGGCGCGAAGCTCTGGAAAATGGCGAGATCTCCAGAATGGAGTTCGCCGTAATGGGCAGGCAGCCCAAGGCCTATAACGTAATCGCGATCCTTCCCGGCAAGAACGGAGTGGATGGGGGCGCACAGCTCCCGACGAAGGTTAGTGGCGCGATCGTGATGAGCGCCCACTACGATCACTTGAGGAAGCGGGAGCTGCGCGAGGGCGATCCGGAAGACCTAGACGTCATTTTTAATGGTGCTGATGATGATGCCTCGGGCGTCGCAGCAGTCTTAGAAATCGTCGAGGCGATAGCCATCGCTGGAAATAATGAGCGCGATCTCGTTGTGCTCTTGGCGACGGGAGAAGAGATCGGCCTAGTGGGGACGAGCTACTACCTCGATCATCCTCTCGTCCCGTTGGAGCGTACGCTTTGCAACCTGAATTTTGAGATGATCGGTCGTTCGGACCCAGCTGGAGGAGGCTTCGGCAAGCTTTGGCTCACGGGCTACGACTACACCGGTTTGGGGCCTGCACTTGCGGAAAAGGACCTTTCCGTGGTGAGGGATCCCTATCCATCCGAGCACTATTACGAGCGTTCTGACAACTACGCCTTTGTCCTGAAAGGGATCGTTGGTCAGAGCTTCTCAAGTTACAACGGCCACGATGACTATCACCACGCAAGCGATGAGACCGAGGGCATTGAATTCTGGCATATGGAGACCGCTGTACGCGCGTGTGCACAGGCCGTCAGTCTAGCTCTAGACTATGGCTTTGAAATCGAATGGACCAACGGATACACGCCTCCACGCCGATAGGTTCCCGAAAGACGCATCGAAACGTTAGGATGGGTGCCTCACGGATCCCCCCCGAGTCTGCCCCCCAAGTTTAGATGCCTACTACCGAAGTCGAGATCATTCCACAAGCTCCGAAGAAAGCGATGAAAGCTCCTCGTACCAACCAGACGATTGACCTGGGGACTGCGAAGGTGCAAGTACATGCGACGGCGGAATGCATCGAGTCCCTGCGTCGCCGCATGGGGAAAGCATCCAAGCAAAAAGTTCACCTCGCGAGTTTGCCGAAGAAGAGTCGGTACACCGCTAAAAACGCCGATCACCACGAGCTTTATCAGCTCTCGGTTCAGTCACCCGACGAGGATGTTCTGTTCCTGCGACGCGTTTACAAGTCTCTTCGTAAGAAGAAGGCGATGCACTTCCGAGAGGATTTCTGTGGGACGGCGCTGCTGTCCACAACTTGGGTGAACACGATGGACGGGGCAACCGCTGAGGGGTACGACATCGACTGCTCACCACTCGCCTGGGGATTGGTGAACAATCTCGGAGACGCGGGAGAGGTTGCGGAGAACGTGACTCTGGTCGTAGCCGATGTGCGCGAACCGAGTATCACACCTCCTGATATACGGTGTGCCCAAAACTTCTCGTACTGCTGCTTCAAAGAGCGCGAGGAGCTCGTTGGTTACTTCAAAGCAGTGCTTGAAGACTTGGCAACAGATGGCGTGTTTGTCCTCGATATACACGGGGGGTCCGAAACGCAATCCGAAATGGAAGAGGAGCGGGAAATTCCCGATGGCTTTACTTATGTGTGGGATCAGGACCGGTATTGGCCCATCACTGGTGACGCTCTTAACTACATCCACTTTCGCTTTGAGGATGGAACCGAGCTCTATCGCGCTTTCACCTATGACTGGCGCCTTTGGGGCTTACCAGAGCTAAGGGACTGCCTAATAGAAGCTGGGTTTGCTTCGGTGCAAACCTACTGGGAAGGAACTGCAGACGATGGTGAATCCGGAAACGGGATCTTCAAGGTAGCTAAACGGGGAGAAGCGGACCTCTCGTGGATCGCCTATCTGGCCGCCACAAAGTAGTAGCGTCCCTCCGGACCCAGTCCATCCGTAAGAGTCGGGAGCGAGAATTTTTCGAACTGCCTCGTAACCAATTCCAAGGCTGATTGTTGTAGGGAGTTCGTAAGCAACGGAGCAAGCCCCAGTTCACGTGCCCAACGATTCTCATTTCAAATCACGTCTAAGTCCTTGGAGGCCCATGAGCCAAGCTCAAAAACAGTTCCGTACGATTTCGTCAACTCGCTCCCTAGTGGCGGTGGCTGCCCTTACTTTTTGGGCCGGCGCTTCGTCGCCGACTCTCGCCCAAGGTGGTCCGCCTCCTCCCGGTGGCCCGCCCATCGGAGGCCCACTGCCAGCGGTTCAAGCTCCGATTGGAAATCAGTCCACGACCAATAAGGTGCTCCTTGGAAAGGCCCTGTTCTTTGATGAGCAGCTCTCCTCAACCGGGCAAACATCTTGTGCGACCTGCCACATCAATGGTTCAGGGGGAAGCGACCCGCGCGCCGCGTCGTCGCAGTCCACTAACCCTGGGTTTGATGGCCTGTTCGGAACTAACGACGACATCGTAGGCTCCTTCGGAGTAATTCGGAGCCTTGCAAACGGCCGGTATGACGAACACCCAGACTTCGGTTTGGAGCGGCAGGTTACAGGTCGTAAAGCACCCACGATGATCAACGCGGCCTTTGCGCCGAGTCTCTTCTGGGACGGCCGTGCGACGAGTACTTTTTCTGACCCTGTGACGGGAGGTGTCGTGTTCCTAAACAACGCAGCCCTGGAAAGTCAGTCCGTTGGTCCAGTGGTCTCTGATTCGGAGATGGGGCATGTCGGTCGCAATTGGAACGAGGCCGTTGCGAAGCTCGAGAATAGCAAACCACTCGCGGCTGCCAGTGGCTTAGGGGTTGTTCTGGGCAATTACGTTGCGGGGAGAACCTATGGCGACCTGTACGACGAGGCGTTTGGTCCTGGCGGCGTAACTGCATCGCGTACTGCGATGGCAATCGCCACCTATGAGCGGAGCTTGATCTCAAACCAAGCTCCCTTCAGTCAAGGTCCTGGTGGATTGACTCCCCAGGAGAACGATGGGCGTCAACTCTTCGTAACCAAGGCGCGCTGCAACATCTGCCACAACGGTCCCCTTCTGACTGACTTCCTATTCAAGAACACAGGTGTAACTCCTCTGTTCCAAGATCTTGGGCAAGGTGCGATCACGGGAAACCCACAAGAGAATGGGCGCTTCAAAACCCCCGACCTAATGAACATTGAGCTGCGCGCTCCTTACTTCCACAACGGAAGTGCAAAGACCCTAGAAGAGGTCGTGGACTTTTATGATCGGGGCGGTGACTTTCACATCAACCAGGCTGCGGCGATCATTCCGCTTGGGCTAACCGCTCAAGAGAAAGCCGCCTTAGTAGCTTTCCTTAAGCGTCCCCTTACCGATACTCGTGTTGCCTCTGAGGTTGGTCCTTTCAATCGACCCCTTTTATACTCAGAGTCCAACGACACCGCGATTCACTATGGCTTTGGAACTGCTGCACCGTCGGGAATCACACCGCGAGCTATCGCAATCGAGCCACAGTACATCGGAAACTCCTCGGTGACCGTTGCTGTCGCTGATGCGCCGCCATTTGGTAACGCTGTCCTAGCTATGGATTTCTCGCAAGGGTTCTTCAACGTTCTAGGCGCAAGTGTACTTTTGGGCGGAACGGCGAACATGCAGCTGTTTCCTGTGGGGCCGATGCAAGGTAGCGGTGCTGGTGGCGGCTACGCCTCGACTTCACTTAGCATACCGAATCTTGGCTCTCTGATAGGCCTCCCGGTCTACCTGCAGTGGTTCATTCTAGGCGGACAGCTCTCGGCGTCCGAAGGGGTGGAGGTGGTTCTCTTCTAAGCGAGGAGTCTCCATAAAAAGAGCGGGGGCGCCTGACCAAAGTCAGGCGCCCCCGCTCTAATTGGGTTGCCCATCCCGCCGCTTACGGCAAGAACGATTTCTTGTCTTGAAGCTTGCGCGGCAGGTACTCTTCGATCACGAAGTTGAGTCCCCATTTAGCCAATGCCTGCTGTTCGGCACGCTTGCCGCTCTTGAGCATTTGGTTGAGGGCCGCTTTCCACTTTGCGTGGGTGCCAAAGAAGGGGTCGTTTTTGAGAGCATCTTTTGCGCGTTTGATGTCGACCGGTTGCAGGTCGTGACAGGCGTCCTCAAGCTCGAAGTCGATCACATCTTGGGGGGTGACGCCTAAATACTCCGCATGGGGGACGCAAAAGAACTTGTTGATGTGCGCGGCATTACCGGAGCCCACTTTCAGTGTGCGGTAGATGTTTGCGATGCCGTAGGGGTCGCAGTCGACAAAGGCGTAGACCGGGATTTTCTTGCCCTTACGGGACTCGGAAAGACGGCGAACGAATCGCCGAGTTGCTCGTGTCGGAACACCGCCCATCTCGATTAGGATGCAGTTGGCCTGGTCCCAATATTCGTGCTCATTCAACCGGCCGAACATACCGCCTGTCTCGATAACCAGGACGAACTCGGCATCGGTCTCAAAGTGAAGGTGCTCAACCGAGTGAGGTACGGAGTAGGCACCGGTCCCCATTCGAGTGCAGTCGATGCGAAGGGGATCGCCAGAGCGCTTGTCCCGGTCGACGATGGTTAGCTGACCAGCCACGCGCCCCCCGTGCTCCTCGGGGTAATAGCGCAAGCTCTCGCGTGAGAGACCATCCCTAGAGGCGAGTGCCTCGATGTCATCCATGACGGAATCGGACTCGGCCTGCTCGTTGAATTTGCATTCGCCCCAGTTTTTGGAGACGTAGTAGGCCTCTCGTTTGGTCGCAAAGTCATCGTTCTCGATCATCTCTTTTGAGACCGACATCAGCCGCAAAGTCTGTGCGAAGTTCTTGACCGTGTTGACGGACATGTGACGCACTTTGGTCTCCTTTCCCAACTGGAAGTAGCCCACTGCCTTGTCATAGGTCACGTTGGCGAGGGAGCGCACGGGGAACTTCAGCTCAGGCAGGACTCGGCGATTGATCTCGCGTTGGATCCTGAGCGCAGTGCTCTCGACCAAATTCATGGTCTTCGTGTCGTGCTCGGAGAAGGGTGTTGTCCGTCCCTTCACCTTGGCTTTTGTTAGCCCTTTTTTCGCCGTGGTTTTTTTTGCTTTCTTAGCCATGTTAGGTCGTGCTCCTAGAACTTGCGGCTCTTGTGGAGCACCTCTTCAAGTGTCTCAACCGTACTGTCACGGTCTTCGTTCGAGAGGTCGAGGATCTCCTGGAGGGCGATGCCAATGTGAGGGATGTATTTTTCAATGTGGTTGCGTTTGTCGAATTCGCGGCGGATTCGCTTGCCCTTGCGGATGTGTATGCCGAGTTTGCGGCCGCACTCGCGTAGTGCCAGCTTGATCTCCTTCAGGATCTCATCGTAGTTCGCGATCGCCTCTTTTGATTCCGAGGTGAAGGGTACCCATACCGAGGCAATGTGAACGAAGATCACCATGGGAGCAATCGGCAGGCTTCCGCGTGGCTGTGTTAGGCCGTAGCTCTTCCAGTTGGTACCAATGATGCCCTTGTTGATCGCACAGGCGGACTGCTGATATTGAAGGGGGACGCGGTTTGCGAAGCGCAAGAGGCGCGCGGGTTCGTCGCCGGCACCGACTAGGTCTTGAGTAATGTCGACTTTGACCTTCCGCTTCTGGATGCGGCCGCTCTCCTCTTCGAACTCTAGCCCTGTGCCACCCGGCTTGCCGTAGGCGATTCCCGCCTCGATCAAAAATGGGTTACCCCGATAGACCGACGCGGGTCGCGTCGCTGCAACATAGAAGTCGGCGTCGATTTCCTTCCGGAGCCCCTTGAGGATGAGCTCCTCCCCGATCGGGGCGATACAAGTTGTCGGGGGCGACGAGATTTTCGCCTCTTGAATAGCGGTGTGGAGGGCGTCTGCCGCATCCCTAGCGATTCGCGCAGGGTAGCTTTTGGGTGTCAAACCGGCGCCGGCCCCGTCGATGATATTCTTGGCGACCTTGGGGCCCACGCGGCAGAACTCCTCCTGGAGGAACCCCGACAAGCTTCGACTTTCCGTGTTTTTCAGCATCGCGATCAAGCGCCCGAGCTCCACTCCGTGTGGGTGCGGTTTGATCTCCTCCGTTTCCGGGGGCAAGACGCGAACGTTGCGCTCGTAGGTGATCGGCTCTTCGTTGGGCGAGGAGTAGTGGAGCGTTAGGTGAGGGTTCGCAATGGCCGTCTGCTTGAGATACATATCGATGGAGCGCACGCCTTTTTGGTGCTTTGCCTCCATCTCAATCTCAATCCGCGTACCGTGTGGCTTGTCCCACTCGATCTCTTGCTCGCTGTGAATCTCGGGCTTGTTCTTAGCCGTATCGATCCCCAAATAGAGTTCTAGGGCAGGCTTGCGTGGCCCCGTTTTCGAGACGACTCGCACGGGCTTACCCGTGGTGAGTTGTCCATACATCCCCGCAGCGGAAATGCCGATACCCTGCTGTCCCCGGCTTTGGCTGAGCTTGTGGAACTTCGATCCGTAAAGGAGCTTGCCAAAGATCTTGCCAATCTGCTCCTTGACGATGCCGGGGCCGTTGTCCTCAACGATCATGCGGAAGTGCTTTTCGTTGACCTGCTGAATCTCAACGAGAAGTTCGGGCAAGATGCCGGCCTCCTCACAGGCATCTAGGCTGTTGTCGACGGCCTCTTTCACGGCGGTGAGCAGTGACTTCAGTGGTGAATCAAATCCAAGCAAGTGCCTGTTCTTCGTGAAGAACTCGGAAACCGAAATCTCGCGTTGCTTACTCGCCATTTCATCGGCGGTCTGGCGTCGCTTGGGAGCGGGTGCGTCTTTTGGGGAGCTAACGGGATCGTCCTCGAAGAGTGTCTTTTCTGTGGCCACGTGGGGGATTCTGTTTGGGGACCCGGAGGGCCTGATGTGATGAGATGCCCAAAAGGCACTGCTCGGTGCAATTGACCGTGTGGACCAAAGGATCCGTACCCAGTTTTAGCCGCATGGGCGGAGCGGTTCAACTCTCTCTTTCAAGGAGCTTCGAAGAGGTTGGTACGGAATGCTGCTCAATCGGAATCGGTACACCGGATTGAGAGGCCAGTCCGATGGTGAGCGCGTACTTCCCAAAGGCCTCTAGGGAGCGCGCTTGGATCGCTGGCGAGATGATGTGCTGGCACTCATCGCAGAGGTAGGCCTCAATGACCTCACCGTCCAAGCTCCATTCGGCTGCGGCCTCTTGCGCAAGTCGTGCGGCAGCGCGGGTGCCCCTCGCCGAGGCCTCGTAAAAGGCGTGCAGAAAAGGCTCCAGTGCGGCTCTGTCGAGTCCGGGGCGAACGATCCATGCCGCAAAAACAAATGGCATGCCGGTTAGCCTCACCCAAGCTTCGCTCGGGTTGTAATGGGGCAGACCCTCCTGAAGCAGCTCAAACAGCGCGGGGTCGCCGATGCGAAGCCAGGCGTCGCAATCGACGGAACGGGGATCCTCGCCAAGGGGGACCTCCTGAAACTCCAGGCCGCCGGCTAGTGCAGGATCGAGCTTACCAAGGACTTGAACGAGTGCCTGAGCCGTTCGACTCGCGGGGTCGAGCGCGACGGTGCGGACCTCTTCCAAAGGCTTTTTCAGGAACATCTGGACGCTTCCGACATAACCGGATCCCGCAACGGCTAGGCCGGCGAGATAGCTGTATCCGGGCTGGCGGAAGAGCTCGATCGAGCTGACGAGTGCAATATCTAAGTCTCCGCCTCGCAGGCGCTCGATCAAGCGGGCGGGTACGGCGTACTCTAGAGCGATGTTCGGTTCGTTCTCAAGGCCGTAGTTCAGGGGCCTCGCGACTAAATAAGGAACCGAACCGACACGCAACGGGCTGTTTTTTGAGAGTTCCAAGGATGCCATGGTGGGCGAGCATACGGGAACTGGGCGTGGGGGAGTATCCTCTTATCCAATGGCACCCATGAATCAGAGAATGCAACCGTCGTTTTTTGCACCAGGCCCTCTGGACGAGTACTTACTTCTAGATTCCGGAGACGGCTGGAAGCTTGAGCGCTTCGGCCCACGTGTCGTCTGTCGGCCCGATCCTCAGGCCCTTTGGAAGCGAAAGCTCCCGAAGGCGGAGTGGGACAAAGCGGACCTGACTTTTGAGCGCGATACCCAAAGTGCTGGCCGTGGAGGGCGCTGGAGAGGCACAAAGGAGGCGCGTCAGGACTGGACCATGGCTTGGGGCGGATTGAGATTCGTGATGAAACCAACGTCGTTTAAGCACGTCGGGTTATTTCCCGAGCAGGCCGCAAACTGGCGTTGGGTTGAGTCACTGGGGAGGGAGCTCCAAGGGGCTACCGAAAATGGCCCCCCCAAGCTGCTGAATCTTTTTGGCTACACCGGTGCTGCAAGTTTGGTCGCCGCGCGGGCTGGATTTGAGGTGACCCATGTCGATGCGTCCAAAACGAGTGTGAACTGGGTGAGGGAAAACTTGGCGACATCGGGAATGCGTCAGGACAGCATTCGCATGATCACCGATGACGCGCTTATTTTCGCAAAGCGCGAGGCCCGCCGCGGAGCAAAGTACACTGGCATTTTGATGGACCCTCCACACTACGGCCGCGGTCCAAATGGTGAGAAGTGGCAACTTGAAGAGAGCTTGGCCGAGCTCCTTGACTGTGCGAAGGTGTTACTTGCACCGCGTTCGTTTTGCATCCTCTCTACCTATGCCGTAGGGTACTCGCCGCTCGCCTTCACGAACATGTTTGACGACTTCGATCAAGGGGTTACGGAGGCTGGCGAGCTCGTACTTCCCGAAGGGAGAGGCTTGGGCACAGGTCGCCTGCTGCCGTGTGGATTTTGTGCACGGTGGCGACGAGGATTTGGAGACGCCTAAGGCGAAAAAATATATGTCAGAAGAACTTCAACCACTGTTCGTGGACAATCATTTGATCGTCTTCAACAAACCAGCAGGAATGCCTGTTGTGCCCGACGCTAGCCGCGACGTGAGCTTATTTGATCTAGCCAAAACTTGGATCAAAGCCGAGTTCAACAAACCCGGCGCGGTCTTTTTAGGCGTGGTACATCGCCTCGACCGGCCCGTCTCCGGCGTGGTCCTATTTGCGAGGACCTCAAAGGCGGCGATGCGCCTTACAAAAGCGTTCCAAGCTCGTACCGCTAAAAAGCTCTACGTCGCTGTTGGAGCGGGCCTCGTGAACGAGCTGGAAGACCATGGAGAGGTTCACCAGTGGATCATGAAGTCGACGACGCACAATCGCGTTCGAACCTTTCTCATCCCCCCAAGTGCGCATAACCTCCGCCCCGGAGAAAAGCCGAAAGAGGCACTTACGGAGTGGCGCATTGTGCAATTGACCACTTTCGATGGAGCGCCTGCAACACGATTTGAGCTGCAACCACTCACGGGGCGCTCTCACCAGCTGCGGGTGGCCTGTGCGACCTTAGGCACGCCCCTAGTCGGCGACGTCAAGTACGCACCTCATGGTGCTCGGCCACTGCCTGACAAGAGTATCGCTCTGCATGCGAAGCGCTTGACCATTATGCATCCGACTCTAAAGGAAGAGTTGACTTTCGAAGCACCGCTGCCTGAAACGGCCTGGTGGTTGGACTGGCCCGACGGGGTTTAAGTAAGCCGTCCCACATCTCGCGGATACGAGAGGTGGGACGGCTGGCCACTGTGATTTGCGGTGTGGAGCTAGTCCACAATTAATTCAAAATCAGTCTGTTCTACTCTGTCCTCGTAGAATGCAAACAGGCTTCCGCTGACCAGGGGCTCGAATGGAGACGGAACCATCCAAGTTCGGTTTTCCCCATACTCGGCTGCATCGATTGCACGCGGCGTGGGGCGCAACTTCTCCTCTTCGTCCAAGGTGCGATCCGACGGTGCCGCCTCCGCGCCATAATAGGCGGAGAAGGTTAGCTCCAAGGTATAGGTGCTAGTCCCACTAAAGGAGGAGACCACCATATGGAACTCGTTCCCGGGTGGCAGCACGATGAAGCTTCCGAGCTCGGGGTTGAATTCCGTTTCGGCGCAGACCGTGTAGTCTCCGACTGTCGGATCCCAGACACACCAGTCGAGGTCCACCCCCGGAACGTGAGCATTAAGGACGACATTCACAACCATGGGGACGGCAGCAAATAGCTGGAATCCATCACGTGGATCCCAGCCTGCATCCGTGATGGAACCTTCGATGAAGAGGTGGTCCCCGGGGAAGACAGTCCCCACGTGTTGCGGAGCGAAGGCGAAATCGTTGACTTCAACTTCGGGGACAACGATGGTGCTGGGCCCAGGGGTGCCGGTGCCGACATATTCAGCGTGGGAGACATGGCAGCCTGCGCCAAGGAGGCCGAGAGCAAGTCCGGCAGGAAGCAGGAGATAACTGGTCTTTGGAGTGGTCATGGTGTCCTCTAGCGTGTCCTGCCTTTTGGACGCATGCGTACCGCATAGGGGCTTGCGGGGCGTCTTGCGGGGCAGATGGGTGACGGGCATGGCCTACTAGGGCAATCACCGTGCCAAGTGCATCCGAGGAGGGGCGGCGAGGGGGGCACTCGGCACCCAGTGACCTACCTCTCGCGCGGAAGCCCCGTAGAGCGATAGATCGTCCCGTCCATTCCGACAATGAGGCACTCCACCCGCGGAAGCTTCTCGACGATCTGGACTCCCACTTGAGGTTCGAGCACAGCCAGGGCCGTTGCGAGGGCATCGGCGAATGCAGCGTCTGGTGCGATCACTGTCGAGGACATTGCGCCCGTGGCAGGAGAGCCCGTACGTGGGTCGAGGATGTGGTGGTAGCGCTTGCCGTCAACCTCGAAGAAGCGCTCGTAGTCCCCGGAGGTCACCATACAAGTGTTGGCTAGAGGGATCATCGCAATGACCTCGTCGCGAACGCGGGGATGCTTTATGGCGATACGCCATGGATGTCCAAATTTCGTACCGAGAACTTTCATGTCACCGCCAGCGTTGACGACACCACTTTGGATACCCGCATCGAGTAAGACCTTCATGGCCCTATCGACCCCGTACCCTTTGGCGATGCCGCCCAGTCCAAGTTGCGTGCCCTCTGGAAGAGCGACGGTGAGCTTCTCTAGGTCGAGTTCCACCTTAGAGTAGCCGACTGCCTGCAGCGCCTCTGCAATGGTCTCCGCGGAGGGGATCACGGGCGGCTTCGCCTTGAAATCCCACAGCTTGCCGACGCTCGCAAAGGTGATATCAAACGCACCTTGGGTGAGCTCTCCAACAGCAAGCCCACGGCCAATGAGCTCGGCCAACTCTGCAGAGACAGGTTGTGGGCCTTGCCCCGCCTTTTTGTTCAGGCGAGTGAGAGGGGAGTCCCGCCAACTTGTCATAACGTCTTCGACTCGGCGCAGCTCTACTTCGGCGCTGGCGAGCACGCGGTCGAGAGTGGCGGCGTCATCACCGATGGCCTCGATCGTTACATCTGTCCCCATTGCCCCGAAGGAGATGAACCGTAGAACCTGCTGTCGCTGGGCGTCACTCGGAGCCTCGTTTGAGAGGGCGGGGTCGGCGGAGACCGGTGGGGTGTCGGACGGCTCAGGCGCGCCACACGCCGCCAACAGGAGCGACAGGAGAAGGGCTCTAGAGATAGGCTTTCCAGGATTGGGGAGCTTCATGGCTTTTGTAGGCAACCTCGCCATTCGCATCAAGGATGATCACGGTCGGAGTCCCAGTGACTCGGAAGAGTCGGGTGAGCTCTAGGTCGCGGTCTCGGATTTGGTCATAGGTAAGACCGAGCTCGAAGATTTTTCCGAGCAGTCTAGGTTCGTCCACAGCTGAATCCGGGCCGGAGACAACACCGACGATGTGTAGTTGATCGCCAAACTTGGCGTATGCGTTCTGGATGGCGGGAGCCTCCGCGACGCAAGAGCCTCACCACGCTTGCCAAAAGATGAGCGCAACCGGTCGACCCGCAACTAGGTCGGCATTGAGATCGATCGAGCCGCCCTCCAACAGATCGGCTTGCAGTGCAGCGGAGAGGCTGATGGAAGGCGTCTGCTCCGGGTCTCCACTTGGCGTCGAAGCGCATGCGGAGGCGAGGACCAATAGACTTGCTGAGAGTAGACCGCGCATGTCGTTAGTAGCTTGTAGTGAAGCCAATGCTGAAGAAGAGATGGTCGAGGCCGTCCGAGCGACTGAGGAGGTTCAGGCCTACATCCCACGCCTCGGAAGGGTTACCCCAGAGGAAATGGGCTCCAAGTAAATCCGAGTCGAACTTGCCTAGGTCGGAGTCTTGGGTGCCTTCCGCCGGAATCGTCGTGAAATGCTCCGCATATGCGTCTGCTGCACTTTGTGTGTAGAAGCGGTAGCGAAGATCCATGACTAGGCCCGTGCCGAATTCATGCAAGTACCTGGGCGTGAGATCATAAGAGCCAATCCCCCAATCGTCGTTGTAGAGGCGGCCCCCGAGTTCGATGGCATCTCGGTCTCCGAGTTGCTGCCTGATGCGGCCAAATAAGGACAGCCGATTGCGGTTGTCGGGGAGAACCTCTTGGTACTCCTTGCCATTTGCCTGATTGGCAAGATTTGGGTTGGGTGGGTCCCCTGGTGTCTCGACAACAACGGCGTTATAGGCCGTTTCTAAGAAGCCAGCTTGGGTGGAGTAGGTCAGGCCGAACTCACCATGGGTGGTGGGGGTCAGAATCTGATACCAACTCAGTGTCGCTGCTAGTGATGTCCGCGACTCGTCGGCACCCGATGCGCCATCGAAACGGATCGGCTTGACCAAGTCGTAAAAGCCATTCAGATTTGCAGAGAGTGTTGCGTCTCGGTCTTCAAAAGTACGCGTCCAGCCAGCACCGAGCCCAAAGGAGCTGTAGTCGTATTCCGTAGCTATGCCGACGTGCCAAGAGAAGTTGTCGAGGGCTGAGAGCTTGTGGCGGAAAGATGCGTCCACGCTGAGATAGTTATCCCCGGAGGCGCCGGACTGTCCGTCGAATTTGCTGAGGCGATCGATCGACGCGCTGGAGACGTTGTCGTAGCTCAGTTTGATGTCGTACCCGTAGTCATCGGTGACCTGATGGTCGTAGATGAGAACGGGCTCGATGACGGTAAGAGACTCATCCAGAAACGGGTTGCCCGCGCCTCCTCCGGAGTCATCACGATCGTAGAATCCGAGTCGAACGCTCCAACTTGTCGCACCAGCTTCGCCATGGGATTTCGCGCCAAGCTGGCTTGTTGGAGTGGCCTCTGTCGTGGCCTCTTCTTGCGCCCAAAGAGGAGAGGAGAGGCTGGCGCTCAGCACCGCAACTCCCAAGACACGAACTAATAACATCCGCAGCCTCCGCCAGCAGTTGCTCCCAAGCCGCCAGCGGCACCTTCCGTTGAATAGAAAACTTTCTGCTCGGAGGAAGAGAGGGAGGGGCTAACGCCCATATCCATCACGGCACTGGAGAAAGCTTGTTTCTCGTAGAACTCGACGGTGTTGCACGATGCTGCTGAAAAGAGCAGGGCAAGCCCAAGGAGAAATCGTTTGTTGCGCATTGAGATTCGGAATAAGTGAGGAGTGCGGCGACCCAGAATCTGTCTTTCTGGACGGCCTATCGCATTCTGGGGAATCTAGCCCGCATGGCGAGATGAATCTCCTATTTCTCCTGCCTCATGTCTTAACTGTAATGCTAGAGGGCGGCGTCGCGCTCATCTCCCTGCTTTCCCCGATATGATCGCAAGGCCCCTTTTATCGGGATGCGGGCGGCCCTCAGCGGGAGCTGTGTGGAGTTCAGCGCCGGCATGCCGTCGAACCGTGCGGCGCGAGTGGGCAGCTCCACACGGCTGTCGTTGACGATTGTGAAGGCTTCGAGTTCAGCGCTAGTTCGAGTGGCTCCTGAGAGTCCGTCCTGCACTCCAAAAGGAGGAGCCTTCATCCTGAAATACGCCGCTGACGAAGACTCCAAGCGAGCAGCAGTCTTTACTTGAGCATGGGGGAGAGGACTTCTCAGCGCGAACGTGTGCGGCGAGAGCGGCCCCACGGAGGAGTTCGGAGTTCCTCACGAGAGAGGTCGTGATTCGTGGGTCCTGTGTCTAGCCCGCATCATTGTTACAATGGCCTTGGATCGACCGGAGTGGTGGTTGATCCTCTTCCCCAAAAATATGACAAACGAACAGGCCAAAAACCCCCTACACGGCAAAACCCTCGAGGCGATTGTTGTCGAGCTTTCAGAGCACTATGGCTGGGACGAGCTTGGCACGCGCGTGGATTTGCGCTGCTTTACCCACGACCCCTCAGTTAAATCGAGCCTGAAGTTTCTGCGCAAAACGCCGTGGGCTCGGGAGAAAGTCGAAGGCCTCTACCTGACGATGCTGGGGTCCCAAAACCCTTGGGGTACGGGCTCAAAGCCCTAGATTCGGATTCAAATCTCAAGCCGTGTTTCGGTTAGAGACCCTCTAGGGGATCGGCCCAAAAGACGGGCCAGAGGGCGCTCTTCTCCACTCTGGCAAGACCCCGAGGTGGCGATGCTCCTGCATCGACATGGCTCTCTCTAGGTGTTTGGAGCTCGTCGAGATTCTAGTGATCTTCGAGTGCGGAGTGGAGGGGGAGAGCGGCGCATGCTCGCTGCGGGAGTGGGCATCGGAGCCTGCGAATCCGGGGGCCTCCTCCGATTTGGCTAGGCAGCCCATGTCGAGGTGGGAGAGCCTTCGCGATTCGTCAATGGGGACGACTACGGAGGGGAATGCTGCGGAAGCAAAAGAACTCATGTTCGAGTCCGGGCCGGTTCTATAGAGTAAATGGTGCCCACCCCGTCCTCATTGGATTCATAAATGACTGCCATTCTTCTGCCTGCGCTGTGTGCATTTCTCACTCAAGCTCCCGACCTAACTGAACAGTTTGATGTTGCGGAGGGAATGGCGGTTAGCCTTTGGGCGGAGTCGCCTCACCTGTACAACCCCACCGCAATGGCTTTCGACGCCAAGGGGCGTTTGTGGGTGACTGAGGCAGTCAACTATCGGCAGTGGGATGGTCGCAATCCTGGCATGCATTTTGACAAGGGGGACCGCGTCGTAGTTCTCGAGGACACCAACGGAGATGGCAGGGCGGACAAGAGCACCGTCTTTGCACAAGACGTCGACTTGAAGGCTCCCCTTGGGATTTGTGTCTTGGAAGATCGTGTGCTCGTTAGCTGCTCACCGCACCTCTTTGAGTTCCGAGATTTAGATGGCGACCTCGTCGCGGACTCGCGCACGACCTTGCTGACCGGATTCGGTGGTGAAGACCACGATCACGGCCTGCATTCGGTCGTGGAGTTGCCGGATGGGGACTTGTTGTTTGCCGTTGGAAATGCCGGACCCCACCTGGTGAACGGACCGGACGGTTTCTCTTTGCAAAGTGGCTCTAGTTATCGAGGTGGCGGCCAGTTCACGGCGGATAATCGTCCGGGACTCGTCTCTAGCGACGGGCGCGTTTGGACTGGCGGCTTGGTCGGAAGGATGGCTCCCGACGGGAGTCGACTAGAGATCTTGGCGCACAATTTTCGGAATGAATACGAGGCAGCGGTGGATAGCTTTGGCGACGTGTTTACCGAGGACAACGACGACGACGGCAACCGAGGTTGCCGGACGGTTTCGATTGTCGAGGGTGGCAACTACGGATACTTCAGTGCAGACGGAAGTCGCTTCTGGGGTGCGGATCGACGGCCCAATCAAGAGACCCTAAGTGCCCATTGGCACCAGGAGGATCCAGGGGTCATGCCCCTCGGGACCGCGAATGGAGCGGGCGGACCAACCGGCGTGACCGTCTATGAGAATGCAGCCTTTCCGCAGCTATTCGGAGCCGTCTTAGATGCCGACGCCGGGCGCTCCCTTGTGTATACCCATCATCCCATGGTGAAGGGGGCAGCGTTGGAGCTCACGCCGGGTGTCCTACTGCAGCCGGCCTATGAGGTCACTGGCGATCGTGGTCACTGGTTTCGTCCCAGTGATGTTGCCGTGGCCCCGGACGGGTCGATTTTTGTTGCCGATTGGTTTGATCCCGGTGTCGGTGGGCACGCTGCGGGAGATCGAGATGCGTATGGTCGTATCTTGCGCATCCACCCGGTGGGGCCCCAGGGAAGTGCACCTGCTGGCGCCATGAGTGAGGCACAGACGGCGCGAGCGCTCTGGCCTATGGCTAGGGACCAAAATGCCAAAGCAGAGGTGTTTGCCCACTTTGATGAGACGGAGCACAGTGAGCGCGTTCGCATGGCGGCGTACCGGGCTTGGACGCGGGCGCAGGGCTTCTCCGTAGAAACTGCGGCTCTGTTACTCGACGACTCTTCGGCATTTGTTCGCGCCCGCGTCGCAGCCTCGCTCGGCAAACTCGAGGGTGATGCCGCACTAGACTTGTGGATAGAGTTCGCGAAGGCTGGCCCCCTTGACGACCGGGTTTATCTGGAGAGCCTAGGGATTGGCTCCGAGGGAAAGGAGTCGGATCTGTTTGTGAAGTTGCTATCCGCTGGACTTGAGGAGGATGTGCTTCTTCCCTTGATCTGGAGGTTGCACCCGATCGATTCGTTGGCATGGCTTGACGCCTATGCACGAGACGGACGCAACGAGGTTCAGGACCGCCTGCTGGCCGTCGATGCGATTGCATTCATGAGTGATCGAAGAGCGGCAGAGGCCATGTTGCTCCTGGCACTGAGTGGCCCTAAGGACCTAGTTGATCAGAGCAGCTATTGGATTCGCCACCGCCAAGAGAACGATTGGCGAACTTACGGCATTGGCGATACGCTGGCGGGCGACTTCGACCTCGCGGTCCGTGCCTGGGAGAGCGACGTGGTGCGCGATGCGACCCCCCATGCGATCGATCTACCCTTGGATGGGGCCGAGATGGTTTGGCTTGCAGTCTCCGATGCGGGCGACGGCAATTCCTGCGACTGGGCTGACTGGCTCGATCTTCGTTTTGAGGTCAAAGAGGGGGAGGTGTGGGCTACCGACGCGACCTGGATTGAGGCGGAATCCGGCTGGGGGACCGTTCAAAAAGACAAGAACTGTGGGGGAGGCGCACTCAGCGTCGGCGGCAGAGAGATGCGCCACGGGATTGGTACGCATGCCTCGTCGCGGATCGGGATCAAGGTCCCGCCGGGGGCCACACGCCTCCTTGGCAGTGCAGCGGCCGACGACGGCGGCACCGTCCAAGGGAGTGGGGCGACGTCCATCCAGTTCTCCATTTACGTCGAGAGCACTCGCGATCGCGAGTCGATAGCCACACGCGAGCAAGCCGCACTCTCCGGTGACCTAGCAGCAGTCGCTGAGCTCATCCAAGGCACGGAGGGAGCGCTTTTCTTGCTGGAAAAGGCGAAGGCTGGAAGCCTACCAGAGACTGTGATGGCGGAGGTTGGCGCGGCACTTCGCAGGCACGAGGACCTCACGGTTCGCGCACTAGCCTCGGAAGTATTCGCACCCGAGGCAGGCACATCTCCCTATCCACCCATCGATCAACTCGCCGCCCTCGAAGGAGACCGCTTTCGAGGGATGGAGCTTTTCCGTGGCCGAGCAGCGTGTTTCGCCTGCCACACTTATGACGACTTTGGCGGGAGCATCGGACCAGATCTCTCTGTGATCGGTGATAAATTTGGACGCCTAGGACTGGTCGACTCCATCGTGTCGCCAAGCGCATCCATCGCGTTTGGTTATGACTCTTGGGTGTTCACGTTGGTGGACGGACGTCACCTAACTGGTGGAATCCTCGCGGATGGGGACACGATCGTGCTACGGGATTCGACCGGCGCTAGGCAGGTCTTTGAAGCGGCCGATGTCGCCTCTCGCACCCATCAAGAGACCTCTTCCATGCCCCCTGCCGCAGCAATGGGATTGAGTGCTCAGGACGTAGCGGATTTGACCTCGTTTTTGACGGCTAAACATGGCGTCGAACCTGAGTTCGGCGAGGAGATCGCGCTCTTTAACGGTAGGGATTTGGAGGGTTGGGACTTTCATTTACCCGCGGGGAGTGATGCGACGAAAGTTTGGAGCGTACGCGATGGCGTCCTGCGCTGCGAAGGTCAACCGATCGGATACCTATACACGAAAGAGCAGTACACCGACTATGAGATCGAGCTCGACTGGCGAGGCGATCCCCAAGCCGGCCCGGGCAATTCCGGTGTGCTCTTGCGAGTCCAAGAGCCCCACAAGGTATGGCCCAAGAGTATCGAGGCGCAGCTCCAATCTGGGAGTTCCGGGGACATCTGGAATATTGACCTCTTCCCAATGAAGGTCGCTGAAGGGCGAACCTCTGGGCGCCACACCACGGGGAGATACCCGAGTAACGAACGTCCCTTGGGCGAGTGGAACCACTATCGAATCCGTGTTCACGGTGGCGCCATTACCTTAGAGGTCAATGGGCAGGTTCAGAATGAGGCCAGCTGGGCGGAGCATATTCCCGGGGTGATCGCCCTACAATCCGAGGGGGCAGTCATCGAATTCAAGGATGTCATTCTGCGCCCGATCTTGAACCCCTAAAACCGCAAGTTCCGACCCCAGTCCCCGCCCTAGTTCGAGCAAGGGGGAGCCGCGCCTTATCCTCGACGGTCCCCTTTGGAAGGGCGGGGCTATCTCGGGTGAAAATCGCTGGAACATCACTTGGATTTTAGTGATCTCCTGAGCTATAGAGAGCATGTGAGTCGGCGTCTGCAAGAGCCGACCGTCCGTGCATGGCCTCAGCTAGGCCACCAAACCAAGGAGCGCAAATGTTTAGAGCCCAGGCAAATGGTAAAAACCGGTTGGACATTGTGATTAGCGGCAAGCTCTCCACGGAGGAGATGAGGGACGCTTTGGAGCAACTCACAAGAGAGTCAGAAGGGATCCAAAATGGCCGTATGCTTTACACCATCGTGGATTTCCACCTTCCTTCCCTAGGTGCGATGGCGGTTGAGTTCGCGCATCTACCGAGTCTGTTTAAGTTGGTTCGGAAGTTCGAGAGAGCCGCCGTTCTGACCGACAAGGCTTGGATCCGGAAAGTAAGTGAGCTTGAGGGGGTCCTTTTCCCCGGCCTCAAAATACGCGGTTTCGATAGATATGAAGTCGACGAGGCTGAGGCCTGGCTCTCAAGTCGCGAAGAGAAACTTCAAGAGACCCGCTAGCAGTAGCCTCGACTAGCACTCAGCATCTACGAAGCGTCCCTTGGAATCTCCAATCGCGGTATACGTCGTGTTCCTTTCAATTGCGACACGTCCCGCATCTTCGATCCAGCGGACGAGCTCTTCACGTTGGACTTCCTGGGGCGTGGTCGCTCCGGCCTCGTGGTAGATCTTCTCTTCCACGACCGTTCCGTCCACGTCATTGGCGCCAAAGCTCAGGGCGGTTTGGGCCGTCGGAATGTCCATCAAGATCCAGTAGGCCTTGATGTGGGGGATGTTATCTAGGAGTAGGCGCGCGACCGCGATTTCACGTAGCTCATCGAGTGCCGTCGGCCCTTCGATGTGGGCCATCTCGGAGTTGTCCGGGTGGAATGACAAGGGGATATAGGCCTGCAAGTGGCCGCCATCCTTGGCGAGTGATCTGTCCTGTAGCTCGCGCAGCTTGATAAGGTGGTCCACGCGATCGGCGGGTGTCTCGACGTGCCCGTGCAGCATCGTGCAATTGCTGTATAGGCCCGCCTCGTGGACCGCACTCGCTGTTTCAATCCAGCGCGTCCCAGGCATTTTATGAGGATAAGTCGCTTGGCGCACACTCTCCGAAAAGACCTCTGCGCCGCCGCCTGGACAGGAGTCGAGGCCCGCTTCTTTGAGGTCGAACAGGACCTCTGCGATTGGCTTTTTAGCTTGCTTGACGATCTCATCAAGCTCGACCATGGTAAAGCCCTTGATGTGGATGTCGGGGCGCGCAGTCTTGATCGCGCGCAGCAAGTTTAAGTAGTAGTCGTAGTCTAGTTTGGGCCAGACGCCACCGACGACATGTACCTCGGTGACAGGCTGGTCCAGCTGTTCCGTGATTTTTTGCGCCGCGTCTTCAGGTGTCATCAAGTAAGCGCCCTCTTGGCCGGGCAGACGCTGAAATGCGCAAAACTTGCAAAGGCGATTGCACAAGTTTGTGTAGTTGACGTGCTGGTTGACGTTGAAGTAAGTCGCGTCTCCATGCAAGCGCTCGCGCACGTGGTTGGCAAGCGCACCCACAGCGAATAGGTCCGCGTTCTCGTAGAGCGCGAGTCCATCGTCATAGGTAAGACGCTCGTTGCGCAGGACTTTCTGCGCAATATCGCCCAGACCCGCGCCATTGGCTTGGGTGAATAAGCGCTGCTCGGCGGAAGTGTGGGCAGCGGTGGAGAATGCCGCACCCGGGGGTAGGGCCTCGGTGGTCATGGATGGACTCATGCTTGGACCTCCGAGATTTTCTTGGAGAGTGCGGCACCGGGTCCGCGGCGGGCGGCCTCTGGAAAGACGGTGTGGCTCTCTGTCGGCTCGGGGACAATGGAGAATGAGGCGCGACCGGCGGCCTGGTGATGGGCGGCCTCTTCGCGTGAGTTTGGCCAGCGCGCCGCATCAATCGCGGGTGCATCATAGCGCTCGTCGGCGATGCCGTACCAGGAGTTGCGCTGGATGGGGGTATAACTGGCGCGCTCGATGACACGCTCTAAATCGTCAATAGCCTGCAAGTTTGAGCATCCAGCGGCGGATACGACGTTCTCTTCAAGCATCGTTCCACCGAAGTCGTCGCAGCCAAAGCGCAAGCTAATCTGTGCCATCTTGATACCCTGCGTGACGTAACTTGTCTGCATGTGTTGGACGTTGTCCAAGAAGATGCGCGCAGTGGCTTGCGTGCGAAGGTAAAGCGCGGGTGTCGATTTTTTGGGATAGAGGTGCGCCTCGGGAACTCCATCGGGTTGCGTATTCCAGCAGGCAAATGCTGTCAGTCCACCCGTCTCATCCTGGAGGTCGCGCAAGCGTAGAAGGTGCTCGATGCGTTCAGCAGCCGTTTCGACGTTGCCAAACATCATCGTTGCCGAAGAGCGCAGGCCAGCCTCGTGAACTTTGCGATGCACGTCGAGCCAGCGATCCGTTGTCGTCTTCTTGGGCGCGATGATTTTGCGTACGCGTTCGACAAGCATCTCGGCGCCGCCACCGGGCAAGCTACCCCAACCCGCAAGGGCGAGGTCGCGAATGATCTCCTCTACAGGTCGGCGCTCGATGCGCTCGAAGTGCTCAAGCTCGGGTGCGGACAAGGTGTGGCAGTTGATCTGCGGAAAGCGCGAGTCAATCTCTTGGATCAAGTCACACCACCAGTCGCTTTTGATTGTGGGGTGGTGGCCGCCTTGCATCAGGACCTGTCGGCCGCCTAGCTCGGCGGTCTCCAGGACTTTATCCATAATCTCTTCGCGCTTGAGCTCGTAGGTGCGATCGGACTTGGGCTTCGCGTAGAAGGCGCAAAAGCCGCAGTCGGTGATGCACGCGTTGTACGGGTTGATATTTCGATCAACGATGTAGGTGACGACGGGGTTCGGATTGTGGCGTTGGCGCACCAAATTGGCCAGCTCACCGAGCAGCACGATGTCGGCGTGCTCGTGGAGCGCAAGAGCCTCGACCGCATCGATCCTCTCATTCGCACGCACCTTGTCAGCAATGCGCGCAAGTTCCGTAGCGTGGGGTCCGAGCCTTGCGGCCGTTGCCGCGCGTGGGCGCCACGACGAGCTTGGGGAAGGGGTGGAGTTTGTCTGTGCTTTGGCCTGCATGGGGGGGAGTATAGCGGTCTTGCCCCCATTTACATGTCTTTGCCTTGCGGACTCCTCTAAGGATCTATTTTTATGGTTAGCATGGCAAAACCCTGAAGGCGGTCGTCACGGATGGCGAAAGCGCGGCTCAGGGCTCTTAAAAGGGAACGAGCAACCTAAACAATACCCATGATTACGACTCTATTCTTAGCGATCCTTCCCTGGACTGCCCCACCCCTCTCGCTGCATGGAGAGGCTCCCAGGAGTCTTGCCGCGGGAGTGGTCTCCCCTGCCGATTTAGACGATCAGTTTGCCGCCTTAGAGGGTGAACTCGAAGGTGCAATGGAGACCTGGTGGACGGCTTGCCTGGCCGCCGATGAAGCGGGCGTCCAGCGGCCTGCCTATCCCGGTGACACCTTCCAACCGCGCTTCGAGGCCATTGCCCAGCAAGGCCAGCTCGGTGCTCAAGTTTGGATGATGAACCATACGGATTGGGAAGACGACGCAGGTCGCCTCATGTGGCTCGAACGCGTCCTAATGGAGCACAGTGAAGACGAGGGGCTCGAGAGCGTTTTCCGAGGCTTGACGTGGAGCTTTAAGGCGGAAGACACCGCCTTTTTCGAGTTACTGGAAACCTACAAAGAGAAGACCAGCCTTCCCTCCTACAAACTTGCCGCTCAGGCAACACGGGCCTTGATCTTTTGTGAATCCGGCAACGGCGAACAAAAGGAGGAAGGGCTCGCCTTGCTCAAGGAATTGGACGAGGTCCAGATCTTCTTTCCGGGCAAGAACGCCGTCGCAAGCGCGATCTTCATCACCGAGAACTTGCAGATCGGAATGGTCGCACCCGAGTTCACGGCCGTTGATGTGGACGGTGCCCCGATTAGCCTCTCCGACTATCGGGGCAAGGTCACGATCCTCGACTTTTGGGGATTCTGGTGAGGCCCATGCCGTGGGGAAATTCCCCACATGCAAGCGCTCGTGAAGCGCTTCGAAGGTCAGCCGTTTGACATCCTCGGTATCAACACCGACAGCGACAAGGAGCAATACAAGAAGGATTGCATTTCCGAGGGTGTGACGTGGCGCTCAACTTGGGAGGGTAAAGAGAACGCGCTCGTGAACCGGTGGGGAGTGAGTTCCTTCCCTACGATTTACATCTTGGATGCCGAGGGACGGATTCGATTCAAAAACTCGCGCGGTGCAGGATTAGAGCGCGATGTAGCGATCTTGATGGCCGAGCTCGGCGAAGGGGCCGAAGAGCCAGTCCTTCGGGACGAGGAGGCGCGCTCACCTAGCTATGATGAGGCCAGCCTCGACGCACTTCTCGAAGCCCATACCGCCGCCGATTTGACCTGGCGTGAAGCGATGCTTGAGCTGCGTGGCAAGGAGCGTCGCGAGCTCAAGAAGGTGAATCCTGCGGCGCATTTCTTAGCTGACTTCCAACAGGCAGCGGACGCTGGAAGTGGCCGCGCTAAATTGTGGCTCGCCGCGCACCTTGGGGACGCCTCGGACATGAAGGCGAGCGAAGTTAAAAAGGTCCTTAGCCCCCTCTTTGGTGAGCTTTGCAACAATTTTGCGACCGAGGACATTGCGCCTCAAATCTTAGAAGCACTCATCGGATCCAAGCGCTGGTTGGATGCGCGTGAACGGGCCAGCCTGCTTGGCGCATTCGCAGCTAACTGCAACAACCACGCGTTGGAAGGGGACGCTTTGGGAGCCGAGTTGGCGTTCTACCAGACCGGCAAGGAGAGCGGTGACGCTGAGCTCGCCGCCCAAATCGAGGCGCGCTTGGTAGCGGACTATCCCGACACCGAAGCGGGCGCGTCCATTTGGGGAAAGGG
>CALBMX010000088.1 GCA_937896235.1 uncultured bacterium
GAGATGGGGACCGACCTAATAACCCTTCAACCCCCCGCACCGCCAAGTCCACCTCTTGGCGTTTGCAAAGCTGGGGAGGGGGGGTGAAATAGCTCCCTCAGACAAGTGACTTCGACTTTCCCCTCTCTTAAACCGTTGCGTCCTAAGCAAGGCGACTCATCTGGCAGGGGGGTGAGGGGTTACTAGGTCGGTCCCCATCTCACAATCAATCCCAGCCACCTCTCCGACCGAAACCCAGCACCCCCCTGCCAGATGAGACGCCGGACGCCCAACGGCCCCTCCCGCGCCCCGCGCGCCCCCCCCCCGCGCCAGCGTCCTCGCGGCTCACATTTGGTAGGTGGGTTGGGTTTTGGGCTCAAAAAGGGGAGGACTTTTGTTATAATTATGACTTCCTCGCTCCTTGTCCTATAGGAGCACTAAGTGGAACGCAAATCAATACGGCGGCTGATACGAAGCACGCACCTCTTGCCAGGTAGGCATCCCAAGCGTTCCACTCAGAACTTAGTTTGCCCGAGTTCACTTATTTTTGCCCCGCTTCGTAGCCCCCATTCACTCTCGTGCGATCGAGAGTAGCCCGCCAACGCATCCTTGCAGGACCACGAGTTTAAAGACTTTATCGAGCGAGTAAAGCTCAATGCCTTGATCGAAGAGGTCGTGCGGACTCGTGTGTCGACTTTGAAGCGGGCAGGTCACCTGTGGGTCGCTTGTTGTCCATTCCACGATGAAAAGTCGCCGTCTTTTAAGGTCGACCCCGATCGTGGTACGTGGCGCTGTTATGGCGCATGCGGAGAGGGGGGGGACGCGATCTCCTTCATTCAGAAGGCGGACAATGCGGAGTTTATGGAAGCGCTAAAGTCGACTGCCGAGATCGCGGGCGTGCCATGGCCGGAAAACGGATTCGGTCGAAAAACGAACAGCCGTGCGACGGAGCGCTTTGAAGCGATCTTTGACGTACTGGCTCGTGCTGAGAAGGTTTATAAGAGCTTCTTGCTCGGGCCCGCGGGGGCGGGCGCCCGCCGTTATCTTTCTGAGCGCGGGCTAACCGCAGAGACTGCGGACGCTTTTGGCATGGGGTGGGCTCCTAGTGGCGGTAGCCCCCTTCTGGACAAAGCGCGCCAAGGGAATATCCCCGAGGACCTTTTGCGAGACGCGGGCCTGGTGCGCGTTCGCGATGACGGGAAAGCCTTTGATTTTTTCTACAACCGGATCATGATCCCGATTCGGGATGCGAAAGGCCGGACTGTCGGGTTTGGTGCGCGCTGCCTTGTGGACTCGGTTGGTCGCAGCAATAGCCCCAAGTATGTGAACACGCCGGAGACACCCCTCTTCCATAAGGGGAAGTTGATCTACGGTTACGACCTTGCACTTCCTTCGCTGCGAAAAGAGCGCCATGCGATTTTGGTCGAGGGGTACACGGATGTGATGGCGGCCCATCAAGCTGGGTATCGAACCGTTTGCGCTGTTCTTGGAACCGCGACGACTCCGGAGCACGCGGCCTTGATTCGGCGCAGTGGAGCTCGCAGAGTGACGCTCATTTTTGATGGGGATGAGGCCGGTGCGCGCGCGACGAGGAAGGCCCTAATGGGACTGCTTCCACTCGACATTACGATCGACGTGGCTGCGCCTCCTCCCGGTCAAGACCCCTGCGACATGATCGTGGCGGATGGCGGAAAGCCGTTCGAGCGCCTGATTGCTCAACCTCAAGGCTGGTTAGATTTTCTGCTTGGCCGCATGAAAAACCTACAGGCCAAAGAGCTTTCCGAGGCCGTGAATGACCTTCTCGAGGTCGTTCGCATCATCCCCGCTCCGGTGCATCGCTCGTCACTCATGGCGCCGATCGCGGAGGGCCTTGGACTCCCCGTGCAGGACATCCGCAGCCAGTTCGAAGAGCTTGAGCGCAAGCGGACTCCGCGCAGTCTTCCATCGACTAGGGAACCTAGTGCGTCGAATACTCGTCCTACAAACTCGCCTCAGAATCGACCGAATGGAAACTCTCCCGGCTTTGCCGAAGAGCCTTTTTTTCCAGCCGGAGAGCCCGAGGAGAGTGGCTATGAAGAGTTCGAGAATAGTTTTCCCTCCTTCCCAACGGATGAAACCGGAGCGATTCCGTGCCAAATATCCTCTCGCGCTCAACCTCAAGGGGATAGATTTCAATCAGTTCGGGAGGAGAACGAGCGCCTTGCGTATCGCCAGTTGACCGGAGCTCTGCTTCGCGATAACTGCCTGATCCCCATTTACCTTCCAAAAACAGAGGATGATTCCTTCAAAAACTGCTCCGATTCCAGCCTGATCCATGTTGTCGCTACCATTCGGACCCTCTATTACGACGGTCCCGAAGATGCAGATGTCGATGTCCCAAGTGTCGTCGCCAATCTTCCAAGCGAAGTTGATCCAGAGCTGCCAGCGAGCCTCGAAGCCCTCACCGACCACGGTGACGCCTGCGAGCTTGCCCGGGACTCCCTGAAGTACATCCAACAACAAGACCACAGGCGCGCCGTCGAAACGGTGCGTTTGAACATGGCAAAAGCTGAGAGCGAGGATGAGCGTGCGCGCTATCTCGTGGAGCTCAGCGATGCCAAGCGAAAGCATCACACCACGCAACCTAAAAGCTGAACCGACTCGGACCTCCACAATGTCTGACCAAATCGAGTCCATCATCAACGACCTCGTCAAGTTAGGTGTCTCCAAAGGAGCCCTGACCTATAGCGAGATTAACTCGTCTTTTGATGACAATCACGTACCTCCCGACCATCTAGAGCGCCTCTTCGATCTATTCGAAGATAAGGGCATCGAAATGATTGAAGATGACGATGACGGTAGTGCACCGCTCACCGTTGGAGATGTTCAGGGTGCCTCGGCTCCTGCACGTCGGGCTGAAGAGGACGCCGTAAAACGCGCCGAGAAAAATGCTGCAAAGGCCTCATTGAGCGAGCGGATCGACGATCCCGTTCGGATGTATCTGACCCAGATGGGCCAGATACCGCTTTTGACACGCCCTGTAGAGATCGAGCTCGCCAAGGCAATCGAAGTCACCCGGAAGCGCTTCCGCAAGAAGTGTCACGGTTCGGCTCTGTGTATGGAGGAGTCGATTCAGACACTCCAGCTGGTGGCTGACAAGAAGCTTGCGTTCGATCGCACGCTGAAGGTCAACCCCAACCCGAAGCCGGATGACGATCCCAAAATCGTAGAGACACTTGGCAAGCCCTTCATGCAGAAGCGTTTGCCGGTGAACCTCGCCACGATTATGGCGCTGTACTCCCAGTTCCGCGAGGCCAACGCACCGCTACTGGAAGGCGCCAAGCTGACCAAGGTTCAGCGCTCCGAGCAGCTTGCCAAAGTGCAGAAGATTCGCCGCAAGTTGGTGATCCTTCTCGAGGAGTGCCACCTTCAAATCAAGAAGGTGCGCCCTTACCTTGAGCTGATCGAAGGCCACTATCGCGAGATGCGTTCTGTCGAACGTCGCATTGCCCAGCTGCGCGGTCCAAAGCGGACTTCGCCCCAGGGGCGCGAACTGGAGGAGCGCCTTGTCGAACTCGAATTTGCGGCGGGCGAGCCGACTGCGCGTTTGCGTCGTCGCCTCGATCAAATCCGCTTGCACCACGTTGAGTACGAACAAGCGAAGCGCGACCTCTCTAGCGGTAACCTTCGACTTGTTGTCTCGATCGCGAAGAAGTACCGCAACCGTGGGCTCTCTTTCCTCGACTTGATTCAAGAGGGTAATACCGGCTTGATGAAGGCCGTGGAGAAGTACGAGTACCGCCGCGGTTACAAGTTCTCGACCTATGCAACTTGGTGGATTCGCCAGGCCATTACCCGCTCGATCGCGGACCAGGCTCGGACGATTCGTATCCCAGTGCACATGATCGAAACCATGAGCAAGCTGCGCAATGCCTCCAAGAAACTGCTTCAGGCCAAAGGCCGCGAGCCCAGTATTGAAGAGATTGCAGAGGCCAGCGAGATCACGGTGGACGAGGCGAAGCGGGTGATGAAAATCAGTAAGCACCCCATCAGCCTCGACCGTCCGATCGGCGACTCGGAAGACAGCTACTTCGGTGACTTCATCGAGGACCAGGGCGCCGAGAGCCCCGTGGAAGCCGCAGGGCGTGAGATGTTGAGGGAGCGCATCGGTGAGGTGCTCTCCAGCTTGACCTTCCGCGAACGCGAGATCGTGAAGCTGCGCTACGGTATCGGCGATGGGTATACCTATACCCTCGAAGAAGTTGGCCGTATCTTCCGCGTGACCCGGGAGCGGGTGCGCCAGATCGAAGCCAAAGCCGTGCGTAAATTGCGCCACCCGGTTCGGGCACGCCGCTTGGCGAGTTTCCTCGATAACATCAAGATCGAGGATTCGGACAGCGATCCTGACGAGTAGCGCGCAGAATCTAAAAAGTCAGTAGGCCCGGCGAGGAACACCTCGCCGGGCCTACTTTTTTGCCGTACCGCCGAAACAATGGATAGAGATCCCCATTCCGGAGGCTTTTCGGACACGTTCTTCCGCAAGGGATCTTAGACTCTTGCCCCAATCCATGAGCGGGCACCATGAATATGCAGGAAACTATCAAGGTCCTTTTGGGCCTCCAAAATCTCGATACAAAGATTCACTCCGTCAAAGGCGAGCTCAAGCGCTTGCCCGAGGAGCGCATCAAGAGGCGCTCCGCTATTGATGGGCGAATCGTTACACGCGACGAACTCGATGCAGCCGTCAAGCTGCTCACGGTTCGGGTGAAGGAAGTCGATAACGACACCACGATAAGCCGTCAACGGATGCGCAAGCTTGAAAAGGCCATGGACGAGACGGGCGACCAAGCGCTTGTCATGGCTTACCAGCATGAGCTTCGCAGCTTGAAGCGAGATGTCAGTCAGGCGGAAGAGGAAGGGCTCGAGTTCGTAACGAAAGCGGAGGGCTTCAAGGAGAAGTACGACGCTCTTGTTAAAGAGCTTGAAGAGGAAGAGTTGGTCTTCGCCGAGTTCGAAGAGAACATGACAACCGAGCTCGCGGCTGCGGAAGTGAAGCTCACCACACTCGAAGCCGATCGGGCCGCACGTATGACGGGAGATCTCGATCCCAACGTGATCTCGGTCTACGAACGTCTGCTTATCTCCCGTCAGGGGATCGCACTCGCGAACTTAGATGGCCGCACTTGCCAGTGTTGTTGGATGGAAGTACCCGCCAACCTTTCCGTGCGTATTGCGCGCGCTCAGGATTTGGTGACTTGTCCGTCCTGCGATCGTATCTTGTACTCAGCTACGTACAACTAAGAGAGCTCCATCGAAAGGGATCTTGCGCAAGGCGCGAGGTCCCTTTTTCCAGCTACTGGCTCGCAGCCAACGAGAGCGAACCTTGCTTGGTACCACGGCTGTTTAGCTCGGCCGCAAGTCGCTCGCGAATCTCGTTTTTGTACAGGTCCCAGTGCGGGGCAAGGCGCTCTTCAATGGGGGCGTCACCAGTAATGCGATGGAGGACTTGGTTTGGAAGCAAGCGCTCCACGAAGTCGGCCAACCACTGGACATAGGTGTCGGGCTCAAGAACCTCGACCTTCCCCTCACGCCACCAGTTCGCGAGGACGGTCTTCTTGAGGACCATAAGGTTGTGAACCTTGATGCCTTCGCAGCCGGCGTCGGCTAGCAGCTCGGCACTTTTGCGCGCACCCTCTCGGCCATCGCCCGGAAGCCCGAGGATCGCATGGCCGACGGTTTTGAGGCCAGCCTCGTGGCAACGCCTAACACCCTCGGTGAACTCGGCAGCGGTGTGGTAGCGCTTGATGTCCTCAAGGACCTTGTCGTTTGCGCTCTCTAGGCCCAACTCGACCCAGACGGGGACTCGCTCGGCGAGCCTAGAGAGGCGCTCCAGGGACCACTCCGGAAGAGTGTCGGGACGTGTGGCTACAGAGACGATGCCGACCTTGCCCTCGTCGATAGCGATCTCAATCGGTGCGAGAACCTCGTCCAAGCGCGAAGCCGCGACGTAGGTATTGGAATACGACTGCAAGTACGCGATGCATCCACAATCGTCGTCGCGTCGAGCGATGCGCTTCAGGCCGACTTCGAGCTGACGCGCGATCTCCTCGCCAGTGCGAAGCGCGCCCGTGCCGGAGCCTTCGACATCACAATAGACACAGCCTCCAAAGCCGCGCGTTCCATCGCGGTTAGGGCAGGTCGAGCCAGCGTCGAGCGCAACGCGGTACATGGGGCGTCCAAACGTCTCGCGCAACCATGGCGCGAATGTTCGGAAGGGGAGAGAGTTGGCAGGCGTCATGGAGGTGATCATAGGATGGAGGCCGATATGGTGGCGTGATATCTGCCGTCTTAGCTAAGATGCCTCGACTATGGCTACAGGTACCCCTATTCGACCCGTTGTGATCGGCACAGCCGGACATATCGACCACGGCAAGTCGACCCTAGTTCGCGCACTCACGGGCATCGACCCCGATCGGCTCAAGGAGGAGAAAGAGCGTGGGATGACGATTGATCTCGGCTTTGCTCCGATGAAACTTTCCGACGGTCGCACAGTCGGATTGGTTGATGTCCCAGGCCATGAGAAGTTCATTCGGAATATGGTGGCGGGTGCGACGGGGATCGATCTCGTCGCATTAATCGTCGCAGCAGACGATGGGGTCATGCCTCAGACTCGAGAGCACCTTGCAATCCTTGAAATGGTCGGCGTGAAGCGCGGATTGATTGTGTTGACCAAGATCGACATGGTGGAGGAGGAGTTGATTGAGCTCGCCGAAGAGGAGGTCCGTGAGTTTGTAGAAGGGACGTTTTTAGAAGGTGCTGAGATCCTTCGAGTGTCCGCCATTACCGGTTCGGGGATGGTCGAACTAAAGGCCAGCCTGGAGCGAATGGCTCTTGCTGCCGAACCCCGTCCGAGTGATGGCATCTTCCGTATGCCCGTGCAGCGCGTATTCACGATGAAGGGATTTGGCACGGTGACGACGGGTATTCCCTTGACGGGAAGTGTCTCCCCGGGAGATATCGTGGAGATCCTACCTGGTGGCAAGCTCGCGAAGGTGCGTGGCATTCACGCCTATGGCAAGGTGGCGGAGTCGGCGCGCGCCGGCCACTCGAGCGCCCTCAATTTGACGGATGTAGACCACACGAGCGTCGTACGAGGAGCCGTGATTGCGACCCCCGGGTACTTTCGCCCGATCTCGATGATCGCCGCTCGTTTGAAGGCGCTGGCATCGCTGGACCGCTCCATCACCAACCGGATGGTGGTTCGCGTCCACACGGGAACAAGCGACTCTCGGGGCGAGCTCGTGCTCCTTGACAAAGACGAGATTCGGCCCGGCGAAGAGGGGCTTATTCAAGTGCGTTTGGACGAGCCGGTGATCACGGCTCCGGGGGACCGGTTTGTGATGCGACTTTTATCGCCGGTGATCACGCTAGGTGGTGGGGTGGTGCTCGAGGAGAGCCGTCATCGCTTGAAGCGTTTCAAGGCGTTTGTGATTGACGAGCTCAGCCGTCAAGAGGAGAGCTTGGTCTCCCCAAGCCAGCTTTTGGATTCGATTTTGTCGCGACTGGGGGGAGCAGGGGCGAGCTTGGAGACCCTTGCGATGGCTCTCAAAATGCCAGAAGCTGTGGTGTCGGCACTTCTTGAGCAGCTTCGTTCGGAGGGTCGCGCAGCGTCACCTGGAAAAGGCGTGCAGTGGATTCACGCGGAAGCTCTCGAGGGCGAGTTCGCGGACTTGACCCTTGCGCTCGACCGCTTTTTCGGTGCAAATCCCCATCGCTCGCGAATGGATGTTCGGGACTTGCGCCGGGACCTGAATGCCGACAAGAAGCACCTGGCGGCACTACTTAGCGATGCACAAGAGAAAGGTCTTGTCGAGGTGCTCGGTGGGGGGTGGCTGCGCTTGTGTGACCACGAAGGTAGCTTGACGGAAGAGCTCCGTGAGAAGCAGGTTGCACTTCTTGCGAAGCTAGACGGGGCGGGATTTCAGCCACCGACAAGTGTGGACCTGTGTGCTTTGGCAGGGTTGAGCGAGGCCGACTTCAAGCTGCTCACCGAATACGGAATCGACCGCGCGGAGATGAGCGCAGTGGGAGAATTTGTGTTCAGCCAAGCAAACCTCGACAGAGCGGAGGCGGCCATCGTTGCGAACTGTACTAAGAATGGCGAGCTGTCGATCCCCGAGCTTCGAGACGCTCTAGATACAACGCGGAAGTATCTAATCCCACTATTAGAGCACTTCGACGCTAAGGGCGTGACGGCGCGAAGCGCCGGCACGCGAATCCTTAGACGTCGCTAAAGTCGCTATTCGGGCGCGTCGAAGGACTCGAGCCAGACGAGCCCGCCAAGGAGTCCTATACGCGCGCACCAGCCCATATTCCAAGGCTCCTTATCCGTGGTGTTTTCGGGAGTGTCACCCGCAGAGTGGTAGTAGTTGTCATAGTCGACGGTGACCACATCGCGATCACTCCAGCTCTCGCCGCGCTGGCCCTCCGTTCTCTTTTGCTCGTCGGGTTTGTCCCACGCACTGGTGAATAGCGTTAGAGACGGGCGCTCGCCCTCCTGGAACAGCTTCGCGCCGCTGAAGATATACGAGTCGGTGCCACCCAAACTTTTGTTCGTAGCATAGCGAGCCGGCATACCACCCTTGCCCTCGAACGTATCCAGTACGCCCAGGATCGCTTGAATCATTTTCTGGTTCGCGGGTAGATCGTCGGGTTCGATGTTTAGCTGATCCGCGCCACTGCCAAAGCCAGCTTGGTCATAGTTGATCACGCCAAGCAGGGGGCCATCTTTTTCGGGATCTAAACTCTCTAAGTAGTCGCGTGTAGAGTGAATCTCCTTGCCCCAAACAGCGAAGCGCAGCTCGCGTGGGGGGGCTTCGATCGCACCCGACTTGATCGCCGCAGTCCAGGAGCGCGCGATCTCTAAAACAACAGCAGCGCCGCTGGCGTTGTCGTCGGCACCGGGCCCGCCGGCGTCGGAGTCGCCGTGTGCGCAGTACAGTAGGAATCCCTTGGATGCACCCTCGCGAGCAGGAATCCTCGCGACCACGGTGCGAGGTTGAGCAAAGCGAATGGTTGAGTCCAATGCATAGTCCACTTGAACGGCCTCGCCGGCGTCAAGGAGCGCTCGGATACGTGCCGCCTCGGGCCGATTGAGGCCAAAAACGGGGAACTCGTTCTTGTCGCCAGCCCGGAGGTGGCTCACGCGGGCGTACTCACCATCAATTGTTACGGAGCTTTCGACAAGGACCACACTTGGAACAGGGGAACCGCTTCGAACACGGGCGCTTCGCTTAGCAAAGAGTGCACCACCCTCGGTAGCCTCCAGGCTTAGGGGGGCGCTCCCTTTGGCGGAAGGTGAGAATCCATAGGGCCAGGCGCGCTCCAGCTGGAACGACGTGGCTGCGTCGCCTTCTCCATAGCTGATGAGGACGCTCCAACTTTTCTCACTGTGGCACCAAGTCTCGCGATCCTCGCGAATCACGGCGGGGGCTCCGACCTTGTCAAATTCCGCCTTAAGCCAAGCGGAAGAGGCGTTACCGGAGTCGGTCCCGCCCATGCGGGGTCCAAAGTCGCACAGGCTGTGGACGGTTTTCCCGAGGCGAACCTCATCGACTCCTCTCAAGAGGGCGGTCCAACCCACAGGGATCCCGGCTGGTGCAGGGATCACCGTAGAGGGGGGTGTGGGGGGCGGTGTGTCCTGAAAAGTCGCGTTTGCCTGGGTGGCGGCGGCGGCAAGCAACAGGAGGGATACGGCCAATGGAGTGTTCATGGGAAAAGGATGAATGTGAAAGGGATCGAGATTGTTTGCAATCTCCCTCCGGTGGCCGAGTGGCCGTTTCCGATAGAGAACTACGAAGCGGTAGTGGGATCTTGAGTAAGGATCCTATCGCAGAGCACCACCATTGCTGAGTCAAGTGACCGAGATGAAGGAACAAGTACAAAAGAATCGCACACTGGGACTCGATGAGGCCCTTTTTCTCCCCGCATGGGCTGTCCTGCTCATGTTGGGCTCTTGTGGTTCGACTCCAGATCCGCAGCCAGAACCTGCGCCTGAACTCGTTGCAGAGGTGCAACCGGAAAAAATCGAGGCAACCAGCGAAAGCGTGAATCCGCTACCCCGAGTAGCCGAGCAGGTCGCCGCCCAAGATAAGAGTGCGGACACGACCGTCCACGAGCTTGCGAAGCCGGTGAGGAAACCCGTAGTGGCGGCGCCCGTGATCGCCGAGGTCGAGGCGCTCTCCGAGGTTACACAGGCCGCGGCCGTCGTGACGGAAAAGGTCTCGGCAAAACCCACTGCCCAAGAGCAGATTGCACAGGCCACCCGAGCTAGTGTCCCAGGGTTTGCAAAGAATCCTGAAAAGACGGAAGTGGATGTTCAGAGTAATCTCCGCGAGCTTCTTATGAGGCCCGACTGGGTTGCCTCCAACGGGAAAAAACAGCCCGGATCGGGAGAGGTTACGGCGCCCGCCGAGGTCGAGAAGTTGATTGAACTTGAAGAGGACTGGCTTGAAAAAGCTGCCTCCAAGGTGGAGTCGAGCGCGGTGACACCGGGGCCGGTTGCTACCGCCCTCGAAGTCGAGTCGGAAGAGAGCCTTCTCTTGGTTGCGATCTCCGAGGCAACACCGGATGCGACCACCCCGCTAGGAAAAGAGGTCGCCGTGACTGAAGAGGTCGCCGTGGCTGAAGAGGTCGCCGTGGCTGAAGAGGTCGCCGTGGC
>CALBMX010000089.1 GCA_937896235.1 uncultured bacterium
GTCACGCCGAGTTCAATGAGCGATGGCTGCAGGATCTCATCGAGAAGCACCCCACGATTCTCGGTCTAGGAGATGTCCTTGTTTTGGATCGTGAACGTGTGCAAGAGCGGGCTGGACGCCTCGACTTGCTGCTATCCGATCCAGACCAGGGAACACGCTACGAAGTCGAGTTGATGCTGGGGGCCACAGATCCGAGCCACATCATTCGGTGCATCGAGTATTGGGACATTGAGCGCAGGCGTTACCCCGGCTACGAGCATGTTGCTGTACTTGTCGCCGAGGACGTAACGGGCCGCTTCTTGAATGTGCTCTCACTCTTCTCGGGAACGATTCCATTGATCGCCATCCAAGTCAGTGCTCTTCAGGTTGATGACAAGGTCGTCCTCCAGTTCGTCAAGGTCCTTGATCAGCGCCTACTTCGCCAAGATGATGTCGTTGAAGCCAAAGGCGCTAGCGTGGATCGCAGCTACTGGGTCGAAAGGGCCAACGAAAAAACTGTCGCCCTGGCATCCGGGCTGCTGACGTTCATCAACGAAGCTTCCACGACGAAATACGAACTAACGTACAACCGCCACTACATCGGTCTGAGCGATGGGACAAGGGCGCAGAATTTTGTAACCCTCCGACCGAGACGGGCCCATCTTAAAGTCTATTTTCACCGAGGCTGGGCTGAGGAGCACTTCCTCAAGGCAGAAGAGGCCGGCATCGTTACTGACAAGGACAGCAAGAGAGACGAAATGCGATTCACCCTGGCCCCAGGGGATCTCAAGAAGCACGAGGCTCACCTACGGAGCATCTTTGCCGAGATCACAATGGCGCAGGAGGCATGAGTCGCACCGCACATGACTCGCGGCTTGAAAGAATGACGATCCCCCCCACCCCAGTCACCGAAAGTGGCCCCAAAAACTGGCTTGCGCTGATACTCGCTACGGCAAAAAATAAGCACTGGTGCCGCAGTATCGGCTGTACGACCTGTGGATGTTCGGAATTCCGCGTAGCCGTTTTTAGCGGAGCCATGGAGAGACTTAGTATGGACAGGGAGTGCGCCCAGCTCGCCGAAGTTGGCCTTCGAGAGTTCATGAGGCGCCTTGGCCCTGCGGATAGAAACGACATCAAAGATGAGATCCTCAGCGCACTTTCCGGTCTCTCGACATCGTCTTGCCAAGATGTCGAGGCACTAGAAGTCATCGCCGTTGATTGCTCCACCGGCATCGGTCGGCCTCCCCTCAAGAGACTCGACGGAAGCCCCGCGGGATCTGTCCTTAGATTGAAGGAGGCCCAGTACAGGATCTACTCGGAGCGCAGCCGCAAGGCGGCGATCAAGCATGATGCGTTGATGGAAGTTGAGCAAGAAGCTGCACGCAAACGCCGAGAGATCCGCGCACTTGAGAGTGAAGCTCATGCACGTCGGAAAGTAGAAAATGACCTAAGGATCACCCCTCTGCTTGAGGCGTTTCGTCTGCTGGACTTGCAGGGCCGACTTGAGTTCCTCTGCTCTGAATCCTGCGCTCTACCTCTGTCCGCGATTCCCAAGGAGTTGATCCCAACCGATGCCGTTGTGGCAAACCTTGACGAGTTGGAGGTGGCGCTCCTAAGGAAGCGCATTGGCAAGAGGAAAGGGAGTTGGAGGACTCTTCAGCGGCGGCTAGATGGTGAATAGAGCGTGTGTGAGAGAGAGGGGAATACCCGATGTCGGCACGCCAGCGCATAAGCGTACTTTGCCGCTAATGTGTCATCGCTTTCCCAAGTATATTCAAAGCGCCAAGACTACGAGCTAACTACCAAAAGTGAAATCGACAATGCGCGCAGTCAGTCCAGACAGAATGTCGTATGTGCCAACGCCTGCCTAAATGCCCGCAATGAGCGAATGCCCCTTCTGCGTACTCCATGACTCATGTGTTGTTTGGTCCAATGAGCTTGCCATCGGATTTCGCGATAGCTTCCCCGTCTCAAAAGGCCACACATTGGTTGCCACACGACGCCATGTGGCCAGCTACTTCGAGGCTAGCTCACTTGAAAAGCAAGGGATCTGGGAGGGCGTCGAGGCCGTCAAAGCAGCCTTGGATGCTGAGTTCTCGCCCGACGGATACAACGTCGGCTTCAACTCGGGGGGGGCAGCTGGCCAGACGATTGATCACCTCCACATCCATGTGATTCCGCGCTTTGCTGGGGATGTTGAGAATCCTCGCGGTGGCGTTCGCGGTGCGATCCCTCATATGCGGGATTATGAATCGGCTTCTGACTCTGCAGAATCCAAAGTAGAGACGCTCAACCCCTTCGGCGAACTGCCGAGCTTTTGCCCTGGCGAGGAGAACGGTTTTGGCCAAGTCCTGCGCAGAGCTACTGGCCTCGCAAACAAGATCGACTTGCTCGCGGCATTCGTCCAGAAGTCGGGGCTGGACTACCTTGAAGACCAAATCGTCGATGCCCTTAATCGGGGCGCCTCGGTCCGGCTTCTTACAGGTGACTATCTTGGGATTACTCACCCTCACGCGCTTTCGCGCCTATACACGCTCTCCACTCAGTTTGAAGGACTCTCTGTTCACCTATATAGGGTCCAGGGAAGCCAGTCGTTCCACCCCAAGGCATACATCTTCACCAACGGGATTCACGGCGTGGCATTTGTGGGTAGCAGCAACTTGAGCTTCACGGCACTTCACTCTGGAGTTGAGTGGAATCTAAAAACGACATTGGCTGATGGAGACCGCTTCCATGAGATTAGGGAGCGGTTCGACGGTTTGTTTGGCTCCCCCTCTGCTGTCCCCCTAACAGTTGATGTCCTGAAGGAGTACCAGGGACGCGTGAAGGTGGCGCCAGCCCCTGAACCCTCTGCGCACCTTCCTTTGCCGCGCCAACTTCAGAAGGAGGTTCTAGAGAAGATCGCGACGGCCAGAGACGACGGCATAAGCAAAGGACTCGTAGTCATGGCAACGGGCCTTGGCAAGACCTACCTCTCTGCTTTCGACTTCCAGCAACATGGGGGGAAGCGTGCCCTTTTCGTCGCCCACCGCGAGGAGATCCTGCAA
>CALBMX010000090.1 GCA_937896235.1 uncultured bacterium
TTCGCACGGTTGCGGCGACCATGCAACTCGTGCTCAACAATACGCACCAACGCCCCTCAACTTCGCCGTCGCTGCCAGCGTTGCCGCCTTCTTCCCGTCACCATCCGAGCGCATCCAAAATCTGATCGAGGACATCCGTGTACCCCGCTCTTGAAGCCCCGATGTGCCCAACGAAGGCCTAGGACCCGGGGGATGGCTCCCCTGCTGTCCATCGTGGGTTCGGGTCTCTTCGCCCGTCCTCTCGTTCTGGTGTAGCATGGATGCCGTCCTCGGTCACCACGTGGCTCGGGGACCCCACTGCGGAGGAATTGGGACCTCTGGGATCGATCCTCACCTCCGGGGTTGCTGCCCATGGGCTGCACCCTCCGAGGCCGACCTGAGGAGTACCGCCCTACGGCACGGTCTATCGAGCTACTCTGTTTTTTAGCGAGAGGTTGCGTGCGCGGAACGTATCCTGCCTAAACCCCCTCCACCCAAATAATCACATGAGTCTCCCCATTCTTCTCTTTGCCGCCAGCCTCCTCGGGCTCGTGGCAAGCACGCCATCCGACTACCGCGAGCCCGCCTCTAAACAAGACGCTCTTGTAATCCCCGTTTCGCCCGACGCCGACTCCGCCATGGGCGTACGCTTGCTGGATGGAGCAGATGGCGCGCACTATGTGAGTTGGGTTGAGCGGCACGGAGATGAGAGCCGGCTGCGCTTCTCTAAACTCGGCAAGTCCCTTGTTTGGAGCGCCCCAAAAACAATCGCTACCGGCTCCGATTGGTTCGTCAACTGGGCGGACTTCCCGGTGCTCGCCTCCCTCGCCGACGGCACACTTGCCGCGACGTGGCTGCAGAGCGCCGGAGACGAGAACACCCACAGTTACGGTGCGCGCATTTCGTTTTCAGGGGATGGAGGGGACCGATGGAGCGAGCCTGTGTTTCTCCACAATGACAGCGCCGGTCCCGAGTATGGATTCGTGTCGCTGGCTGCAATTGGTCCGGACACATTCGGTGCCGTTTGGTTGGACTCGCGCAACATGCAAGGCGGCGGCCACGGAGCAGGCGCGATGGCATTGTACTTTCGCCGATTTGCAGCGAGCGGGGCTCCTGGCCCTGAGCTCGTCCTAGATGATCGAGTTTGCGACTGCTGCTCGACGGCCGCGGTTGTCGACGACAGCGGTGCACTACAGGTCGTCTACCGGGATCGTGATGCCGATGAGATTCGCGATGTAAGCCTGATCACTTTGGGAGGCGCGATAGGGTTTGACCGCCGCGCAACGATTGCGGACCACTGGAAGATTCCAGGCTGCCCTGTGAATGGCCCTTCGCTTGCATCCCATGGGGCGGAGTTGACCTTCGCGTGGTTTACCGGTGCCGACGGCAAGGCTGCGGTCAAGGTGGCGACTTCAAAGGATGGAGGCGCAAGTTTCGGCTTTCCGACACAGGTAGACCTAGGCGCTCCCATGGGGCGTGCCCTCGCCTGCTACGACGCTAAAGGGGAGCTCTTTGTGGCCTGGTTAGAGGCGCCGGCTACGGACTCTGGCAAGGGAGCGATGTGGCTCCTGGTCAAGGTCGGTGACGAGGCCCAACCGAGGGTGCTCGCCGAGGTCGAGGCAGGGCGCGCAAGCGGCTTTGCCTCACTTACGAAGGCACCATCTGGCGGGCTGCTTTTCGCTTGGACAACGACACTAGCCGGGCCTGGAAGTCCCACGGGCGTGGCCACTTCGCTTATCGAGTAGGCTGACTGCCGAGCACCGGCTTTCTTCGCAGGGGGGAGGGCGGTGTCTCGTTGGCTGCTGCCGAGCTGGATGAACTCCCTGTAGAGATCGTCAGGGGATTGGACGGTCGCGCTCCCCCCCCTAGTCCAAATGGACGCTCACTTACTTTGGCAAGACGTATGGGGGGCCAAACCTAGTCCTGGCTAACGAGTACCGGTTGCCCCCATGCCGTTTGCCTGTCGCCTTGGGCGTAGGGATTCGAGTGGAGCTCGGACCACGCAACTTGAGCGCGCACATAGAGCTCGCCTCCGGTAAAGGTATAGACCACCGGTTGTGTGTTGTTGCCCCGAGTACGGCTCCGATTTCATCCTCGCCATGGCCTCGTAGAGTTCCGATAAAGTGCTTGATGTAGACGACGTCCTCCTTGGGTGCGATAGCTACCACAAGAGTGTCCGAAGTGTTTTGGATCGAGGCTAAGGTCACGCCACTCGAAGCATAGAAGTCGCCCGCTTTCATGGCCCTCACGATGTCGTCGGACTCCAAGCTCTCTGCATGAACGACGAGCCCCCCACGCCCGGGATTGGTCTTGCCCGGACCCCGCTGGTAACAATCGTAGCTATCGTCAGTTGCAACCCCATAAAGCAAACCCAATCCATTTTGCTCTAGTCGCAGCACGAGCGCCGAGTCCCAGAGAGCCTCCATCGAGAGGTGTTCTGCATAACCTTAGTGGCGCACGCAGGAGTGGCCGTTGTAAACCTCGAAGAAACGCTCGTGAGGCATAGCTGCCACCTCGGTGACAGTCACACCCCTGCCGAAGTTGGGATGGTGGAGATGCGCCAAAACTTCGCGGCCACTGCGCTCGCCCTCGGCCTGAATCGCCTCCATGTTCCGCACGATCGTGTCGGTCACCGAATCCCGGTGCTGCGGCGCGACTACCCGTTCCAGGTTCACCGCATTGATGTGGACCGGCCGCTTCTCCCAGGAGTCGGTAACCTCCTCCCCTTGCACGAGAAGAAACTGCCCCGCTACTTCAAAGCGCGCAAGCAGCTCTTCTAACGCTTGCAGCCGCATTTTCCGCTGCGGATCGTCTCGAAGAACGACGTGCTCATCTCCAAATCTCACGATCAGTTCCCGCAGTATATTCTCGATCAATCGTCCGTCATTCACCGGGAACCACTTCTCGCCTACAGAGAGGGTTTAGTGATCCGAAAGTACTCAAAATTCGTAATCGTTCTCGGTGTAGTAAGAGACCACCAGCTCGCGCGCCCCATTGCCGTCGGACCACCGTGTGTGCGTGTTCCCTTTGTACCCGTTTTGGGTGGAACCACACGAGGCGCTGGCGAGGCAAGCAACGACCACGGCGAAGAGTGATCGGTTGGAAACGCGGTAGGACATGGTGCGCTTTTTGAGGAAGGGTAGAGCCGATCAGGTCGCTGGCGGTACTCGTTGCGATGCACGCTGTATAGCATGGCAAACTCTCTAACAATCGTGGTTGAGCAAGAGGTTAGAGCGCAGGCGGACTACTCGGGACTGGCCACGTGTTGGTCAAACAAGATGGTGTTTCCATCGGGGTCGGAGATCATGAAGCTCGCTGGTCCGGAGGTGGACTCATCAGCTTCGAGACTTAGGCTAACGCCCCGCTCCCTGAGGGTTCTCTGAATCGCTCGCACATCCCGAAAGTGCTCCAGCGTCTTCTTTTCATGCGTCCATCCCGGGTTGAAGGTCATGAGGTTCGCCGGGAACATCCCCTGGAAAAGCCCGACCGTCGTGGTGCCATTCTGGAGCACGAGCCAGTTTTGGGTGATGTCGCCTCCGACCTCTTGGAAGTCCAGCTTCTCATAAAAGTCGCGGGAGGCATGGATGTCCTTGACGGTGAGACTCACGGAGAAGTTGCCAAGCTGCATGGAGTCGGTGTCCTGCCGATTGGAAGGCGATGCGCAAGATGTCGAGAGGTAAGCGATACCGCAGGCGAGCGCAAGTGTGCTGAGTGAGTTCATAGGGAGGGGAAATCGTAGGCGTGGTTATTCCGGATGGTTCGGCGAGCAGGTGAAGATACCAGCTTCATGCGCTCCAACTCTAGGAATCTAAAACCCGCCTCAGGATCCGGTGCGTTTGCTGTTGCCGCCCGCAGGGTTATGTCAAGTCGGCCGTGCTCCACGATTCCCTCTTTGGTGCGCTGGCCCATCGAATGCACTCCGGAGGGAATTCGTCCCGTCCCGGCCCCACTGCAAGAGACCTTCCCACGCACCGGACCGAGATCGTAGTCTAGGCCCGCTTCGATGTGACCCAGGGCCATGTGTCCTAGGCTGGAACAGGATATGATCCTAGGCACGTCACCTCCCCTTTCGCCTCCACCTCACTCCGCATTCCCCATGGGCGTTCTAGCTCTTCTGTTTCTCTCCGCATTTCCCCAGGTCCAAGATCCCGGTTTGGAAAGCGCGCTTGCGCATGCGGGGAGCAATCGCTCAGAACTGGAAGCAGCCCTTGAGCGAGTCAATGAAGACGAGCTCGTCGGTCTCCAGTTTCTAATCCGCCACATGCCCGACGGAGACCTAAAAGCACTCACTGCGGACTACCTGGTAGAGCACGTGCAGGTCACCTACCAAGCCTGGAAGGAGGCGCCCTGGTCGCAGACGGTACCGGAGCAGCTCTTCCTCGAGAATGTCCTGCCCTACGCCAGTATCAACGAGCGGCGCGATGCCTTTGCGCGTGACTTCTACGAGCGCTTCAAACCACTCGTTGCCGAGGCGCAAACCCCCTCCGAGGCTGCGGCGATCCTCAACAATAAAATCTTCCCCTTGGTAGAAGTCATCTACTCCACCAAGCGACCCAAGGCGGACCAGAGTCCTTACGAGTCCATCGACGCGGGAATGGCGTCCTGTACGGGACTCTCGATTCTGTTGATCGATGCTTGTCGCTCCGTGGGTGTGCCCGCGCGCTTTGTTGGCGTGCCTTCTTGGTCGGACGATAGTGGGAACCACTCGTGGGTTGAGATTTGGGATGGCGACTGGAAGTTCACAGGTGCAGCGGAGCCCACGGGGAGCGAATTGAACAAAGCCTGGTTCACCGGTCGCGCGTCCAAGGCGGTTGCGGATTCTGAACAATATGGCGTCTTCGCGGTCAGCTTCCTCAAGACTCCCCAACCCTTCCCCATGGTCTGGAAACCAGAGGCTGACTCCGTCTTTGGGGTCAACGTCACAAGTCGCTATACGGAGAAGCTGGACCCCGTACCCGAAGGGTCGGCCAGGGTCTACCTACGCGCGCTCAAAGTGGGGACCAACGAGCGCTGCGGCGCTGCACTGCAAGTCACAAACGAGGCGGGCGACTTGCTGCTTGCGACCACCACAAAGGATGAGCGCTTCGACGCCAACGACCACGTCCATGGCATTTTCCCAATAGGTGAAAAACTCAAGATAACTACTGCGAACAGCGTCCCCACGGCGGAAATGGACTTCACCGTAACCTCGGAGGGACAGCTGATTTCCCTTGAGATCACCCCAACTCTTGATGCCCAAAGCGCTCGCCAACTAGCCTCAGAGCTCTGGGATTTGCACGCGGCAGACTGGCGCACTGAGCACGCGGAAGAGATGGATGAGCGCATCCTAAAAGAAGGCGAAATCGAGATGCCCTTTTGGTATTCCATTCATGGCGAAGCTCCCGTCGGTGGCCGCAGCCTCTACATCTCCATGCACGGCGGTGGCGGAACGACAGCACGTGTGAACGACGGGCAGTGGGAGAATCAAAAGCGTCTGTACTCCATTGAAGAGGGTGTCTATGTCGCACCCCGCGCGCCGACGAATACTTGGAACCTGTGGCACGAGGGCCACATCGACTCCTTGTTTGACCGGCTCATTCAAAACTTGATTGTCTTCGAGAACGTGAACCCGGACCGCGTCTACCTGCTCGGCTACTCCGCAGGCGGCGATGGCGTCTATCAATTGGCACCTCGCATGGCCGATCGCTTTGGCGCCGCGGCAATGATGGCGGGGCATCCCAACGACGCTCTTCCCGACGGCCTTCGCAACCTGCCCTTCACGCTGCACATGGGCGGCGACGATGGCGCTTACGACCGCAACAAGGTTGCCGCCGAGTGGAAAGTCAAGCTCGCCGATCTGAAGAAGTCGGACAAGGGTGGCTACGACCACTGGGTCGAAATCTACGCCGGCAAGGGCCACTGGATGGACCGCGAAGATGCGGCCGCTCTGCCGTGGATGGCCGAGCGCACGCGCAACCTGCGACCCGAGCGCATCGTATGGCGCCAGGGTTCCAGGACGCACAAGCGCTTCTATTGGCTCGCCGTGGAAACACCGGTAGCTGGTAGCAAGGTCGTGGTCGAGCGCAGGGGCCAGACGATTCACGTGGTGGAGGCCAGCGGCCTCAAGGAGCTGACCTTTCGTCTTGACGACACGATGGTCGATCTCGACCGCCCCGTTGTCGTGATGCAGGGCGAGAGGGTCCTCTTCAAAGGGCTCCTTACCCGCAGCGAGCAGGTCATTCAAAAGACCCTAGCTGAGCGCGGAGACCCCGCCGGCATCTGGTTCGCCGAGGTGACCGTGACTCTGTGAGCTGGCGCGGACTGAGCCCGAGGAGGACCAAGACCCTACGTCTCCACCTCTGGCGCACCTGCGCATCAACGGACGCGTCACCGCAAACTCGGGGAACGCGAACGACCCTAAAATCAGAGTCGCTCGGGACCTATCCAGGAGAGCTATCGTTCAGGAGCGCCTTGTTCCCGCCTCTATCTAGTCGAAGATCGTCTCGTGAACTTGCACCTCGACGATGCGTGGAAAGCGACCAGCTGGAAACCAACTATTGCCGGTGGTGTTGAGGCGAACATAACGCACAGGGGTTGCAGGAAAGCCGTGCTCATGACCGTCTGCGGTCGCGGGCAGACTGTTCTCTGTGAAGTCGGCCACCTGGGTCCAGGCAACCCCGTCCGAAGAGACGTCAACCGAGTACTGTTCGCTGTAGCCCTGGCCCCAGCGGGGGTACACCGTCACACTATCGAGCTGATGGACCCCGCCCAAGTCGATCGTAAAGTCAGCTGGATTGGGAAAGGTTGTCCAATGGGACTCCGAATCGATGACGCCATCAACAACGAGCTCGACTGGGTTTTCAAGAAAAGCTGCCGAGTCCGAATGAACCGCCTTACCCAGCGTCAAATTCGGAACCTGCTGCGCGCTCACTAGGTGGATGCGATTGGCGAACCCAAGGCGCTCGCCCGCGGAGAAGAGAGCAGCGGACACGACGCTTGTTTTAGAGACCGTGAATGGCCCGCTGTAAGAGGGTGACTCACTTGTGGGCTGCTCGCCATCAACAGTAAACCGAATCGTGCCGGGGAGCTTGGTGTCGAGCACCACTAGCGTCTCGCCTTCAAACAACTGCCGTGGTTTCCAATGGTCTTGAAGGATTGCCTGGGCCTCAATGCGCACTGGGTAAAGCACGCTTTCGAAGCGGGCGTCTGTGGCCTGGAAGCGCTCGGCAAAACTCGCGAAGCTGGTCTCATTGTCTAGATTCCAGAGCTTCGCGGCGAAGGCCGGCACACGGCTGCGAAGGATTGGAACTGCGTATGGACCGCGGCCCTCCCACCAGCACATCTCCGCCCCCGGCATCGCGCTTGTCGAGGGAACTGTGATTCCGTTGCTCGCCGGATGGCCGGGCTCCACCTGCCTAAAGGTGAATGGGTCAAAGCGGAAGATGCGCTCTCGATCCAGAAAGGTGTACTGCACCCAGGGGTAGTGGTCGACCACGTAGAGCGGATCCCAGCCCGCGTTGACGACCGTATAGCCCTCGCTCAGCATTTTGTCCGGGGCAAAATAGAAGGAGGCCCAATTGATGATCACGATGTCCTTCGGAACCGCGCTGCTCTGTCCGAAGCCTTCCCACATGAGTGTCGTGCGTCCACCCGCGCGCACGAGGTCGTTGAGCTCGACGATGAACGGCACAAATTCGGGCAGGTGAGTAAAGCCGCTCTCATCCCCACCGATGTGAACATAGGTACTGGAGGGAAAGACCTCTAGCATCTCTTTGATTAGGATCTTCACAGCGGACAAGCAGGACTCAAGTCGAAAATCCACCGTGCCCCCCGAGAGCGCTCCGAAGACGTCGGGATAGTTCGCCACTAGCTGCGCGGAGTGCCCGGGAACATCTAGCTCCGGAATCAAACTGACACCCCGATCGACTGCGTACTGCTCAAGATCACAGAGCTCTTCCAGCGTATAAGCTGGCTGCCCGACATTGCGGTGGTCGAGGTTGGGGAAAGACCTCGATGGGAACATGAAATTTTGATCGTCGGTCAAATGAAGACCGAGGTAGCGCACCTTGTAGAAGCGGCACATCTCCACAATCTGCTTCAAGGTCTCTATCGAGTGGAACTTGCGCGCGACATCAACGGAGAGCGCCCGATAGCCAAAGCTCGGCTTGTCCCGTAAACGCACGCGGGGAATGCGACCGTCCGCATGGATCAGCTGAAGTAGACTTGATGTCCCACGAGCGATAGCTTCCAAATCACGGCCTCGAATACGCACAGTATCGGCAACCTGGAGAGTCGACTCCTCCTCGGCCAAGCTACGGTCCATCGTGAGTGCGATGTCTCCCGACTGCGCGCCGTGAACACGGGCGGGAAGGCGTAATCCCGTAACCAGAAAAAGCTCGTCGGACAGTACTTGAGCGTGTCGAACAAGGTCCTCGCTCTGGGCCGAGATAAAGCTTCCCGCCTTCAGTTTTAGGTGTCCGGACTTGGCCTCGAGCTCTAGCGGCATAGGCAGCAGTGGAAGCAGGTTCCCCACACCTGTCCCCAATAGCTCAATACTCGCGGGACCACCGCCTTGGCTATTCGACTGAATCACCAACTCGGCTCGGTGGGCGCCGGCAACACTTGGGTCAAAACTCACATGCAAGATACGCCGGGCCAACGGGGCCAGTGGACCACTGCCTTGCGTGGAAGACACTCGAAAGGCGTCAGCGTCCCGGCCTGTGATCTCAAGGCCAATAATCTCAAGCGGATGATCCGGGTCCGCGTTGCCGATTTCCAACTCGAGGCTCAAAGTGGATCCGTCTGAGATCTCTTGCGAACCGAAGCCCAGCGGGCCTTGAGCTCCGAGCCAAAGCTTACCCGCGGGTTTGGCTTCGCCCAGCACCTCCAACTCGATGATGTGCACACCGGGATTTGCGCTGCTGCCCAACATGAGAACGCGAACAAAGCGCGCCTCCTGGTCGATGATATCGAGCAAGTCTCCCGCCATCGTAGCTGGCTCGGTGTTCGTGCTCCTATCGACAACCTGCTCCCATCTCTCTCCGTCCAGAGAGAGTGCGACCTCGTATTGGTATTGCCTCCCACCGTCCCAGTAGGTGAATAGGTTGACTTGCTCAACAACCGACACACCTCCCAGATCAACCTCCAGCCACTGGGGTGAGGGATTCGCGCCCCACCACATGTTCCGCCCAGTGTCCCCATCCACCGCAAACTCCGGCAAGAAGCCGCCCTCGAAGCTCGACGCAGTGACGGACTTCCCAAGGGCAAGGTTTACTCGATCGCCAGCCACGGGGTCCGATTCCTGGCTTGCACGGGACAAGTGCGGTGGGCCGAGGTGCAGGCAAGCAAACAGAGCGACTCCAAGGGATATCGAGATCATGGCAACAACATAATCAACAGAGTGCCTCGCTGCCACTCGCATCGTTCCAATGCCACCTCCCCCTCGAAACCGAGTTACGCACTTTCATTCTCGGCCCGGGGAGGGCTTCGCGAGAGGCCGGTAACCGTCGGCTAGTTTTCCTTAGAGGACCCATAGGGTTCGGATGCTGGAGCGGCTCTCGGCTCCTCTTTCTACCCCATCGCGCGCCTCCAACTTCCCTTTGGAATTCCTATCGAGCAAGCGCCTAGGTAAGGTGCGCATATGACAGCCCCGAAAATCCTAGCGCCCTACTCCTTCCCTCGCACGGGGACCACCATCCGCAACCGCCTCGTTCTCGCGGCGATGACCAACAAGCAGTCCCACGCCGACGGCAGCTTGAGTGAGGATGAGCTCAAATGGTTGGCTGCGCGGGCGCGTGGCGGCTTCGGCATCGTCACGACCTGTGCCGCTCACGTGAGTCGAGATGGTCAGGGATGGGACGGAGAGCTCGGGGTTTTTGAGGACTCGCTTCTCCCCGGTCTGAAACGCCTCGCGAGCGCGCTGCGCTCGGAGGGCGCCGTCTCCCTGGTCCAGATCTTTCACGGCGGTGTGCGAGCACCCTCACGATTGACAGGACAGCAGCCCTTCAGCGCGAGTGTTTTCGAACTCGACACTAAAGACTTCGAGGTGCCGCGAGAGGCTACGGTCGAGGACATCGAGCGCACCATCGCAGCCTTTGCAGCTGCCGCTCGCCGCTGTGCAGAGGCGGGCTTTGACGGCGTCGAGATCCATGGAGCCCACGGGTACCTCATCACCCAGTTCCTCGGGACGAGTTCGAATACGCGCACTGACGAGTGGGGTGGCTCGCTCGAAAACCGCGCTCGCTTCCTTCGCCGGATCGTTGCCGCAACTCGGGAAGCAACTCCCACCGATTTTCTGGTTGGGGTCCGTATCTCGCCAGAGGTTGCAGATCAGGGTGTCGAGCTTGACGACTCGCTCAAGGTCGCACGATGGCTTGCCGACGACGGTGTCGACTTTGTCCACGTCTCCAACTGGGACAGCTTCAAAGCGCCTGCCGCGCATCCGGAGTCCAAGAAGATGCTCAGCACCTGGTTCCGCGAAGCCGTCGGCGCCGACATGCCACTGATCGCGACCGGAGGCGTCTGGACTCCCGCCGAAGCTGACCTGGTTCTCTCCCACGGTGCAGACATGGTCGGGGTGGCCCGGGCCGCAATCGGGAACGACAGCTGGCCGCACACCGCGACTCGCCCCGACTGGGAACCGGCGCGGCCGCCCTACGCGCCTGAGCATCTCCGCAGCTCGGCCCTTAGCGAGAGGATGATCGACTACATGCGACTCTGGCCGGGGTTCGTGACCGACGGTCGCTGACGCTTACAGAGAGGACTCGGCTTCAAGAGGCCCATTCTGGTCTGGACGACTCCCGGAAGGGTCTACGCACTCTCCAACTGGCCAAGACCGCGTTGGGAGACCTTGCGCAAGATCCAGAGAGCTGCTCCGGTAGCTGCAAAGCCAAGGAGCAGCAAACGGCGATCAGCGGCCTGCGACAGGTCTAATTCGGTAAGGCTCGACCCGATCCAAACTACGGCGATGACGCGCGGTGCCAAGCCAAGCACGGAGCCGATCAAGAACGGCAGGATGCGGATCCCCGTGGTGGACATCAGCAGGTTTGTAGCGGCGAAGGGTACAACGGGCGACAACCGGATTAGCGCCAGTAGAGTGATGGTTCGCAGGTAATGGCCCTGGTCAAGCTCTCGGTGGATGGCCTCCGCGCGCGGGTGATGCGAGAGCGCCTCTACAGCCTTATCTCGAAGCGGAGGCCTGATCGGCAGCCTCTTGCTCTCGGCCGAGTTTGGTGCACGGGGAGTTTTTGCGCTGAGCAGCGCCATGCGCATCGTTGTCGTCGTGGCTCTGATTCGCTTCCTCTTGCAGAGTGCGCCTCCTGTGCGTAGGCCGCGGCCTCAGTTCCGGATCATCGGCTTCCGCCCGGGTACAGGACTCGCGCAGCGCCCAATCGAGGAGCCCGCAACCTACGCCGAATCCAGCGCCGAGTGACCGGACCCGAGCACTGTAGAGAGAAGCCGAGTACGTCCTGGCCCCCACCGCCAGAACCCTCCCCATCGATTCCCACAGAGCAGCACGCTTGGGAAAGCGCTGCTCTAGACAATCCATGCGATCTATCCGAATGAGCTCAATCCTTGAGATCAATCCCCGGGAGCAAGTAGCCAAGCTCCCAGCAAGCAAAGTGCAGAACACCGGTTGGGTCTTCGATCTCAATCGATGCATCGGCTGTCACAGCCGCTCGATTCCGTGTAAGTCCGAACACGCCGTGCCCTTTGGAATTTCCAGCGCTCGCGCTCACTACGCGCCGAAACCAAACGTCCCCAGCTGGCGTCTGTTCCCATGGGGTGCATGCAATGCAGCGGCGCGCCGTGTCTAGGCAAGCTTGCCCAACGCCAGCAAGGAGCCGCCTATCCGACGGCCGAACGGCGTGGAAGAAGAAGCCCATAAGGGCACCAAGAGGCCGAGCCTAGATTTGTGGGCTCGCTGGAGTCCATCCGCAAGGATCCTCTACGGCGACAAGTCCTCGACACCGAGTTCTGCGAGCTGTTCTTGATGAGCAAATCCACCTCACCCATGGCTTGGGTTTGGCTCCCGTGGGAACAGCTTGCCAACTCTGCAAAGATCGTTGCCAAGCGGGATCATTGGCAAGGCGTCCTCGAAGTCGGGCTCGAAGATGGCCCTTGGGGAGACGTCCCGCAGGATCACTTCGCCGTCCTTCGGGCCTGCTCTCCTTTGCACTCCTAACGAAGCCCACGGGCCAACGAGCAAGCGAAATTCACAACACGGTAAGGGCCGAGGCTCTTCCGAGGTTCGCCGCGTCCATCGACAAACTCTCCGGCCCTATCCTCTTCCGAGCAGCAGTCCAACTCCGACTACAGACCCTCCCCAAAGGGGCATAGGCGCCCGACAGCTCCCCTCTAGCCAACGACTAGCGGATCAACCCATCCCTACTCGCTTGGACGTGGAAGACCATACCGCAGCCGGCTAGGGTGTCTTTCAAGCTTGCCCTATCCGCTGGTCCGAGTCCCTTTGGGCCACTCCCCGAATGCGCTCAAGGCCGCGCAGAATCTCGGAACTTGAGAGCACCTCTCGCCTGCCCTCTAGACCAAAGTGATCCTCCTCGGACTGACTGATTCGCCGTACCTTATCCGCCATCTCTCCAGCGGCCTGCGCAAGTTCAAGCAGTGCTCCCTCCTGACACATGCCCACTAGCGCCAAACTTTGGGCGCCAAGAAAGAGGTCCGGGCAGGACAAAGCGCCGACGCCCAAATCGAGTAAGACCGTTCGGATCCACGGCAGGTGTGGCGGGTGTTCGGCGCTGGCTGCCTCCAGGGCTTGGGCCAGCAGCGCTCCCCAAACCTTGCCTTGATTCTCCCACAAGACAGAGGCCCGGTGGGCAAGCGCTGCTGCGAGCGGAGAGCCCGCCCTCCAACCGATAGCGGCTTCCGTCAGGCAAACGAGCGCCTCTTGGTCAGAGACACCAATGCGACCCGCTGCGCCCACGAGGTCCAAGTCCACCGACGAGGCGAAGTCACCTCGGTAGGATGCCGTTCGAAGCACCCACTCGCTGCGAACTTCGAAGAGCGTATGCCTGCAGTCGCTCGCCAGCTGGCGCGCCTCTTCGGCGAGCTCTGCCGCCTCTGCAGGTCTCGCCGCATCTAGCAATGCCGAGGCGCCGTTAAGCAGGGCCGAGAGGCGCTGGGATTGCGTCGGCGCATCCCTTTGGGCTCGTCCAAAATATTCGGCTGCTACCAGGGGCAAGTTTTTTCGATAGTTGAGGCGCCCCATCCATTCGGAAAAACTCGCGAGCAGCGAGGGGGGTGAGCTCGGTCCAAGGGTCTTGGCGATACTTGCGAGCAGGCCCTCTTCCCTCTCTTCGGATGCGCCCCGCGCCGCCTGGACCGCAAGGGCTGTGCGCCACCGCTCCATCTCCGGATCGGAAAAACTAGGGACACTCAAAACTAGTTCGAGGCAATCCTCGCCACCACCCCTCAACACGACCAAGGCGGCCTTCCCGAGACGCTCTAGGTGCTCGAGTTCGGTGCTAAAAACGGGGCAACGAGCTCGCATCTTTGCGAGCTCATAGAGAACTCGATCTACGGCGAGTGGAGTAAAGATGCCCATGGAAACACGGACCCACTGCTCCAACAAGAGAAGCTCGCCAAGGGGCTCCTCTCCGCGCTTTGCGCTGGCGAGCCCCATCACGAGAGTCGCCTCGGCATCGCTGAGTTTGCCTTCGTCAGCGAGCTGACTTGCAACGAGGCGAGCCTCGTGCACCACGTCTCCCCAGAGGCCCGCTGCAATCTTCTGCTGGAGGCGATCGGGACTAGGTCCTGGCACCAGCGCAGACAGCTTTGCGTGAGCTGCCCTGCGCTTTGTCTCTGGCCAACTCTGGAGTTGCCCTGGTAGTCTCAGCAGTAAAATACCGGTCTTGGCATTCGATAGGATCGCTCCGCACGCGATAAGCTCTTCCAACTGACTGCAAACATTGGCGAGGTCGTGACCCGTGGCTTGAGAGAGTAACTGCGGGCTTGCCATCCGGCCCGCTAGATAGATCCAGGCCAGCAGCTCCTCCCCCAAGAGAGACAACACAACATCATCCTGCGACGCTGCTCCGAGGGTCATTGCCGCCCCGGCCCCCATACGCAGAGAACCAAGCGCGCGGCGCTCTAGGACCAAGTGATCGCCGGACCAGCGTGCCAGTCCCGCCCGAACCCACGAGCCGACCTCGCGCAGGAGGCGCGCGGGATTCCCGAGGGTCCGCCCAAAGAGCTCTTTGGCCCCATCCTGTTTGAAATGAAAGAGTCGATCGGGCCCTTCGAAAAGTTGCTCCAAATCCGCTGGCGTCAGGGCCTTCAAGTCGATGTGTTCCGTCGAGCCGACCGCGCCGCTCCCCTGTTCACTTGCAATGCAAAGCCCCTGAATCGCTCGAGGGGATCGCTCTAGCTCTCTATAGATTGCCGCCTTCGACAAGACGTCCACCTGCTCCCAGTCGTCGATCGTGATCAGGGTATCGCTGTGTGCAAGCTCGCTCCGGAGAGTCCCCACCCAAGCCTCGCGATCTGCTGCACTTTGATGGACAAGCTCATGGAGCTGTTGCAAACACGAGCGGGACTTGCCCGCATCCGGACTCCCCTCAAGTGCCCTCCAGCGTCCCCCTTGCGCTTCAAAGGCCCGCCCGAGCTCGTTCAAAAAACGGCTCCTCCCCATGCCCCGCTCGCCGATCACTTCAACGTATCCAACGTGTGCCAAGTCGTCGATAGCCCGCTCGATCGAAGCCCTAGAGCCAAGCCACGGGAAGAGGTGATCCGTGATGTCGGTCGCCTCCTTGCGCAAAATCCCAAGGGCGTCTTGGGCCGACCGTGGGCGTCTGTTTGGCTCTCTCTCCAGGAGCTTGGCCACCAGCCTGACCACATGGCCCGGACAACCCGAAACCAGATCACTGATTGGGGGAGCAGGTCGGTCCATACGAGCTTCGAGAAAGAATTCGAGGTCTTTCGTATCTTCAGGAGGGTGGCCAACGAGGGCCTCGAAAATCATGATGCCAAGTGCAAACAGATCCGCTCGCGAGTCCACCGCCCCACCAAGTAGCTGCTCCGGTGCGGCGTAAGCTGGCGTTCCCACAGCACCTTCATCAACGCCGTGGCCCGAACCGATGGCAGCCCCTGACGAAAGACCGAAATCGAGAACACAGGGATTGCCGTTCTCGTCCACCAATACATTATCGGGTTTGAGATCACGATGGATCACACCGCGGTTGTGGATGCGAGCAACGATCTCAAAGAGAGCAATGACGCGCTGTTCGAGGTCGGCCCAAGTGCGCGCACAACCCGCTCCGGGAAAGGGTGAGCCCTCGACAACCTCCATGACAACAAAAGGTCGCTGCTCGTGAATCCCCTCGTCGAGGAAACGCGCGACACCGGGAACATGCAGGAGCCGCAGCGCAGAGACTTCGGCGCGAACCTCGGTCACGTCCGCAAGGGCCGGCAGTAACTTCACGCAGACCTGGCAAGCCCGCAGCTCATCCGTTGCGAGGAAGACCTCGCTCTCTCCTTTTCCGTGCAACACCCGAAGAAGCCGGTAGCGGTTGGCCACTAACAGCGCAGGATCAACGGTTTGCAAGGGGTCTGCGTCCCCCTGGATTTGAGATTCGCTCATTGGAAGAAGATAGAGTCGCATATCTTTACTCGTTCCGAATGCGTCATCCTGTCCCTAAATCGGCTCAAAACACGCAAATCTCATGGGTGGGAAGCTTCCGTGGGGAAGCCAGTAGGATCTCGCAAAAAAAGACTTCAGTGTAGGGGCGGCTGCGAACGAACAGCAAAGGGTCCCACTCCCGCACCCCCAAATTCCCGGGCGCGTACTGAGGGGATTCCCCAACACGGTTTCCCCTTGCGAGCGCCTAATCCGATCCCTAACAGGATCAGGAGCGCTGAGATGAGTACTGATTCCAAATTCGAACGAGCCTGTCCCCACTGCACCGGCGAGCTGGCACGTCCAGCGGCCGGGCTAGGCTTATACGCTGTCGATTCCCCTTTCGAAGCAAGTATTGAGCACCAGAGGGACTGCCCCGCAAGACTGCGAACTGCGCGGCTCCGGCGCTTGGCTGCTGGCTTTCTTGGCGCCTCCCTTTGCGCCTTTTCGGTACCTGGCTGCCAAGTGCAAGTTCCCAATAACCATGGGGCCTTTGGCTTGGACAATGGGACCGTCGGCATGAGTGAACTCGAAAGTGATTCCGATTTAGACGCAGCATAGGCTGTCTAAACCAACAATTCGAGTACTCGACCGCTAGGGCCCAAAATAGGGAGGCGATTCGAAACGGAACGATCCGTCTCGCTCTCTAGATCAATTGCCTTGCGCTGCGCCAGCTCCCAAAGTGCCACCGGTGCACTCGGGTTAGGCGTGTGACGCAGAGCAGTTGGAACCCGAGGCGCATCGGCTCGCATCCAGGAGACACCTTGAGGCGAGCCGGTAGTGCTTTACCTGTTGGCGAGCACGTCGGTCCCTAGGGTGTTCCAGCTTGGGGCAGGGACCTACTGCGCCTCTTCTTCGGCAGGCGCCTCTGCAGCGCGACGTGCCGTTCGCTTGAGCGCCGCTTCGCGCAAGGCGCGCGCCGCTTCGATTGCAAGGAAGGTGTTCCCCGCCGGATTCAGGTGGACGCCATCACTGGTCAGGATCCCACTCTGCTGATCCTCCGGGTTGAAAATGCGCAAGTAGTCAAAGAAGGACTGCCGTAAGTCACATAGCGTCGCTCCCTCCTCGGCGGCAACCCGGCGCGAGACGGCGGCAAATTCGTCAAGCATTTTGTCGAGGCCGTTCTCCCCTTGCGGCTTCTCACCGATCGTACTCGGTGTGGTTAGCACGACCTCAGCACCGGAGGTGCGGAAGTCTTGAATCAGCTTGCGTAGGCCCGCCTCGAACTCATGAATTGGAGTGCCCGTGCCCCCTTGCGAATGCCAGACGTCGTTGATCCCGATGTACAAAAAAACCATCGTAGCTCTGGGCTCAAGCACGTCCTCCTTGTAGCGCGCGAGCAGGTCGGGAACCTTGTGCCCACTGATGCCGGCGGGAAGGATCGTTGCCTTTGGAGAGAGCTCAGCAAGGCGGGATCGCACCTGATCGACATAGCCGGCCGGGGCGTTCCCCGCTTCAGTGATGGAGTCGCCCAAGAAAGCGATCCGCTCATCCGCGTCGATAGAATCGGCGAGCAGGCGCGCGGTCTCCGCTTGCATGCCGCCTGGGTTGCGCTTGGAGGTCGCAAGTCCCTGCAGGCAAGCCACATCGCTGAAAGCCTGCATCCAAGCACCCGGTTTCCCCCTGGGAAGCTCCGTGATTTGCACCGGAAGTTTGAGAGCGCGCATAGCTTCGACCATCCCTTTCGACATCTCAATCGTTGCCAGGCTGTCGGTACCGCCGTGCCAAACCAACGTGGGCAAGCCTGCCAGCCTTGCCACTGTGTTTGGGTCTCCGCCTCCGCAAACGGGGACCACGGCACTGAACCAAGCGGGAAAACGCGACGCGAGGTCCCAGGCTGCCACCCCACCCATCGACGTTCCAGAAATCGAGATGCGCTCGCGGTCGACAGGATGATTGCGTACGACGAGCTCAAGAGCAGCCATCGCAGCGCGCATCGGGTCGGCGAGCCCCGCTTGTCCTTTGCTAGGATCTGCAACCCACGAGCGCTCTTGGGGGCACTGGGGTGCCAGGACAAAACACGGCCGTGCTTGCTTGGACAAAGCCTCGGCAAGCACCATGGGGAATTGGCCTTGGGTTTTGTTGTCATCTCTGCGCTCACCGGCGCCGTGCAGGAACAGGACTAGCGGGTAGCTCTGACCGTCGACGATCTTGGCGGGCGGCACAAGCACATAGGGATAACTTGTCCCGGCAATCTCGACCTTGCCCGGAATGGGCTCGACCGTTTGGCCGAAGCCAGCTGGGGCAAAACCGAGGAGAGTGAAACAGAGCATCAGTGCGCGGGAAGGTGTGGTGAACATGGAACGAGTTTAGTCGAAGTGGCCGATTGGCGAGAATCGCTTTTGCAGCCGAAGGTGAAGGTCGCAACGACCAGGTGGGCTCGCTCGCCGTTTCCGGAGCCCTTTTCGAACGTGAGAGAACATGTTGGCGTTTCGAGCGGCTCACCCCAGGGGGAAATCGGGTAGATTGGTCCACGATATGGAAATCAAGAACACGAGCAAGCTCCCCCTCAAGGTCCCCCTCCCCGCTGGCAAACGCCTTTTCCTCAAGCCTGGTGAAAAGTCGAAGATCCTCAACAAGTCGGCGGATCACCCTCCGGTGAAGAAGCTGATTGATGAAGGTGTGCTCGAGGTCCTCGATATTGGCGGCGTCAATTCGAAGGACTCGGCTGGCGGCTCCGGCGGCGGTATCAGCGGATCGCAAGGCAGCGGTGGCGGTAGCGGCGGTGGCATGCGCCACACCGGAGATCGCTAACAGGGACACCAGCTCTTAGCAGGTGGACATCCGCCGGCTGGGCAGGCCCCGCGCCCAAGAGCGCGGCCCAATCTAATCCCAAGCGGAGCCCTAGGAGGCGGCCTGTATGTCGAGAAGGCGTACAGGCCGCCTCAAACATGTCTTCGCAAAGCTAAACCCCAGGGCCACCTGCCTAGCCTCTGCAGCCGTGGCATTCCGCGCGCGGACTGTCGGATAGTCGCTGCGCCAAGTTCACCGAGGTCAGCGGAAGGTGTGGGTTGCCAAGTCTAGAACGCAAGCGGTCCCTCCTAGGCGTCGGGCATCCACGGCCTGCCACATACCAGCGGCGGCAACGGGACCTCTGACCTTACTCCCCGGTGCATGTCTGCAAAAAAGTGGCCCCAGAAGACCATTCCGTTCTGGCTCATCAGCTGCTGCTCAAGTGTGTCATAGCTATGGTTACCGAAGAAATCCCAGGTCTGTTTCGCGCCTACCTCCTCAACGGCGAAGGAGAAGGGACGGCTCTCTCATGGGAACAAGTCAACGAGTGGACGCCTCAGGCTGGCCTCTTGTGGGTCCATCTCGACGTGGAGAGCTCTGAAGTAAGGGACTGGCTTCGAGAGCGCTCGGGTCTTACGAGGGCAGCCTGTAGCGGACTGCTTGCTGGGGAAACGAGGCCGTTAAGCCGGCCGATGAACGATGGGCTGCTGGTGATACTTCGAGGGATCAACCACAACCCAGGCGCGGACCCAGAGGACATGGTTTCCCTTCGGCTTTGGGTCGACACCACAAGGGTGCTCAGCCTGAGTCGCCGCCGCGTGATGGCGGTCTCTGACTTGGCCGATGAGATTGAGGAGGGCGTCGGCCCTTTGAGCTCCCCTGAGATTCTGACGACCCTTACGGGACATCTTCTCGACCGACTGACCCCCACGCTGGATGAGCTAGGCGATGCCGTAGACCTACAAGAGGAGAAGGCCTTCACAGAAGCTCCGAGCGAGCTACAAGGAGACCTCGCCGAGCTCCGCAGGCAAGTCATCGCGCTTCGCCGGCACCTCGCCCCACAGCGGGAGGTGATGGTTCAGCTTGTGCAGTGCACCCATACCCGCTTCGATGACAAACACAGCGCAGTCGTGCAGCTGCTCGCGGACGAACTGTCTCGCCATGTCGAAGACCTCGATGAGCTCCGCGAACGATCGGCGGTGACCCACGACCTAATCGCGGGACGCCAGTCGGATTTAATGAACCGTCAAATGCTGATGCTGTCCCTTGTAACGGCTATCTTTTTGCCGCTGGGACTGATCACTGGCTTGCTGGGAATTAATGTCAAGGGAGTCCCCGGCGCCGAAAACGAGTGGGGCTTCTTCTGGGTGTGTGCCATACTCGCCCTCCTCGCGGGACTCCTGCTTGCATTCATGCGAAAGAAGAAGTGGTTCTAGCCTAGATTCACATCTTTCATTCCGTTTGTAGAGCGGATGTGGAGATCGCGTTGCGGGAAGGCAATCTCAATCCCAGCCTTGCGGAACATTTCGTCAATCTGGCTATGAATCTTGTCGGTCATCTCTGGCCAAAGATCGCGGTTTGCGATAAATACGCGGAGCTGGAAGTCAAGGGAGCTCTCTCCGAACGACCGGAAGATAGCCGAGGGTTCGGGGACATCGAGCACATACGGATTTTGCGCGGCGGCCTCCAAGAGAAGCTCCCGCGCTTTTTCGGTGTCGGAGCCGTACGCAATCCCGACGGAAATAACGACCCGGTTAACTGGGTCGCTTAGGGTCCAGTTGATGACATTTCCGGTAATGAACTCCTTGTTGGGAACAATCATTTCGCGGAGGTCCCAGTCCATAATTGTTGTCGCGCGCATCCGAAGCTGCGTAACCCGCCCCTCCGTCGCACCCACCGTGACAATGTCTCCAACCCGAAGGGGCCGTTCGATCAGAATAATGAGACCGGAGACGAAGTTGGCAAAGATCTCCTGGAGTCCAAAGGCAAGCCCAAACGTCAGCGCTGCCGCGAGCCATTGAACCTGCTGCCAACCGACTCCCACCGCCCCGGAGACGGCACTCATTCCTGCTATAAAGATCAGGTAACGCAGAATCGTCGAGGTCGCGTAACGCGCACCACCGTCAAGGGGAAGTCGCTGCAACACAGCCAACTCTAAAAGAGCTGGGAGGTTCCGAGCGGCAACCGTAGTCAGGAGGGCAAAAAGCGTCGCGAGAAGGATGTCAGCCAACGTCAGTCTTGCGGGGAGTCCCATCTCTGCGGGTGCCCCCTCGGTCGGAGCTCCAGCACCCAAGATCGGCGCGCCAGGAATGACAGGAGTAGACGAGGACACAACGGGCGCTCCGACCACGGCCTGATGGACCTCTGGCTGGGCAGGGATATCGGTGTCCGCCGAAACGATAGCTAGATGGGGAAGGATTTGAACGTGATCGAGCCCACGCAATGCGGGAAGTACGCTCGCCCAAATGAGATAGAGCCCCACAACTGCGGCCAAGGTAATACTCGTCTTAAATAGCTGGCGCGTTTGCGCGTCGATCGCCGGAATGTTGACCTTGTCCGCATCGATCACGGCCGCGCTAGACTCGTGGACACCCTCGGATTCCGCCGCTTCCTCTTGCACCTTTCGCTCCCTTGCCTCGAGCGCTTGGCGCACGGCTAGGCGCCTCCGCGTAATGAACAACCAGCGCAGAAGCAACGCATTGATCAGCACGAGGGCGATGGCAAACCCGAAGGAATACCTGAGCCGCAACTCGAACTCGAGGGCCGTGTAGTAGTAGCCAGCAATCGCCAGAAGAGCCAGTACCGCAGGTAGTCCGGATGCCAGCGTGAACCAAATGCCGTGGGTCTTTCCGAGCAGTCCCTTTCCGACCTGGGGAGAGACAACCCACATTTGACTCCCCGCATTGAGAAGGCGATGGGTGAACGTGGCAAGCGCCACCATCGTCCCTACAAAACAGAGTCGACCAATCGAATCCGACCAGTCGTTTGAACCCTGCCGGTCCAAGACAAGCACGACAAACCCGAGACTCACACAGATGGGCTCAAACCAACGCAGCTCCCTCTTAAGCGTCGCGAGACTGCCAGCCGACCACCTAAAGTGAGCGACACCAAGGCCCTTCTCTCCAGCGAGTCCACCCAGAAAGCGAAGGACAAGCCAGATAGCTGCGATAGTCCGTAGGCCCCCACCAACGGCGCGCAACAGCTCATCGATCACATCGGTCAGCAGCCATCCCAACGTCCAAGCCACCATGGGCATGGGCAGCGCCAGCAGGAGTATTTGGACGAGCCCGCGAGCCGTGTAGCTATACTTGTCTGTGCGATGGGAGCGCACAAGTGTTCCCATCTCATCCCGCTTGCGCTTGAGCATCGGCCGCATTGCGATCAACGCGAAGAGACTCAAGGCAAACGCCAAGATGGCGACCCAACTTTTCGCCCCGGCGCCCTTGAGACTCTGCAAGGTGGCTGGCGACCAGAGGGTTCGAGCGATATCGGTTGCGTGCGAAGGCAAAGCGAGCAGACTCTCGATGGGGTTCGAGGGGGAGCTGCGAACCCAAAGGATTCGACTCTCAATGAACTGCTGATAGGCGATGGACTCGGTGAGCAGCGAGTTGGCGAGCTCTTTATGCTCGTAGAATGTGGAGGCTAGGGACTCTAGGTCGCGCAGGACGGAGTCACGGGCTGTTCGCTGAGCGATGAGAAGCTCGCGCGTTGCGGTCTTAGTCTTCTCCGAGGGTGACGAGTCAAAGCTCATCAACAGGCGATCTGTAGCGGTGGCAATATCGCCAACCGTGGCGCGTTCGTCTTCGACCGTGATGAGCTCTAGCTGTGCGGCTGAGAGCTTTTTCATCCGAGCGATGGACTCGGCCCGCAGGTCCGACTCCTTGGGGAGCCACTCGTAGTCGCGCCTCAGGATGAGGCCCATGCCCTCCGTGAGGCCACCTGCGTAGATACGCCTTCGCGCCGCACGGGACCTAGTACGAACCTCTTCCAGCTGCGCGCGTGTCAACTCGAGCTCGGCCTGCTCATGGGAGATACGGCGCGGAAGTCCGCTCTCTCCGGATCTACGAGCAGCAAGCTCGTGGGTTACTAGGGCGAACTCGGCAAGAAACGGAAAGCTGCGCGTGATGTCTTCGAGCTGCGCCTCTGCCGTGACGGCCGCGGCGTCTCCCTCTTTGGCGCGAATCGCCTCGACGCCTTTGCTCCAAGCCGCTTCGACGCTCTCCGCCCGAGTCAATCGTCGAAGTGCGCGGTCCCTGCGAAGGGGGAGGAGCTCGCGGCGGGCCTCGTAGCTCTCTCTCTCCATCTCTAGAGAGGCGACCGTGGCACGCTGCTCGTCCTCTTGAGCCTGCAAGAGGACTCTTCGCGCATCGCTCTCGATCCCATCTGAAAGGCCAGTTAGGGCCTCTTCCGTAGAAGATAAGTTTTGTAACCCGGCGGCAATCTCTTCCGGCAGCGCGGCCATCCGCTTAGAGCGGTGCTCCGAGGAGGCGTCAATTTCGGCCAAAGCGGCACGGCTCGCGGCGAGCTCTGCCCGCGACTGCTCAAGGCGTGACACGAGCACTTCAAGGCCTAAAGTCTCGTCGATTAGGAGCGGGGGATCGGCCGGGGAATTCGCGAGCTCTTCTCGATAAGAGGTGATAAGGCCAGGGGCCCCGGTCGCGTCGGCCAGGAATTGCTGAGACCGGGTGCGGGCCTCTGCGGCGCGGCCGATGGCTAATAGGGCCTGCTGATAGGTCTCAACGAGACTCGCCTTTTCTTCCGGAGGACCGTCGTTTGCGGCTTCGATCCTTGCCTGTATCTCCTCGACCGTCAAAGACACGACATCTTGCGCACGACCTGGCGTAAAGGCCGCGAGCGAAAGAACCAAGAGGACGGCTGACAAGAAAGACCTCCTCAAGGATGACAGATTATTGCTAACGAATCCCCTCATGCTTCTGTTCCCGCCGCCATCGTGTGGCGTCGCTCACCCCGTTTTCAGACTCTCAAAAAAACTACGCTAGGTAGTCGTTGGATTGCATGGTGCGCAGGATCGGTGGTCGACCCCGGCGCAGCCCTCCGCAGGACGAGAGCAGGATACAAGGAAAGAGTCCCCCAAGTACTTAGAGTCTGCCCATTCTCCCCTCTCCGTACGTCGATCTTTTGATCGCACACAACCTAGATAGACCTTCATCGCTCCTATTCGCCAAACGAGCCGCTCGCCGCTTGAAGCGATACGCGCAGAGTCGTCCTGCAGAGCGGCGAATCCTCAGCGGTATTCGAAGTGCGCCTACACGTACTTGGCCCCGTGGCCCGTGTTGAAGAGCACTACGGATTGCTCACTTTGCAGCCAGCCCCTTTGCCGAAGAAGTTGCGCCGCCGCGACACAGGCCCCACCTTCGGGAGACGATTGCAGACCGAGCGTGCTTGCGATCAAGTGGCTGCCCTCTAGAAGCTCGGACTCCGTGACCGCGATCGCGGTGCCGCGACTTTTACGAAGGGCGTCTAGGATCAAAAAGTCGCCGAGCGCGCGCGGAACTCGCAAGCCAAATGCCGAGGTGCGCTCCGGGCTTTTCCAGGGCTCCGCGTGATCACTCCCTTGCTCAAAAGCATGCACGATCGGTGCGCAACCCGCGACCTGAACGCTAACCATGCGCGGGCGCTCTGCACCGATCCAGCCCATGCTCTGTAGCTCGTCAAATGCTTTCCACATGCCGATCAGTCCCGTCCCCCCGCCTGTTGGATAGAGGATCACATCGGGCAACTTACCGAGATCGTAGAACAGCTCGAAGCCCATCACCTTCTTGCCCTCGAGACGGTAGGGCTCGTGTAGGGTCGCGAGGGAAAACCAACCGTTCTTCAAGGCGAAGGGGGCCAGGGCCGCAGACGCATCGCTAATGTCACCCTGCACCAACTTCACCTTCCCGCCGAGAGCCCGGGTTTCGTGAAGGATCGGAGCCGGCGTATTGTCTGGGATGTAGACGTGCACCTCGATTCCGTGCAGAGCACCATAAGCTGCAGCCGCGCCTCCTGCATTGCCGGCGGAGGGGAGGCAGACCGCCTTCACTCCCAACTCTGCGGCGCGCGCCATCGCGGCAGCCATGCCGCGTGCCTTGAAGGAATTGGTCGGGTTTTGCGCCTCGTCCTTTATCAGCAGATTCGGCAGGCCCAGCTGGGTTCCAAGGCGGCCCGCAGAGAAAAGCGGGGTCGCCCCTTCCCCAAGCGTAGGCGTCTGAGCGCCCCCCTCCGTCGCTCCTAGTTCATGCAAGCGATTCTGTCCGGGGCGCCTCTTGAGCACCTCTCGCAGCGTCGGCAGCGCACCAACCAGGTCATAGCGAGCGAGCAAGGGGCCCTTACATTGTGGACAACAGTTATGAATGCGGTTGCACGGATAGATGGCATCGCACTTCCCACAGGCTAGATGATGGAGCAAAGAAGTTGTCATTGGATTCTCAGGGGGGGGAGAGTTAGAACCACGCCATGCACGGGGTTACTCGCTAGGACAAATCCCACTAGGTGGGGAGGCCTCGTTCGGTTTGCCAGCAGACCATGGTGTGCACCAGAACCAGCACTAGCCAGATTTTTGGAATTTGTGTGTAGTGGTACGCATTGACCAATGGTGCTGGATGACATAGATTCCGCCCTTCGGGCCTCCGGGGGAGTCTCCGCAAGCAGCTTGAGACTCACAGTAGGTATTATTGACCTCTCCTAATTACTAGGTATACGAAATTGGTTCCAAACTCCCACAGGCCTGACGCAAAAGACGGAATACCCGATTTGAAGGGCCCGCGCGAATTTGTGGACTCAGAAAGTAAGCGCGATTGGAAGGAGGGTAGCGGACTAGACTACTTCCGGGACCCACACTACCCCTACTCGGACACCATCAGCATCCAGGACTTCTTCAGGGCCAAGTACACCCTGCAGGTCGAGTTGGTCAAGCTGCAGAACTGGATCGTGGAAAGAGGTCTGAAGGTCTTGTGCATCTTTGAGGGGCGCGACACCGCGGGAAAAGGAAGCACCATCCAGTGCTTTACAGAGCACCTCAATCCACGCGGAGCGCGCGTCGTTGCTCTCGACAAGCCCTCTACTCGAGAGAGAGGTCAATGGTACTTCCAGCGCTACGTCAAACATCTACCCGCCGCGGGGGAGATCGTCTTCTTTGACCGCTCCTGGTACAACCGAGCTGGTGTCGAGAAGGTGATGGGGTTCTGCAGCCAAGAGGAGTATTGGCAGTTCGTAAAGCATGTCCCCCTGTTCGAGAACATGCTGGCCGAGACCGGTACTCAAATTTTCAAGTTCTACCTCTCGATCAGTAAGGAAGAGCAAGCGCTGCGACTTCATGAGCGAGTGGTCAACCCTCTCAAGAGCTGGAAGTTCTCCTTGGTTGATCAAGAGGCGCAAGGCCGATGGGACGCCTACACGGACGCGAAGGAAGAGACCTTCCGCCGGACCGACACAGCCAATGCACCCTGGACGATCATCAAGGCCGACGATCGCCTGCGAGCACGCCTCGAGGCGATACGCTCCGTGCTAACTCGAATCGACTACCCGGACAAGTGCGTCGACGAGATCGGCGAAGTCGATTCGGACTTGGTCGCGGTTGCGAACCATATCTATCGGCCCCTACCCTAAACTTGTTCTACAGTCCGGCTGCGCCGGAGAGTGAAGAGCCACCACCTGCACCTCTTAATTCTCGAAATGGGTGTATTCCTGCCGCCTGAGGGGTTTATTCGTTCCGATTCAAAGTCAGGTTGAGCATGCTATATGCCGCTAGACACAGCGTCCTGGATTCGAAACCAAACAATACCCTATGACAAGTCCCAAAATCGCCGGCTGGAGTGAGCGCGTAGACATCATCGATTGGGGCTTCTCTCGGGTTCGAGCAAAGCTCGACACCGGAGCGAAGACCAGCGCGATCGATGTTGCTCAGTTCGAAATGATTGACGATGATCACGTGCGCTTCGAGGTTGTCTATCGGACCAAACCTATACGCCTAACGAAGTGGGTCGTATCAAAATGCCACCGTGTCACCAACGTCAAATCCAGTAACGGCCAACCTGAAGAACGGGTCATTTGCCAAGTTCGAATGGCGATCGCAGGGACTGAATTTGAGACCGAGATAGGCCTCGTTTGCCGAAAGGGAATGCTCTGCAGAATCCTGATCGGAAGGTCGGCCCTAGACGGACGGTTCTTAGTGGACTCGTCTCAGAAATATTTGCTCACCACCCCAAGGGCCCCCGCCTCCGCTACGAACCCGTCATGAAATTAGGAATTCTCTCCACCGCTCCCCGTTGCTACAGCACACGTCGGCTCCAGCAAGCCGCCGAGGAGCGCGGGCACAAGGTGAAAATCCTCAACACGCTTCGTTTCACTCTTAATCTGGAAGAGGGCGAACCCGACCTGTTCTTCCGCTCCAAGCGATTGGGCTATTACGACGCAATCTTGCCCAGAATCGGAGCGTCGATCTCCTATTTCGGGACGGCAGTCGTGCGTCAGTTCGAACAGATGGATGTCTACACGCCGAACACGGCAAATGGCATCATGAACTCGCGCGACAAGCTCCGCTCAACGCAGATCCTCAGCCGCCACGACATCGGTATCCCCCATACCACATTTGTTCGTGACAGGGCCGACGTACTTCCCGCGATCGAACGGCTGGGGGGCGCTCCCGTCGTGATCAAGATTCTGGAGGGCACACAAGGCGTCGGCGTCATCCTTGCCGAAACAACCAAGGTTGCGGAGGCCATCATCGAGACCCTCCAGCACTCAAAGCAGAACGTCCTTGTTCAAAAATTCATTCGAGAGAGCAAGGGAAAAGACATCCGTGCATTTGTGGTCGGAGATACGGTCATCGCTTCTATGAGGCGAGTGGCCCAGGGCGACGAGTTCCGAAGTAACGTTCATCGCGGAGGCAAAACGGAGCCGGTAAAACTCTCTCCTGAATACATGGAGACGGCTGTACGCGCGGCGCAGATCATGGGATTGCGAGTTGCTGGCGTCGATATGCTCGAGGGGGATGACGGTCCCCAAGTCATGGAGGTCAACTCTTCGCCAGGCCTAGAGGGTATCGAGGGGGCGACGGGACTCGACATCGCGGGTGCAATCATTGATTACATGGCCAGCCAGGTCAACTTTCCAGAGATCGACGTACGCCAACGCTTGACGGTATCGCCTGGAGTGGGTGTTGCCGAGATTGTCATTCCCGAGGGGTCAGAGCTCGTTGGAAAGACCATCATGGAGTCCGGCCTCAAAGACCGCGAGTTCACGGTGCTAAATGTCCATCGCGGCATCACTGTCATTTCAAATCCGAATGGCGCACGAGTTCTTGAGTCTGATGACAGGTTGCTTTGCTACGGCAAGCTCGATGCGATGCGAGACCTGATCCCCATGAAGAAACAGCGGAAGCGAAAGGCCAAAGCTAAAAAGCTTGACCCGCAGCTGATCCAGGATCTTGGAGCCGTCGAATGACCACCAACAGCAAGATTCAAGACTGGTTTGGAGTTGAGGTCGCACCTGGCGAATCCACATCTCTGTCAATCGTCATCTCGGAGGGGTACTCCGGAACCGAGGTCTCTATCCCCATCTATGTTTGGCGAGGTCAGGCTGATGGGCCAACGGTCGCCATCACCGCCGCCGTTCATGGCGACGAGATCAACGGCACGGGGACGATCCGCCATATCATCAGGGAGCGCCCATTCGTGCTCGAAGCGGGAACGCTCATCCTCGTCCCGGTAGTCAACATGCTGGGGTTTGAGCGGCACTCCAGGTACCTACCGGATCGCAGAGACCTCAACCGAAGTTTCCCCGGGACCCCCGATGGAAGTCTTGCGAGTCGGATGGCTCATTCGTTTTTCAATCAGATCATTCTGCATAGCCAGTTCTGTATCGACCTTCATTCAGCGGCTATTCGACGGACCAACTTCCCCAACATTCGCGCGGACATGACCGATGCGCGGGTTGCGGATTTGGCACGCGCTTTTGGATCGACGGTCATTATCAATTCCAAAGGGCACAAGGGCACGATGAGAGCAACTGCTTGCAAAGCCGGCTGCCCAACGATTGTCCTTGAGGCAGGCGAAGTGTGGAAGGTGGAGCCCGGAGTCGTGGAGTACTCCGTATGGGGAATCACGAACTGCCTCATACACTTGGGCATGGTGGCGGGAGAGGAGATGGAGCCGGCTTTCCGTATCGAAACCAAAACCACAAAATGGATCCGTGCCACTCAAGGCGGCTTCTTGGAATTTCACGTTTCGCCGGGCGACATCATTCAGGCCGATCAGGCCCTCGCGACGAACACGGACCTAATGGGTGACATGCAAAACGTCATCCTGGCTCCGCGTGATGGGGTTGTGATTGGAATGACCACGCTGCCCTCCGTTGCGCCTGGCGACCCGATTTGCCACTTGGCCTATCCCCGCAAGGGCGAGCTGAAGAAAATCACCAAGGCTGTCAATAAGCTCGACGATGACTCTCTACATGTTCGCCTCCGTGAAGACCTGTCCCGCAACATTCGAATCACCGACTCCGACAGTTTTCCAATGGATCATGGCTAACCTTGGCTTGTGGAGCCCCCTACGGAGAGGCCTAGCAGCCCGTTGAAAAAGCGCCGTCGGGAGACAAAGCCCCCTTTGAGCACGGCTCGACCCTGACCGACGCTGCAGGGTCGAAGAGGGCGAAGTCGAGTAGGCCCTTTAGCGACGGGCTGCTAAGTCACTAATACCAAAGCTCGGAGATCGACACCTCTCGTCACTAGGTCTGCACCTCTACCTCTCTATTGACTCTCAACCGTGTCCACCTCGGCAACAATCCCAAAGCTGATCCGAAACGCCCATGGGGAGAGAATCGCTTTTTCGTTTGTCGCCGGAGAGCCGGAGAGCCGCGAGCTGATCGTGATTGGTCATGGCGTAACTTCGGATAAGGAGCGCCCCTGGTCGGAGGGCCTCAGCACTCGACTAGCCGAGTCTGGTGTGGCCTCACTTCGAATCGCATGGTCGGGTAATGGCGACTCCGAGGGTTCCTTTGCTGATTCCACGGTCACCAAAGAGGTTGCGGACTTAGGTGCGGTGCTTGATGCATTGGATCCGGCATGGCGAGTGAGCTTCGTCGGCCACAGCATGGGAGCGACCGTCGGTGTGCTCACGGCCGCCGGGGATCGACGCATCCACAGGTTGGTGTCGCTCGCTGGCCTAGTGCACACCAAAGAATTTATGGAGCGCTACTTTGGGCACCTGAGCGTCGGGGACTTCATGCTTGGAAAGCCACATTGCCCGCTCAGCAATCAGCTTGTGGAGGACCTCCACTCCATCGAGACGGTAGTGCACAAGGCACAAGAGATCCATGTGCCATGGCTGATCGTCCATGGGACGAGTGACACCGTAATCCCCATTGGGCACTCTCGAGACATGATGACCGTCGCCGAAAGTGCCGAACTGGTCGAGCTACCAAACGTCGACCATTCGTTTACGGGGAAGGGCCTTGCACAGCTAGCCAATGCAGTGGTGCCTTGGCTACTCCGCCCCAATTAGGCGATCAAGTTCGGATTCGATCCAGGCGAGAGAGCCCCTGGTGTCAGGATAGTTGCGGCCTCCCCTCGTTCCATCCGCTGCCTCTTTTAATTTGAAAGGGGAGCCGCGCGAAGCCTGGCCCAAGCAGGCTGAGGCGTAGCGCGGCGGTCCAGGGCCTACCCCGGGGCTATGGAAGAGAGACTCCGTTGAGAAATCCCGTCTTGCATCCACCCATATGGAGTTCCTCGCACCGGCTATCCGACTCGCCTGGAGAGACTCCACTCGCCGCCAATCGCCCCTCTGCGCAACGGCGAGACCAACGGCTCATCCTCTCCATCACATTTGAATCGTCGCGACGAGTGGGCCGCTAGAAGCTCCGGGGGGACGATGCTTCGGCAGAGATCACTCTGCGCGAGCGTCCACCGTCGGACCGTACTCGCGATCGAAACGAATACGCAACAGGTGGGGCCGACAACAGACTGGGCAGTCCTCTACGTATTCCTGCACTTCGCCAGCGTGCTCGTCGACGGGAATCACGATCTCCTCTCCACACGATTGGCACACGTAGCTCGCCTCGTCGTTAAAATCGGGATTGAGCTCGTCAGAGAGGTCTTCGTCTGTTTCAAACATCAACTCAGTGTAATCGGAAAACCCCTCGTAGAGGGTGGCCCGAGTTCGCTCGATTTACATCGGCGCCGCATGCCGAGTCGTGGACCTTGTGAACGGGATCGATGGGCCGACACGGGGCAAAGGCGACCCGCATCCACCAGTCTATCCACGACGAACCTAACCAAGATTCCCGCGAATCGTGCGACCTGGCATTTGGGGCGTATTAGGATCCCCGAATGACTTCGTCCTTTTTTCGTGCGGCACTCGCTGCGACCGCCTTGCTGGGGGTGTGCTCGTGCGCCGCGCCGTCGGGTTCTCCTGCAGCTCCTCACCCCACGCCCCACGCCCTAATCCTTGGGTTAGACGGGGTTCGGCCTGACGCTTTTCAAGCGGCCAAAACCCCGCATTTAGATCGGTTGATCGAGGCGGGACTTGTCACATGGGATGCCTTTGCTGGTGGTGCCGATGCGGAGTCCGACCCCACAACCCAGGCGACCTCAAGCGGGCCCGGTTGGACGAGTATCCTCACGGGAGTCTGGCACGACCGACATCACGTCGCGGACAATACTTTCCAGGGCGCCGACCTAGCAAACAACCCTCACTTGTTCGCGCGCATCCGAGCAGTTCGCCCCACCGCGCAACTTGTATCCATCGTCCATTGGGCACCCATCAATGAGCACCTCCTGCGGCCCTATCCAAGTCAGGCGTCCTTGCTTTTAGAGCCGGGTTCCGATAGCGCGGTTGCAGCCGCAGGTGCGGCCCAAATACGGGACGCCGATCCCGCGGTCCTCTTCCTCCACTTTGACGAGGTTGATAGCGCAGGGCACAGCTTTGGATACGGCGCTCCTATCGCCGAGTACATCGCCGCCATCGAGCTGGTGGATCTCCACGTTGGCGTCGTACTGGATGCACTCCAAGAGCGCGAGAGTCGAACGGGAGAGGAGTGGCTCGTCATCGCAACAACGGACCACGGCGGTTTGGGGACAGGCCACGGCGGCCAGTCCGCAGAGGAACGGACGATTTGGATCACGGCGAAAGGGCCTGGGATTCAGGCCGGTGTTCTGACCCACGGCCCGGGGCACACGATTGTAGCCCTCACCGTTCTCGACCACATGGGTGTCCATGTGCCAAGCTCCGAAGGGTTCGCCGACGAGGTACCCTTCGGCCTGCTCACCCGTGACTCCAATCCACTCCAGAAGTGAGCCGATCTACCATGCTTCGCCTTTTCGGCACGCGCTTCTTGCGGCTCAACCTTGGGCTCTTCCTCTACGCAGCGGCAGTCGCGACAATGCTAGAGGCCAACATCGGGCTCGATCCGTGGACCGCCCTTCACCAGGGCGTGTCAGCGCATCTCGGGATCTCGATTGGACGCGTAACGCAAATCACTGGCCTGGGCCTGATCATTCTGTCATGGCTCTTCTTGGCGGTTCGCCCGGGCCTGGGCACCCTGCTCAACATGCTCATCATCGGGCCTTGGCTCGACCTCCTACGCGAGCAACCTTGGTTTCCAACAGCCACGGGCCCCGTCGGTGGAGCGCTCCAGTTTCTTTGCGGAATCCTCATCATGGGATTTGCGACAGCCGTGTATATCGGAGCGCGCTTTGGCGCGGGGCCGAGAGACGGATTTGCGATGGGCCTAGCACATCGAGTCAAGCGCAGCTTGCGAACCACACGTGTCGCTGTAGAGTTGTGCGTTCTCGCGTTTGGTTTTGCGCTTGGAGGATCGATCGGTTGGGGCACCCTGCTCTTCGCGGTGACGATGGGACCTGTGATGCAGGCGTCACTTCGGATATTCCACGTCTCCAAAGATCCCTCCCCGCGCTGACGCGAAGACCACAAGATACTAGGCCCCACCGGGCCTCGCTCACCGCTTGCGAACGAGCAGAAGTCCGTCACCGATCGGCACCATGGCCGGATCAACGCGCTCGTCTTTGAAGATGGCCTCGTTGAGAGCCCTAATCGTAATCGCCTCGGGTGAATCGGTTCCCGGATCAAGGACGCGCCCACTTTGGAACATGTTGTCAAAGGCGATCAATCCACCAGGGCGCAACAGCTCGAGGCACTGCTCAAAGTAGCCTGGATACCCGACCTTGTCCGCGTCGATAAAGGCGAAGTCAAAGCTGCCGGCTTGGCCCTCGTCTAGGAGCTTGCCGAGGGTCTCGGCAGCCGGCCCAAGATGCAACTCCACACGCGACGCAAGGCCCGCTTTGCGCCACTCCTCCACGGCGATATCCGTCCACTCCGGCGAGGTGTCACAGGCAACCAAGAGGCCGTCCTTGGGCAGATGCTCAGCCACGCACAAGGAGCTGTACCCAGTGAATGTTCCAATCTCAAGTGCGCGCTTCGCTCCCGAGATCATGATGAGCAGCGCCATCAAGCGACCCTGCTCAACCGAGATTTGCATCATTCCCCACTCCATGGGCAGCGTCTTGGCCCGCAGCTCGGCGAGCTGCATTGATTCCCGTTGTTTCGACAGTTCGTTGAGGTAGTCGCTGATGCGAGGATCGCTGTAGGTTTGTGTGGACATGCCTACAGCATAACGCGAGGCAAAACCAAAGTGGTGAGGAGTCGTGCGTGCCACGCGCATCTTACTTAGAGGACCTGTCTTCCCTACCCACCCCGGCGGTCCTCGTGGTGCGGCTCCCAAGGGGCACATGCGTCTCCGACAGCGATCAGGTTTGGCAGGGCTACGCTGGATGCCTGTTTGGTTGAAGGTGAGCAGGGGCCGCCCACGCGTAGTCGGGGTCTCTTTTCCGCATGCAAAACACTCGCTCACCTTTTGAAAAGTGGTCCTGTTGCCCTAAGGTTCTGCATGCAAACACCACTGATGCTCTTTCGATTGCCCCTTCTATTACTCGGGTTCCTCGGTCTCTTCGCCTTGCCCGGTTCGAGCGACTCCGACGATACGATTGCAGTTGCGCTCCTCGCGAGTCACGCGCCTTCCGTCGTAAGGATTGAGGTGGTCGTCGACGGCAAGGTGGCAGTGCAAGGCAGCGGATTTTTTGTAGGTGTCAACCAGCTCGTCACAGCGCACCACATCTTAGATACGGCGGTTAAGAAGTCAGAAGGAGTCACCCTGCGTGGAAGGACAGCTAGCGGGGCGACCTTCCCGATCAAGCTGGTTTTGGCGGCGGACAGCTTGCAGGACCTGCTCGTTTGCGAGGTCGAGTTCGAGGGCCTTCCCGTGACCTTGGCCGAGCCCGACTATGAAGCGGGGGTAGGGTCCAGCTCCTACTCCATCGGATTCCCAGCCGATGGAAGCTGCGCTGTGCGGTTCGGACCTGTCACCGACCTCGACGTAAGGATCGAACGGCGCGAAGGGTGGCGCTCTAACATCGAGCTTGGTTTTAGTGGGCAGGGCGGATTCTCCGGCAGTCCGGTACTCTCCCCAGAGGGTCGAGTCTACGGAATGGTACTGGGCAGAACCGAGAGTGCCCACTCGACACTCGGCGTCCAAACCCGGGCGCTTTGCAGCGCAGTAGCCTTAGCAAAGAAGGGTCGGCCTCGCTCGATTCCGGACTATATCGAGCAGCGCATCGCCGCGCCCGGCACGCCGGGTGAAGTGCTGACCGTCAACTCGGCAGGTGTCCTCAAGCTCGGCGCAGCGAGCGCCATAGCGCACGGGGAGCGGATTCAACTCGAGCGCAAGGGGCTCTATTACTGCGTGGGTTTCTGGACACAGGGCGACGACTACTTGACGTGGGAGATTGATCTTCCAGCGGCGGGATCCTATGCCCTCACCCTCTTTTCGGCCTGTCCGCGAGGCGTTTCGGGAACACCTGTGGCTTTTGTAGCGGCCGAGAGTCGAGTGGATTTTCACGTGACAGGCACGGACTCCTTTGTGGACTTCCACCATGCCACTTTTGGCGAGCTGGAACTTCCGGCGGGCCGCTCTACGGTCTCCCTGCGGGCCACCGAAGCACCTGGTTATGCCGTGATGGATCTCGACACGATCCTCCTTACGCCCGCTGCACAGCTTAGGGATGTGTACCACCCCACCGCGCTTCCCGAGGACGTAGCCGAGCTCTTCATCGAAGATGGAAACCTCAACGCGGACGTCGCCCTTGTCGTCGTCGCAGACGGCCCCCTGTCAACGCTAGAGATGTCGCCCCTTTTTGACGAGTGGAGAGACTCCGTCCACCTGGTTTTTGTGCACCAAGCTCAGACCTGGAACCCGTCCATTGGACTGCCTGGGTTTGACTTCAAAGACGCCCAACACGAATCCACGATCTCGACGAGGGTCCTCGCTCGCGTCACCACACATCTACGAAAATCAAAGTCGACTGTTCTCGCCTATGGCGCGTCTTATGGAGCCCACCTACTCCAGGATACAATCGACTCCAAAGAGAAGCTGTTTGACGCCGTTGGTCTCACTGCCGGGAGGGTCGACATGGACGAGGACCTCTGGAGAGCGACCCGGGCTGGCAAACGGGTCCTGTTCGACTTCAGGACTCAGGAATGGATCCACGTGGGCCCTCTTTTCGAGCCGGGACAATCCAATGCGGAGGGTCTCCTACGCTCCGCCTTAGGTCATAAACGCAACTCCGCCCTCTTGGCGGAGAGCGATCTCTCCCACGTCGTTTTCCAGTTTGGCGATCGCGATCGCACGGTCGGAGCGCTGTCCGATTCCGAGATCGAGTTTTTGCTACAACGAGGCGCAAAGGTACTCCCCGAAGAGGGCTTGGACCACAACGAGATGACCTCTCCCCAAGCTCTCCGACGCTTGCTAGGTGCCGTCTTTGAGGTCGCAGGAATCAGCCACGAATAGCCCACTCCGCGCCTCGGAGCGGGCAGCCAAGGCCCTCATTCCGGAAGGAGCGTTCCCGAGAGAAAGGCGACAAACCTGGGAGCAAAGTCGGTCGCGCTCTTGCGGTCCAACTCCATCAAGGCTCGCATGGCGAGGTCGCTTGCGCCGTAGAGATCGTGCAGGATCAAGGCGACCTTCTTCAGCTGCAAGGGGGACAGTCCGTCAAACTTAGTGAAGTCTTTAACAAAGACTGCGTCACTCCAAAACACCTGGCCAAACCCGCCATAGAGATCTCCGTTGGCGCGAAAGGGCCGAACCGCACGACTCATCATTTGCACAAAGCTGTGGAAAACAAAACCCTGTGAGCGCAGGAATTGCTCCACTTCCGAGAACAGCGGCTGCCCATGGTACATGGGAAGGAACTCCACCTCCGTGTGAACGACAAGGCAAGTGGACAGATGGTTCACACCGTTTTTGAACACTTCGAGTTCACCGCCTTGGATGTCGATTTTGAGGTAGTCGACGTTGGGAATCCCCTCGATGTCATCCAATCGGGTGGTGGCCATCGGAATGCGCTCCTTGACCTCACCCCAAGTCGGCATGCCGTGAAAATTCGCGAGGAGCTCGGTGTTGGGCTCCAGGAGGGAGGTCATACCCGGAGACGCGCAGACCTTTAGGATTTGCTCCTTCCCATCATAGACTGCGTTGGGGAAGTAGGTCTCGTTCGGGCCTTTCATCGCGTTGAGTTTCGCGAGTGCCTCGGGGTTGGGTTCAAAGCCAAAGATCCGGGCGGCCCCCCTATCGAGAAGGGGCTTATACGGAGGGTCGCCATCGATCGGATTCGCTCCGACATCAACCACATCGATCAGGTCCGAGAGCCCTAGAAGAGCGGCGAAAGAGAGTGGACTGCTGTTCATAATTCGAGGCCCCAAAAGCGTAACGTCAACGACTGCCAAGGGGCTAGCTTAGGCCGCAGAGAGCCAAATACCAAGGTGGGATTGCTCCCTCGCAGAAGGGACTCCTCTAAAGGGGATATTCCTTCCCCGCACGGATCCAAGTCTCTTTGTCCTGCCCGACGACTGCCCCCTCGGGTAGCTCCGCAAAACCGTTTGCTACACCGCCATCGCGGACTTCAAAGTCATCGCGCTCCAAGAGCTCGTCGGTATACCACATCGCGCGCACTCTCCAAACGCCCTCGCGAAGCCCCTCGAAGCGCAGCTCTTCCAGCGGCGGAAGTACAAACGGCTCTCCGGGCTCTCCGTTCAGCCGCCACTTGATCGGCAGACCCTGGAAACGATCGCTCAGCTCGAGCGCAATCGATCCGGCCCCCGAGCTTACAGGGTGTAGCTCCAAGGTTACGTCTTCGTCCTCGGCGTGCACCAGCATCATCCCCACCGCTTCGCCTCCCATCGTGGCTGCACTCAAGTAGCGCGTTGGTGCGATGCTGCTCCACGCCGTCAACGTGAAGCGACCGTCGGGCCCTGCGGTGACATCTTGCTTGGAAACGGGAATTGGAGGCAAGACGGCCGACTCTAAAAATACCGAGGGCTGCCGGTAAAATGACAGCGAGGCCTGCACCTGATCCGGTGCCTCCAAAGTCACTTTCGCGCCGGGAACGGGGAGCCCGTCTTGCATCACTACGCCCGTCAACTTGGTGGTCGAGCGCAGCTCCATGTTAAGCGTCCTCTTATCGCCAGCGAGCATGTTGACGTTGCGCATGGGGGGCACGCACTCCGCGCCCGGTCGGAAGATCCGCACACTGATCAACTCGCGCGGCAAATCTGGAATATTGGTAATGCCCCCGGCGTTGACCTGCACGGGGTTGATGAGGTAGTAGGGGAAAGTTCGGGCTGCTTTTGGATTGCCGGAGGTCAGCCACGCCAGCGCCGGACCTGGCCCACCGACGCTGCCATCCAAGGTCAACGTAAGCACTGCGCCTTCTTCCATCACGTACTTCAATCGATCGAATTCGACCTCGTGGTTAGCCGTGATATTGATGTTCTCGCGATAAGACGCGAAGCCCTCTTTCTGGAGCTCGATGAACGACAAACCCGAGGGTAGATTCGGCAAGAAAAACCGCCCCTCGTCATCGGTATAGCCCACGCCCATATCGATTTGGACGCGCACTTGGGGCAAGGGCTCGCCCTCTTTATTGAGGACCTGGCCGCGCACGATCCCAAGCCTTCCAAACCCAAGATTAAGCAGCGTCTCACGGCGCGCCCGAAGCCGAACTTCGCGGCGTGCGCCCACTAAGCCAGGACCCGTGACCTGAACAATCGCGAGGCCAGGCAGTAGGTTCGTCGCGCCGAACTCCCCCTCGGAGCCCGTCACAAGGACGCGCCCTTTGTTCGGCCCATCGACAAACTCCACGACTGCATTCGAACCCGAATCTTGGTCGCTACCGACACGCCCATTGAGGGTGGCGTTTGCTCCTGAACCCAGAGTGGCGACGCCCTCCTCGACGGGCAAGCCGCCGATCGTGACCAAGTCCAGCTCCACCTCAAGTGGCCAAAGGACATTCGTCAGGCCACCGCCCTCAACCGAATCGCGCGCGAACTCCGGAAGATGCACCTCCGTTGTACCGCGCTGACGCGACAACTCCGAGTGGTCGACAGCTGGACCGGCCACTGCTTCATCGATGTTTTCCGCTCCTGTGCCGGAGGGGCTCGAAGACAGGACAAACCAAGCGCCAACGCCAAGCGCCAAGGCGAGCAAAAGGAGAAGCAGGGGGGAGTTCTTTCTGGAGTTCAAAATGTTCGTCGCCCGTAGGCGAGCCGAGAGGATAGCCGCTTGGCCATCAAACTTGGGATGAGAAGTCTGGACAAGAACGCTCCCGATTGGACAATCAGTGGATCGCTCAGGATCTTTGAACGCTTGGGGCCCAAATTAGCGGTCAACACAATATAGGATCTAGGGAACGGACGGACCGCCTCACCCAGAA
>CALBMX010000091.1 GCA_937896235.1 uncultured bacterium
CAGTGAAGGGAGCAGTCGTGTCTGGATCGAAGCTACCGCTCTCGGCGCGAGACGAGACGGTGCTCAAAGTGAACGCGATGGGGCGGAGAGAATGGAAGAAGGAGTCCGGCTATTATCGACAAGGTCGCGTGGAGAATACCTTCTTTCGCTACAAGCAGATCCTGGGCGGCAAGCTTCACGCGCGGCATGCAAAGGCGCAAGAAGTAGAGGCCGCGTTGGCTTGCAGGATCTTGAACCGGATGAGCGAACTAGGGCTACCGGTCTCGGTTGCGAAGGCTGCATGAACTGGGTAGGGTAGGGACCATGCAGCTCGCGCTCAACAATTCGCACCAACGCCGCTTGTTCCCACAGGTGAGTCCGGACGGTCCAATAGCTCCCAAACGAACGTGAGCACCCCCGAAATCCAATCAGATCCTGGGGTCCTTAATCGTGAAGGCCTTTGCATTCCCGAAGAGCGAGTTCTGCCCATGGAGGAGGTCTGGCCAGAGTTCCCTGAAGTGTTGTCTCGCCTAAATGGGATGGAAAGCGGAAATTTTGGAGCGGTCGTGTTGTTCGCAGGGACTTTGCCGTTCACCCGTTGATTCGTTTGCTAGATTGGGAACACGTCCTCTATGCCCCTTCAACGATCCCCCTCAATGAAGCTTGGTGTTTCTGCTGCGTCCTTCTCTCTGCTGCTTGCGTTGACCACGAGTAGTTGTGGACGTTCGGGTGCGCCTCAGCCCAAGCGACCTAACTTGCTGCTTATCTCAGTAGACAGCTTGCGGCGCGACCATGTCGGTCCTTATGGCTACCGCCCTGAGTTTGCGGGTGAGGAAGGGACGACTCCCGCGATCGCTAGACTCGCTTCCGAGGGCGTTTTGTTCGAGGATGCGAAGAGCACAACTTGCTGGACGCTGCCCGCGCATATGAGCCTGATGACTGGAATGCCTAGTGCGCTCCATGGGGTGACTGACAATCGCAAGCAGCTCGATCCCGCAATCACGACCCTTGCCGAGGCCCTGCGGGCAAAGGGGTACGCCACTGCGGGGTTTTACTCCGGGCCGAATCTGCACCCCGCCTTCGGATTTGGTGCCGGATTTACGACCTACCAAAATTGCAGTGGTAAGGAGATGCCCCAGGCTGCGTTTGAAGAGGCGATCAGCGGAGGGGATAGTAGCGAGCTCGTATCGCTCCACCACGACTCGCACTCTGGACTGAGCAGCCAGACTCTGCTCTCTGAGTCGCGGGCATGGCTCGAAAATGCGGCGGACGAGGAGGAGCCCTTTTTCCTGTTTGTGCATTGGTGGGATCCGCACTACGACTACACGCCTCCAGCTGCACTTGGGAGGAAGTTCGATCCGGGCTATGTGGGAGAGCAAACCGGAACGGACTTCTTGGATGTGCGGAGCGTACCCAAGGACCGAGATCTCGCCCATATCCTCGCCTTGTACGATGCGGAGATTAGGTATACCGACGACCATATTGGCCAGCTGCTAGAGAGCCTTGAGAAGCTCGAGCTTGCCGAAGACACCTTGGTCATTTTTACAGCGGATCACGGCGACGAGTTTTTCGAGCACGGCTATCGCGGGCACCAACGGACGCTGTACGAGGAGGCGATTCAGATTCCACTTGTGATGCGCTTGCCGGGCTCCTTGCCGGCGGGCAAGCGAGCGGCTGGGAATGCGAGCTTGCAGGACGTCTTTGCGACGGCCGCAGACTTACTGGACATTCCCGCGCCGGACTACGGAATGGGTCAAAGCCTTCGACCTCTTTGGGAGAGGGGCGACGACGGTCGGACACATTATTCGGAGTTGGATTTACCCCATCGGGACCTTCAGCTCAGTGCGATCCAAAGTGGGGATATGAAGTTGATTTGGGATCACACCAAGGATCTAGGTGAGGTGTTTGACCTGCGCGCCGATCCTTTAGAGCAGAACCCCATCTCGGTGAGCGGGTTGTTTTCGAGGGATCAAACTGACGCACTGGAGCTCGGCCTGCTAAGGACCGAACTCGCCCGCCAAGAGAGGGCGCGCAAGAACATTCCCCGCACTCCCGGATTCAGTGGGGAGCACAAGCTCTCCGACGAATTAGCGGAGGAGCTCGCGAGTTTCGGATACCTAGAAGGAGGCGGCGAATGAAGTCCCAGGGTCCTCCTCGGTTCTTTGTCTATCTTCTGTCCGCTGGACTCTTGATGTCGCTTGTGCCCTTCGCCAATGTCTGGCAGGAGTTCCTGCGCTGGTTTGATGAGCGGGCTAGTTTGACGGAAGCCGAGCAGCTCCGAACCTACCGCACCCAGTGGACGAACTCGAGTCTGACGAACTTCGTCGATCGCATCTGCGAGTTCGTCCCCGAGGATGCGAAGATACTCCTTACTCCAGTTGGTGGCGACGGTCTCCTGGGCAATGTGCGCTGGCACGTCTTCCTCAATGAAGCCATTTACCCGCGCCAAATTTTCGTGCGGAGGCCTCAGCTGGCAAGCGGGACTGCCATGAACTTCATCCCTTGGGTGGAGTACCACCAAACGTTGGATTTGGTGGAACCAAAAGGCCCGTACTTACCCGTTACGCCAGTCGACCCCAATCCCGGGAGGGTGAACCAAGAAGAGGAGCTCGTTCAGCAGTTCTTGAGAGATCAGAAGATTGAGTGGGAGATTCGGTACTTCCTGGATTCCAGGGAGCCCTTCAGCGGGGCCCTTCTCTTGAAGTATGGAAATGTATTTAGAGTAGGTTTGGTTGCCGATGATGTTTGAGACCGGTCACGCCGCACTCCTAGTGACGGCACTCTCTTTCTTCTTGATTGGGCACCTTGCGCTCAGTTTATGCGGCCCGAAACGAGCGCGCAGCGCGACCGAGTGGACCTTGACCGCGTTGATGGTGGGGGCCGTGATTTGTATCGTCAGCTCGATCGCGGCGGTCATCGCCTTTGGCCCTCTGAGTGTATGGACGGGACGGGCTCTTATCGCTGTGCCCGCACTTGCGGGAGCTGCCCGATTGTTCCTTTTTCCGCAGACGTCCTTCTCGAGACTTCTTCGCGGCAGTGGGGGTGGCCTGCCCTTGCAGCAGCCGACCTCGCGAGTGGATCGCTACAGCCGGTGGGTCCTGTTTGCATGTGGCGCGGGCATCCTATTTACGGCGACCTCGTCGCCGGTGCACCTTTTCGACTCGATGTTCCACTTCGGATACAAGGGGCGTGTGATGTTCACTGAGGGGATCGGCGGCTCCGCATGGATCGGTGTGGACGGTCCGATTGGGCGCATCATGACCCACCCGAAATACCCACCGGGGGTTCCTGCGATGGAGGTGGTGACAAGCTGGTTCTTAGGCCATTTTGACGCAAGTGCCGCGAGCGGGCTCCTCGCTATTTTCGCCCTCGCACCCGCAGTTTGGATATGCAGTGCTCTGCGCAGTCGCGGTCGTTTCGTGGCGACCTTAGGGGCACTGACCTGGCTGGCGGTTCCGCTGCTCTATTACCTTCGGCTGCCCTTGGGGCTTTCCATGCACTCGATCTATGGGTTGATGCTTGGGAAGGACGCTTCCGAACCCCTGTTCATCAAGCTAGTTCTCGCCCCTGAGTTTGCGGCGGATCTCAGGGGCTTTGAGCTCCGCAAGATGTTCGACGCGCGGTGGAATGTTCCCGATGGTGGGGGCCTAGACGGGTCTGCCGATCTTCCACTTGCAGCCTGTCTGTTTGGCGCAGTCGTCCACTTGTGGCGAGCACTGCCCTGCGTTTCTATGGAGTCAGATCGTGCGGACTGGGTTATCGGAACTTTGATGTTGGCGGGAATGCTGCTGATGAAAAACGAGGGAGCAGCCTTTCTCGGCCTACTCGCTTTCGCTCTGCTCTTGACCGCAATCACGACAGCGCGTGGCAATATTGTGCCGACGTTGAAGGTGATGTTGCCTCGCCTTGGCGCGGCTCTCTCCATAGCAATCTTACTTGTTGTACCTTGGTTCTTGGAGCGCGCCTCGATTCCCAGTGTGGATGAGGACTACCCGAATCAGCTGACGGTCGAGAATCTTGTGGCAGTCGTAACGACACCCCTTGATGATCTCGAGGACCAGAGGCTTAGCGGGTACGCCCCTGTCATTGTCGCGAAACGATTTGTGAGCTCGCTCTGTAACCCCCTGAAGTGGAACCTGCTTTGGGTGACCTTCGCCGCATCGCTGGGGTGGTGTCTCGTCGCCGTTCGGAGGCGTCTACTTGGCGATGCCCTCCTGCCGGTTCTAATGGTCCTTCTTGGCGGCGCTATGTATTTTACGATCCTTGTAGTCGCGCCATGGGATCACGAGAGCCTGTTCAAAATGGGGATCCCCGAACGACTCTTCCTACACCTAGCACCCCTTGCGGTTCTAGCGACGTTTACGATGTTGTGGGGCGACCCGGAAGAGAGCGCGTGATCAAATCGGCAGCGTCGAGCCCACCGCTAGCTCTAAGTGCGGTCTTTGGAGTTCTCGCCCTCGGCTGGGGGTTGATGACGCTAAGTGATGCGTGGTTGGAGACTCCGTCGATCCTACTCGGTTTAGAGGCGCTCACTATGCTCGGCTTCGTCGGCGCCGCTTTCTTGCGGGGTGAAGTCGAGGATAAAGCCGGACTCTGCGCGGGACTGGTGCTCGCTCTTTTTGCCTGGGCACTGGCAGCTGAAAAGGTGGCCTATTTGCCACATGTTGCCTCTGCAAGGGACTTTGGAGCGGGTCCCGCGCTGATGTGGGTCTACATACTGCTACCTGTTTTCCTAGGGGGGTTCGCGCTGGCCGGAGCTCGGCAACCCCTTACGCATCGCGCGCTGTTCCTGCTTGGCGTTTGGATTACGGGCAATGGAAAGTTGTTCTACGGGAGCCTCGTGCCGGGCTTCGCACTGCTCTTGGGTGCTCTTTTGTACGTTGCCCTAATCTTGTCGAGAGGGGACTCTCCAGGTGGCCTGTGGCGCCGCTGGCGAGGCGCTTTTGGTTTACCTCTGGCGACGGTGTTCCTTGTCCTTCCACTCTGGTGGCTCTTGGCAGGCCTCTTGGGTGACGGGCAGGGAGCCGGTCTGCGGGTCGGCTTGCGACTTTTGATTCCAACGCTGGTCGCCGTGGCGATGGTGCGGGGGTTGGATCCGCGCGGGGAGAGCTATCTGTTTGGTGGCTTTATCTTTGGACTCTCCCTGGCCGTTCTTTTGGCATGGGTAGGTGCGTTCGAAGCGCTGGACATATACTCGTGGCCTGTTGTGTTCGGCTCACGACTTCGGGTGGTCGGGCTTCATCCGAACTTGGGCGGCTCCCTCTTGGCTATGGGTTTGCCGCTTGTGCTCGCCTGGGCGCTTGCCGCTCGTGGTGCGAGCTCTGCCCGACGTGGATTTGGAGTGCTGCTTGCTCTCTGCGTATTGGGGGCGCTCCTTTGGACCGGGTCTAGGGCCAGCTTTTTAGGTGCTGCGATAGGCGTGATTGGACTTGTGGTTTTCTTGAGGACCAAGCGCCCCTTTGCGCGAGTACTTCCGGTTACTGCCGCCTGCCTAGTGCTAGCGCTTCTCGTCTTTTCAACATCGCTTGGCGACCCCCTCCGCGAGCTGTTGGACGCCAAGGCCCTCACGCAATCCGCGCTCGGCCAGCGTTGGCACATCTGGAAAATGGCGTGGAGTGCCACCCAAGCGAGCCCACTTACAGGTGTCGGCCCGCTGAGTTTCCACGCGCACGCCGCGTTCGCTGAGCCCTCATATTACGACGGTACAAGTCAGACGCTCCACACTCACAATATCTTCCTAAGCGCAAGCGCGGGCGCCGGACTCGTCGGCCTGGCGCTCTTCGCAGCGTACCTCTTCGGAATGTTCGAGGCCGGCCGGCGCGCTCTCTTTGCGAAGGCTGCATTTGGAAGTGAAGATCGCGTACTTCCGGCGGGACTTTTAGGCGCTCTGGTCGTACTTGCGATCTGTAACCAACTGGACTTGGGCCAGAGCCAAGTCTCGTTCCTGCCCATGTTTTTCATGGTTGCGCTCGGGGTGTTTGGAGCCCGGCTCGCAGGGAGGCAGCCAGGCGCTCAGAGCCCCTCGACGGCAAGAGGAACAAACGCGCTTGCCGCACTCCTGCTTTGGCCTGCGATGGGCTCCACCTTGTTTGGAGTTGGACTTCTCTCCAGCGCCGAAAGGCAGGCCGATGCAGGAGAAGTGCAGTCGGCGATCGCGACTCTCGAGCTCGCGCTAGGGCCGCTGAGCCACGTGCGACGGAGTAACGTCGAGCGCTCGATCTCGCTTCTTCAGGTGCGTGAAGAAGACGAGGCGGGCCGAATCGAGACGTGGATCAAGGCGACCGAGGCGCGACCTAGGCTCTCCGACGGTTGGGTCTCCCTGGCTGAGGCGCAAATCTCGGCAAAGCGCTGGAGCGACGCTGAATCTTCGATTTTGAGAGCCCTGGAGCTCGACCCTCGTGGAGTTTCGGCGCCGGGGATGTGGATGATCGCCGCTCAATGCGCCCTCGAAATGGGGGATGGCAAGGTTGCGAGAACCCGCCTGGAAGCGGCGGTTGCAGGTGGGCAAGGGCCACGCGCGGGAATGCGCTTGCGACGCGACGATAGCGGGGCGCTCTCGTTCGGCCTCAAGGGGAGAGAGGAGGCGATTCCTCTCGCCTCGATCATCGACTCGGTCGGGGCGCACATGATAGAGCTCGCGGAAGTTGATCCCGTAACCTCGCGCCGTTTGATGATGGGGATCGTCACTGGATACCGCGCCAACAACGACTTGGAGTCGGCATTGACTTGGGCTCGTCGCTCCCAAAAATCGCTCCTAGAGCCGCAGCGCGCGAACTTCATGGTGGTGTTTAACCTGTTGCAGGAGCTTGGCCGCAAAGAGGAGGCCCAGGCCGCCTGGAGGGCATCTCCCTGGGCCGATGAGCCGAACCTTCTCAGCCTGTACGGGAACAAAAACGCACAGTCGAAAACAACGGATATCACACTCGATCTCTTTTTTACGGCGGGCATCTTGAGGGAGCACCACATGGCGAGCGCGAGAAGTTTCCTGCGCTTGGGGATGGTGCACTCCGCCCGGCGCGAGCTGAATGCCGCTCTCTATAACGGTTCAGTTGACTTTCAGCGATTTGAGGATCACCTGGTTTATCTCGCAGACCTGCAGGAATTTGGGGGTAGCGGTGAGGTCCTCGTGGAGGAGCTGGAGAGGTTTTGGTGTTCGCTGGGCAGGCGCAAAGGCGCTCGGCAGGATGCGCGCTACCTGACTCCCATCGCGGAGCTTCTCGATGCTGAATTCGAGGGCGACATGGGGGAAATCGAAGCGGCAATAAGAGAGCTCACGGCAGGACAAGGAGAGGCGCTCATGGCGCTTGTTTCCGAACAAAGGTAGTCGTCTTCCACGTTTCGTAGCGCCTTCTGAAATCTCGCCGTTCCCGACGGGCCTCCGCAGTTAGAATGCTTGCGCCGAAATCGCCCCGACCAGCTGAAACGCCTTTTCTAGGTGAACCTGAGATGCCAAGTATCGACCGCACGAACTATGTGAGCCCACTCTCAACGCGCTACGCCAGTAAGGCCATGCGATTGAATTGGTCTAGCGAGAAAAAGTTTTCGACGTGGCGCAAGCTGTGGATTGCGCTAGCCGAGGCCGAACACGATCTTGGCCTGCCCGTGACCGCAGAGCAGGTCGCCGAGCTGAAGGCGACCGCGGACGACATCAACTTCGAAGTGGCCGCTGAGTACGAGACCAAACTCCGACACGACGTCATGGCGCACGTGCACGCATGGGGGGACCAGTGTCCCAATGCGCGCGGGATTATTCACTTGGGAGCAACCTCCTGCTACGTCGGTGACAACACCGATCTGATCCAGATGCGAGATGGTATCGGCATCATTAGGGGCCAGCTGGTCGCTCTGATCGGCCAGATACGAAACTTCGCTGAAGAGTGGGCGAGCCTTCCGGTCCTCGGATACACCCACTATCAGCCCGCCCAGGCCACGACTCTCGGGAAGCGGGCCTGCCTCTGGCTACAGGATCTGGTCGACGACTTGAACGATCTTGAGCATGCGACCTCGATGATTCGATTCCGAGGCGTGAAAGGCACGACGGGAACCCAGGCGTCATTCTTGAACCTGTTCAATGGCGATCACGACAAGGTTGTCGAGCTCGACAAGCGAGTCACAAATGCGATGGGCTTCGAGCGCGTGTTTGGCGTGACCGGCCAGACCTATCCGCGACGTCTTGACTTCCGCGTCGGCCAGGTGCTCTCGGGGATCGCACAGTCCGCTCACAAGTTTGCAACTGATCTTCGCTTGATGTCCGGGCGCCGCGAGGTGGAAGAGCCTTTCGAGGCGAACCAAATCGGTTCGTCTGCGATGCCATGGAAGCGCAATCCTATGCGATCCGAGCGCATCTGCTCGCTGTCGCGTTACGTCATCAGCAGCCTGGACAACTTGGCGCATACGGCCGCGAACCAGTGGTTTGAGCGCACATTGGACGACTCGGCAAACCGCCGAATCTCCGTTGCGGAGATGTTCCTCGCTACAGACGCCGTGCTGAACTTGTACCTCAACGTGACGTCTGGAATGGTGGTGCACGAGCCTGTTCTCCAAGCTCACCTAGCGGAAGACCTTCCTTTCTTGGCCTCCGAGGCCTTGATGATGGAGGCTGTCAAAGAGGGCAAGGACCGCCAGGATGTCCACGAGGCTTTCCGCCTGATCAGCCACAAAGCTTCCGAGGCAATCCACCACGGCAAGCCCAATCCCTTCCGCCAGCTCTTGTCGGAAGACGAGCTGGTGGGGAATATGGCGGAGCGCTTCGACGAGATTCTCTCCCCCGAGCGCCACATTGGCCGGGCTCCTGAGCAGGTTGCGGCGTTCCTGAAGGACGAAGTCGACCCCCTTCTATTGCGTTACGCCGGGATCGAAGAGGTGCGCGGAGAAGTTCGTGTCTAAGTCGCCACAGCCCCGGATCCGAACCCCGAAATAGGTTCGGATCCGGTTTGCGACTCCCTAGAGCTCCTGTTTTGACGCCATTTCCTCCCAGATTCAATCCAGTGAACCCAGGCACCTAGCCGAGATTGTAGAGTTCGCGTCACCCTAGCGATCGATTCATGGCCACACCCTCCATCCCCAACGAGTTCACACTCTCCACGACCTGCTTCGGCGACCGCCTTAGCAAAGTCGAGGATCAAGTATTTGCGGCCGCAGCAATGGGGTTTCGCAACTTCGAGCTGGGGCTGTCCGGCGTACCCGTCACGATGGATGGCTTGTGTGACGTACGCCGTGAGACGAATTCGGTTCTAGTTTCGATGGTTGCCGGCTGCAGAGACCAGCACACCGGGGAGATGGTGATTTGGAAGTTGGCGAGTGAAGACGAGGGCGAGCGGGAGCGAGCCTTGAACTCCATGCGCCGCCACCTGCGCCTTGCGGAAGCGTGGAAGTGCCCGCGCATTATCGTTAGAGGCACGCGAATCGGCGATTTAGAGCTCTCGGGTCGAGCCGATGTACTTGCGGTCCGGGTCGCCAAAGAGGGACTTGGCAGGGACGGGGCCACCGGCGCACTGGCCAAAGAAATCAGAAAGGTCGCAGGCGAGGTCCACAAGAAGGGGCAGAAGCAACTCGAACACCTCTGTCGCGGATTGCACACCATCTCTAAGGAGGCGCCGGATCTGACAATCTGTATTGAGCCAGGTGAGCACCTGGACGATCTCCTCAATATCGAGGCGATGGGCTGGCTTCTCGACGATCTGCCCAGCCTCTCTTACTGGCATGACGTCGGCCAAATTCACATGCGAGAGCGCCAGGGTTTGCCGACACAAGGCGCTTGGCTCGACCGCTTCGCCTCACGGATGGTTGGCATTCACCTACAAGACGCTTCTGCAACTCAGAACGAGCTGCCCGTTGGTCTTGGCGAAGTTGATTTTAAGCTCATAGCTGAGTACACCCCCAAAAACGCCATTCGCGTCCTTGAAATCGAGGCTTCGCATGGCCGAGCAGAAGTTCTAACCAGTGTTCAGGCTTTGATGAACCTCGGTTTCTAGTAGAGCGGCGCTCGGTGCGCTACCCTATGGCGCTATGGAAAACGAAGTGAGTGAGATTGAGCTGACACCTAAGCAGCGGGTTGCAGCACTGCGCGAGACCTTGGAGAAGGCACGCGATGAAAGCGGGAAAGAGCGCGTACTTATTTTGACGCACCGCTCCCCCGATCCCGATGCGATGGGTGCGGCGGTGGGGATGAAACTTCTCATTGAAGAGGCCTTTCAAATGCGCGCCACCATCGCCACCGTTGGCCGTATTCACCGCGCCGAAAACCAGGCGATGGTTCGCGAGCTCGAGCTCGACTTTTCGGACTCCGAGAAGATGGACCACAGCAAGTTCATGGGGCTAGTTCTCGTCGACACCCAGCCTAGCTTCGGACATACGACGATCCCTGGAGACCTGCCTGTTCTTGCGGTGATCGACCATCACGAGCCGCCCTCGATAGACGTCGATCCAGATGCGCAAGAGGCCACACATCTCGAGGACATTCGCGTCGGTGTCGGCGCGACCTCGAGTATGGTGTTCGAGTACTTATGCGAGGCGGGGATTCAGCCCGATGCACGAACGGCCGGCGCGATCTTCTGCGGCGTTCGCTACGACACAGGCGACTTGGCCGAAGGTGTTACCGACTTGGATCAACGCGCCTGGTTTGATTGCTTTCGCCGCGCGGATCAGGGCGCTTTGCAGCGAATCCAGCGACCCAGCTTGCCGGCTGCCTATTTCAGTCAACTCGCAATCGCCCTTCGAAGTGCGCGCCAGCACGGGAATATGGTCCTAGGCCTACTTGGCGAGGTCGTCAATCCGGAGGCGGTTTCCGAGATGGCGGACTTCTTTGTGCGCCTTGAGGATTGCCGCTGGAGCCTCGTCGGCGGCTCCTATGAGGGTGACTACTACTTATCCTTACGCACGTCGGTTGGCGAGAGTGGTGCCTATAACTTGTTGGGCGTGATTCTTGAGGGCAAGGGGTCATTCGGCGGCCACGGTCGCATAGCGGGCGGGCGCCTTGCGCTAGATGACCCGATCGATACGAGTCTGCGCGAGATTGAGCGCGAGATACGCGAGCGGGTTCTGCTCATCATCGGTCGCGGTGCAGGAAGCGACGAGCCTGATAGCGAGATGCGCCTCGGCCGTCCGCTTGCCTAGAGTGGGACTTTGATGAGTGACGGACTTCGTGGAGGAGAGCCGGTGATACTTGTCGTCGCGGGGCACGATCCGAGCTACCGCTTTGAAAATGGACGAGGCGTTGGTGCGGGTGTCGATGCGGACACGGAAGCGGCGGGTCATTTTGGTGTAGCGACGAGGAACGTGGTGACGGCGTGGACGGAGCAAGAGGCGGGACGCGTCTTCGAGCTCGGGCCCGTCACACCGGTCGTCTGGTTGAGCGAAGCGCTGCGTTTGGGGTTCGAGCTGCGGTTTGATCTGCGAGCACTGAAAATCGGGTTGCTCCCCGGTGAAGCCGCCGTACGTGCCGCTGCGAAGCTCGTTCGCGAGCTGCGCAAGATCATGCCGAGCTTACCTGTGGTTGTAGATCCCGTTCTCTCCGCATCCGGTGGCGAAGAGTTTTTAGACGCAGCTGGTCGCCTCGCGTTGATGGAGGACTTGGTTCCGACGGGGGTCGTACTGACTCCGAATCGGCTGGAAGCCGCAGCCCTCTTGGGGTGTGCCGTTGGGGAAGATCCAGAGTTGGTTGCGCGCAGCCTGTTCGCCCGTGGGAAAGCGCGCGAGGCCCCTGCCAATCGAGTTCGAGGCGTGATCCTCAAAGGCGGCCACGGAAGAGAGGACCCCGTTCGCGACTTTACCGTGGACGGAAGTGGACAGGTGCATGTTCATGAGCACCCCCGCAAGTTAGGTGCAAGCCTGCACGGGTCGGGTTGCCGCCATGCAAGTGCCGTGGCTGCGAACCTGTCCCTTGGCTTGACCTTGGACGAGGCATCCGAGCGAGCGGGCGCCTGGCTTGGTACATTGATGATCTGATCGCGGACCCGAACTCTCCGCATCTCCCTTTACCCTGAAAGCGGGCGTCTACAAACGATCTCTTCGAGGTGGCGGGGGTGGCCCTGATCTCGTAGCCTAAACCCATATGAAAGCGATCCTCGGAATCTCATTGCTGGTTGATCAAAACCTGCTGGACAGGCTCGCCGCTTACGTACCTGCGCTAGCAGTTGCGGCAATTACCGCTGTCTTACTTGCCATAGGGCAGCGAGTCCTTATGAGGGGCCCGTCGGCCAATGGTGCCGAAGCGCGCTTGCCCCGCCAGCTAATCATGCTGTTCTTGACAGTGCTCGGATTATTCCTAGTGCTGTTGGCGCTACCCCTGGAGACAGATACGCGCGGTCAAGTCCTTAGCTTCGCGGGGGTGCTCTTCACGGCAGTCATCGCCTTGTCATCGGCAACCTTTGTGTCCAACGCGATGGCTGGCATGATGGTTCGCATGATCAAGTGTTTTCGACCCGGCGACTTCGTTCGGGTCAAAGAGGAGTTCGGGCGCATCACGGAGCGCGGGCTCTTTCATGTCGAACTGCAGACGGAGAGTGGCGACCTTACGACCGTTCCCAACCTCTACTTGATCACAAATCCCGTCACCGTTGTTCGTAGCAAGGGGACCGTGATTTCGACAAAGGTCTCCCTCGGCTACGACGAATCCTGGGATCGCATGGAGTCGCTGCTCAAGGGCGCGGCAGAAAAAGCGGGACTCACCGATGCCTTCGTTCACGTCCTGGAGCTGCAAAACTTCGCCATCCTTTACAAGGTGGCGGGCTTTTCAAGTGACGTCCAGAGCATGCTGACGACACGTTCAAACCTTTGCAAAGAGATGCTGGATGCACTTCACCATGCAAATGTCGAGATCATGTCACCGACGTTCATGACCCAACGTCAGATCAAGCAAGACGATGCGATCATCCCGACTCGCTCTCGCCGTTCGGTCCAAAAGGTTCCTACTGAGCACACACCCGAAGCGGTGATTTTCGAAAAGGCGAACCGCGCGGCCGGCCTCGAAGCTCTAAAGGATCAGCACGACAAAGTGCGCGAGGAGCTCGCCGAGATTGGGGTGAACAAGGCCAAGGGGGAGGAGAGAGACAAACAATCCGAAAGGCGCCAAGTGCTGGAGTCGGCCGCTGATGGCCTGCTCCAGGAGATTGACGAGGTCGCCAAGAGCATTGTCGAGGAAGACAGGCGGACCGAACCCTAGGGAGGGGTCGCAAGCGAGTTTGCGACCCCACTTCTCGCTAGGCGGAGACCTCTTCTGGGGTCGAGTCCACTTTGCGGAACATCGCCTTCATGCGGGCCGGCAGCGCTGTGAAATCCTCGACAATCAGGTAGAAGGCTGGTATCAGTATGAGCGTGATCGCAGTCGCGAAAATGACGCCGAACGCAAGGCTCACGGCCATGGGTAGCATAAAGCGGGCCTGCATGCTCTTCTCCAAAAGTAGGGGGGTGAGGCCAGCAAATGTCGTCAACGTCGTCAGCAAGATAGCCCGGAACCTGCGAGTTCCGCCAGCGAGGATGGCCTCTTGAGCACTCATCCCGGTCTCCTTTCGAAGAGTATCGATATAGTCGATGAGCACGAGCGAATCGTTAACAACGATACCGGTCAGAGCCATGATCCCGATGATCGAGAACATAGAGAGGTCGAACCCCGTAAGCATGTGGCCCCAGAATGCGCCAATCAGACCGAAGGGGATGGCCATCATGATGGCGATGGGGCGTGAGTAGGAGCGAAGTGGGATCGCGAGCAGGATGAACATGGCAAGCATGGCGGCGATGCCGTTACTTCGCATGGTGCCCATGAACTCGCTTTGATTTTTGCCAGGACCTTCAAAGCTAGCCTGGACCCCTTTGTGCCTCGCGAGGAGTCCGGGAAGAATCTTGTCAGCCAGCTTCGCCTCGAGGTCACTTGGCGTAATGATCAGAGTGTCTAGGTCTGCGACGACGTCAATCGTGCGCCCCCGGTTGGCGCGATTGATCGTTGAGAAACCTACACCCGGAATCACGTGGCCGACCTCGCTAAACGGCAGCTCGCGTCCGTCTTTCATACGTATGCGCATGCTCTCTAAAGTGGCGAGTGTGGTTCTCTCGGCTTGAGTGTAGCGAACGAACACCTTCACCTCGTCTCGTCCTCGCTGAATGGTCTGTACCTCCTCACCGTAAAAAGCCTGGCGGACTTGGCGCACTAGCTCAAGGTAGGTGAGCCCAGCGGCCTCACCAGCTTCTGTGATGCCGATCTCAAGTTCACGTTTACCCGGTGCAAAGTTGTCGCGCACTGATGTGACACCGGACTCTGCGGTCATCGCGAGCTTCAGTTCGTCGGCGACCGTGCGCAGCACGACCAGGTCGTCGCCTTGAAAGCGAATATCGATGTCGCCGTCTCCGCCCATCAAGTCGGCTGAAAACGTAAGGGCCTCGGCGCCCGGTACGCGAGAGGTTCGCTGCTCCCATAGCGCGGCGAACTCCTTACTTGTAGTCGTTCTAAATTCGGCGGAGACCAGCTCGACATTAACTTCACCAAGGTGCGCTCCCGAATAGGAGGTGCCCGAAGAGCCCGCCGTGCGAGACTGCTTCTCGCGATAGGGCTGACCGCCCAGTGACGTCATTACCGAGACCACAACCGGCTGCCCCTCCCTTTTCTCAAGCTCTTCGCCAAGCTGTCGGGCAGTCGCTTCAAAATTTAGGATCGCCGCCTCGGTGAGCTCTAGGGGAGTCCCTAGCGGCATCGTGAGCTCCACTGCAACGTTGTCCGCCTCGATCTGAGGGAAGAAGTTGAACTTCAACCAACCGAATGTGGGCAGGGCCAAGGTGACGACAAAAAGAGCAATCCCGGCCGCGAGTGTTGCGTAGCGATAGGACGCCGCTGCTTTGAGGCTGGGCCGATAGACGCGCTGAATGAACAGCTCGAGGAGGTGATCGATACCGCCCTGCAGCGTGCCCAGGAGTCCGGGATTTGAGTCGTTGTCCACCGCAGGTAGATGTTTCAAGTGTGCGGGCAAGACAAAGAGGGACTCGGCCATCGAGAAGGTCAAGACGGCGATCACAATGAGGGGAATGTTGCGTGAGAATTGCCCCATGCTTCCCGGCATGAACAGCATCGGGGTGAAGGCCACCATCGTGGTGAGGACCGCGAACACCACGGGTTTTGACATTTGGTGCGTGCCTGTGACCGCAGCGAGGAGCCCGTCTTTTTTGCCGGGGCCGTGGTGTCGATTGTAGTGGATGTTCTCCGCCACAACGATGGCATCATCGACGACAATTCCGAGCACAATGATGAACGCAAAGAGCGAGATCATGTTGATGGAGACGTCCATGTAGGGCATCAGCCAGATGCCACCCAAGAAAGAGATGGGGATTCCAACCGTGACCCAAAGAGCTAACCGCAGGCGCAAGAACAAGGCCAAGGTGATCAAGACAAGGACGAGCCCCTGTAGGCCGTTCTCAAGCATCAGGCTAAGGCGGTCTTTGAGCATGACCGTCTCATCGCCCGTGATCGAAAGAGAGAGCCCGGCTGGAAGTTTGCTCTTGTATTCCTCCAAATACTGAAGTGCAGCGGGACCGATAGCTAATGCGTTTTGATCCCCGACCCGGTAGACGTCGATCACCGCTGCGGGTTTGCCGTTGAAGCGAATACGCTGATCCGTGTCCGCAAAGTCATCGCGAATGTTGGCGACTGTTCCCAGTAACAAATCGGTTCCATTGGGCAACTTGCGGAGGGTGATCTTCTCAAACTCATCGCCCGTATAAGACTGGCCTTTTCCGCGTAGGAGGATCTCTCCACCGGTGGTCTTGACACTGCCTGTTGGGATGTCCAGAGAGGATTGACGGATCGCGTTGGAGACCTCATCAAAGGACAGGCCATAGCGGCGCATGTCGTCTTCCCTGAGCTCGACTGCAAGCTCATAGGGTGGGGCATTGACGAGCTCGACCAAGGAGATGGCCTTGAGACTCGTGAGGCCGCTCTGAATGTCTGCGGATACCTGGCGCAAGGTGTGAGGATCGAGGTCGCCCCAGATCACCACTTTCATCGCGCTCTCGTTCAAGTCGATGAGGCTGACGGTCGGCTCTTTGGCATCGTCTGGGAACGAGTCGATGCGATCAACGGCTGACTTAACGTCGGCGAGCATGACGTTCCTATCGGTTCCAAAGAGCAGCTCGACCGTGACGGTTCCCATTCCTTCCGCGGCAGAGGAGGAGACCTCGTCCACGCCGGAGAGACCTTGGACACGCTCTTCGATACGTGCGCAAATCGACTGCTCAACCTCTTCCGGAGCGGCGCCGGGGTAGGGAACTTGGATGAGGATGGATTCGACGACAATCGTCGGGACGACCTCTTGGCGAAGGGTCGGAATGGCCTTCACGCCCAGTCCGACGATACATAACATGAGGAGGTTCGCCGCAACACTGTTCCCAGCAAACCAAGCGATGATTGCTTTCATAGGGATGGCCTCTCCACTCCAACAAGGACGTCCATTCCTTCAATCGCAATCGTAGGGGCCAGGGTGACAACTCGGAGGGTCCCATCGCGGCTGACGTCTGCAGCGACCAACGCCTCGGTCTCGGTGAGTTGAAGAAAATCAGGTGCTTGCCTGCGTAACTTTCCACTGCTATCCACGGTGAAAAAGCTGCCGTCGACTTGAAGAGCAGAGCGTGGGATCGCGGTGACGAAGACGTCCTCTCGGCCTCGGATTTTAGCGGTGACGAAGAGGCCCGGTAGCAAGCTCGTTACAGCCATGGCGGGCCCTGCGCCGACGGGACCACCGACCTTTACGATGAGCGTAACGACGGGATTCCGGGTGTCGAGTAGCGGCACCGTCCTTCTTCCAGTTGCGGCCCATTGGTAGGTTTCTCCACCGATCTTGGCACTTAATGTGAGCTGGAGAGTCTCGGCTCCGTTCCCTGCAAGGTCTAAGTTGAGGAAGGCTAAGTCGGATAGGGAGACGCTGAGTCGGGCTTCAAGGTCGTCAATCTTCTCGATTGTTAGCAGGGGTGCGGTCGGGCCTACGCGCTGACCTCGCTCGATGGTTTTTTCGATGATGCGACCATCAAAAGGCATGCGGAGAGTTGCGCGCTCTAGGTTGAGTTTCGCTTGACGTTCGGCGACAACTGCACCTGCGACGGCCGCTCGGGCAGCAGCGATTTGGGGCGTGCGTCCGACGAGCGCTGGAGGCGTGCCTTCGTGGAGTGCATTCCAGTCGGCGACCGCAACTTCCGCGTTGGCGAGCTCTAGATCTAGCGCCGCATTGCGCGCAGCAACATTTGCAGCAGCTGCTTCGCGGGCCAACGTGTAGTCCGCCTCGTCGATCGCGACAAGCTCGGTCCCCATCTCTAAGAAGGCGCCTTCTTGCAGAGCATCGGAGACTCGCACGGCACGTCCTGCGACTTCGGGAGCTAGAGCGAGACGGCTGGGGGAGGAGATCGTCCCGTGCGCCTCGATATAGAGTGTCCTCACAGCCGGTGAAACCGGAACGACCTGCACCGTCGGGACAAAGGGAACAGTGACCTTGGGTGGGACAATCGGCGCGTTGTCCACCAAGTACTGCCGACCGAAATAGGCTCCAAAGCCAATGGCGATGATGAGGAGGAGTTGGATTACGATTTTCATAGCGAGTTCGCCTCGGGCGTGTTTGGAGAGTTCGTTTCGTTCTGCTCGAAGCCACCGCCAAGTGCGGTGATTAGGGCGATGCGGTTGGTATACGCAAGTGCGCGAACAGCAAGGAGGGTGCGCTGCGTGTTCAGGGCACTAGCCCTTGCGGAGAACACCGCAGATGCGTCACCCGTGCCAAGGCGGTGGTGCCTTGCTGCTGTCTCTACGAGCTCGTTGATCTGTGCCAAGAGGTTGACAACCTCGCCCTCGCGGACATGGATGAGCTGCTCGTTGGTGAGGGCCGTCTCAACCTCTGCAAACGCGGTGAGAGCGGTCGCTGCAAAGGCGAGAAGTGCGGCCTCTCGATGCGCAAGGGCTACGTCCTTTTGGGCTTCGAGCTGTCCGCCGTTTAGAAGGGGAGCGAGCAAGTTTGCTCCCAGGCTCCACACGCGGAAGTCGCTATCGATCAGGTCGGATAAGCCCGAGGCGGAAGACCCGGCAGAGGCTGACAGGCTGATCTGTGGGTAGAGCGCAGCGTGGGCGACGTCGGCCTGCGCGTGAGCCGCATAGACGCGTGCCTCGAGTGCCGCGAGGTCCGCGCGTCTGCTGAGGAGGTCCGCTGGAAGGCCTGCGCTGGGAGCGGGCGTGAGGGGCCTACTGTCTAGGAGAGAGAGCGTGACAGCGATCGGGCCACCGCTGCGCCCAAGCAGCGCCGCGAGTGCGGGTTCCATAGAGGCCGCGCGCATGCGGGTCTCCGTCGCAGCCGTTTGCGCACCCTGCACGGAAATCCGGGCCTGCAAGACGGCCTCCACGGGGCTGCGTCCTTGGTACTGTAAGCGTTCAACTTGTTCGAGCGATTCCTGGGCGTTGGCAACGGCTTTGTCAGCGATGGCGATCGCACCGCGAGCTTCCACCAAGGCGAAGTAGCTGCGGGCGACGGAGCTCGCGACGGCCAGCTTGGCCGCCTCGACATCGGCAACACTCGCCGTGACGTTGGCGACGGCGGCTCGCTCGCCAGCTTCCAGCCGACCCCAGAGATCGAGCTCCCAGCTGGCATTGAGACCGAGGGAGTGAGCGCTCGACGTGCTCGAAGCAACCGCGGATCCTGGAATGGGTAGGCCAATGAAGTTTTGTCGGCGGCGGGACAAGTTGAGGCCCGCTGTAAGGCTTGGGTCGTCCCTACCCGAGGTTGCCTTGAGGCTTGCCGTCGCGGCATTGACGCGAGCGCCGGCGGCCGCGAGATTCGGGTTTGCGAGGAGTGCCTCTTCGATGAGCGAGCTGAGTGCCTGGTCTCCGAAATCGAGCCACCATTGTTGTTGCACACTCGCTTCGTTGGAGTTGGTGCTCCACGCGCTTGGGGCTGCGGTGGTAGCGCCTAGATCAACCACTTGCGGAGCTGGTGACTGGCACGCGGTGGTGAGCAGGGCGGCGCCGAAGAGCGCTGCCCATGGGGATAAGTTCATCATGTGATTATCTTTTGGGAGCGAGCGTTTCGATTTCGCCGAGTTGGCGAATACCAGCTGCCGAGAACTGAACGAGCTCGGCGAGCAGCTGGTCTCCGCTTTCGTTTCGTGGGGCCATATCCACAACGCAATGGTGCGGGTCCCATGCGGAGAGAGCGTTCAACATGGCGCCGATCATAAAATGGGCCCGAAGGAAAATGCGCTCGACCGGCACACCGGGGAGGGCGCGCTTGAGGGCGCCTAGCGTTCGGGTTGCAATGGGCCCGATGATCTCTTGCAGGTAGCTCATCGCAGCCGGATCGGGAGAGTGGTGGAGCCTAGACATGAGCCTGGTGAAGTTGGTGCGCACGTTCTCTGGCTGCTCAAAAATCGGTCGGAGGAAGGCGTCCAAGATCTCTTCAATAGAAGGCGGCGCGCTGCGAGTCTCGAGTTCGTCCAGCAGCCGCAGGCGAATGACGTTGACGGGCAGGATGCGGCGGCCGAGAACTTCGCGGAGCAGGCCGTCCTTGGACCCGAAGTGATAGCCGACAGAGGCTAGGTTTGCCGAGGCAGCCGTTGTGATCTGGCGAAGGGATGTGGCGGCTACGCCTTGGTCCGCAAACAGCTGTTCAGCGGCATCGAGCAGTCGGTCGGCAGTGGCCCGGTGGTCGGAGGCGCTCGGGGTTGGGGTGGCTGAGTTCATGTAAACAACTGTTCTAAACGAACGTTTGAATGATGTCGATTCCCCTCTTGCTTTTATTTCATTAGGGAGCGCCAGCAGACCCACAAGGCACCTCACTCCCAAAGATGGACGAGGCAGCTCCTGCGATACCAAGGAAAACTTCGCGGGGTCCTTCCACGTGGCCGCGGGGTGACCTCCGGGGGGAATGCCATCATCCCTAAATCACCGTCAAGGCTCCCCCATAGCCCTCAGAGGCGGAATCGTGGTGGGAGGCGTGCCGTTTTCTCAGTGGTGTTTGAGGCTCGAGAAGGGCCTCTTTTTGCCTTTCCTGCCGAACAGTTGCAGGAAGTCTCGTCGAAGTGCTTGACGCAAGGTGTCTAGGTGATATGTTTACGCCCCGCTTGCGAGCGGCTGTAGCTCAGTGGTAGAGCGCAACCTTGCCAAGGTTGATGTCGAGGGTTCAAATCCCTTCAGCCGCTCCATTTTTTCGCCCTTACCGGGACTCGCCCCGGTGTGGAAGTCGGAAGCGAAAAAATGGAACACCTCACCGACGAGGGAAAGAACCAGAGATCAAAACTGGCTTTTGCGCGCCTTAAGGGCATCATTCGGCGATGAACTCACTTGCGCGACTGCTGCTGCTTGCAACCCTCCTGCCCGTTGGTTCGTGCCGTGAGGATTCACCTAGCCTCGAGCGGAGTGAGCACGTTTTGCCTCACGGCGTCACTCACTTGGATCCGCGCCTAGCGAATGGGCAATCTCCCGCCAAAGAGCTCGAGAGTTGGGCCCGAGTGGTCCGCGAGTGGTCTTTCCAGGGCTCAATAGAGATGCCCGAGGCATGGGCCCTCGATGCTGGGGTGCTGCAAGGGGAGGGGCCCAACGGCGGCCTTGCGATCGGCGTACTTGAGGGCCGGCCCGGAGCACCGGCGCTTCGCTTCCTAGAGTCCGTCTTCCCGATGGAAGTTAACGCTGTCGAGGTCGATGTCGCCATTCCGAACTCTGCCCAGGCGGCGCTCGCTTGGTATCGACCCTCTCCCTTGGAGGCGGGGGCCGCTCTTTGCCTGTGCGCCGCGAGTCCGGTCCCCCAAACGGTTCGATTCCCCCTTAGCGGCATGCCGACTTGGTCGAAGTCGATCGAGAAATTGATCCTCAAGCTGTCCTCGAATCGCCTGCAAGGCTTCGAGCTACTTGCCATCCGCTTTGTCAGCGAGCCTCTTGCTTGGGGGCAGAGCCCGCTGGATTCGGCGGGAGAGACCAGCGGAGATGCGGGACTGATCGTCCGCGGGGGCGTCGCCTACAGGTCGTGGCCAGTCCGCGTGGGGGCTCCAGCCTCTTGCGACGTGGTTGTCCCCCAGGGAGGAAAGCTCAGCGTGCAGGTCTCGCGAAGCACTAGCAGCAGTCCCCAGAATCTCAATGCGATCCTAGCGATCAACACAAAAGAGAGCGGCGCGAACGAGGCGGCTCCGCTTCTTCACATTCATCCGCTCCCCACGGGGCAAGAAGAGTGGAGAGCCGTGACGGTGGACCTCTCCACTTATGAGGGACAGGAGGTGTCGATCTCCTTCTCGGCAGTCTCCTCGGAGCCCAGCGACGGCGAGCTGGCCCCGCGAGCGGACGTGCTCTTTGGTGCCCCCATGATCCTCTCGACTCTGCCCGCGGACCGCCGTCCGAACATCCTGCTCGTGACCTTGGATACCCTGCGCTTTGACGCGCTTGGATCTTCGTATGAGGAGGCCGGCCGCGGGCCGGATCCAAGGCGAGTGCAGACTCCCTTCTTGGACGCCCTTGCGGAAAAGTCCGTAGTGTTCACAAGCGCTTGGAGTGCGGGCAACTCGACCCAGCCCTCGCACGCATCGATCCTCACGGGTGCCTCGATTCAAGACCATAGCCTGATTGACAACTTTGGCGTCTTGGGTGAGGGGAACACCACACTCGCCGAACGGCTTCGAGAGGCCGGGTATCAGACTGCCGCTGTGACCTGCCAGCGAGCGATTGGCCCCGACTCGGGGTTTGGCCAGGGATTCGATATGTTTATCCCGGCGGAGTCTGTGAGCGGCACGGATGGACGACTCGCGATTGACGATGCCCGCGCGTGGTTGGAGGGTTGGTCCAAGGAGGGGGAGCGCCCCTTCTTTTTATGGGTTCACGTCTTTGACCCCCATACGCCCTATGCGCTACCTGGCGATTACCTGAGCAGCTTTGAGAAGGTTGCCGGGGAGATGCCACCGGCACAAGTCACGCCTCCGACCTTGCCCGTTGCGAAAGTGGTTCCAGCTGAGCTGGCATTTTTGGGCGACATCACAAGCGCCGACCATGTGGACTATCTCTACCACGCTGAGGTCGCTTACACGGATGCACTGATGGCCGACCTCTTTGGCACGCTGCAAGAGACCGGGCAAGCGGCGGATACGATGAGTTTTGTGACCGCAGATCACGGTGAATTCCTCGGGGAGCGAGGTAACTTCTACAACCACCGAGGTCTGTTTCCCGAAACACTTCACGTGCCTCTGCTCATGCACCTGCCCGGTCAGGTGGAAGGCCAGCGAGTCACCAATCGAGTGACAAACCGAGACATCGTCCCAACGGTACTCGGGCAGCTCGGCTTGATCGAAGAGAACCCTGTCCGCGATCTTGTCAAGGCTGCGGAGGTTCCCGGATCTTCCGAGAACCGCAGGTTTTGGTTCGAGCATGCAAACGGCTTGCAGGTTGGCTGCCGCGATAAGGACTACCACTTCATCACGACTCTACGCGAAGGTCTGCGCTTTGGCATGACGAAGGGGAGTCCCGGGCAGCCAAGCATCATGGCGTTGATCCCCAGAGGCGCGACACTTCTCTTCGATTGGAATCTCGACCCTCAACTCGTAAATGATCTCTCCTCCGACCGACCGGAGGTCGTGGAGCTCTATCTCCAAGCACTTGCCGAGTATCGAAGCTCGGCCCAGCCGGTCGGTCGATTGAAGCGTGAGGTCTCCTCTAAGGAGGCAGCCGACTTGGAGGCCCTCGGCTACACCGGGGACTAGAGTCTTCCTAACCGCACAGCAGCCTCTAGTGATGACTCCTGTCGAAATGGAGGGCCTCCCAAGGACGGCTACTCGATGGCGCCCTTCCCTTGCCCCGGATGTTTGGAGGAGGCCTATCACCGGGGAGCTCCGAAAAACCAGGCCGCCTTGTTTTAGCTGGTCGCGTTGCTCTCTATCATAGAAACACTTGTCCCGGAGGATTTGTGAGTTCGACCCATAGTGTTTCCCCCGCCTCTTTGCGGGTATTGATTTGTGATGACCTCTCTCCCAAAGCGCTAGAGATTTTTGGCGAGTACGGGATTTTTCCAGAGATCTGCTTGGGCCTAGACGAGGACGCACTTGTCGCCAAAGTTCACGATGTGGACGCGATTATTGTTCGCTCCGCAACTCGCATCACGAGGCGAGTGATTGAGTCGGCACCGAAGCTGACGGTGGTGGGGCGCGCCGGTGTTGGTGTTGACAATGTCGACTGCGCGGCGGCGACGGAGGCCGGCGTCGTAGTGATGAACACGCCAACTGGAAATACGACAACAACCGCGGAGCTCGCGATTGCTCTGATGGTGTCTATGGCGCGACACATTCCCCGCGCTGATCGCGAGGTGAGGTCGGGAGTGTGGAATAAAAAATCGCTCACCGGTGTGCAGCTGACGGGTAAGACCCTCGGAGTGATTGGGTTGGGGCGAATCGGCCGCGTTGTCGCTGCTAGGGGAGTCGGTTTGGGGATGAACGTCCTTGCCTTCGATCCTTACTTGGCGGCGGCCGAGTGCTCGCCTGTAGAGGGAGTCGAGCTCTCTGCTCTCGATCACCTGCTGGCCGTCTCCGACTTTGTCTCCCTTCACGTTCCACTGATCGACTCGACGCGCGGCTTGATCTCCCGGGAGCGTATCGCCTCTATGAAGCCGGGAGCGCGTCTAATCAACGCCGCTCGAGGTGGCCTAGTCGACGAGGCCGCGGTAGCGGAAGCGCTAGACTCGGGGCAGCTGGCGGGTGCCGCCTTTGACGTGCTCTCCGAGGAGCCTCCCCCCGCGGATCACCCTCTGCTCGGTCGCGACGATGTGGTGATGACTCCGCACATCGGCGCCTCTTCCACCGAAGCGCAAGTTCAAGTTGCCCTTGACATCGCGCACCAGATCGCGCGCTTTCTATTAGAGGGCCGCGCGGACAACGCAATCAATGCGCCTGCGGTGAGCGCTAGCGATCTTGCCTTCTTGGGCCCGTATATCAACCTGGCGGAGCGCATGGGGAGCTATCTTGCTCAGCGGCTCACCGGACCGATCCGCAAGCTAGAAGTGACCTATCTGGGCGAGCTCGAGGCGCGCGACACTCGTGTCGTTTCTCTTGCCCTCTTGGCCGGTGCTTTAGCTCACGGGAGAGACGGCGGCGTGAATTTTGTCAACGCTCCCGCACTCGCGGAAGAGCGGGGGCTGCGCCTGCTCGAAGGACGCGAATCCGACGCCGGCGCCTTCCAGAACCAAATCAAGGTGCGCGCCTCGACCAAAGGCGGCGTGGAATCCCATCTTGTCGCGGGGACTGTATTTGGCAGTCGTCCCCGATTCGTACGCATTGACGAGCTTCATTTAGACTTTCCACCCGAAGGCCACATCCTTGTCACCGAACATGACGACGTCCCGGGGGTCGTCGGACATCTCGGAACCCTACTCGGCGAGTGCGGCGTGAATATTAGGCGCATCGAGCTGGGCAAGACGAGCACCGCTGCCGGAGAATCTAAAGCGGGGGCAGTGGGCTTTCTGGCTATCGACGCCGATCCGGGTCCGGAAATCCTAGAGAGGGTCCGCGCTCTGAAGTTTATCCGCAAGTTAGGACTTCTGAGGTTGGGCGAGGCGGCTCCCGTCTCCGGCAACCGGTCATGAACTCGAGCGCCCAAGACGACCGGGAAGACAGCGACTCCTTGAAGGACTCGCCGGCGCCTTATGACGTGGTTGTGTTTGATTGCGACTCAACGTTGGCAGACCTTGAGGGAATCGATTGGTTGGCAGCCGATCTGTCCATCCAAGAGCTTACAGACATTGAGTCGATGACCCATGCGGCGATGGGGGGTGGTCTCCGCTTGGAGGAGGTCTATGGAGCCCGACTTGAGTTGATCGCACCGTGCGCGGGTGCGATGGCAGGCCTTGGAGCCGAGTACATCGCGCGGCTCCTGCCTGGCGCACGGCTTTTGTTTGACGTCCTATTCTTCTTGAGTAAGGAGGTGCATGTCGTCTCAGGCGGTCTCTATCCAGGTGTCCTTGCCCTTGCCCTCGACTTGGGGGTCCCCAAGGAAAACGTGCATGCTGTCGCCATCTCGTTTGATCACGGGGGGAGCTACTCGGGGTTTGACACGGACTCGCCGCTAGCGCGCAAGGGTGGAAAAATAGAGGTCATTGCAGAGCTGGCCGCTGGCCGTCGCGTCGTGCTCATCGGCGACGGCTTGACCGATCTCGAGGCCTCTCCTGTATGCTCCAGGTTTATCGCCTTCGGGGGTGTCGTCCGTCGCGACGCTGTCTTCGAGCGCGCCAAGGTCCATACGGAAGAGCGCGATCTCGTCTCCCTCATTCCCCTTCTCCTCTCAGCATCGGAGCGCCGGAAACTCGCCGCGACCGAGCGCTTTACCGACCTCTTCTAACGGAACCCTCACCATGCTTTGGATCCCAGGACCAACCGAAGTTCGCCCCGAGCTCTTGGCAGAATGCGCAAGGCCAATGATTGGCCACCGCAGCCAAGATTGTATAGATCTCATCGAGCGCTTGGATCCTGGCCTGCGCTTCGCCTTTGGTTTGAAGGAGGACTCCGACGCGCTGGTTGCTGCTCACACCTGCAGCGCAACGGGGTTGATGGAGGCCGCGCTGCGCGGAGTCGGACCGAAGGTTCTCGCGGTTGTCGGGGGCGCGTTCGCGAAACGCTGGCGCGAAATCGCGGTGAGCCTCGGCAAGCAAGTTGTTGTTCTCGACGTGGAGTGGGGGCGTGTTGTCGCTGCGGATGATCTACGCCGGGCCCTTGCCGAGCACGGCCCCTTCGACGCGGTCACTTTGGTCTCCAACGAGACGTCAACAGGTGCGCGAACTCCACTGGATCGAGTCGCCGAGGTGCTCGTGGAGTTTCCTGGTGTGCATTTGCTTGTTGACCTGGTGAGCTATCTAGCGGGGGCACCCATTGACTTCGATACGAACCGCATAGACTTCGGTTTGGCGGGTGTGCAAAAGGCACTCGCGCTGCCGCCCGGACTGAGTGTGTGCTGCGCCTCCGCCCGCTACATGGAGAGCGCCCGCTCTCAACACAATCGGGGCTTCTATTTGGATCCGGTCTCCTTCATTGAGGGCCACGTCAAACGCGCGACCCCCTCCACGCCTGCGCTCAGCTTGTACTACGCCCTGGCCAGGCAGCTGGAAGACATCACCGCAGGCACGACCCTTCCCGAGCGAGATCGAGGCGCCACAGGTGCCGCAGCTTGGGAGGCGCGCTACGCGAAACACCAGCGCATGCAATCAGCCACGGTCGCATGGGGAAAGACCCATGGTCTTGAGCTGCTGTCTCCCCCCGAAGAGGCCTCACCAACAGTAAGCTGTATGCGAGCGGGCGGTCTGGACGTTGGAGAGTTTGTCGCGCGCCTAAAGCGCAAGGGCCACGAGATCGGCAACGGGTACGGGCCGCTAAAAGGGAAGACATTCCGCATTGGGCACATGGGGGACCATACCGAGGTCTGCCTTGAGTCCCTCTTGCGCGCCATGTCAGAGGTGCTCCTCGAGTTGTCCTAGCCACTTTGGTCGCCCCCCTTCGCGAAGGCCCCGTCCCATTGAATCTGGGACGACCCTGCGAACACTCGTATGCGTGGTCTTGGTAGCTGAGGACAGCCTTGCTGCACAGCGTATGGGGGCCATGAAATCCGAAGAGAAAGATGAACCTCGAGCGGGACCATTCGTTGGTGCACGACCCGCCGAAACCTAGAATCTCTCCTCGTATGCTGCTCCCCCCCCAAGACCTCCCCCCGCCCTCTGAAAGTTTCGTCTATGCCCCGCGCAGCGAGGCGGTGGCTTCAGCCCCACATGCGAGCCACACCGTAGTCTCTGGCGAGCAAATACGAGCTACCGGAAGGCGCTCCCTCGCCAAGGCTCTGGAGGAAGCTGCCGGCCCCGGAATCTGGGTTCAAGAGACCAATCTCGGGGGAGGCTCTGCGTTCATTCGGGGGCTCACCGGAAACCAAGTCCTGGTTTTGGTCGATGGGGTGCGTCTAAATGACTCGACCACACGATTCGGGCCGAATCAGATTCTGAACACGGTTGATCCGGCGATTGTCGAGCGGATCGAGGTCACACGCGGGCCCTCCTCAGTGCTCTATGGGTCGGATGCCATGGGTGGTGTCATCGCGATTTGGACGCGCCGCCAGGAGCCTCTTGGAGGTGAGGATGAGGATTCGGGCTGGGGTAACTTCGAATATGCAGAGGGGAGCTTCGACGCGGCCCTGAACAGCTCGGTGATGGGCGGATCCCTGACACCGGCCTTCGCACTTGCGGACAAGGACGATGGCTTCCTGGTGGTCTCGAGCTTCTTTGATTTTGACGACCTCGATGTTGGCGGCGCGGGGAAAGCGGCCTTCACTGGGTACTCTGGAGAGGCGGCCTTCGGCTCCTGGGACAGAGATTTTGGGGACGGCCGTAGCTGGCGGATTTCGGCTTGGATTCACCGCGATTTGGATGTGCCTCGCACGGATAAACTCGTCGCCGGATACGGGCAGACTAACCCCAAAAATGAAGTCTACAGCTTTGCCTTACAAGATCGCCGCTCGGCCCTGTTTGCCTTTAGCGACGAGCGTGGAGGCCTGCTCGGCGATTCGATGCAGCTTCGCTTTTCTCTGCGCAGCTACGAAGAGCAGCGCGAAAAACAGAAGTTCGGCTCGACGGATTTCTCCTTGGAACGCGATGCGACCGAGACGCTAGGTCTCGGCATGGATTGGAAGCGCGCCGTTGGGGATGCACACCTGCTGACCTATGGCTTCGACCTCGATTACGATCGGGTCGATTCCGTGCGCAGCGATACGGATCTCTTAACAAGTACAGTCACCATCAAGGACGGTGAATTTGCCCCAAACGCCTCTTACCTTGCGTTTGGGGCCTTTATTCAAGATGAGATCTACGCCTTCGACGATTTCGATGTGACGGCGGGCGCTCGATTTTCTTCTTTCGACTTCTCGTTTGACGGGTTCGGGGGGGGTGCGCGAGAGTCCGGAGACTTCAGTGCGATTACGACCAGTTTGCAGGCTGCCCGAGACCTCGCACCAGGCCACCGGGTGACGGCAACTTTGGCACAGGGTTTTCGCGCCCCGAATCTAGATGACCTAGCGAAAAATGGTGACTTCGGTGGGGGGACCGAGCTGCACAACGCCGCCCTCGACCCCGAGAGAAGTCTCACTGCCGAGCTCGCCTATAGCTACCTAGCGGGAGGACGTAGCATCGACACCGCGGTGTTCGCTACGGAGATTCGCGACGTCGTTGGCCGCCGATTGGTCGACGAGGGTGTCGTCGGCATTCCGGGTGACGAGACGTACCTCAGGGACAATGCTGGGGAGGTCAGACTCTTTGGAGTTGAGGTTGCTGCGGAGCAGAGGATCGGAGACGGACCGTGGAGTTTGGACGCCGGGGTCGCCTTCATTCGCGGCCGCCAATATGACGACACTTTTGACGTCGCCGCAGGCGAGGCCCCCTTTGACGGTGTGGACTGGCAGCGCGTGCCTCCACTTCACGGCCGCGCAGGTGTGAAGTGGCGCCCGGACTTTCAGCACGAGTTTGGTGGCTTCCTACGGGTGGACGAGGCCCGCTTTGGGGTCGATTGGGCCGACACCCAAGATCAGCTGCATCCGAATGACGTGAGCGACCCGCGAATCGACCCGAATGGTACGGCTGGCTGGGCTCGTTTCGACCTGGACTTCTCTGGGCCACTGGCTGGTGGCGCTACAGGGCCTGGATTGGGTGGCCCCTCGCGCTGGAGTGTAGGCCTGCACAACCTGATGGACGCAAGCTACCGCATTCACGGATCCGGCGTGGATGCACCGGGGGTGACGCTGGCAATCGGGTTACACTGGTCTCTGTGATGAAAGCATCGAACCCAGACCGCGGGCCATCGGAGCAGCGCAAGAGCCTGTCCGAGCGCCATGCGAGGCACGGAAAACGCGGAACGCAAATGAGCCTGGGGCTATCGATCTTCCTCCACGGTGCCCTAGCTGCGGCCCTGGTCGGCACGAGTCTTTATGCCGGCAAGGCGCCCGTGCCGCGGCGTCTATATAGCGTGAATTTCGGTGGGGATCCGGGCGCGACGACCTCCGCTGTCGCCCAGGAGATGGAGGAGGTACTTGAGGCCCCAACTTCCATCGAAGAAGAGGGCACCCTTGAATGGACTGCGGGGGGGTGGAATGAAATCGAGGTCGCTCTTCGTCCGGAGCCCATTCGAAAGGAGCGCTTCGAGGTCGCACCGGCTGAGTCGTTTGCGGAGCATCTACTCAGCCAGGATTTTGTGGGCCCCAGGGCTCCCGTGACTCTCGTGCAGCCCATGGCCGAGCCGCCGCTTGCAGGGGACTCCCTTGTTGACGAAATAGAGGATGCCCCAATAGATGCCGAGATTCAGCTTTATACACCACTTCGGAGCGAAGGCGAAGATGCGCCCTACCCGCGCCTGAGCTTGCGCTTGCAGGAACAGGGCGACGCTAGATTACGATTGACGTTAGATGACGAGGGACGCGTTCGAGGAGTAGAGCTCATCCAAAGCTCCGGATTCCCACGGCTCGATGAGGCTGCCATGTCGGCCGCACCTAAGTGGCGATTTGACCTTACGCCTCCCGCTGGAGTCGCAGCGGAGGGCGTGTGTCGAGTATTCGAACACGTCGTTCACTTCCAACTGAAGAAGTAGGCTCGCTCGGGCAACTACGCAAATCGCCCTACGATCGAGAGAGCTCGGTCGTAGGGCGATTTGTCCTCCAAAGGCCTGCCCCAAGGGCAGCGCGCTTCGGCAACTAAGCGGGGAGCTTAGTTGTAGTAGTCTTCGTTGATCTGCGTGTACTCACTCCACTGGGGGGGCAAGTCGCCTTCGTCAAAGATGGCGTCAACCGGGCACTCTGGGATGCAAGCTCCACAGTCGATGCACTCATCGGGGTTGATGTAGAGCATTTTTGCCTCTGCGTATTCCTCCTCATCTTTGAGGGGGTGAATGCAATCGACGGGGCAAACTTCGGCGCAGGCTGTGTCTTTCGTGTTGACGCAGGGTTCGGCGATGATGTGCGGCATGGTTTGGGAGCGCCTAGGGCGCGGTTGTTCTTTGTGGAGGAAGGGCTCTGTATCCCTTCATCGGAATAATCGGTCGGGATCTTATCACTTTCGGTTCCGGAGAGGCGTTTTCTGACGTGTTTTCACAGCCTCAACCTAAGGGATTAGGCGACTCGGAATTCGCCTATTCGCGAGAAAGGAGCATGTGCGAGCCCGCTGTCACCACAACCTGCCAGCTCGGCGGAATCAGCGTTGTTCCGGAATATTCGAGTACGATCGCGGGACCGCTGAAGGCCATGCCTGGCTTCAAAGAGGCCCGATTCAGGACGCGCGCTGTAACAGGAGAGTGATTGATCGTAATCGTAGTTTCAGCAACGTGGGCCGCCGTGGAAAGAGCCCGAATCCGTGGTTTCCGCACTCGAATGGCGACATTCCGCTCAGTGGCAGCTACACGAAAGTTTACGAGTTCGGGGACCCGGCCGTCCATGCGGTGCCCGTAGAGCTGTTCGTGTGCGGCAAAGAACGCCTCCGCAAGGGCCGCGTTCGTCGGAGCTCCCATCGAGCGGCGCTCAACCGTTTGGCCGCCGGCAGGGATGGCCAATTCGAAGGATTGACCCGCATAGCGAAGGTCTAGGGTGAAGCGGACGTCTAGGTCCTTGGGCGATAGATTTTCCGCTGCTGCCTGGCCCAAGAGTTCGTCGGTGAGCTCCTCGAAAATTTGGGTGCGCTTGCTGGAGGGGACATCGAAGAGAGGTGCGAGCAGGCTGCGCGAGGCGTCGCCTCGAAATCCAGCTTGGGCGAGACCGCGGGCAGATAAGACTCCGGGGTCGCTCGGGATGAGGACGCGGGGAATGTCCATCGAGTGCGCGAGCTCCGCGGCGACAAGTCCGCCTGCACCTCCGAAGGCGACCAGGGAGAGAGAGCGTGGGTCGCGGCCGCGTTGCATGGTCATCGCACCGGCCGCGCGTCCCATTGCGGCTCGTGCGATTTCAATCATCGCCGCGGCAGCGGCGCGAGGGCGAACGCCAAGGCGCTCTCCAAGGGCCTCAAAAGCGCGCGAAACACGGTCGATATCTAGGGCTAACGCGCCTCCTAAAAAACCGGCGCCGGCGGCCTTTGCAATTGCATTGCTCTCCGCGCCGGTGAGGATGTGCCCGAGGTAGATATGGGCATCGGTGAGGGTCAATTGATCGGAGTTCCCATATGCGACCGGGCCGGGGTAGGCGCCGGCGCTCGCTGGCCCGACGTGGAGTGCCCCACCGGTGTCGATGGAGGCTAACGAGCCGCCACCGCAGCCAATGGTGTGTACGTCTAAACTGGGTAGGGCAACGGGCAGTCCGCCGATTGGAGGTGCCTCTCCCGCGCGTCCGGAGCCGCTTTTTGTGGAGGGCGAGTAGAAGGCGACGTCCGTGCTTGTGCCGCCCATGTCCAAGGTGACGATGTCGCCGAGGCCCGCCTCGGCAGCAGCGCGAGTCGCGCCGAGCACCCCTCCTGCAGGTCCGGACAGAAGTACGCGCGCGGGTTCGGCAACGGCGCGGGGGACGCCGATGGTGCCTCCGCTAGATTGCATCAACGAGAGCCGTGCCGCACCGAAGCCGACGCGCGTAAGAGCCGCGGTAAGCCGGTCGAGATACTCGCCAACTATAGGCGCGAGCGATGCGTTGATCGTGGCCGTAGAGAAGCGCTCGTACTCGCGGTACTCGGGGACAAGCGAGGCGGACGTTGTGATCGGAAGTCCTAGGGGGCGGAGGGACTTTGCGATGCGCGCCTCGATCGCAGGGTCAGCCCAGGAGTGCAAAAGGCAGATGGCGATACTCTTTGCGCCCGAGGTGGCGATGTGATTTTTGAGGGTGGCCAGGTCTTCGCGAGTGGGGCGGGTGATCTCACGGATGGCCCCGGTTGTAGGGTCGGGCCAGGACCTTTGAGGGACCGTGAAGCGGAGGTTGCGGGGAACGACGGGCTCGGGCAGCTCCGGGTGGAGGGCGTAGATGTCGGGGCGATCTTGGCGGGCGATCTCGATGAGATCGCGGAAGCCCTCGTTGGTGACAAGTGCGGTCTTCGCCAGGTTGCGGGTCAGGAGTGCATTCAGGCCGACGGTTGTGCCGTGGATGATGTGCAGGGGCGATTCGGGTGCACCCCCGGTGCGGGTTAGGCCGTCGGCGATGGCCTCGGACGGGTCTCGCGGCGTGGAGGGGACCTTCACGACGATTGCGGGTTTGTTCCGCTCCAAGGGTGCGACGTAAACGTCGGTGAACGTGCCCCCCGTATCGACGCCGATGCGACGAGTGGGTTTGGCGTGAGGGGGAGAGGGGGAAGTGGCCATGCTGTGAGAATAGCACGATTGAGGGGTATCCAAAGACACCGCTACCTGCCAAGTGCATCTGAGGCATAAGGTCGTTACCCTATCCATCGAGTTCGATCCCTTTGCCATTACCCCTTGTCCATTCTCGCCGCCCAAACCGGCGATGCCGCTCATGATTCTGTGCAGTATCCCTATGCCCACCGGGCAGGAGTGGGGCCTAATCGTCTTCGCCTATCTGCTTGGCTCGATCCCCTTCGGCTTCATTTTGGCGCGCCTCAAGGGCGTCAACTTGCATACTTTTGGTAGTGGAAATATTGGGGCGACAAACACAAGTCGGGCGATTGGAAAGCCTCTTGGTTTGCTGGCCTTCACGTTAGATTTCCTCAAGGGGTACGCTCCGTATGCCTGGCTTGTTCCGGCCTTTGGAGGGGATGGCATGGATCCGCGCGTGCTCGGCGTGATCATGGGGGGCGCAGCAACTTGCGGTCACGTTTGGCCTGTCTTCCTGCGCTTCAAGGGGGGCAAGGCAGTCGCGACTGGTTGTGGCGCACTTGTCGCCCACGCCCCAACGGTCTTTTTGCTGGGTGGTGTTGGATTCTTGATCGCCGCATTCTCGACGGGCTTTGTGAGTCTCGCATCGATCATCATGGTGTGCCTGTTCCCTCTGATCGCCTATGAAGAAATGGACACCGAAATCTATGGGATGGAGGTTGTATGGGGAACGATCGCCTTCGCCCTGCTTGTCATCTGGAGGCATCGGGAGAATCTGAAGAGACTCTTTTCAGGACTCGAGCCGAGCATCCACAAGTCCAAAAAGAGCAAAGACTCATGACTGTCTATCCGACCAAACGCGCCCTTGTAATCGGGGATGGAAGCTGGGGGACGGCCCTCTCTATTATTCTCGCCAAGAACGAAGTGCCAACGACTTTGTGGAGCGCTTTTCCCGAGCAAACGGAAGACCTGACCCGGCACCGTGAGAACAGGCCCTTTTTGCCTGGGATCGCCCTCCCCGACAACCTCGAATTTAGCGCGGACCCCGAGGTGGCTTGCGACGGCGCGGACCTGATCGTGAGTGTCGTTCCCACCCAATTCCTTCGTGGAGTGGCCCGTCGTTTCGAGGAGTTTCTCAGCGACTCTGTGCCCATCGTGAGCGCGACCAAAGGGTTAGAGATTGAGACGATGAAGTCGCCCACAAACATCTTGTTAGAGGTGCTTGGGAAGCGTGACATCGGCGTTCTGACAGGGCCGAGCCATGCGGAAGAGGTCGCTCGTGGCATGCCGGCATCAGTCGTCTCCGCTTCGGAGTCCGAAGCGCTAGCCAAGCAGGTGCAGCAGGCCTTTAACTGTCCTAGTTTGCGTGTCTATACCTCCAAGGATCGCAATGGCGCCGAGCTCGCGGCCGCCCTTAAAAACGTGATTGCACTCGCGGCTGGCATCAGCGATGGACTGGAGCTTGGGGACAATGCGAAAGCGGCTCTCCTTACCCGAGGCATGGTCGAAATGGCCCGCTACGGTCAGCTGCATGGGGCGGATCCCAGCACGTTCTTCGGGCTGGCTGGCGTTGGTGACCTGATCACGACGGCCTGTAGTCAGCACTCGCGCAATCGGGCCGTTGGAGAGAGAATCGGGCGTGGTGAATCTCTTCAAGATGTGCTCGCCTCGATGAAAATGGTGGCCGAGGGTGTTTGGACAACGCAAGCTCTCTTCGGGCCAGAGTCCGACTTAGGCGGAGAGGCCAGCTTGCCGATCGCCGAACAGGTCTACGCCATTCTCTTCAACAATAAGGATCCGCGTAAAGCGGTTTCCGACCTGATGAGCAGGGAACCCACAGCTGAAATGGGAAGCCTCCTCTAGCACCGAACTGTGGACTCAATGATCGAATTTATTCTCGCCTTCCTCTGCACCTTAGTCGCATTTTTGGCGGTGCTTTGGACGGGCTTACGATGGCGGATCAAGAGGCGCAGAGCGCTTCACCTCAGTCTTGTCGGTTTGACCGTGGCCTTGCTCGTTTGGACGATTGCAGCTGCCCTGCAGTTGGGTAAGGGGTATGACCTCGAGACTGCGGGCGCAATCTATCCTGTGCACATGTTGCTGGCGAAGTTGGCGACTCTCTCACTCTTGGCGCCTGTAGCAACTGGAGTCGTAACCCTGCGAACCGGTGAGAGCCATCGCCACCACCGCACCGGCGCCTTCTCCGCTTTTGTCCTGATCGTTCTCTCCGCTATCACAGGTATCTGGATGATCTTGGTGGCGTCACCCATTTAGGTGATCGGCGTCCGGCGCACTTTGGAAGCTGGCTTGGGGCGGTCTTAGGCTCTTACCCCCGGACTCTCCCAAGGCCTTCAAGCAACCAAGGCATCACCAATAGGGATGCGTTGGCAAAAATGGCGAGCGCCGCAAAAGGCAACCAGGACCGCTTGGCGCGTACCGTCCCCAGGGCTAGGACCAGCCCAGGGATCGCACAGGCGAAACTGAGCGCGGTGATCAGCGTGCGGCCAGACAAGAAGTCTGGAGCGATCCCCGGCGCAAAGCGGGCGAGCACAAGTCCGGCCCACCAGACTCCCCAGCCAAGAGCTGCGAGAGTCATGGACTTCATCCAAGTGCGGTGTCGCCGACGAGCATAAGCCCGGGGCACCCATTGACTGCGTGAGGGCCTTACCATGCGTCCTATTCTCCCTCTAATTGCAATGACTGGCAAGGATTGCCGCCCAGACCATTGACGGAGCAGTAAATCAGCCCTATTCTTACCCCCCCTCGGTCGGGGCGTGGCGCAGCCTGGCTAGCGCGCTGCAATGGGGTTGCAGAGGTCGGAGGTTCGAATCCTCTCGCCCCGACCATTTCTATCACTCGCAAGCGAATCCTCGCTTGGTGCCCCCCAGCATGCTCTATGGGCCCGCATCTGCGTCTAGTCTGCGGACAAGCTTTCGCAGTTCTCGCAGGACTGCTGCCCCATTGGTCGATTCGTGCAGGCACCAGGCTTCGATGATGTCCCAGTTGACGGGCTGGGCGGAGGCCACAAGCGCAGCTTGATCGAGACAGTCGCGCGCCTTGAAGTGGATGTAGCTTGCAAGGCGATCCCGGACGCAGTCGGTTGGTGAGAGGATCCGCAGGGTGTGCCCGTCCTCTACTTCTGTCGTCGGTGTTATGTCGAGGTCATCGCCGATGCCCAGAGGGCCAGCAACAAACTCGACGAAGAGATGTTTGCAGTCGGGGTGAACGAAGTGCCGGCCACGGCGCGCGAATCCGAGTTCAGCCAAGCACCCATCTAGAGGTTCTGCATACAGCCCCTCTTGAACGAAGTCCAAGTCTCCCGAGCGATAGGCCCCTCTCGAATACACGGAGACCACCGCGCCGCCAACTAGAACCACGGGGAATCCCGAGGCCTCGAGGTGCCCCGCGACATGCCTCCACAGCTGCTCTTCCGTGCAATCGCCATAGCTGAAGTTACTCTTCATCGCTCTAGGGTCGGCTTTCCTGGTCTTCTTGGTCTTCGTCGTGTGGGAAAGAGCTTCTCGCGCTCCTTCATAGTCATGGCTTCATAGAAGACTGCGCCGAGCTCACGGAGTTTCCTGGCGGTGGGGTTCTTAGGATTGATGGTGTAGAGCCGAGTGCGGCCTACGAGCTTAGAAACCAGGAACCCGGCTCCCTCGAGCTTCTCTAGCTGCCGTTGGACTGCGCTCTGGTTGACGCCAAGGTCTTTTGCCGCGCCCGTCGCATAGGCCTCGCCGTAGTGAATCAGGTAAAGCAGTAATTTTGATGCGGTGCGGCCAAGCAGAATTGCCAAGGGATTCTCCATAGCCTAAGTCTCGACCACTTTGCGTGGTTGTACAACCACATTTTGAAGTTTTATAACCATAAATGGGGGTGGTCGGGCGTGGGTCATGGAATCCCCGGTTCCCTGAACGAGCAACTGGTGGACGCTAAGGCGCGCACTGACCTTCCTTGAGGAAACGGACGCCCAAGATCAGGTGGTTGAGTACCGGAATGCTCAAGAGCTTCTCGGTCTCGATCAGCCTCTGCGTGAGTTCGATATCCTCGGGCGAGGGTCCGGCGTCGCCGCTCTGATGAATGTACGCGACCACGATGGCCGCCGCGTCCAAACGGATCGCGGGACAGAAGGTCTCCCGAGGGTGGACCGTGGTCGTGGTCTGGGTGCAGAGCGAGACCTCGGCATGCCCAAGCGCGCGAAGCATCAGCACGACGGACATTTCCTGGGGCCGATCTGCGATCAGCGGCTCCAGGAGTATGGCATCGTCACCTACAACAGGAAGCAGCCATGGGGCTGGGAGAAAGGGCATCTCTCAGGTGGCTCGTTCAGGAACTGTGGACAATCCACGCAACCCATGCAAGCCCACGCACATGAGTGCAAGCGGGCGCAAATGAGCGCAAGCCCTTGCAAGCCGCTCCATTCGCCCCTACCCTCGCTAACTCACATTCCCGCCTTGAGTTAGCGCCGTCTTGAGCCAGGCTCCGAGAGCCCCATGGGGTTGCAGAGGTCGGAGGTTCGAATCCTCTCGCCCCGACCATTTTTTTTGCAGTTTCGCACACAACCCAGTGCAGCTACGCCGCAAAGTGCCAAGGCAGATGCGGCGCTCCTAGTTCCTTTTCGTCGACACCGAGAGCTAGTATGGCTAATAAATTTGAGCGACACCGCCAGGCTTGGACTCCTACAGAGATTGGAAAGCTCCGACTCATGGCTGACAAAGGCATGAGTCTCAAGACGATCGCGACCTCGCTCACTCGAAGCGAAGAGTCGGTGAAGAAGCAAGCCAAGATCGAGAAGCTGAAGATCAGTAAGGCGCGGTAGTTGGGAATACCGTACCAGGTACCCTTTTACACCCTTCGCCGGGGGCGGACCGTTGTGTCCGTGCAGGGGGCGACTCCGGCTCTTCGGGATCATCGCCACCATCCTGGATAGCCTGGCGGCGAGCGAAGGCTTCGTTGCTGTCCGGCTCTCTCTAGGCAATTTGGGGTGTCGTTTTCGTGGTGTGCCTCCAAGACCGCTTCCCTGGGGATCGTGGCGATTGGGATGGCTACAACGATCAGGCCCCCTCCTCTCTAGAGGTCCTGCGCCGCCAATCGACAGGTGTCGCACATCATGAGCACATCGATTCCGGACTTCATGGACATTGGATGATCCGCGAGCTACTCGATCACCACATTCACCGTGTCCGCTGGAGCGAAGTGCCTACCGAATGTTCCTGCCGTACCGGCGCTTCTGGTTCTTCGGGCGGGTCGCCGCAGCTCCTTGGAAATGGCGGCGCCCTCAGCTGATTTCTTCGCGCACCATTGTTCTATCGCAACCTAGTTGACGGGGTGCAAACTGGAGGCGAGCACAGCTTGATCTAAGCACTCCCGCGCCTTGAAGCGGATGTAGATAGCAAGCAGGCCCCGGACACCGTCGGTGGGGGAGAAGAGCTTGAGGACCTGCTCGCCGGTCACTCCGGCGCTTGAGATGATGTTGAGGTCATCGCCGTTTCCCAAGGGACCAGCGGCGAATGTAACAAGCAGGTGTGGCCGTTGGGGTGAACGCAGTGACTGCCCTGTTGGTGGACTCCGAGTTCAGCCAAGCATGCATCAAGAGGCTCTCTATAGTGCTCCTCGCAAACGAAGTCCAAGTTCCCAGAGCGGTAGGCGCTATCTGTGTACACCGAGATCACCGCGCCACCGACAAGGACGATCCCGAAGCCAGCCCTATTAAGGTGTCCAGCCATGAGCTGCCACAACACCGCTTCGGAGCAGTCCTAGAAGTTGCACTCTGCCTTGATTCTGTTTGGATAGGTTTGCCTTGCACGATGCCTATGGCGCGTGGCGAAGATCCTCTCCCGCTCTCGTAGAGTCATGGCCTCGTAGAACTCCTCGGCAAGATCGCAGAGCTCTTGGGGTTGAGGGTGTAAAGCCGGGTTCAGCAGCTCACTAGCTTCACCACTAGAATCCTGCCAGCGCAAGCTTCTCCCGTTGGCGTTGGAAAGCGCTCTGCTTCATGCCGAGCTCTCTCGCCGGAACTCACGAAGTCGGCTTTTCCGACGTCTCTGCGTAGGGTGGGAACGGCAAGAAGTGCCACACCTGCCTACGCTAGACAAGATGGATGGACCTGGTTTTCAAGGTTCGCGGATTACACTGCGAGCTG
>CALBMX010000092.1 GCA_937896235.1 uncultured bacterium
GTCGCTTGGTGGACAGACGGTCGTGGTAGGAGGCATGTTTGTGTGCGCGGCGGGGGAGGGTACATAGGCGAGTACCGGCAGCCTGTTTGGCTCAACCGGAGTGTGTGGCGAAGCTGCTCACCAGGTGACATTTTCCCCGAAGAATCTGCATGGGCGAGAGTTCATTCAGACCGATCCGAACGCCTGCAAGTGCTTCGTCGAGAACGTAAAGCAAGAAAGGACGATAGATTGCGGCTGGCCCGCGAGGAAGCTAAGTCTGTCAAGCTGCGTCAGCCGATTGCTCCGTGCACGGAAGATGGAAAGTCAAAGACATTTGATGGGGCTCCCTGGACAGACTTCTTCTCAAGTTCGAGGGGCACCAAATGCACCTACTTCGTCAAGGGGTCAGGAGTTCTGGATGAATCGCGGCCGCACGAAGTCTGGCTTGCAATCCTGGCTCTCGCCCGCCGCGTGGCAAACGAGAAGAGCGAGCTGTCATCCTACAACCCGGGTTCTGGAGTGACGAGCATCGAGCGCAGGTTCGACTTCCTTGATGGCGGATTCGAGAGTTACGAAGGGAACTACACAACCGGGCGCCGAGGTGCGTGGATAATGGGAGTAAGTTGCCTAAGGTTCATCTGTTTTCACTTGGGAATTGGTCCTCCCAAGCGAACACTAAAGGGTGAAATCTCCATACCGAGCGAGGGGGAGATCCGGTCGTGGTATTCACTCGACACCAATTAGAGTTCGGTACTCGATCGTAGGCCTTGCCTTGAGCCGCCGGAGCTGAGCCTGGTAGAGTTGCTGACGATGAAGATCAGTTTCCAGAGCCCCTGGGTCTGCTCTTGTGAGCTAGCCGCCGGCGCCAAGGGGGGGGGACGGCCTTCCATCTCAGGCTACCTATTATTGACCTAGAGCCCGTTTCGGGCGAGTCGGCTGCAAGCCCTTCCCCGTCGAGGGAGAGGCGGGGAATCCTGGCGAGCGATCATTTTGCAGTAGTCGTCGAAGATGTGGAGCCCCTAAGGCAGCTGGTCGCGCGCTTCATGGAACAGCTCGGTTTCACGGTCGAGTCCTTCCCCTCGCATGGCGCCTGCATGGAGTACTTCAGCAGCGAGAGGCGTGTGCCCGACGTGTTCATTAGTGATGTCTGCCTTGGTGATGGCGATGGGCTCGAGCTTGCTTCGACCCTTTCGAGTCGAGGGCTCTTAGACAAGGTCCTAATTGTTACTGGCTACGCTGACATCTCCGCAATCGATGACCTCCTCATTGAGCGCGGCTGGAAGTTGCTGATGAAGCCGTTCACGATCCAGGACCTGAGAAGCGTGGTTACGCAGCTGGTCCAGTAGGGATGTCTGCTTGTCGGAGTCGTTTTCAGCGCGGCGTCTCGATCTAAAAGAAGTGCTCTAGCAGGAGCAGCTGCTCACTCTGCGGACTGGCGAGGAAGCTATCGAACTCGCCGTAGAACTCAGCGGGAGTCATCCCAAAGCACACCGCAAAGGCCTCATTCCAGCCCAGCTCTTGAAGGCGCGGGTAGAAGGTCTCTAACAGGGAAGCCTCGCCGGCCCGCTGGCAGAGCCACGCAACCCCCCAGGAACCCAAGTCATAGGCTATGTTGGCGTCGGGTCCATATCCGACATCTGAGAATTTCAGGCCGGGTCGCTCGCTGAGCAGGCTGAGGCCGCGCTCGAGCTTGTGGCGCATGGCCTCGGCGCTACTCCAAGGATCTCGGCCAGCTCGCTGGTCGGTGGGGAGCCCGCCGCTAGCGCGCAGGCGCGAAGTCGTGACCTGGGCCATGAACTCGGCGCCGCCCTCGACCCACCAAACAGGGCCCATGAGCTCTTGACGCTCACTCCAGTCTAGGGTGTCGAGGTGCGCATTCTGAATGGCGTGGAAGTACTCGTGGAAGAGGACGGTCTGGTCGTCTTCGGGTCGGGCGTCCTCGAGTCCCGCCCAACCTGGCGGATAGGACGAACTAAATAAGTGTAGACCCCACTCAAGACCACCGTTCCACCCCGCATCTATAAAAGGCCGTCCGGAGATAACCATCTCTTCGGCGCGAGATGCCCATTCGACGAACTCGGCCCTGCGCTGACCGTATTCTTCGCACTCCTTTCGACTCAGGTCCCCCCGTTGAACGCGGTGCTCACAGAAGCGGTCGGCGAGGCGCTCTGCGGCTTGAGTATCGGCTCCCACAACCCAATATTCGATGGGACCAAAATTGCCCCATTCGGTGATCGCGGCATCAAAGGCGTACTCGAGCGAGCCTCTGACGGACGTGGGGACGTCGTCGGCAAAGAAGAACGCGGGCCGGATTTCCGGGGAGAGTTGGATGCGAGCGACAGGGTTTGACTCGGTTACAGAGCAGGCCAAGGAAATTGCAAGCAGGATGAAGGTGTGGCAGAGGCAGCGTCCGAGAAAATCCATGTGAAGATTACTTAGCGTGTATTTTTGGGGGTCTCATTGGCCCTGTAGTCTGATGCCGCTTGGATCGCGTCCCCCCCCTCTCCCCCCGCAGGGGCAGCCTGGCTTAGGGGGATGCCTTCCTTTGCTAGTCCAGTCCAGAGTGGTGGTTGGCCCTTATGGGGCCGTTTAATCCTATGGAGGGTTCAGTTGGCCTAATTTGGCCAGTCGTTACCCGCTATTACATCTCCGACCTAGCCATGTAAAGGAAATGCCTGTATTTTTTCATATATGAAACATGCTATGCACATGTCTGGGGTAAGTTTGAACTTCCCTCCTCCCCCAGTTACCTCATGCCATCGACCTCCTCCCTTACGCTAACCGTTGCCCTCTCCAGCGGATGCGCCGAGATCTTCACTGAAGAGGCATTGGCCCTTATCGCAGATCTAGAACAGCGATTCGGACCCCGTAGGCAGGAACTGCTTGCCATGAGGGAGGAGCGCCAAGCCCGACTTGATGCGGGCGAACGCCCAGATTTTCTTGAGGAAACCAGGACCATCCGGTCTGGCGATTGGAGGGTCGCCCCGCTGCCCAAGGACCTCTTGGACCGTCGCGTCGAGATCACCGGTCCCGTAGATCGGAAGATGATCATCAATGCGCTCAATTCGGGCGCAAAGGTCTTTATGGCCGACCTCGAGGATTCGAACTCGCCGACTTTTGCCAATGTCACCGAGGGGCAGCTCAACCTTCGCGACGCCGTCCAAGGCACGATTGAGTTCGAAAAGCCCGACGGCTCCAAGACCTATTCGCTCAATGATGAGACAGCGATTCTTATGGTGCGCCCCCGGGGTTGGCACCTCGATGAGAAGCACGCGATCCTTGACGGCAAGCCCGTGTCCGGCTCACTCTTTGATTTCGCGACCTTCATGTTCCACAACGCTCAAGCCTTGCTTGAGAAGGGGTCAGGGCCCTACTTCTACCTTCCAAAGATCGAGAGCCACCTCGAAGCCCGGCTTTGGAATGATGTGATCACAGCGACGGAGGTTGCTCTCGGCCTCCCAATAGGTGTGACCAAAGTGACTGTGCTGATCGAGACCCTGCCTGCGGCCTTTGAGATGGACGAAATCATCTATGAGCTACGGGACCACATGGCGGGGCTCAACTGCGGTCGGTGGGACTACATCTTTAGCTTCATCAAGCGCTTTCGGAACGATCCAAACTTCGTGCTGCCCGACCGGGCCAGTGTTGGAATGGACCGCCGCTTCCTCTCGAGCTACAGTCAGCTCTTGATCAAGACCTGCCACCGCCGAGGCGCCTTTGCCATGGGGGGTATGGCCGCTCAAATTCCAATCAAGGGCGACGTAGCTGCAAACCAAACTGCCATGGATAAGGTTCGCGACGATAAGCGCCGCGAAGCCGAAAACGGCCACGACGGAACATGGGTTGCCCATCCTGGGCTTGTCCCTATTGCTCTGGAAGAGTTCGCCTGCGCACTTGATGCCAAGGGCGTGACCAATCAACTCGACGTGCTGCGTGAAGATGTGAATGTCACCGCCGAGGATCTTTTAGCAGTGCCCAGGGGCGAGATCACTGAAGCCGGCCTGCGGCAGAACCTCAATGTAGGTGTGCGCTACTTAGCGGCATGGCTTGGAGGTGCGGGCTGTGTCCCGATCTTCAACCTCATGGAAGATGCGGCTACAGCCGAGATCTCCAGGACCCAGGTCTGGCAGTGGGCGCATCACCATAAGAGCCTTGTCAGTGGGCAAGAGGTCACTCTGGAGCTGATAGCCGAGATCCAAAGTGAAGAGCTTGGCAAGATCAAGGCCGATGTTGGAGCTGCTGCTTTCGCAAGCGGCAACTTCGCCAAGGCTTCCGAACTCTTCCGCGAGCTCATCGAGGCCCCCGAACTGCGCGAGTTCTTGACCCTTGCTGCCTACGAGCAATTCTGACAGTCCATCTACCGCCCCCTCTTCAGTCACCCCTTCGCGGTGGGGTCATCCCGTCTCTTCTCTTTCTAACCCAAGAATCCCCCTCATGTCTAACCCCTATTTACCACACTACTCCAATGGTACCGAGCTCAGCGCGAAGCGTTGGGATGGTATCAAGCGCGACTACAGTCCAGAGGACGTCCAGCGTCTTCGGGGCTCAAAGCGGATCCATTACACCTTGGCGACAGATGGCGCTGAACGACTCTGGAAGCTCGTCAATGGCAAAGAGCGCGTCGCCGCCCTTGGTGCATTGACTGGGAACCAGGCCATGCAGCAGGTGCGCGCAGGCCTGAAGGCCATCTACCTTTCGGGTTGGCAGGTTGCCGCCGACGCAAACGTGGCTGGTGACATGTACCCCGATCAAAGCCTCTACCCGGCCAACTCTGTGCCCACGGTAGTGGATCGCATCAACCGCTGCCTCTCTAGGGCCGACAAGATTGCTCACTCCGAAGGTGATCATTCCACCGAGTGGTTCGCGCCGATTATCGCCGATGCCGAAGCCGGTTTTGGTGGTCCCCTTAACGCATTCGAACTCATGAAGGCAATGATCGAAGCGGGCGCCGCCGGCGTTCACTTCGAGGACCAGCTCGCCTCTGAAAAGAAGTGCGGCCACCTTGGCGGCAAAGTTTTGGTCCCTACGAGTCAGTTCATTCGCACCCTGAACGCGGCACGCCTTGCCGCCGACACCATGGACGTGCCGACGGTCTTGATTGCCCGTACGGACGCCAACGCTGCTGGCCTTATCACCAGTGACATTGACGAGTACGACCACGCCTTCATCACCGGCGAGCGCACGCCCGAGGGTTTCTATCACACCAAGCCGGGCATCGATCAGGCCATCAGTCGCGGTCTTGCCTATGCGCCCTACGCGGACCTGATTTGGTGCGAAACCTCGAAGCCGGACCTCGAAGAGGCCCAGCAGTTCGCGGACGCGATCCATGCCAAATTCCCCGGTAAGCTGCTGGCCTACAACTGCTCGCCAAGCTTCAACTGGGAAGCCAACTTGGATAAAGAGACGATCGCGCGCTTCCAGGAGGCGCTGTTCAACATGGGGTACGCCTTCCAGTTTGTGACCCTTGCTGGTTTCCATGCCTTGAACCACCGCATGTTTGAGCTGGCCCGGGAGTACAAGACTCGCGGAATGTCGGCCTACTCGGAGCTGCAACAGGATGAGTTTGCCTCGGAAGCCAACGGATATACCGCCACGAAGCACCAACACGAAGTCGGTACGAGCTACTTCGATCTGGTGTCCAAAGCTGCCGCTGGTGGCGTGTCTTCAACGACTGCCATGGCTGGCTCCACGGAAGACGAGCAGTTCCGC
>CALBMX010000093.1 GCA_937896235.1 uncultured bacterium
TGTTGAGTTCCCTAATCATGGGAACCCTGTGGGTATTGGAAACGTCTTGATTAGAAGATTATTGGTACAAGGCTCTCCCAAGACCCGAGCGGGCTGCTAGCCTGATCTGTCACTCGTTTTGCCCTAGGGCATTACAGCCTTGCCCCCCCCCATAAATCCCCCGTTTTGACCGTTCCTAAAACGGGGCGTCACTTCCCCCACAACCTGCATCCGATTTCAACCATGACACGCGCAAGTATTTTCCTTGGCATCGCCGCCATCGCGGCCTTTGCAGCACCGAGCCAAGCCCAGCTCAATGATCAATGGGCAAGCTTCACCAAAGACGCAGCACGCCTTCCGGCGGGACCTGGATCCGTTTCGACGCCTGACACCGAGGTTGACTTCGCGTGGGGCGACTTGGACAAAGATGGCGACATCGACGTCATTGCGGTTCGTAAAGAGCACTACACCTCACCCGGCCGGCGCACCAACATCTTATTGATGAACGAAGGTGGCATCCTTGTCGACCGCACGTCGACCTTGGCCACCGCATCGGATGTCCCTGGCGACAACGGCTTCCTCACCCCGACCAACGATCGCGACGTCGTCTTCGCCGACTTCGATGGCGACGGTTGGCTAGATGTCATCACGGCAACAACCCTGAGCGATGGCCTCTCCAAGGCACTCGGTCACCCGCGTATCCACATGAACCTGGGTAATGACGGCAGTGGCAACTGGCTCGGCCTGCGCTACGAAGAGTCCCGCATCCCGCAGCTGCTCCACTACGGAACCGGTCTCCCTGAGAACCCGCGCTTCTGCTCGGTCGCCGCTGGCGACGTCACCGGTAACGGACTTCCCGACTTGTACTTCGGCGACTACGACTCCTCCGGTTCTTCCGGTTCGGGTCAGCCCGCCAACAAGGACCTGAACGACCGCCTACTGATCAACGATGGCAACGGTTTCTTTACCGACCAAAGTCAACTCCGCATGACCACTGCGATGTTGAAGTCCGCCTTCGGCAACTCGGTTGTCATCGCTGACTTCAATGGCGATGGAGTTAATGACGTTCTCAAGGACACTTCCTTGAACGCGCCTCAGTTCGTCGCGATCTCCTACAACGACCCGTCGAACCCGGGCATGTTCAACATTTTCGACGACTTCCACAACTTCGCCCCTTACCACACAAGCGAAGGCGACCTCAATAACGATGGTCGCTTGGACATCATCATCAGCGACGACGGCGCAGACCGCTTCCGCGTCAATACGGGCAACGACGCCTTTGGCCGAGTGAGCTGGACTTCTGCACAAACTTTCGAGTTTGCAGCTGGAAGCGACGACGGCTTCGCCAGCAACAACCTAGTTGTTGACCTCAACAACGATGGCTGGAACGACGTTATCATCTGTGATGTTGACGTTGACATCCCTAGCTACACGCGCCGCGTTCACATCTATCACAACCGCACAACGGTTGTGGGTCAGAACACTCTCTCGCTTCGCGAGGAGAAAGAACTAAGTGGCTCCGGCGGTTGGCATGGAGTTGTCGGCATGAACAAGTCGGACATGACTGGCACGCACGACGTTGCTGTATTTGACCTTGACCAAGATGGCGACAACGACATTTTGATCTCTCGTCAAGCTGGAACCTTTGTTTGGATGAACAACTCAACTCCTCCCACACCCTGTGGCTTCACGAAGTACGGTATCGGAGCTTCTGCGGCCAACATCCTAGACCTCACGGCTACAGGCAGTGGCTCCGTCGGTTCGGCGTTGACACTGACCACAACGGGTGTAACCGCTCCTAGCGTGTTCCAACTTGTCTCTGGAGCTCAGGCGAGTGCCCCGATCCTCGGCGGTATCCTCTTGATCGCCCAGAGTGCGCAACTCATCCCGATGAGCACCATTGCCGCTTCAGCTGGTCAATCTGTTTGGAACATCCACGTTCCCGCGAACCCCAATCTTGCCGGCGTCCCGGTCTACATCCAGACGATCGCTCTCGAAGCGGCCCTCCCAGGTGGATTCGCTTTCTCGAACGGTGTTGAGCTCGTAATCTGCCCCTAGTCTCTTGGGGACACAGATCCCGGCGATATAAACCCCCGGTGATCGAAGAAAGCGAGCCTGGCCCTCTTCGGAGGGCCAGGCTCGCTTCAATTCCCAACAGGGAAACCTAGGTTAGGAGTCACTAGACTTGCGAGCGAATCGGCGCGACGTTCTCCGCGAGAAAGAAGCGCCCAACAACGGCCTTAAAGGTGTCACCTTGGTCGCGCTCCATCACAAAATGTCCCTCCATGGTCCCCCATTTTGTGCGGAGCGGGCAACCGCTCATATACTCGTGCGAGTCGCCAGGCATAAGCCTGGGCTCCTCACCGATGACTCCGGGACCCTCTATAATCTCAACAAGCCCCTCGGCATCCGTGATTATCCATTTTCGAGAGCGCAGTGTCGCGGGCTCGTCCCCCAGGTTCGTGATCACCACCCGGTAGGCGAATACAAAACGCTTCCGTTCGGGCAGAGATTGATCGGGAAGATACTGCGAAGCGACTTGGACTTGAACGCCAAGCGTCGTGATGTCTGAATGTCCGGATTGCATACTGTTGAGAGATAGAGCGAGGGGATTAAAAATCGAAACTGGGGAGTGCAGATTCCTCGCATAGGGCATCTGAGATCTCCCACAACTGTAGAGCTGCGGCATCGTCACTTGCTGCCTTTGAAGGCGTTGCCAGCCTGCACTTTACGAAGTAACCGCCGCTAATGTCTTCGATTCCGGGGGTACAGCACAAATGAACGGATGTGCGAGCACCCTTTTCAGGGCTCAGCAAGAGTGGCCGCAACCATTTGAAGAAGAATCCCCACAAGCCACCCGCATCCCCATCACCCGTGAAGTTTGTTGCGACGACTCCAGGATGCAAGCAGAAGGCCGAAACGCCGCGACCTGCAAGCCGTGTCGCAAGGTGGCGGGCAAAGAGAACGTTGGCCAGCTTGGACTGGGCGTAGGCACGAATGCCGTTATAGCTGCGCTTCGATTGCAGGTCGTCAAAATCGAGGCCGCCCCGAGCCGACTTATGCGCATCCGAGGCGACAACCACGATCCGAGAAGGCGCGCTTTTTACGAGCAGGGGCAGGAGTAAGCGGTTCAAAAAGAACGTGCCCAAGTGGTTGATGCCAAAGGTACTCTCGAAGCCATCCTCGGTCTCGCCTCTCGTTGACAAGATCAGTCCCGCGTTGTGCACCAGAACGTGCAGGGTTGGGTACTCGCTCATGAAAGCGCTAGCAAATTGGAGGATCGAGCGAAAACTCGCGAGATCCAACTCGCGCAACACCACTGGAGCTCCGGAGGAGGCCTCGATTTCGACCTTTGCTTCGCGCCCCTTTACCATGTCGCGCGCCGTGATCACGACACACGCGCCTCTTCGAGCGAGCTCTATCGCGGTCGCCTTTCCAATGCCAGAGTTTGCGCCAGTGATGAGCACGGTCTTTCCGCGCACATCCCACGTTGTCCCTTTCAAATCCATACACACCATGTTAGCCGCGTCGATTCCAAAGCGCTTAGGCTTCACGGCAAGGATTTAGTTTCGACGCGTCCTGGGCGCAACGGGACCTGCGTCCTGCGGATTCTCCGGCCAAGGTTGTTTCGGGTAGCGGCCACGAAGCTCTTTGCGCACGAGCTCGTAGCTTCCCCTCCAAAAACCAGCCAGGTCCCCGGTAACTTGCTGTGGTCTGCCGTTCGGTGAGCACAAGTGCAAAAGTAGGGGCACCCGTCCTCCGGCGATTTTGGGGGTTTCGGTCCAACCAAAAAACTGAGAGATCGGTGCGGCGAGGATCGGAGGACGGCCAGCCTCGTAAAGCAATTTCCGTGTTGTCTTGTTGGGCATGGTGAACCGCGAAGGCGCCTCACGATCTAGCAGACCCTTCGCTTGATACTCCAAGCGAGAGACAAACTCAGCAGCCAGATTTAGTTTTCTCAGCTCCCCGAAAGAGCGCCGACCACGGGCGAGGTCACCGGCGTGATCAATCGCCCATTGCCTAGCGTCGATGGGGGTCCACTCAAGCTCAGGTTTCCACTCGGCCAAGCAATTGTAACGCGCCACAAGTTGACCGAGGTCATCTTCACCCAAGTTGAAGGCGCGCTCGGGAAAACGCTGAGCGGCCGCCGCAAGGCACTGCTCGATTACGTCAAGGATGTCCGGAGTCCTTTCAGACACCGCAATCTCGGACAGGGCAAGTCCGCGCCAACAGTGGATTTTCTTAACGCGCACGAGGTCATTTTCGACGTCGTACTCGCAGTCAAAACCATGTGCGAAACCTGAGCTGTCCAGCTCTTCAAGCCAAGCCATTTCAACGGAAGATGCCTGGCGAACCATACCCTCGTTCGAGCCCGCATCTAGATCCACACAGACGATCAGCTCGGATTCGCGCACCCGACACTCCCTGCCGATCCGAACTCCACGCCCGCCCACGAGGCGGGCTTTCACGTCGTCTCGCGAAGATGTGCCGCCTACGCGAACTCGGCCTCCGCGGCTCCCCTGCTTGGACGTACCAACGGCAACACGCATGCGCGCAAGCCGGTCGGCGAACGCGATGAACACAGCTTGCAAGAAGGCCTCTTCGCCTCCGACCTGGGCACGCGCAGCCCCTCTCGAGGGGCCCGCGGACTCCGTTGCCGACTTTGCTATTCTCAACAGCTGATCCCGCGTCTGCAGGATCGATATAGCGCTCCCCTTTCGCACACTTCGTGGTGCACGCCGATCCTCAAAATCTTCAAGCAGCTCGATCCGCTCGAGGAGATCTGAACTCACGTTCCGATCCGGTTCACGTTCGCCTAGGGCCGCGCGTAGCGGATCGCGCTCGCCGAGTAGCGCTGCCGCCAGTGCTGTCCGCTCGATACAGCCAAGTTCGCGACCCGCAAGTAGGAGCCTCCCCAAGCGGGGAGCAAGCGGAAGGCGTGCAAGGTCTTTTCCAATTGGAGTAAGTCCGGCTCCGGACGGGGTGGTTGCGCCCAGGGCAAGTAGAAGCTCCGATGCGCGCTTGGCGGAATTCTCAGGGGGCACTTCAAACCAATCAAATTGCGCGGGGTCAGTCTCCCCAAAATCATGCAACTGCAGCCAGGCGCCCGCAAGGTCGACACGGGTAACTTCCGGTTCCACAGCGGCAGAAAATGCCCGCTCCTCAAGAGCACTCCACAAGCGCAGATTGAGGCCTGGCCCTGTTCTCCCCGCGCGACCAGCACGTTGGCGAACGGACTCTAACGATATGTTGCACAGCTCCAACCTGTCGAGTCCAACCCCTGCATCAAACTTCGGAATTCGGGCGAGGCCCGAGTCGATGACCGCTCCAATCCCATCTAAAGTCACCGACGACTCGGCCAAATTTGTCGACAAAATCACGCGGCGACGGTCCCCACTCTTACGCTTCCGAAGGGCTGCATCTTGATCGGTCGGCGAGAGATCGCCATGCAACCGAACAATTTCAAAACCCGCCCCACTCTTGCTTCGCGATACAGCGCCAAGCGCGGCCTCAGCGTTCTGGATCTCTCGCATGCCAGGAAGGAATACCAGGATGTCGGGTCCCCCGTATTCCCCACTCTTGTCGAGTAGAGCCCCAACACTTCTGACTCCACGGGCGACTTGATCCTCTAGATTCTCGCGGCCAAAAGCGGGCTGATAATGAGTCTCAACAGGGAAGAGTCGTCCCTCGGACTCGAGGACCTGCGCCTGCCCAAGGAACTCCGCTACCGGTGTGGGGTCGAGAGTTGCTGAGAGGACGACGATCTTAAGATCCGGCCGCACCTCGGACTGCACCCGACGCGCCAATGCTAGAGCGAGGTCTCCGTCGAGGTGCCGTTCGTGGAACTCGTCGAAGACAACACACCCGACTCCCTCGAGGAAGGGGTCGGCCAAAATGCGTCTTAGAAACACTCCTTCGGTCACCGCCGTAATGCGCGTCTTCTTAGAAACCTTTGCGTCGAAACGCACGCGGTAGCCGACGGACTCCCCCACCTCTTCGCCACGCTCTGAAGCCATCCGCCTCGCCGCAGCTCGCGCGGCGAGGCGCCGTGGCTCCAAGATGACAACGGGACCGAAGCCTGCCTCTTCCAAATACACGGGGACACGTGTGGTCTTGCCCGACCCTGTTGGTGCACGCAATACCAGGTTCGGATTCCGCTTGAGGGACTCCGCGATCTCGGGCAGAAGTGCGTCAACGGGAAGGGAGAGTCTTTTCATTCCAATCAACTAACGATGGGCGGGTCGAGTTTCGGCACCGGGCTTTCTGGATGAGGCCGCTTCTCTCTCGAAGCGCTCGGCAAACCACGCGACAAGTCGAGTCTCGATTCCCTCAACCTTCCCTAGCATCCGCGTACCGTGAATGCACATCGCATCAAGTTGCCAAAAATCAATGCGGGAAGCCATGTCCGGGTGCTCTTTATGCGCCGCTGCAAACTTGCCTAGGAGTTGATCGCTAAGCGTAATCGGTCCACCAGGAGCATCTTCCGAGCTGGTTACGAACAAGAGATCACGGGACCCCAACCCTTCCGGTGCTCGGGCGTCTCCACGCCAAGATAGCCAACACCTTGAGTACGCAGAGAGCTTAGTGCGTCCCTCCGCGTGGCGTGCGGCATCAATCGCAACTAAAAGCCGACACTCGCTCCCATCCATCCAATACTTGCCGTGCTGCCCCCTGAGGAGATGGAGGCGGCACCCGGACTCGAACCGGGGATGACGGATTTGCAATCCGTTGCCTTAGCCACTTGGCTATGCCGCCTTCGTTGAGGGAGGAGCATACCGGTATCCCTCCGTGGGTCAATGAGAACAGCGAGCTTTTGGCCAATACATGCGCAGAAGTGGCCTTCGACAGACTTTCTCTGCTGTTGGGCTAAACTAGATCGACGGGTGAAGGGCATGATTCCCCCAAAGCGGACTTGCCGTAAGGGGCCGTAGAGTTGCAACCACATGTACCATTTCGAGGCGACGGGCCCCTAGACTCTAAACCATGGTCCCTGCCGGGCTTGCCAGGTGCACCAGGAGCCAAGGGGTGCCCATGGGATGCGCAAGCGTGGCGCTGCCAGCTAGCCCTACCGGCGACCAGCCTTATTGGACCAGTTGCGTGACCACTCTTCTTAGGTCCTGTATCGTGAACGGCTTCATCAGCAACTTCCAGCCGCGCTCCACTAGGAGTTCATCGATCGCAGAGAGGTCTGCATAGCCGGTCATGATCAGGACTTTGTCCAAGAGTCCTCGATCCGACAGAGTCGTGGCTAGCTCGAGTCCATCGCCATCACCAAGGCAGACATCGCTGATGAATACCTCTGGGACACGTCTTTCGCTGCTGAAGTAGTCCATACAGGCGTGATACGATGGAAACACCTCGACCTTGAAGCCGAGTTGGGTCATGAAGCGCCCGACCAGGTGCATCAGTGGGTCGACATCTTCGACAACAACTGCAAAGCGATCGGCCGGTAAAATCGGCGCGTCAAGGGGCGGCAGCAATTGCTCTGCAGGCAACTCCGTCGCAATTGGAGTTTCGAGATCTACCGGTACTAGGTGGACGATCGGTAACCTGAGATGGAAGGCGGTCCCCACTCCTTGGCGACTGCGAAAGCTGACCTGTCCGCCGGCCTCTTTGATGATCCCATGGACTACGCTCAAGCCGAGGCCCGTGCCAGATTCGGGCCCCTTGGTCGTAAAAAAGGGCTCGTAGATAGTCGCGCGAATGCCCTCCTCAATCCCTGTTCCTTCATCCAAAATATCAACGAGTGCCTCATTTGTTTCCCGGTCCACGGCGAGACGGATCAAGACCATCCCACCTTCGGGCATCGCATCCCGAGCGTTTGCCAACAGATTCACTAGAACCTGCTCGAACTGCCCCGGCTCGAGAGCGACCATGACCGTGGAACACTCGACCTTGAGAGCGACCCTTATGTTTGGGCCGACAACGCTCTTGAGAATGTCGGCAAAATCATTCACGCACGAGACCAGCTCAGACTGTTGCTTCCTGACGGGGCTTCGTCGACTCAACATCAAGAGCCGGCGTGCCATCGCGGCACCCTTCTCGGAGCTGACCATGATTCGTTTCACGTCCTGCATTTCTTCAGTTGAGAGGGTCTCCGACTGCCCAAGTAGAGATGCTGCCCCCATGATCACTGCCAGGAAGTTATTGAAGTCGTGTGCGATTCCGCCGGCGAACCGACCAATCGCCTCCATTTTCTGGCCCTGCCGTAGTCCATCGATTGACTTCGAGAGTTCGAGCTGAGCCGCCTTACGCTCCGTAACATCGGTGAACATGATCAATCGAGTAGCATCTTCATTGCCGACTCGAATCACCTGACCCTCCACCCGAATACTCACCCCGTCTCGCCCAACCAGTACGGCCTCCAGGTTCGCTCGCGTCCCAATGCCGCAAGTACTTAGCATTGCCTCCTCAAGGACTGTGCGTGAGCCCTCACCAACCAGATCTTGAATCCGCGTTTGCATGAGCGTGACGGAGAGCAGGTCGGCTGCCGCAGGATTCACGAATAAGATCTCGCCCTCTCCGGCGATACGAATAATCAACTCATGGGAGAGATCTACATACTGCTTGAGTTCGGCCGCACTCTTACGCTTTAGATCTAGGGCTAGCTCGTTCTGCTGCGACGTCGCATTCACTTGCTGGAGCATGAACATGTATGTCAGCACCACGTCGTGAGAAGCGAAGTCCGAGATATCGAGACCGGATGTCACAACCTCTTCAATGGAACGAAGCCGCGGAGAACCCAGGTAGATAAAGCTGTCCTCCAGTCGGTAGAAAGCTCCCATGAGCACGAAGTCGTTGCTTCGTATGCACTGGAGAAAGACCGAGTGTCGCAGAAACCCAGAGATACTCTCGCCGGTCAACTCCATCTTCGGACGGAGGACTCGAAAGGAATCGGAGACTTGGAGACCTAGCCCAATCCCCTGAAGCCGATTGCTGAGCGTGCGACCGCAACCGATAAGCACTCCATCAAATCCGACCTCAAGGGAGAAGGGAAAGAGGTCAGCGACCAATTCACGAGAAATCATCCGAGATCAATTCGAAAGATGTCGTGGAGTGCACCTTCCGATTTGCGTGCCACGATGGAGATCTCGACCTCCTGCTGAAAGTGCTCGCCCAGACCAAGAAGCAGTCCGCGAACGAACTCAGTCAATCCGTCCCTCTCACTCTTATAGATCAGCGTTATGCTCGAATCGTCTGCGGACTCGACCTGAAAGGACGGTTGCCTGAGGTTCGTGAACGTTGCGGCCACCTGCTCGTGCATCGCGTCAAGGTTGCCGAGGAATGCCTTCAAGGTACGCCCGGCAAAGATCATCACTCCGCCGTAGTGCTTGACCGCGGTTTCAAGAACCCAATACTTGCCGAAATCGACCAAGAACTCTGCTGGATCGAGATCTAGGGTCTTACAAGTTGATCCAATCAGGCCAAGGGCTATATCGTCGTCGTAACCTTGCATGGTGACGAAGTGCTCATCCGTCACCCCGGCGCTTTCGAGCACCTTTTGCATGGCAGCATCCCCATATCGAGTAGCTACTAGATCTCGTATCGAACAGTGAATCAGTCCGTACATGGTGAACCCCCTGCGACGCGCGCCTGTTTACCCTGTGTAATACCCATAACCAAGAAGCACCGTAGTGAAATCAAAAGGGCCCGTCAACCAGCATTTGGTCTCTAACTCCTCGCCTGTCATTTCTCACAGAGGTGTTTATGCCGATCTTAAAAAAGCGGCCCAATTTTGGGGGAGTCACCCTCCAAGGAATCTGGCTAGTGAACCTAGCTATGGAGCCTAGCCTCAACTTTCGTGGCAACACACCAAGCAGGCATTTGCATTCCCACCCGCCGCGGATAGACTGCTCGCCGTAGACAGCACGTCTTAGGATGGGGGGGTGGCGGAATTGGTAGACGCATCGGACTTAAAATCCGAAGGGCCTTGGCTCGTGGGGGTTCGATTCCCCTCTCCCCTACCACCACTTTCTAGACTCACTCCAAGAGCTTTATAAGCTTGCCTAGAACTTTTTCGCCATCCGCGCGAAGTCCATTGTGCTCAAAGTCCCCTGTGCACCAAAGTTTGATGCCTGCGATTTGGGAGGCGGCTACCTTGGAGAGCTCGAAATCAACGTACATATCCCCGGTGTACACAGCAGCCGCTACAGGGACGGAGTTTTGAGCCAAATTTCCTTGGTCGTAAAGGCGTGGCCAAGCCGCTTGGTCCGCGAGAAGCTCAGCCGTTTCCTGCAGAGACCCCAAGGCACCGATCTCGTCGAAGAACCAAGGAAAGATCATCTCTCCCGTTAGCCCCAAGGGGCGCTCGTCGTCCGGACCACTCCACTGGAACTGAGGCCAGTTCGAACGCTCCTTTTCTGCCGCCCATAGTGACGCGACTCCCTGGGTATAGCACGCCTCATGCAGAAGGGAATAGATTGGATTCGTGTCGTAGTTGAGCGCGTTCTCGAATCCGCGGAGAAAGACATAGCTGAGCTCTTGCTTGTAGGGACTAGCGGCCGGCCCCATGCCGTGCTCGCCCTCGGCAAAGGCATGATCGACGAGGTAGTGCAGCTCTTCAAAGCCGTCGCTCGCACCAAGTAAGATACCGAGGGTCTGGAATCGCCTGACCGAAAGAAGATCTCCGCATGGCAGCCGAACATCTCCCCTTGCTAGGCGCCTGGCGATCTGCAGCATGCGCTCAACATCACTGGGATACCGCGCGTAATATTCGTTGTTTCGACGCACACAGCTTGCGAAGGTCGCGTGATAGACCTCTTGCGCGGTGTTGCCCATAGGTGGAATGCCACCTGTCAGGAAGACTTTATCCAAATGCGAAGGCGCCTCGCTTAGGTAGTGAACCGCACAAAAACCGCCATAGCTCTGGCCAAGTAGAGACCACCTCCCCTCTTCTCCGAGAAGCTCACGGCGCACATGCTCGCAATCTTGAACAATGCTGTCCGCGCGGAAATGCATCAGGTACGAAGCCTGTGCTGCCGCGCTACCGACTCGGGCAAGCGTGCGCACAGTCACCGGAGTACTTCGTCCCGTGCCGCGCTCGTCGAGCATCAACACCCTGTGCGTCTTGAGGGCAAGCCCGAGCCACCCCGAGTCACCGCCAGGACGCGGCGCGCAAAATCCCGGACCACCTTGAAGAAAGACGAGCAGAGGACGATCCGTACCCGCCTCGGCATCTCCCTGGCTCTGTATAAGGCGCCCGAACACTTGAATCTTGTCGCCAACCGGGTCCGCATGATCCAGGGGCACGGCAAAGGTGTGATCGGTGAGAACGAGACCCGGAATTTTGTTCGTAACTTGCTGCATAAACGAAAGGGTAGCGAGGGAATGGGAGAAATGCGTCCATGGGTCCGCTATCGTTTTTGGTTGTGCGCTTCCTTTTGATCATCAACCCCGCTGCAGGCAGACACCGAGCCGGTGAGCGCGGAGCAGAGCTGCTCCAGCGACTCGAACGCGCGGGACATGTTTGCACGGTGGAAGAGACTCTTGGGCCAGGCCACGCCACGGTGTTGGCGGCAAGTGGAGCGCGATCCCACGACGCCGTCGTAGCGATCGGAGGCGATGGCACCTTGCACGAGGTTCTCTCCGGTTTGGTTCAGCCTGGAGCCGAGCAGTTGGCCCCACTCGGCCTGGTTCCGGCTGGCTCGGGCGATTCCCTAGCCATGGACCTTGGCATTGCCGACGTGGCCGGGGCTGCCCTAAGATTGCTCGCGGGAGAGCTGCGCACGATCGACCTCGCGCGAGTCGACTTTTTTGAGGACCTAGGCGACGCAGCTCCGACACAAACGCGCTATGCAGCGAACGTATTGGCCTGGGGCGCTGGTGCGCGGATTAACCGTCGCGCAGAAGGTATGCGTTGGGCGGGTGCGCAGCGCTACAACGTCGCAACCATTGTGGAGCTCATCCAAATGGGGAGGGGGACATGCGCCGCGAAAATCGATGGCCAAGTCTTCGCAGACGACCTACTCGGAGTCGCCAGCTTGACACGTTTTTCAGGTCGTGGTCTTCAACTTGCACCACGCGCCCAGCTAAGCGACGGCTACATCGATCTCGTACAAATCAAGCGCATGTCGCGACTCCAACTGGCGCGAATATTTAGTGCGGTCTTTCGAGGCGCACATCTCTCCCACAAGGGTGTCGAGTGGCGCCATGCCCAGTCCCTCACTTTAGAACTCGGCCCTACCGGGGAGCTTGTTGTCGATGGCGAGCTGCTCACCTGCTCTGCGGCGCGCATAACCGTTGAGTGCGACCGCTTGCAGATCTTCTCCTAGCAGGCTCGAGTAAGTTCCGAATGGTGTGAGCTACAATCCAGCCTATGTCACGCCCCCAGTCTCGCCTGCCCCTCCTCCTTATCGGGTCCCTCTTTCTTGTGGGATGTTCCGAGTCGCCCCGAACAGGGGGCTCCCGAGATGCGGAGCAAGCGACAGCACGCTCTTCGACACTTATCCTCGGCTCTAAGGTTGGCCTACCAGCACCCGGGTCTACCCAAAACGAAGTCGAAGCGTGGACTTTCGACTCTAAACATCCGGCCGGGATAATGGATACAGAGGAAGGCCACCAAAATCGTCCGTGGACATACAGCGGCCCCGATCAGGTGCTCGATCGAGACGATGCGTTTGTCGTCCTAAAGCCCACGCCCTCCGATCTTAATCTGCTACTTCTCGAAGGGCTTGCGACTCCTCGTTGGACGCTCGAAATGGATGTCGACCAGGTCGAGTTTGACACGGTTGAACTCTCGGTCCTGATGCGCAAATCCTGTACGGCCGAGGTGGTCCTTCGCTTCCAAGACGGCTCCGAGATCACACGCTCGTTTCGAGTTCCTGGCGCCCCATCAATACAATCGCAGGCGCTCCCCATCGGGTGGCTCGAGCGATCATGGACTGGTCTTCGAGAGCTCGAGTTACGACCAGACATTGATTTACCCCAAGAGTTTGAGCTGCGGGGCATCCGCCTGTTGCGCAATGGCCTGGCCCTAGGTCCGGAGTCCACCGATTTCCAAGACGGACTTTCATTGGTTGGCGAGCGGCTTGGCACTCAGGATTTGCGTTATGCACAGAGCCTTGGCCTAGTGGGACCGGGACGAGAGAAGATCCTAGGTTATGCACAGCAAGTGGGTCGAAGCTTGTCACTCTCAACACAATCCCTGGGAGCCACACGCATCTCTGCCTCCGTTATCCCTAGTTGGCAGGCTCACCGCAACAAGGGTCGCTGGCACGCAGCGATTCTCACAAGGGATGAGGACGGTGCTCCCGAAGTTCAAGCCAGGCTCGATGTCGACCTTGACGCGGAGAATGGATTTCCTAAATGGAGGTCTCTGGAGTACACGATTCCCCAAACCACGGGCAACCCGAAAGAAGTCGAGCTCCTTGCGTGGTCGGGTACTAATCAACTACCAACTTTCGACGCGAGCCAGGGACTGTCCCCCTCCCCATCGTCCTCTTACGCCGCCATCTGGGGCGCACCCTTCCAGGTCGATGACGCAGCGGATAAGTCTCGTCCAAACGTTGTGCTCGTCACCCTCGATACCACGCGCGTCGACCTAGCCTACGATGAGCTCACAGCGCCTTTCCTCGCACGGTTGCGCAAGGAGGGAACGAGCTTCACTCGGGCGTGGAGCGCGGCGAATACCACAGGCCCATCGCACGCATCGCTATTGACCGGCCTTCCCGTGCACGAGCACGGAGCCTTTACCAATGGCGTCTATCCGCTCCGCGAAAACCTAGTGACGCTTGCAGAGTCCTTCCAGGAGGAGGGGTATCGCACGCTGGCAGCAACCAACGTGGAGCACCTCGGATCTCAGTTTCGCTTCGGGCAGGGATTTGACTTGTATCTCGATCCCCCCTCCCCCGGAGCGCCCGCCGACGGCAACGCCACGCTCGCGCAGATTGCACGCTGGCTGGATCAACTTCAAGGAGAGGATGGCGGGCCGCCGTTTTTCCTGTGGGTTCACCTGTTTGACGCGCACGCCCCCTACCGCGTCCCAGCAGCTTTTGCCACTTTGCTCGACGCTAGAGGACTCGGCCTCCCCGCCGAGTCCATCGCTGTAAGAGACTTACCCTTACTGCGAAGCACACCTAGCACCATGATTTGGCTAGGTGACGACGTAAACAGCTCCGCGCATTTAGCCGCACTTTACCGCCAGGGTGTCGCTTATGTGGACCACTTGACTGGGGAGCTCTTTCAAGCTCTAGAGTCCCGAGAGCTGATGCAAAATACCGTTTTTGTGGTCACTGCCGATCATGGCGAGAGCCTGGGAGAGCAAGGTTTTTGGACGACCCATGCCTCGATTTACCCTTCGGTGCAGCGTGTGCCCCTAATCCTTCACGGACCGGGCATCCCCCACAGGACGGATACCGGTCACAACGTTAGCACTCTCGACGTCGCCTCGACTTTGGCGAACCTAGCGGGCCTTTCGAACCAGTTCGACCTGCACGACAACTACAACTTACTTGCCACCGGAAACCAAGTCGGGAGCTCGCCCAACCATCGCGAGATTTGGTTCGAATCCCAAACACTAGCTCAGATTGGCAGAGTGCAAGACGACCAGCTGTTTCTGACCAATGTAGCGGACGTAAATATGGGGTTGCGCAAAGCTACCGAAGCGGAGTTGGCCTCTTATCCGTTCACCCATTACAGCAAGACGTATCTCCAAGGCGAGCTCGAACTGTACGACATGGCTAGCGACTCCGCCCTCGAGCAAGACCTCTCGGACACGAAGAGTCGGGTGGCGCAGACGCTCGATAAACGCGCCCGTGCAAGACTTCAAAAGGGCCTGCAATCTCGTGATCAAAGCGTTGGTGCCGAGCTCACACCGCGCGAGCGGGAAAGGCTCTCCGCGCTTGGCTACACGGATCTGTAGCGAGTTCGGTTACGCCTCCGTTACCTCCGCCGCACGCCTCCCGCTTTAGTCTAGAAAGCGTCGACCTGACCTTTCCCGCCAAATCCACCGGAGGCCCACTATGTCTGCCCCACTTCGCCCCTCTCGGGTTCTCTCCCTTCTATTCGCAGCCTCGCTTTGCCTGTCCCCAGGCGCTGCGAGCTTCACCCTGCTTGACGGAGAGACACCGACGCCCTTCCAGGCTATCACCAACAATGTGATCGTCCCTCAAATCGGCGCGTGCGCCATGGACGGTGGCGGGGCCCGCTTGCGCGTGGAGCAAGTCGTTGCCCGCGTTCGGATTGAACCCACTCTCGCGACGACGACCCTTGAGATTAGCGTCCAGAACCTCACGGGCTCCCATGAGGCCTTTGAGATCCTTGTCCCAACTGCAAACGGAGTCGAACCCGGTGCATGTGCTGGCCTAGACACAGCTTTCTCACCAGGCGCGGACGGACCGGTGACCATCCAAGACGTACTCGCCGCAGGTGGCATGCCGGCTGCTGACTTCAAATCCAAGCAGAAGCTCACCCACCTCAAGGGTGCCGAGGCGCGCTTTGCGCTCAAGGCACTTGCGAGCGCCGCCCGCACTCCATGGCCTTTGGAATTCGCGGCCCACGACCTGATGCGAACAGGCGGTTTCGAGCTCGCACCGAATGGCCAAGTTACCGTACACATCACCTATTCGGAGCCCATTACCTGGGAAGGCAATCAAGCAGAGTACACACTCCCAAGGAGCGAATCGCACGACGCGCTTATCGTCCCCTGGGGCCTTGATGTGCGCGCATCTGGCGGCACCGACTTTGATCTCGCTACAGCCTATTCGCCGACCCACGAGGTCACCGTGCAACGTCAAGGCCCGAGGGAGCTCCGCATTCAGTTCGTACAAGGTCGCCACCCGGAACCCGGTCCAATCTCCTTAGCGATCTTGCGAGCTCAGGGCGCTCTCACAGGTGGCGTCATGCAGAGCCCACGCGAGACGAGCCTGAAGCTACCCGTGATTGGTCTTGTAGCTGAGGGCCAAGCTCTCGAGCCGAATGCTGGCACGTTCTTGCTGCACACTGGCTTCGCGCCCGACGCAACGAAAGGCCTACGTCAGGTCGCTCGTGAGATCACGCTCGTGCTCGACCGCTCCGGCTCCATGAACAATGGAAAGCTCGATCAGGCGAGAGCAGCCGCGTTAAACGTCCTTGACGATCTCGCGCCCGGAGAGTTTTTCAACATCATTAGTTACTCGACCACGGTCGTCGACCTCTTCGATCGTGCGGCACCCGCAAATGAACAGAACAAAGCTAAAGGCCGCGACTTCCTATATGACCTCACCCCGAGTGGTGGCACCAACATCAACGAAGCGCTGACTGCTGCGCTTTTGCCTGCCGCCCAAAGCGGAAGCCTTCCCCTCCTGCTCTTCTTAACCGACGGCCTCCCCACATCTGGCGAGAAGGACGAGCGCCGCATCGGTTCGAATGCTTCGAACCACAACAAGTACAACCGCAGGATCTTCACTTTTGGAGTTGGCCACGATGTCAATGCGCCCTTACTTGATCACCTAGCTAGCGGTTCCGGGGGTTCGAGCCACTACATTCGCCCCACCCAAGATGTCGAGGAGCGTATCGGCGAGGTCTTCGCAGGATTGCGCGGGCCGGTCCTTATGGCACCCGTCCTCCATGTCCTAGATGCAAATGGCGCGCCCGCTCCAGGCGCCGTCCGATACGTCCTGCCGGCCAGGCTGCCCGACCTCTACGAGGACGATCACTTAGTGATTGCCGGCCAGTACATGACCGATTCCCCACTAATTTTCCGCGTGACGGGTCAACTCGGTGGCCAGGAGCACAGCTTCGACATCCCTTTCCATCCGAAGTCTCAACAAGTCCCCCACGACTTTGTCCCCGCCCTATGGGCTAGTCGTCAGCTAGCGGCGATGGTTGAGTCTTTCCGCGCGGCCGGGAGTCTGCCCCCCGGTGCTCCTCGCGATTTACGCGCGGAAGCGGCGCGCGCGGAATTGATCCTCGCGCTGTCGACCCGCTACGGAATCTTGAATGAGTACACCGCATTCCTATCGCTAAACGGAACGGATCTTTGGGACCGAGACAAACAGCTCGCCACCCTCGCCACCCTACTGCGTGACCGAGCACAGCTCAGCCGGGTCGGCCGGGCGGCCGTCTCACAATCTATGAACTCGAACGCCGCCCTCTCCCAAGAGACGCTCAATCGACTCAATCGCTTCATTGATGGAACGATGAACGAGGTTCAAATCGCCTCCGTTCGGCGCATCAAAAATAGAGCGTTTTTCCTACGAGGTGAAACGTGGATTGACTCCGGGCTGGCAGGATCCGGCCCTTTGGCTGCTATCGATGAGTACATCCCCGTCGGCTCGGAACGTTACTTTCAGCTGGTGGACGAGTTCACCCAGCTCGATCAGCCCGGCTTGATTTCGATGCCTGGAAACATCCTGCTAATGCACGGGAGCAAGGTGCTTTTCCTTGAGGCTGTAAAGTAGCACCCTGCCGTGTTACCGAACGACCATCACGTCTCCGAGTGGCTTCTTGATCAGCGCCGCTTCGGGGACGTGGCATGTCTCCGCCGGCCAACCGACGGGGATCAACATGTAGGCTCGCTCGTTCGATGGCCGCTGTAGGACCTCGGCCAAAAAAGCCATAGGGCTTGGGGTATGTGTGAGTGTTGCCAACCCTGCCATTTGGGCGGCCGCGAGCAGCATCCCCGTTGCGATCCCAACAGACTCCTCGCTGTAATAAACACTCTTGCCGTCATCCGTTTTGGTCAACCGAAACACAACGATGAGCCAAGGTGCGATCTCCAGGAACTCCTTTGTCTCATCCGTCCCAAGGGGCGCGAGATCCAGTTTCCACGCCGTGGGTGCCCGCCGCGAGTAGAACTCACGCTCTTCGATTTCGGCAGCCTCCCGGATGCGCTTTTTTAGTGCCGGATCTTGAACACAAACGAAGCGCCACGGCTGTTTATTCGCACCACTTGGAGCGCTTGCCGCAGATTTAACAACCCATTCGATAAGTTCGCGGTCGACGGGAGCAGCCGAGAATTCACGTATCGAGCGTCTACGCTCTAAGACTTCACAGAAAGCCTTAGCTGCTCCTATAGGGTCTAGATCCGGGGAATAGGGCTTATGTAGGGCAAACTTAGGGGGACGACTTGGGGAGTTTGGCATACCGAACACCCTACCGAAATCTCGTTCGCGCAGCACTCACTGAAGAGAACGATCCCCACCAATCGCTGGAACTCGTTAGACTGTTCGGCTTCGCGCAACAAGATCCAGTGCTAAAAGGGCTCTATATGAGGTCCTATTTTGGAATGCACACCTGGCGGATCCGATGTAAGCGCATCTCACGCAAACTGCGACCCCCAGGCTAAAAATGAGCTTCCAAGAAACTGAAGCGGCACCCAATGCCGTTAACGACACTGACAATTCCGAGACCCCCAACGGCCCCTCTTTCGCCGATCTAAAGCTGATCGCTCCGATCCAAGAGATGCTCGCCAAGATTGGCTATGAGGCTCCCTCCCCCATTCAATCCGGGACGATCCCGCCCTTGCTTGAAGGACGCGACGTTTTGGGCCAAGCCCAAACTGGAACAGGGAAGACGGCAGCATTTGCCCTTCCTGTGCTGAGCCTGATCGACCTGAAAAGGCGCGAACCACAAGCCATCGTCCTTGTGCCGACACGCGAGCTTGCGATTCAAGTCGCCGAGGCGTTCCAGAAGTACGCGGGCAACATGCCCGACTTCCACGTCCTGCCTATTTATGGCGGGCAAGCGTACCCCCTACAGCTTCGCCCTCTGCAGCGCGGCGTCCACGTGGTCGTTGGCACACCCGGTCGCGTGATGGATCACATCAAACGCGGCTCGCTCGACCTCTCAACTATCAGCCACGTCGTTCTTGACGAGGCCGACGAGATGCTCAAAATGGGCTTCGTCGATGATGTCATGTGGATCCTGGAGCACGCTCCGAAGGAACGCCAGACCGCCCTATTCTCGGCCACCATGCCGCCGGTTATCCAGCGCATGGCTACCGATTACATGAACAACCCCGAGGTCATCAAGCTCGAGGTGCGCACCACCATCGCCGAGACGATTACCCAGCGCTATCAAATCATGGCCGGGCACCTCAAGCTCGACGCGCTTACGCGCCTGCTTGAAGTCGAAGATTTTGACGCGATGATCGTTTTCGTCCGCACCAAGGCGAACACCGTCGAGCTCGCCGAGAAGCTTGCCGCAAGAGGCCATGCAGTGGCTGCCCTCAACGGTGACATTCCCCAGCGCATGCGAGAGCAGACGGTCAACCAGCTCAAAGCGGGCAAGCTGGACGTCCTTGTTGCAACGGACGTCGCCGCGCGCGGGCTCGATGTTCAGCGCATCTCCCACGTCATTAACTACGACCTGCCAACCGACCTCGAATCCTACACCCACCGCATTGGTCGGACAGGACGTGCAGGTCGCTCCGGCAAGGCCATCTTGTTCGTCAAGCCCCAAGAACGCCGCCTCTTGCGCGACATTGAGCGCGCGACTAGCAGCCGTTTGGAGCAGCTCGAGGTTCCTAATAACGAAGAGGTCAACAAGTCGCGAATCGAGAGGTTCAAGCGACGGATTTCCGAGACGATTGAGGCCTACTCCGACCAGACGAGCTCGGCCGAGTACTCCAAGATTGTCACTGATTTCCTCGAGAGCGAAGAGCATACACAAGACCAGGTCTTTGGCGCTTTGGCCCGACTTGCCCAAGGTGACCAGAACCTCTTCTTCGAAGCTGACGGCCGCCAACAGGGCCGCGAACGCAGTGAAGATGAGCGCCGCGATTTTCGTGAGAACGGGCACCGCTCCAGTGGTCGCGATGATCGCGGCGGGCGTGGAGGACACTTCGATGACCGTGGCGGACGCCCCGATCGTGGCATGCATAGTGATCGCGGTGATCGTGGTGGACGCAATGAGCGCTTTGAGCGCGGCGGCCAAGACGACCGTGGTAGTCGCCCCGACCGTGGCGGAAATCGCTTCGAAAGTGCACCCGCGCGCCCCGAGACGACGGCCGAAGCTGGTATGAAAACGTACCGTATCGAGGTCGGGCATCGCGACGGCGTGAACCCCGGTAACATCGTTGGTGCCGTTGCCAATGAAGGCGACATCAGCTCCGAGTACATCGGTCGCATTCAAATCTTCGACGACTTCACCACGATTGATCTGCCAGACGGGATGCCAGAGGCCACCTTCCGCCAGCTCCAAGAGACACGAGTGCGAGGCCAAAAGCTCCGCATCTCTCAGTTCGGCGCTGAGGGTAGCGAGCGCCCCCAAAGGGGCCAGTACAGCAACCCTAGAGATCGTCGCTAGACGCAACGAGACCGACTGCACTTCTTGCCCCTGAGCCCGACACCCCGGGCTCAGGGGCATTTTTGTGCCTTTGCGGGGAGGTCCAGGTCAGATTGCGCTGGTCCCGCTGCTAGCGGCCATCCGTTTCGAATTCCTCAGGTCAAAGTGGGAACGGCAGATCCAGATCAAAAAGTATTTTGAGTATGAGCCTAGTCTAGTCAAGGCGAGCTCGGCGAGAGGTCGAAGAGTAAGTCCTTACTCGTCCTCCTTACTGGATAGCATCATGACCTCACCTAGCTCAATCCTTTTTGATCCGAACACTCTCCCGCAGGACCTTCGCGCTCCCATAGAAGCGCTTTTGCGCGGCGACAATCTACGCCTCCCGATTCTCTCGGGTAGCATCTCGAAGCTCATGGCGACCTGCAACCAGGATTCCCCGGAGATGGAGGAGATCGCAAAGCTGGTATCGATGGACCAGAGCCTTGCGGCGCATGTGCTGCGCCTGTCCAACTCTGCCGCGTACGCGCCAGTCAACGAGCTCGTCACTATCGACGATGCCGTTCGTCGCCTTGGAATTCGAGCCATTGGGGACATGGCTATTGGCCACATGGTCCTGAACGGTCTTGCGGATCGTGAAGATCCAGTCTTGAAGAGCTTATGGAGGCGGGCCGCCGTCTGCGGGCTCTACGCATATCGCGTCGGTTCGGCCATCGGAATGCGTGGGAAGGCATCTCTTTTACCTGGCTTGCTGATGGATGTTGGCCGTCCTCTTGCGCTTGGCTTCCTCAAGGACACAGAAAAGCTGATCGGACAAGAGATCGACTCTGACACCAAGTTGTTCCTCGCCGACCAGATGCACACCGAACTCGGCCTAAAATTAGTCGAGGAATGGAGCCTACCGAAAGAGATCGCCGGCGCCATCCGTTACCACGACTGCTACGACCGTGCGGAAGAGTTCAAGACAGAGGCGATGATTGCAAACCTCGCCAGCGTGTTGACCACTTGGGCCCTACAACCCGAAGAGATCGAACAAGAGAGCCTCATGGAGCTCCAGATCGTTGGGGACCTGGAGCTCGATGAGTGGCATATGAGCCAGCTGATGGCGAATACAGAAGAGGTCCTGAGAACCGCTGCCGCATTCGAATAGAAAACGAGCCGAGGGATGCCTCCCTAGCTGGGAGGCATCCCTCGGCTCTTAGCAAACGAGAGGTCTTAGCGCTCTTCGATCGGCACGTACTCGTGGCCGTGGGTTCCCACGTAGATTTGGCCGGGACGGAAGAGTCGGTTGTTCTCCATCTGCTCACGCCAGTGAGCCAGCCAACCCGAGACCCTTGCAATCGCAAAGACCGGAGTGAACAGGTCTGTCGCAATACCAAGCTTCTGATAGACGATTCCGCTGAAGAAGTCGACGTTGGGCCAGATACCCTTTCCACCGACGCGCTCGCGCATTTCATTTTCAAGTGCTAGAGCGACGTCGTAAATCGGGGTGGAGCCAAGTTTCTCGAACACCTGGTGCACAAGACCTTGCAGGTTGATCGCGCGCGGGTCCTTCACCTTGTAAACGCGGTGTCCGAAGCCCATGACCTTTCCACCTGCTGCAAACTTGGCATCGAGCCAAGCGGGGACGCTTTCGGCAGAGGGAATCTCTGCGAGTGAGTCCAAGACGCGCTCGTTAGCGCCACCGTGTAGTGGCCCAGACAGGCTGCCAATAGCAGCGCTGATCACGGAGTAGGGATCGGACTCGCTAGAAGCGACAACTCGGGCCGTGAACGTCGAGGCATTCATCGTGTGGTCCGCATGAAGGATCAGCGCAACGTCCAAGACTTTGGCCGCGAGCTCGTCCGGCACCTCGCCGTTGACCATGTACAAGAAGTTAGCCGCAGTACTAAGCGCAGGATCAGGCGCAATGATGTCCAGGCCACGACGAACGCGATCGAATGCGGCCGTCAAGGTAGGCATCACGGCAACAAGTTCAAGACACATATCATGTGCCTTGGCGCTGTCCTTCCAAGCGCGATTGTCTTCGTTGAACATACCGAGCGCCGAGACACACGCCTGTAGCGCATCCATCGGGTGACCATCCTTAGGCAATAGCCTAATGATGTCCAAAACAGCGTCAGGAACTTGCCGTTTCGCAGCTAGGGATTCCTCCAGCTCTTTCAGCTCAGCCACTTTAGGTAGGCGACCATGCCACAGCAGGAACACGACCTCTTCGAAGGTGCTGTTCGCCGACAAATCGGCGATGGGGTAACCGCGATACTCAAGCACGCCGATGTTTCCATCGATGTAGCTGATTGCGGATTCGGATGCTGGAATCCCGGCTAGGCCGGGGATGAGTTGATTTGCTTGAGTTGACACTTCTTGATCTCCGTTCTGAAATTCGGATTACAGGTTTTGGAGGTAATCGACGAGCAATCGCACGCCAACACCGGTTCCAGTTTGGCCGCCGCGATAGTCGCGGCACTCCGATCCCCATGCCGTACCTGCGATATCGAGGTGGCACCAATCGATTCCCTCGCCCACAAAATGCGAGAGGAAGGCCGCGCCGGCTGAGGAGCCGGCGCCTTGACCAGAGTTTATGTTGCGTAGGTCGCCATAGGTGCCCTTGAGCTGCGTCTTGTGCTCTTCGAGCAGCGGCAGCTCCCAAAGGCGTTCGCCGGTGTTCTCGCCAGCTTGGGCGAGGTCCTTGCCGAGCTTTACCGTGTTCGGGAACATTCCCGAGATCTCATGGCCAAGAGCTATGACAACTGCGCCCGTTAGAGTCGCAAGGTCGATGATCGTATCCGGCTTGATCTTCTTCGACGCGTAGCACAAACCGTCAGCCAAGATCAGGCGTCCCTCTGCGTCGGTGTTGATCACCTCGATCGTCTTGCCATTCATCGCGGTGACGATATCACCCGGCTTCGTAGCATTGTGAGCCGGCATGTTTTCAGATGCGACAACAACACAGTGCACTTCGGCGTTCACATCCAAGCTGCTAAGCGCGTGGAACACCCCCATGACTGCGGCTCCACCCGACATGTCGAACTTCATCTCGTCCATTTTCGCGCCGGGCTTCAAGCTGATTCCACCCGAGTCGAAAGTAAGACCCTTACCCAAGATACAAACGCGACGGCTTGCCTTCTTTTTGGGCTTATAGACCATGTGGACGAGCTGCGCCTCTTCCGAGGAGCCCCTAGACACGGACAGTAGCGAACCCATTCCCAAAGCAGCCATCTGCTTTTCGCCGAGCACGGTCACACTAAGGCGTGCACCCTTCTTGGCGATCGCACGAGCGTGCTTCGTGAAGTCGGTCGGCTTCATGTAGTTACCGGGGCGGTTCTGAAGGTCGCGAGCAAAGCAGTTTGCCTCCGCGAGGACGTGACCCTGACGCAGGCCTTTCTTGAACTCTACGCCGCCGCCAGCGCATTGAACGCCCTTGACTTTCGCAGTGAACTTTTCGCTCTTGAGCTCAGTGAACTGGTAGGCGCCCATGACAAGGCCCTCGCCCAGCGCGCAACCCGCAGCGAACGCGCCGCCAACAGCCTTCTCGACATCTTCACTGACATAGGCGAGGGGGGTTGCAAAGCCTAATTTTTCGGCATCTTTCACTGCGATCGCAGCGCCTCGGCGAAGTGCCTCGGCATCCAAGCTTTTGGTGTCGCCCAACCCGACGAGCAAGACGCGCGAAGCGCTTCCCGATTTGGGATCGCAAAGGCGTGTCGAACGGAAGGCGCCGGTGAAGTCCTTCTTTGCAGCGGCCGGAAGCTCAACACCTTCGGGAAGCTCAAGCTTCTTGCCCTTGATTGCGAAGACGATAAGTAGATCGGTGCTTGCGATGCGCGCACCGCGTTCCTTGGATGTGAGTTTCATAGAGTCGAGTAAAGTTCAGGGAGTGGTTACATATCTGTGTACTTAGGACCGCCGCCACCTTCAGGCACAACCCACTCGATATTCTCGTAGGGGTCGGCGATGTCGCAGGTCTTGCAATGCACACAGTTGGAAAAGTTGACCATCAAAGAGGATGCGGCGTCGCTCGTGGCTGGGCCCCATTCGTAAACCTGGGCCGGACAGAAGTGCTGGCATGGATTGCCATACTCTTTTGTGCAGCGGTCTACGCAGATGGTGGAATCGAGAACAAGTAAGTGAGAAGGCTGGTCCTCTTCATGGACAGAGCCCGAGTGATAGACGTCCGTCAGTCGGTCCATCGACATGGAGTCGTCGAACTTTGGTTTGGGCATAGCCGTCGGGCAATCCGAAAGCTTCTCCGTGCGAAGGTGATCGTCAATGGCGTGGCGGCGCGCCTTTAGGCCTCGGCCTCCGGTCACCAAACCGATCGCTGTATCGACCATTCCCACCAGGAAACCCGATTGGAATGCTTGGCGGAAGTTGCGAACGCTCCACAGCTCTTCTTTGCCCCAGCTAGCCTCAAACTTCGTCGCAAAAGCACCCAGATTTGCGTCCGAGGCGTCCGCGGCATCCGCGATGGTCTCCCCCGCAAGGCGGCCGGAGAGCATCGCAAGGTGCACGCCTTTCAAGCGCTGCATATTCATGAATCCGGCCGAATCCCCAACGATCACAAAACCGTCGCCATGGAATTTCGGAAGCGCCCAGTAGCCTCCACCGGGAATCGTCTTGGCGCCGTAGCGAACAACTTTGCCGCCCGCCAAATGCTTTGCGATGGAGGGGTGCTGTTTCCATGCGACAAAAAGCGCATGCGGATCGAGCGTCGGGTTTTTGTGGTCCAAGCCAACGACATACCCAATCGCCAAGCGGTTACCGGACAGACCGTAAATGAACCCGCCGCCGTAACCACTCGTGCCCAGGGGTGCGCCCATGGTGTGTTTGACTTTGCCTAGGAAGTCCTTGCCGATCTGCTCGGGCACCTCCCAGATCTCTTTGACGCCCGTTTCATAGAGCTGGTGATTTTTCCCGGCGTCGAGTCCGAGTTTACGGACAAGCCCTTTTGTCAGGCTACCACGCGTCCCCTCGGCAAAAACAGTCACGCCCGCGGCGACATTCATGCCGGGCTCGAAGGTGCTCTTCTGCTCGCCTTTGGCGTTCACTCCGGCATCGCGAGTCTGCACTCCGATCACCGTCTTGCCGTCTTCGGCGTATCGCACGCTCGCGACTGCAAAACCAGGATAGACGTCAACGCCAAGGGCCTCGGCTTTGTCGCGCAACCAGCCCGTAACGCGATTCAGCGAAACGATGTAGTTGCCGTGATTTTGCATTGGAGGCGGCGTAATCGGCAAACGGAATGAGCCCGTAGCACTTAGCTGCTCTACCCAATCCTCGCCAACGGCGGCTTCAATAGGGAAGCCGTCCTCTAGAAAATCGGGGAAGATCTCCTTGATGGCGCGGGGGTCCATCACGGCGCCTGAAAGCGAATGCGCGCCGACCTCTTCACCTTTCTCAAGGACTAAGATCGCCTTCTCCTCTCCCCGCTCCTTCATCTTTTGCGCGATGGTGATCGCGCAACACAAACCTGCCGGACCGGCGCCAACGATGACGACATCCACTTCAAGTTCATCGCGTTCGATGCCCTTAAGATTAAGACTGAAGTCAGTTGGGCGGCTCATGGTAGTTCCGGGGGGGAGGTGGATGCCAAGGGTGCTAGAGGACGAACGCTTACTCCCATAGGACTTATTCGTCCCCAATAGGGTATTTGCCGAATAAGAATATCAGACGCCCCCCTCCTAGACAAGCCCGATCGCCCCTAGAAGCCCGATTTCGAGCCTTTCTATGAGTAACATCTCCGGTTTCTCCAGCTGAGGTCGACTTGACCATTCCGCCGGTTCCCCATGGACTACATCATGCCGCGAAAACGGTCCGGATCTACTAAGAATGGGTTCGTGCGAGCCTCGTGGCCCAGGGTCCCGGACGGGCCATGACCGCAGTGGAAGGTCACGTCCTCACCCAGTGCCATGAGCTTGTTCTTAATCGAATCGATCAAGGTGTCGAAGTCTCCACGCGGGAAGTCGGTGCGGCCAATCGATCCCTGGAAAAGCACGTCCCCCACAAAAACGACCTGGTCGTGCGGGTCGAAAAAGACGACGTGCCCGGGGGTGTGACCTGGTGTATGTAGCACTTGGAATTCAGTGTTTCCAAAGGTGCAGACGTCGCCATCATCTAGCCAGCGATCGGGCACAAAGGTTTCCGCTGGCCCCATACCATACTCGGCGGCCTGGCGAGGAAGGAGGTCAATCCAGAATTGGTCCTCTTTGTGTGGCCCCTCGATTGGCACTCCCCGTCGGCGCGCTAGCTCAGCGACAGCCGAGGCGTGGTCGACATGTGCATGGGTAACGAGCACCTTTTCGAGCTTTGCGCCGGCTTCGTCGATAGCAGCCTCGATGAGATCAATGTCCCCACCGGGGTCGATGACGACGGCAGTTTTGGTTTCAGGACAAACGCACAAGGCGCAGTTCTGCTGGAATCCCGTTACGGGGATGAGTCGAACGATCATAGTAGCTCGTGTTGGTTAGGATCTGTCGCCGATCCAGTGATGACCTTGGGTGTAGTGCTCTTTCTTCCAAACGGGCAAGCTCTTCTTGAGCTCATCGATCAAGAAACGCGCGGCGTCAAAGGCCGCATCGCGGTGCGGGCTAGCTACTGCGATGACGACCGACGGCTCCCCCACGGGGACCATTCCCGTGCGGTGCACACAGATCATCCGCAAAGTGAATTCCCGATCGCCATCGTGCGCCTTTGGACCAAATGCCGCTAGACAGCGCTCAAAAATACGACCCATCTCTGGTCCGGCCATTTCCTCAAACGCCTCGTAATCTAGCTGGGTAACCTCTTCGCCGCGATTGCGATTGCGTGTCACCCCGGTGAAGTTGACCACGGCGCCACACGACTCGTGACCAACACGCAATGCCAACGCGCCCGAGTCAATCGACTGTGCGGCGATTTCGAAAACACCCTTTTCGTAGTCCGGCACAGGTGCACCGGAACCGCCGGAGACGGGTGGCAATAGCGCGACCTCAGAGCCGTCTTGAAGGATGTGATCGTCTTCAACGTAGCTCGTCCCTACAACTCCGCGCACAGAGGCTAGGTCGCCAAGGCCGGGATGTGAGCTAGCCAAACTTGCCTTTAGTCCCGCCAGGTCCAGACCCTCGGCAAGATCTTCAAGGTCTAACGTCTCCTGTCCCGCACGCTCACGGAGGACAGCAAACAATCGAACGCGCTGCTTCATTCTAGTTTTCCGAATCGGGTGAGGGCGTCGTACAAAACTGCACGACGCCCCCTTGGTTGCGCCCCCAAAATGGGAGCGTGAATCTCTGCTTTAGAAAGGTGTGTCGTCGAAGCTGTCCGGACCGCCACTAGCGGGTCCGCCCCAGTCATCGCCGCCGCTTTGGCTGGCTTGAACCGGAGCCTCTGCACGCGCGCCTCCCCAGTCTCCGCCATCGCTACCGCCGCCTTGGCCGCCGGCCTCGCGGCCGCCTCCGACGAACTCCCAGTTCTCGCCGACGACAAACAATTTGCTGCGCTTCTGGCCGCTCTGCTTGTCCTCCCACTGGTCGAGGCGCAATTTGCCCTCGATGAACGCGCTTGCACCCTTCTTGTGATAGCGCACAAACGCCTCGCCGCGCTTGCCCCAGATCGTGACGTCTACAAATGTCGAGCGCTCTTGCCACTCGCCTTGGGCGTCTTTGAATTTTTCGTTTACGGCTAGACTCGCGCTGCAAACCGCCATTCCGCCTTGGGTATGGCGGATCTCGGGATCGCGGGTGAGGTTGCCCATAAGGATGACTTTGTTATAGCTTGCCATGGCAGGTTTTCTTCGTTTTTGGTGTGGTGGGGCCCCTTTTCGTTTCGGGAGGGACGCCTGTTCTTCGTAACTTGCAAGTCAGGTTGCCTCGCATTCCCGTCTGAACTCTGGATGGTGTTGTGGACCAGTCCAACGGGCCCATAATAACGACCGAAGAGCAAAAATCCCTCCCCCAAAGCCCAACTCGTATAAGTCCCTTCCGGTGGAACTCTCCGGGAGTGTGGACAAAGGGCCTACAAACTCCATAGAATTCAGAAGCACCCCCTCCTATTCACCCCGCACCTATACCCCGTGACGACACTGTCCAATTCCCCCATGGGCGCAGAACGCCGCATTCATCTCCGGATCCCTACCGATCTTACGCTCAAGATTGCGTTAGCGGATGGTGTCCATGTAGCCCGACTTCGCGATGTTAGCCAGTCTGGGCTCTGCTTTTTCTTGGACCGCCCGATTGATGAGATGTCCATTCTCGAGGTCTCCTTAGACCTGCCAAGTGACGACGGATCCTTTTCCGTGCGGACGACAGGTGTTGTTGTACGCAGTCGCAAGATCAGCCCTGCAGTGGATCACTACGAGATTGCACTATTCTTCAACGGCCTAGACGACACGGCACGCGAGGCGCTTAGCCTGTTCATCAACGGCCAGAAAGGCTGAGTAGAGACCTTTTAGCGCCCAAATTCGAGCAGGCGTGGAATGCCGCTCAAATCCGTGTGGATATGAACTTCCACAGCCATTCGTGCCGCAAGTTGCAATAGGCGCGGAGCTTGATCAAACCCAAGCTCAACCAATGCACGACCTCGCAAAGTAAGCAGCTGCCCTCTGCGCTCCATCAAAGAGCGCGCCCAGAAGTCGGGGTCCCCTTGGGGCGCAAAGAGTGCGGTATCTGGTTCGTAGCGACGAACAGCCGTCTCCAAGTGAACGTGATCCTTGGGGTCGACGTAGGGCGGGTTGGAGAGGAGCAGGTCCACTCCATGGGGGGCCGCTGCGGCTAGGACCTCTAGGCCATCTCCCTCCTTGAAACCGAGCCTCGCTTTCGGGACTTTTAATTCCTCGGCATTCGTGCGCGCAACCTCCAGCGCGTCCTTAGAAATATCGATCGCCAGCATGCGGACGAGTGGGACTTCCAGGGTCACCGTAATCGCGATGCAGCCCGATCCCGTCCCAAGGTCGCAAGCGGTGATACGGCGCTCATCAGCCTGTTCCGGTTGGTCACTAATCCCTGCGACAAACGGAGTCTTCACCTTCGGTGGCTCCAACTCTTTCGCAATCGCCCTTGCGCGGTCTACGAGCAGCTCTGTATCAGGACGCGGAATCAACACTCCTGGTCCTACCTGAAAGCGCCGTCCGTAGAACTCGCGATAACCGAGCAGATAGGCAGTGGGCTCTCCCTTCGCGCGACGCGAAACCAACTCGCGTGCCGTAGTGAGCTCGTCCTTCTCCAGAGGGCGATCCATCGCCATATACAAACCAAGTCTGTCGAGGCCAATCGCGTGGCCTACAAGTAGCTCCGCCTCAAGGCGAGGACTGTCTACGCCTTTGGCTTCAAAGAACTCCCTAGAACGAGCGAGAACCTCCCCCGCCGTTCGGGGCGTGAGAGGTCCACTAGAAGATGTTGCCATTTGGCGAATAGGCTCGAGGTTTGATTAGCTTTTGCGCGTAGTGCGGGCAGCCTTCCGGCGCTCGTTCTCGACACTTTTCTTTGCGTCGCCTTCCTTCTTAGCGTCGACCATGGCCTCCACGATCGAGAAGGCAGCAAGTCCACCGCCGATCGCGACGACGACACCACCCAAAAGGCTGATGATCGTTGTCCCTTCGGCACCGCCAAGATAACCCGCAACCGTCAGACCGCCCGAAAGCAGCATGCCGATAAACATCAAAGGGAAGATCGGGTTGAACGAACCCCAGCGCTCGTAGGCGTGAATGTGGACCCAAGTCCCTGCGGCCCAAGCGAGCATGCCAAGCTCGGCAATCGAGCTCGCGTTGCTAGGCAAGTCACCCACGGGATCGAGTAGCGGAGTGAATACACCAAGTAGAGTGACCACCAGGCCAAGCAAATGCAAAGGTGTCGGAAAGGGGATCTCGAGTACAGCGGGACCTTTGCGATTCTTAGCTCTACGCGCTGCGACCTTGGGGTCAACCTCTACGGGCTTCTTGCCAATGGCCTTGCTGCCGAGACTCGTAATGAATCCCGGAACCTTGCCTCCAGCTCGCAGCTCGACACTCTGCCAAAGCAGCCATACGCCGGCTAGAACCAACAGTTTCCCCAAGCCCCAAGTCACTGGGCCGCTAGGGACAAAGGACAACCAAGGCAGCATGCAGCCGCCAAGGACTACAAGCGACCAGTTGCGCAGATGAAGAGGGGCTCCGTGCATCTCGCGTAGGGGTGGCTTTTCGCCAGGCGCAAGCTGTGGAGCCTCTTCTTCGAGACCGACTGCAGCTTCCGGGGCTAATGCAATGGGTTCAGGGGCAAGCGGCTCTAGCGCGTCCAGTTCGTCCGAGTTGTTTGTTTCGGCAGAAAACTCGGTGGGCAGCTCGGGTAGCTCGTCTTGGGGCTTCGATTCGCTCATGGCACAGATTGGGAGATATGGAGAAGGACTAATAATCGGACCGCAGAGTCTACCAAAGCGGTGCCGTTCAGTTACCTAACGGTGGGCACTCCTCTTGGTTCAATTCGGATCCGGCCGACTAAAGAATCTCTTAGAGCGCTCGAATACGCTCTTCACGATCCCGCTCCTCAAGAGCTTCTAGGATCGGCAGCAAACGACCGGCCAAAACTCCCTCAAGGGGAAAGTTCTCGCCCAGGCGATGATCGCTGCAGCGGCTCTGCGGGAAGTTGTAGGTCCGGATGCGATCCGAACGGTCCCCAGAACCGACTTGGCCTTTGCGCTCTGCTGCGCGTGCTTGGTGGAGGCGCTCAACTTCGGCCGCGAGCACACGGGAACGCAAGATTCTCATGGCCTGTGCCCGGTTCTTGTGCTGACTGGACTCGTCCTGGCAGACCACTACGATTCCGGTGGGCAAGTGAGTCATGCGCACGGCGGATTCGGTCTTGTTCACGTGCTGCCCACCAGCACCACCAGCGCGCATCGTGTCCACGCGGATGTCGTCTGAACTAAGGCTGATCTCAGCCTCTTCCGCCTCTGGCAAAACGGCGACGGTTGCAGCCGAAGTGTGGATGCGTCCTTGGCTCTCCGTAGCGGGAACGCGCTGCACGCGGTGTCCGCCACCTTCAAAGCGGAAGTAGCGCCAAACATCGGGACCTTCGAGAGCAAAGGTGACATCTTTGAAGCCACCCACGTCCGTTGGAGTCACCGATAGCACCTTGTGCTTCCAGCCCATCGCCTCGATGAACTTCTGGTACATGCGATAGATGTCGGCCGCAAAGATTGTAGCCTCGTCCCCACCTGCTCCACCGCGGATCTCAACGATCACCTTGGTTCGAAGCAAGCTCGGCTCTTCGGTTAGCGTGCCTTTGATTTCCTCGTCGAGCGGGCCCGCGGCAGCTTCGCATTCAGCGAGCTCCTCCATGGCGAGCTCGACCATCTCTTCGTCTTCGTCCGCAGCGATGATCTCCGCAGCTTCGGCATGGCTCAAAAGTAGAGCCTCAAGTCGCCCGCAAAGCTCAGCCGCAGCTAACAGTTGTCCCTGCTCCCGAAGTAAATCGGAGAACTTGGAGCTACTGGCAGCTGCGGGAGTAGAGATCTCTTCGGTCAGCTCGCGGTAACGGGCGGCCCGCTCACGAAGCTTGTCGATGATCGCTGGAGCAAATTCCATCGAGGAGTAGGGGGCGTCCTATTGAACAGCCGGTTTCTTGCCGTACTTCTTCATGAACTTGTCCACGCGCCCAGCGGCGTCAACGAAGTTCTGCTTGCCCGTGTAGAACGGGTGGCAAGCGCTGCAGATTTCGACCTTAATCTCGGGAGTGGTGCCGAGGGTCTCGAAAGTGTTTCCGCAACCGCAGGTGACCTTGGTCTCGTGCGTTTTAGGGTGAATGCCGTTTTTCATGTTTCTAAATAGTGTCCAACCGTCGTAGTGGTCAGACCTTGGAATCGTTTCCTAAGGGAGTTGCTCCCGCGCGGGGGGCAAAATGGGGCGGGAAGTATACTCCCTCGACCCTACAAGGTCAATTCCAGCCACGGCCCCATTACTAGAATCCCGATAAAGATTCGAAAGTTAACTAGGGGCGAGTAAAGCCCGCGGCGACCAATAACTGCAAGGTTAGCTCGACGGGCAATCCAACCACATTGTCGAATCCACCGCCTTCCAGTTGATCGACGAACTGATCCGCAGATTCTTGAATTGCATACCCACCCGCCTTGCCCTTCCACTCCCCCGAGGCAACGTATGCGCTCTGCTCCTCAGGAGTAATCTCCCGCATGGAAACATAGGTCGTCTCCGCATCACTCTTGACGATGAGGGGAGCCTTCCGGCCGGCTTGATGCAAGATGGCCACGCCCGTAACGACTCGATGTGTTGTGCCCGATAACATCGAAAGCATCTCTCGGGCATGGGCCGCGTCGCGAGGTTTGCCCAAGTAAATCGGCCCCGGACCATTGGCCTCCGGTCCGCAATCACTCCCCAAGACAACGAGGGTGTCCCCACCTAGGACCCAGAAATGTTCTCGGTCCCCCCTCGGATTCGCCAGGATTCCGGTAGCGCGCGCCTTGCGTTCAGCGAGCTCGCATGCCGCTTCGACTGCACCGACTTTGGGATCAAAAGACTCGTCGACATCCGCGGGAAGTATTTCAAAATCCAGGCCGGCGCCGCGCAGCAGGTCGCTGCGTCTTGGCGATGCCGAACCGAGAATCAGACGGTGAGACTGCGGCTCCACGGATTTGACTGAGCGCCCCTAGCGACCCTTCTTTGCAGCCTTTTTCTTAGCTGCTTTCGAAGCGACTTTTTTGGCTACTTTTTTGGCCGGAGCTTTCTTGGCCGCAGTCTTCTTGGCTTCAGCTTTTTTCGCGGGAGCTTTTTTAGCAGCTTCCTTAATAGTGGGAGCCTTTTTGGCGGCAGCTTTTTTAGCTGGAGCCTTCTTGGCCTCTGCCTTTTTTACGGGAGCCTTCTTGGCGGCAGCTTTTTTAGCTGGAGCCTTCTTGGCGGCAGCTTTTTTAGCTGGAGCCTTCTTGGCGGCAGCTTTTTTAGCTGGAGCCTTCTTGGCGGCGGCCTTTTTCACTGGATCCTTCTTCGCTGGGGCTTTCT
>CALBMX010000094.1 GCA_937896235.1 uncultured bacterium
CGTGCGGCGGCCTTGTCGTTGCGGGTGGCTAAGTTGGGCGCGCGGGGCGCGGGTGAGGTGCTTTGCTTGAGTCGTGCGGCGGCCTTGTCGGTACGGGGGGCATCAGGGTTTCGGTCGTGAGGGGGCTGGGATTGATTGTGAGATGGGGACCGACCTAATAACCCTTCAACCCCCCGCACCGCCAAGTCCACCTCTTGGCGTTTGCAAAGCTGGGGAGGGGGGGTGAAATAGCTCCCTCAGACAAGTGACTTCGACTTTCCCCTCTCTTAAACCGTTGCGTCCTAAGCAAGGCGACTCATCTGGCAGGGGGGTGAGGGGTTACTAGGTCGGTCCCCATCTCACAATCAATCCCAGCCACCTCTCCGACCGAAACCCAGCACCCCCCTGCCAGATGAGACGCCGGACGCCCAACGGCCCCTCCCGCGCCCCGCGCGCCCAACGCGCCCAACGGGCCCAACGCGCCCAACGGGCCCCGCGCGCCCAACGCGCCCAACGCGCAAAGCGCAGCGCCCCCCGTTCCCCCGTTCCCCCGTTCCCCCCGCCCCGTCGCTTTAGGCTAGCCAGTCGCGTAGGTAGCGGAAGTCTTGGTTGATTGTGCGGTGCGAGAGTTTTGCTATGGGTGGGAGGACTCGCTTGTACTGGTTTCTGATGATCCGCTTGGCGACTAGGCGAACGAACTCGATGTCGAAGCCGGCCTCGACAAGCTGGGACTCGGAGTACCGCTCGTCCACCATAGGGAAGAGCAGTTTGTCTGCGTCTGCGTAGCTGAAGCCTAGCTCCTCCTCATCGGTTTGGCCCTCGAAGAGATCGGCCGATGGGGCCTTGTCGATGACCTCGGTGGGAAGGTTTAAGTACTCGGCTAGTTGAAACACCTGGTGCTTGTAGAGGTCGCCAAGTGGGTTGACGGCGTGTGCTGAGTCTCCAAAAAGGGTGGAGTACCCAAGGAGCATTTCCGTCTTGTTGCTGGTGCCGATGACCAGGCCGCGCCACTCTTCGGATAGATCGTAGAGGATAATCATGCGCGCGCGGGCCATCGCGTTGCCGCGACGCATTCCCTCGGGCACGGACTCTTGGTCCAAATAGCCGTCTACCATCGCGCTGATGTCGACCTTGCGGACTGGCATATCGAGCGACTCGGCGACCATACGCGCATGGGCTTCACTGCTCGGATTCGAGGTGCGATACGGCATCAACACACCTAGGGTCTCCTCGGGGCCGAAGGCTCGCACCGCGAGCGCAGCTGAGACGGCCGAGTCAACACCTCCAGAAAGTCCCAAGAGGGCTCGGGAGAATCCCGCTGAGCCCAACTCCTCGCGCAGGAAGCGCACAAGGATGTCCGTGACGAGTCCGGGGTGAATGTCGAGCGGGTTCATGGGTCAGCTCGAGGCGCCGTCCAAGGGGCCCTTCTCCGGTGCCTGATCTGCGCGAACGCCCAGCGCTTTGGCAAGGACCCAAGGGCGGGCATCCCGTAATAACGGCGTGCGCTGGCGGGAGCGGAACAGCTCGGCACTGCTCAAGCGTGCCGTCAAGCTACCCTCATCTAAGCCGGGGAGATAGGCCAACTGTTGACCACCTGGTGCGTGAAGCGCAGAGCCCCCGGCAAAAGCAATCCCGTCTTCGAAGCCGACACGGTTCGCCCAGGCGACATAACACTGGCCGTGTAGGGCGGCCGCGGTCAGGATACTTCTCCACGTGCGAACGGACTCAAACTCGACCACTTGTTCCGCATGGTCTGCGTACAGCCTGCCCTGTCCGGCGAGGTCGGGATGTACTCCCGCTCCGTCGGGGCCAACACCCCGACCGGGGCCGGCACTTGCTACCAAGTAGGCGTCTACATGCTCGAGCAAGCGCAAGTATTGGCCCTCTAAATGCCAGATGTCTTCGCACAGGAACAGGCCGAAGCGACCGAGGCGACTCTCGATGACACCCCACTCTTCGCCCGCAGCAAAATCGCGCGACTCGTCAAAGATCCCGTAGGTAACGAGGTGCACTTTACGGTGCTTTCCGATGAGTTTGCCGTCCTCGAAAAAACCAAGGCAGTTGTACAAACGGCCGTCGGGAGCGCGCTCGACAAATCCCGCCACGATCGAGATCCCCATGGATAGCTTGCACAGCGGATCCAGTTCGGGGCTGTCGGTCGCAATGCCAAGATCAAAAACCTGGTCACGCAAGAAATAACCTGTCAGCGAAAGCTCGGGAAACAAAATAAGGTCCGCGCCTTCGGCCATTGCAGCGCGAATAAGACGCAAATGCTCGTCGAGGTTCTTGTGGAAGTCGCCCAGTGCGGGGTTCGTCTGGGCGATGGTCAGTCGCAGGTCCATGGCGGTGCAGCCTAGTGTTGGAAGGGGTGGGGGCAGGCCGAGGCGCAGAGTTTGTTATATCTGGACCAAAAGCGGCGCCAAAAAGGCGCGGAATCCTTTCCTTAGGCGCGGGTGACTTTGGTTGCCGTCTTTGTCGAAGCTTTTGCCGAGGCCTTAACCGCCGCGGCGACCAGGCGGTCCGGATGGACTCCCGATGCCTCGCCCTCGTAGCTGAGGACCAGGCGGTGCCGCAAGGCCGGCGCTGCGACAGCCTCGATATCCTCATCGCTAACAAACGGCCTACCGGCCATGAAAGCACGGGCCTTAGAGAGAAGCAAAAGCGCTTGCCCTCCACGCGGGCTCGAGCCGAACCGCACAGCATCCTGGATTTGGCGCGGTGAAGTGGGGCGGCGCGGATCCGTCGCTAAGACGAGGCGCGCGACACGACGCAGGATATCTGTCGAAGCCGGTAGCTCGCGAACAAGAGCTTGCGCCTCGAGAAGGTCCTTCGACTCGAGCTTGCTGGCGACAAGAGTCCCCTGGGTTCCGGTCGTGTGGGCCAGGATTCGAACCAGGTCATCTTCGTTGGGTGAGGCGACCTCGATTTTGACGACAAAGCGATCGAGTTGGGCCTCGGGCAGGGAGTACGTGCCCTCCATCTCGATGGGGTTCTGTGTCGCGATCACTAAGAAGGGCTTGTCGAGCTTACGGCTCTCGCCCCAAGTTGTGATCTGCTTCTCCTGCATCGCTTCGAGAAGGGCGGACTGCGTGCGCGGGGTTGCTCGGTTAATCTCGTCGGCGAGCAGCACCTGGCAAAAGATCGGGCCTGGGATAAATCGGAAGTGGCGCTCGCCGCCGGAATCGCCTTCGAGCATCCGCGTGCCGATGATGTCCCCGGGCATTAGGTCTGGGGTGAACTGGACTCTCTGAAACGCTAGGTCAAGAGCGCTACTGAGCGCGCGAACCAGCGTCGTTTTTCCAAGCCCGGGAGCGCCTTCGAGCAAAACATGCCCATCTGCGAGTAGGGACAGCAGCAAGAGTTCGACCGTTTCTTCTTGACCCAAGAAGACCTGACCAATCGTCCCTCGCAACTCGACGAGGGCCTTTTGGAGCTGTTCAATGCGGTCTGGAGAGGTTGGAGTCATGCTGGGCTCTAACGCATGGCGAGGGCGCGGGTTCAGCCGTTTCGAGGCGGTCCGCTAGCCCTTCTCGATGAGGTCTTCGACAAGCTCCTCGATCTTCTCCATGGCCATTTCCACGAAGTCCGCGCCAAAGTCGAGCTCTACGACATCAACCTCATCGAAATCGATACGCCCGGTTGCGCGGCTAAACGGAATGCCAAAGGACCAGGTTAGGCCATTGCTACCTTCAATGACGAGCTCAACTTGATCTGCACCTTCGACGGGAATGACCTTATGGGAAAGTGCGGTATAGCTTGGTTCAGGCATGGTTCTAGAAAGGAAAGGGGGGTGAGAGGCAAAGTCTAACCCATTGAGCTCCAGCGATGGAGGTCCTTGTTTTACTAGCCGTGCGGGAGTTCTGATTTGATGCTGAAGAAGGTCGGATTTGGGGGGAACGTCAGACGCACTCGATAACCGACGAAGTCTTCGATATGCCAGTGCTCCTTAACCAGTCGGCTCCGGGCTATGTTGACAGCGTCGAGAACGGCCTTGGAGTGACTCGGGACCTCAAGCAAGGCAGCCCCTCCGGGTCGTGCTGGAAGGCTCTCTAGGTTTAGGGCGATAGGTAGCCGCTGCATTTCGCTAAAGGAAGGCACCGTGGCCCCGAGGTTCATCTGGCCAAAGATGCCAATTTCGGGAGGGCTCTTAGGGGCGATGCTCTTGTGGAAGAATAAGTCCTGCACCATGAGCTCACAGGGAGTTCTCAGGTGGGCTCCCGTCAAGATTGAGTTGAATTCGTCACCGGGCTCTAGTGTCAGAGCGTTTCTGCACATTGTTGCAATCAGGCAAGTGACTAAGCCCGTTCTCCCGATATGTCCGGGATCGAGTTGGAAGTTTTGAAACCCCTCCTGGTCCTCATAAGTGCTTACCGCTAGCCTTGTTTGGCTGCAATACTCCACAAATAGAGGCGCCTGGCCGCCACTGGAAAAGTCGGGGTCCAGGGCTTCAAAAGCGACCTTCAAGTCGGGACCCGTTTTCTTGAATAGGCGTTTCCGTGCGAGGTTCCAGCTAGAACCCGGGCGCATGCGGAGCAGGTCGACTAAGCCCTCAAACCCGACGGTATCTATACTGCCCGGTAACTCTCCTGGAGCCAAGAAGTCGGCTTTGAGTTGTACCCTGGCTTGAGCACCCCAGATTGCTTTGGAAGTTCGGAAATGGTCCCGGCGAAGGATCTCATCTAATAGCGACTCGTCGCCGCTAGAGAGGACTCCTTGCACCATAGCTTTGGCAGTCGCGCGATCCCCAGCATGGTGGAGCACGTCGTCCTCGACCTTTAAAAAGGACTTTTCGAGCTCTTCGCAGATCCTTTCGTCAACACTCGCCTGCCGGAAGGCGTCCAGGAGAATACGCGTTCCCGCTTGTCCTGGAAGAAAATTGAAACTTGCCAAGGGACTAGAGGCCTTGGCAATGCGGCCGATTTTCCAGGCGATGGACTTATCTAAGCCCAATCGACGACCAATGGAGGTGGGCCCGGGTTTTACGATGCCAGCATCCATCAATGCGTGAAGGAGGGCCTGTTGGAGGCGCTGGAGGCTGGCCTCAAGCGCAGTCTGGAAGCCAGGTGGATCGTCCAAGTTCGTTGACATGTCCGAGGAGAATACCAAACGGCCAGGCTTCCCCGAGGTCATAACGACCGGAGATTTCCCGTGCCGACCGGGACTCGGGGGACCGAATTCGGGGGTGGAGTCTTTGGGGAGGAGGTGAGGCATGGGAGACCTAAGGAAAACATACCCTTTGCACATTTCTCTGGAGAAAACTTAGAAAATGTGGCGCGCCTGTCAGGTTGAGGCTACCTTTGGTTGGTTCACTTCTCCTGCCCTACCGGCAGGTGTCGATCCAATGACTCCCCTAAACCCCACAACTCCAATGATTCTGCGATACACCTTCTCAGCTCTCGCCGCTGTCGGACTGATGAGCAGCGTTGCTGCCGCACAGACCTGCACCGTCGTCACTGATATCAACTCGATCGGAAGCGGCTACTCCTCGAACCCTGATGGCGAGGTCTTGAACCTCACCGACAACGAGGAGTACAGCTTCGTCAAGCTCGGAAGTTACTGGTACTTCAGCGCAGACACCCTAGCTACCGGCGAGGAGCTGTTCCGCACGGACGGCACCCCCAGTGGAACGACCATGGTGAAAGACTTGAATCCGGGCTCAGGCGACGCATTCATCTCGCGCATGACGGTCGCCAACGGCAAGTTGTGGTTCTCAGCCACCGATGGCGTCGTAGGCAATGAGCTTTGGGTTTCCGATGGAACCCCTACCGGCACGACCCTTGTTAAGGATATCCGCGTGGGAACGGGAACTCCGGGGATCAACAACATCACAGCCTTTGGCGGCAAGGTCTACTTCGGCGCCACCGACGGCGTCCTTGGCACGGAGCTTTGGGTTTCTGATGGAACCGAAGCGGGCACGATGATGGTCATGGACATCAACCCAGGTTCGGGCAGTAGCTCGGCGGGGCGCCTTACGGTGGACCCGACGGGAACTAAGCTCCTCTTCCGCGCAACGGACGGAGTTAGTGGATCCGAGCTCTGGTCGACTGACGGAACGGCAGCGGGTACAAGCATGCTCCTCGACATCAATCCTGGATCGGGCGGCTCTTCCCCTGATTACATGGTTCACCACAATGGCGCCATCTACATGAGTGCCTACAGCGTCGCCAGCGGATACGAACTGTGGCGTACCGATGGAACAGTAGCGGGCACAGTCATGGTTGCTGACATCAATGTTGGGGCGACCTCTTCGAGCCCGGCCTTGAACTACACCGCCGTGCTTGGAGCTGATATCTACTTCCGCGCAACGGGAGCAAACGGCAGCGAAGTTTGGAAGTCGGACGGCACGGCTCTCGGCACCGTCGAGGTTGCGGACATCGACCCCAACAGCAGCTCCAACCCCCAGGACTTCGTGACGCACAACGGACGCGTCTACTTCTCCGCCGACGACAACAATGTCTTCGGGCGGGAGCTTTGGAGCACGGACGGGACCCCCGGTGGAACGTTTATTGTCTTCGATTTCGAGGGTTCGATTTCTGACGGCCTCGCGTTCAACAACAACAATTTCACTTCATTCAATGGCGAGCTCTACCTCTCCGCTGGCCCCGCTGCTGACAGGGAACTTTGGAAGACCGATGGGACAAGCCTAGGTACTTCCCGCGTGAAGGATATCGAGGCCGGATTGGTTGGCTCTACGCCGGACTGGTTCACCATCATCTCTCCGACGCAAATGCTTTTCACCGCAGACACGGAACTGCTTGGCCGCGAGCTTTACATCACTGACGGGACGACTGTGGGTACGACCCTGTTCACCGAAATCGACGGCAACGTCATCACCGGCGACGGAAACCCCGACGATATGCATGCAGTTGGCGGTAGCTACTTCTTGTTCCTCGCCAACGACGGCGTCATTGGCGAAGAGCTCTACCGGTGGGACGCGGCTACGGGGGCGACCTTGATCATGGACGTCAACCCGGGCTCCCTGAGCAGCGGCATCAATGAGTTCTACACTTGCTTCCAGGGTGGCCAGCTTGTCACCTACTTCGAAGCGGACAACGGTGTTGATGGTCGCGAAGTTTGGGTCACAGATGGCACAACCGCAGGCACCCATATGCTCTTGGATATCAACGTTGGCTCTAGCTCGTCACCGGGGAACTTCTTCTTTCACACCATCCACCAAGCGCTTTACTTCTCAGCAACCGACGGTGTGAACGGCACCGAACTTTGGCGCACGGACGGAACGGCTGGAGGCACCTTCCTCGTCGAAGACATTCGTGTAGGCTCTGCAAGCAGCAGCCCTTCGAGCTTCATAGACTTGGGTGTTGATTTGATCTTCAAGGCCAATGATGGCACCAATGGAACAGAGCTTTGGAAATCCTTCGGGTTCCCGGGTACCTCCATGATGGTTACGGACTTGTACCCGGGCTCCGCCAGCGGCAACCCTGGCTACCTGACCAAGTACAACGGACAGATCGTGTTCGCAGCTAATGACGGTACGACAGGATCAGAGGTATGGGCCACCGACGGCACATCTGTTGGCACGACCCTTGTTGCTGACGTTTTTCCTGGAGTTTCAGGGTCTGGCGCTAAGGACTTTATCGAGTTCAACGGACTCCTTTATTTCTATGCGACGGATGGCGTCACTGGCAGCGAACTTTGGTCAACGGACTTGACCCTTGCAGGAACTGTTCTTGTGAGTGATACGCGGCCCGGATCCGATAGTGGCTCTCCCGCTGAATTGACACTGTCTGGTGGGAAGCTCTTTTTCACCTCTTACGATCCTTTGGTCTCGGGTCGCGAGATGTGGGTTTCCGATGGTACGACTGCTGGCACGACCATCGCTACCGACATCAACCCCGGAACCTCCTCTTCGACACCGAGCTTCTTGGTTGCGGTTAGCAACGGCGTCTTCTTCAAAGCGACCGGACCGAACGGGGCAGAGCTTTACTTCACCGACGGTACTCTTGCAGGCACCGCGCTGGTGTGCGACATCTTCCCGGGCTCAGTGTCTGGTAGCCCGACCGACATGATGCTTTGCGGCGGCGACTTGTTCTTCAAGGGTGATGATCAGTACCTCGGGCAAGAGCTTCACACCATCACCGGTGTCGGCGCTTACTCTACGGACCTCGGTCTTGCGGGAGTCGGCTCCCCGAGCCTCACCTCAACGGCCCCGGTCGTCGGCGGCACGGTGAAGATCTCTGGCGCAAACACTCCGTTTGGGTCGATTGGATTCTTGGTCATGAGCGCCCACATGGGTGTTCCCAATCAGATCCTGACAACCGCGGGAAGCGTCTCCTGGATTGACCTTACCACCGCTTCGATTCAAGGCGTGATCAGCACTCCGACGTGGTCGATATCCAAGGCAATCCCGGCGGCGCCGAGCCTGATCGGTGGGCAGCTCAACCTGCAGAGTTGGTTCCTAGTCGGCGGCACGATGCCGGCAGTGACCAGCAACGGCGTCGAGCTTGTACTGGGCAACTAGTTGAGAGATGGTGGAGAGGCGGAGACCTCTCTACCGAGTGTTTGGCGGGCGTCTACCCAATTTGGGGAGACGCCCGCCTTTCTTTTAACACGTGGATCGAGGAGGGGGAAGAGCGACTACAGCAAGCCTAGCTTGCGGAGTTGAGACTCTGCAAAAATCACCGCAATCTGAGCGCGCACTTCGGCGTTCAGGGTGCCCTCGATGGTAATCGAATCCATTACGACCTCGCACTCAGCGCGAATGAAGAGTTGGGTGTAACCCTGACGTGGGCCCGCGAGAGGAACAACAAGATCGTCCTCGGGGGGGGTCGATTGAAAGATCTTTACTTGGGCCGCGTCGACAGCGAGCTCTACCGTGAAGAATTTACCGGGGAAGGAGAAGCCCGTCGTTTCGGCCTGCTTGATTTGCTGCTCTCCATCGTCCATAACCAGCAAGTAGGAGGCATGAGATCCCCCGAAAATGTAGGACGTCTCCAAGTCGTCGCAAGCAATGATTCCAACGTATCCGCCTGGTCCGACCTGGTGGGTTTCCGTGTCTCGGTTGCAGGCGGTGTACGAGATGTGGATGGGCGTACTAAGGGGAAGGATATGGCGGAAGAGGGACTCTCCTCGAATGAGAAGCTCACCGCCTTCCACACCCATTTTCCAAAACTCTCGAGCAAGAGTCGGCTCTTCCCAGCGGAAATAATTGGTCGATCCCGTTGTCGTTGAGGGGGGGAAATCGAGCAGTGCCGACTCCGACTCAAAGTCATAGTTCATCGAGATGAGATCGCCCTGAATGGAGACGTTCGAAGCTTCCAGTAGAGCCGGAATGTCAGCGTCCGTGAAGGACGCGATGAGGAGCTCGCGAGCAACAGAGGAGAGGAAGGGAAGGTTTCTCTTTACGAGTTCGTGCTCGGCGTGCTCACCGAGCAACGCGGCGATTTCTGGAATCGCAGACTTCGGTCTTGTTGGAGTTCCGGGGATCAAGGACTGGATCGTAGCGACGATGGCGCCCGTCTCGGCTAAAGCCGCGAGCTGCTCGCACTCTTCTTTGAGTTCGTCGTAGAGGATGCCCTTTCCAAGCTCCGCTTTTAGGGTTCGATCCCAACGCGCTGTTTCGGATAGCGCACCGAGGAAGGCAACCAGCTCAGGTGTGCCAACTTTGGGGGCCGCCTTTTTTGTGATGCGAAGGAGCTCTTGAATCGTGAGCGCTTGGAGGGGAACGGAGGCGGGAATGTCCCTTCCCTTGGCAAGCTCTATCCCCCCGGGAGCGATCGCGGTCGCGACAACATTTGTACCCTTCCCCCCAAGGAGCACTTTGAACCGCGTGCCCGATTCGACAGCCCACTGGATGCACTCCTCGCGAAGCTGAAGAGCCTGGGTGAAACGTGTGCGAAGCGCTTCCATATCATCAGGGACAACACCGCCCAAAGCGGAGCGCTTCCAAGCGTCGAGCGTTTCCAAAGCACCCTCCAGATTACCGCCCTTAGCGCGATACAAAGCCAAGGCTTGCAAGTCCTCCTGAGACCAAGTGGGCGGTTTGATGTCGACTACATCCTTGTCGCCGGACGCACCAGGAACCTCTAGATGATCAGACGCGGCCGTGGCGTTTGCAGCTATACGCGGGGGCTCGGCAGCTAGCGTAGCGCCCAGGTTTGTTGCGGCCTGCATCGCTTGGGCTTGGCCGTTAACGGCATTGAGCTCTAAGGTCGGGTCGACTCGTTTCGCTGTCTCCAAGATGGACTGCCAATACCCAACCTCTAGATCCGACAGGACCGACGTTCCCATGCCCTCGCGGAAAGTGTTGGGTCCCGTCTTGCCGTTTAGGATCAGAGAGAGGTACCGATAGAGGGCATCCTTGTGAATCCCCTGCGAGCCACTCAGCAGGTAGTCAAAGAGAAGCACGCCTTGCATCGTGAAAGAAGCCCAGTATCGAAAGACTTGGTCGTCGGCAACGGCTTCGAGTCGAGCCAGCAGCGAGAGGTCGTCCTTGCCCCTTGGAATCTCACGAGTCAAATCCTCCAAGGTGGAGAGGCTCTCCGCACTGAATCCGCTAAGGGTTAGGGCTTTCGAAACAAAGAGAGCATGCGCCTCGTGACTCGCGCGCGATCCTGTCTCGCTCGCGGTCTTGCCGAATGTCATGGAGATGTGATCGGCGACCGCTTCGCAGATCCAGCTCGGTCCCACGAGCTTGTCAAGTTCGTGCGTGTTCGCCTGCCAGAGGGCGTGCACTGTATTGTGAACCAGGTCCTGGGCCCGGGTCTCTACATTCGTCTTGGCCTTCGCCGTTAGGCTGTACATGACAATCGCCGCTAGGTTCACGTCGTACCCGCTATGGCCATGAAAGACACAGCGGAACTCGCCATGAGCCAGGTAGTTCGTCATGTCACCCGTGGTGTTCAAGACGATGATCGCGACTGGTTCGCGAGGCGCGTCTTGAGAGAGGCCTGTCGGTGCGACGATGAGGTCGTCGAACATTTTCTCGGCCGCTTGAAGCCAGGGTAGGTGCATTTTAACCGTGCGCTCGTTGTAGCCGTCACCCTGTCCAAACGCCTGTTGGATGTAGAAGACGAAGTTGCCCTCGGCTTCAACCTCTTGGAGGTCTACGGCCTTAAGCCGATCCGCACGCTCCATCCTCCAGCGGCGCTTGACATCGATTGGGTTGGAGTCGGTAGAGTCACCGAGGGGTTCCTCTTGCCCGAAAACGGGGGCGACCAGGGCGATGAGAGCAAAAGCACAAAGGCTAACAGTGCGAAGAGGCGAGAGCATGGGGGGCGGAGGGCGGGGGTGAGGAAGGTTTGGCGCGCCCGCAGTATAGCCGGGGCCCCTAGCTAGGCGAATCGGTGGCGGACTCTTGCGCTCGGAACAGGCGCTGCCGTTCGATAGCCTCTTGGTGTTGTTCGTCGCCGGCATCGCCCACTGTACGCCCCGAAAGAGCGATGAGGTCCTTCTCGCGGCCGTAGCAGAGCAGGATGTCTTTGGGATGCAAGCAGGTGTTAGGTCCCGGCGTCGCAAGGGTGTCGCCACCCGCTCGGTCCACACTCAATACCAGGATTCCCTCCGAGATCATGGCAAGCTCGCGCAAACTCTTGTCCGCAAGCCAGCTGCCCGGATCGACAGGAATGTGATATACGGCGTAACCCTTGTTGACCTGCAGGATCTCCTCGTAGTCGTGAATCCGAAGGTCGCGCAGGCGTACAAACAAGAGCTGAAGCACGTGGGTGAGCGCCTTGTTTAAGATGGCGATTTTGGAGAGCACCAAGAGCAGTACGATCCCCAAGATCAGCAACGAGATGGAGCCTATGAAGTCCTCGGTCCCCTCGCGGCTGAGGCCAACGAGCAGTGCGCCGAGGGCCGAGAAAAGGCCGGCGTTCCCAAGGAGCATTAGCGCAGAGATGATCCTTCGCCGCGCAGCGTGGCCCACGATTGACTCGGATTCCGATGTGGTGAATCCCGTGCCGGTGAATGCGGAGAGTGCTTGGAAATGAGCGGAGTCGGTCGCGAGGCCGGTCATCGTCAATGCGACTGCGCCCGCCCGCACGACCAGCACGGACAGCAAAATAATGAGCAGGAGCGCGGCAAACTCTGGGGACATAGGGGGGGGCTTGGGGCGTGTTACTGGCCAGCTCGGCGAAGTCGCCAGAACTCGAAATCGTGAAAGATGTGCGTGGAGAGCTCGCGGTCGAGCTCAAACCCAGCGGAGACCAGCTCGGCGTGGCGAACCTCTTTTAAAACCTTGTGCTTCGCGGGCGGGCCCACCGGAAGATCCCCATCCTTGTACTCCAGGAGGACCAGATAACCACCGGGTGCGAGGCGCCTCCTGAGCAGGGCCATGTAGGCGGCGCGATCCTCGAAGTGGTGATAGGTGTCGGCAATAAAGATCGCGTCACAGGAGGCGACGGGAAGGTGCGGAGTTGAGTACGAGGCGAGCACCGGCACGACATTTTCGACTTTGCGCGCGAGCAACCCCTCGCGCAAAGCATCCAGCTGCGCGGGCTCAACGTCAACCGCAAAGAGGAAGCCGTCCGGGATGAGTTTGGCGAAAGGCCAGACAAAGATACCGGGGCCACAGCCGATATCGGCGATGACGGAGTCCCGGCTGAGGCCTGCGTGTTCGAATAAGTTCTGAGCGACTAGCTCCGGTTTGAGCTCGCGGATGCGGGTGTCCGACTGCAGCATCTCCACATAGAGGGCCGTGTCACGGGGGCCGTGAAGGTCGCGATTGGGCGCTGTACCGTTGGCTGCTTCAGGCGCGGGATCCAATTGGTGGCGACTGTGGTCCTCTTCGGACGTCGGCGCGGTTGGCCCTCCGGTGTTCGCTGGCGAATGGTCCGCAGCGATAGCGACAGGTTCGGCGGACGGGAGCTGGAAGGAGGTGGTTTCGACGGAGTTCCGACTAGGTGCCTGGCAAGAGGCGAGAGTCAAAACCCCAACGGAAAGAAGCAGCGAAACGCAGGTGGATAGGGGGCGCATGACTTGAGGTGATGGGGTGGAGTTCGAGCCTAGCAAACTAGAGGCCCTAGTCTGTTGTCGGAGGCGTGTTTTGGCGTTGATTGTGCGCCAAGAAAAGTAAACTACCACGATGGACACCTGTGATCCAAAACCAGAAGTACTGACTCCAGCCAAAGCCCACCGAAGAGCGCGGAGATTCCGAATGATGCGAACCATTCGCATGATGGCGCTCGGCATACTTTGGTGCGTGTTTGCCATTACGGTAGATCTTGAGCCGCACTGGTTTGGACTTGGCTTCCTCGTCGTCCTTCTTCTTAATGCCCTTCTCGACAGGAAGGACGCCCGCCGACTCAAGTAACGTCTCTCGAACCACCTCTATGCATACCTATCTAGTCACCGGCGCCAATCGTGGGATTGGCCTTGAACTCTGCCGCCAACTTGTCGAGCGCGGCGACGAGGTCTTCGCTGCCTGTCGCGCCACCTCTCCAGAGCTTGAAGCACTTGACGTGACCGTTTTCGAGGGTGTTGACGTCGGCGACGACGACTCGATGAACAAGTTCAGCCTTGAGGTAGATGGTATGGATATGGACGTGATCATCAACAACGCGGGAGTGTTGTACTCGGACAATTTGGACTCGATCGACATGGATCAAGTGCGCTCCCAAGTCGAGATCAACACCATGGGGCCACTGCGGGTCGCGACGCTGCTGCGCGAAAACTTGGACAGTGGTGGCAAGTTTGTAATCGTCTCTAGCCTAATGGGGTCCATGTCCGACAACGGCTCGGGCGGCCACTACGGATACCGCCTGTCCAAGGCTGGAGCCAATGCGGTTGGCGTCAGCCTGGCCCGTGACCTTGCGGCGAAGGAGATCTCGGTTGGTATTTTCCACCCGGGAATGGTCGCCACCGCAATGACAGGTGGACGGGGGATCTCGGTCGAAGAGTCGGTGAAGGGCCTACTGGAGAGGATCGGAGAGCTGAACCTAGAAAACTCAGGTACGTTCCTGCACCAGAACGGCGAATCGCTGGGCTGGTAGGCTAGGCGACCGTTGCAAGCAAGGCGATTGCGGCAACAGCGACTACGGCAATGCCCAGTACCATAAAGAGCCGCGCGTAGCTGAAAGGTGAGGTGCCGGTCATCGCACTTGCGTCCTGACCCGAAATCACTGCGCGGTAGAGCTTCCCGTCATAGCGATAGGCCAACACCCACGCGGGGAACGAGAGTCGACGCGTCACCAATTTCTCAAGCAGCACCGACGCCTTCACCTTCCGAAAGCGTGAGCCTGGGACGTGGTTTTGCTCAACTCGCGCGGCGGCCGTCGCCTCGATCGCCCGGACGATCCGGCGCCTCGCCAAAGAGCGCTGCACGTCGAAAGACTCCAGAAGGGCGGCATCCAAATCGACGGAGCCTTTGGGAGACGCGTGCGGCTCACCCTCAATTTCCCCCAACTCAAAGCTGTCAGCGATTGCATCCACTTCGCCATCACTCAGCCCGCGCGAGGCACTGACCAAGAGGTTATCAAAAACCATCGACGCCGCGCCCGCATGCGGAGCCCAACTCGACCGGCGTCCCCCCAAGTTGGAGTCCGCCGTCCAAGTGACCTCGGCCTCGGCATCAAACACCCAGGCCACCCAGTACAGCGGCTTCAGACTCTCAAGGTGTGAGCGTGAGGCGAGGTCCTTAGGTCGAAAGAAGCCACGACTCCCCAACCACCTCTTCAGGTGCGCTTGCGCTGCGCCGCGATCCACACGGAACGGCAGGTATCCTCCAGTTTGCTCGGGTGGGTCGATCAGCTCGTCCAAACGCATGACCGAGTTACAGAAGCTACAGTTGGGAGCGCCCACGGCCGCGTCAAATGCAACGGCTGCGCCACAGCCTTCGCATCGCAAGACTTGAATCGCGATGTTCTGTTCGGCCTCTTGTTGATCAGGGGTGCCCAATCCGCATATCGCACAGCGCAAGTCTCCACGCTCAAGCGGCGTCTCGCAACGGGCGCAAGCTCCGCTCGCAGCGGCGCTATCGAATGGGTCCGACATCACGAGGTCGCCCCCGCGATAATCAGACCGACAATCGCGATCGCGGCGAACCCCAGAAGGACACCTACCGCTATTTTTAGAGGCGAGTTGGGCACCTCTCCCTGCACCTCACCCGTCTGCCCATTGACAAGGATACGCAGCCGTTTGCCCTCGCCATAGCGTGCGGCAAAAACATAAATGGGCAACAAAATCAGCTCCGTATTCTCCTCGCTAAACTCCGTCCGGAAGTCCAAGAGCTGGGCACTGTCTCCCGGCAAAAAACTACGCAACTTCTGAGCGATTTTGTTGCGGGCCTCATCTCTCCCAGCTTGGAAGCCCTGCTCTTTGGACAGCGTCGCCTCCTCGGCAGCCCATCCGGAAACAACAGCGGCGTCGTACCGCCGCATGGCGCGTAAGTCGAACGGCTCCACCGTCTCGAGCTCTTCATTGCCAAGGCCCTTCGACGCCGTGACAACAACATCCAAAATGTACGAGGCGTGAACGCCGTGTAGCGACCGGTACTCGGTCTTCACAACCGTGCGCGTGCGCGTCACCGACTTGCCCTTTGCGTCAGTTGTCGTATACGTCTCGGTCGTCGTATAGTCTTCGCCTATGCGCGCATCAAACTCCGAGCGCGCCACACCTCCGTAGAGCCAGGCCGGCAGATAGATCCCCTGGATCTTGGTGACTTTGGCTTGCTTAATGGCGGAAGGCGCAAATAAACGCGAGCGGCCTATCCAATCCTCAACACGCCCTGTCGCCGCCTCCCTTGTAACATCAAACCCTAGGATGAAGTCCGGGCGGTCGCGACGAAACCCGCCGCTCTCCACCGGGCGATCGACTACCGAAGGAGAAGCACAATAAGGACAGACTGCCGCAAACGTGTGCGCAGGCATGGTGAGTGTCGCCCCGCAGTCCCGACATTGAACTTCTAACTTCGGCGCATCCTCTGTTGTCGTTGCACTCAGGGAATCACCTCGATAGACATACCCGGCTCGATCTCCCCAGCCTCTATAACCCTACAAAGCAAGCCGCTGCGTCCGATCATGAGGTCGGGGAAGCGCTCATCGATAGCTTTAAGGGTGACACAGGGGGAGCGCATATCGGTGACCTCTAAAAGTACTCGGCCGGCCGCGACGCCAGCGCCAGGGACGCGCGCGACGAGGAGCTTGTCACCCGGCCGCAAGCTCGAAAAATCGAGCCCGTCGATGCGTAGGTTTTCACCGAACTGTCCGGGCTCGCCTTGCTGTACGCCGTCAAAGTGGAGTCCCTTCACCTCTTCTTCGGAAAGTAGGCAAATGGCGCGATCGAGTCCACCGTGCCCTTCGATTCGTTGGCTGTCTCCAACGAGGCCGCGCTCGGTCACGCGCGCCACAGAGACGGTTCGCTTAGGTATGCCGCCGGGGCCGATGCAGACTGCGAGTATCTTTCCCACGGCCAGCCTACTTAAGGAAGAGATAGTACATCTGCCCTGCCGTTTGAATGCGGCCAGCGATCTCTTCGGCGCTAGGCCCGACCCCCATATACAGATCCGCGCGCCCCGCTGTGCGAATTGCTCCACCTGTGTCTTGGTCGAAAAGGAACTGATTCATCGGAACGCGCTCCTCTCCATGGCTACCGGGAAGGTCGGCAGTGACGAACATGACCGAACCCCGTGGGAACAGCGTCTTGTCTGTCGCGACGGAGCGCTGCGCGGTTACCGGTACATCCAAACTGCCGTGGGGATTGCCCTTGATCGGCTGGAAAAATACATAAGACGGATTGCGGTTGAGGTACTTGTTGACGGTTTCTGGAGACGCAGTTTCCGCCCACTTGCGAATGCGCTGAAGGTTCAATCCATCACGCGGCAAGATGCCGTCGGCAATCAACTCTTTGCCCAAGCTGACGTAGGGCGCACCATTTTTGCCGGCGTAGCCGAAGCGCGCGATGTCGCCTGTGGGGAGGCGAACAAACGCAGAGCCGTTGACGTGCGCGATAAACGAGTCCAACGGGTTCGAGAGCCAAATGAGCTCCAGTCCGCGCCCCTTCAAGAAGCCCGCGTTTTCGATTGCCGAGCGGCTCGGATAGGCGAGCAGCGAATCCCCGACCTGCCATCCGAGAGTTTTCCCCAACTTGTCTTTCACCAGATCGTCGGGAAGGGCATAGAGGGGGTAATCGTAGCCGGGCTCGTGGGTCCTGCTGCCTTCAAGGAGTGGAGTGCAGTAGCCGGTGAAGAGCACGCCTCCGCCTCGGCCATCCCAGCCAGCGCTCTTGTACCAGGTGAACTCGCGGCGGATCTGTTTGTCAAATTCACGCCTCGTAGCGCTGCCCACCAATATTTCGCGGAAGCGAATGAGGCTCGCACGAGCGCGTTCGATACTGACGCCTTCGATGGGGAAGAAGTTCTTGGCATGGGGCCGCTGCACCCAGTCGATGGACTCCTCAAGGGCGGGCAGGATCTCATCGCGCATCGCCCAGTCGATCGCGAACTCGGGGATGTCCTTTTCGGCCACAGGTAGAAGCGCAGCGGCACCACTGGCTAGACCCTTCCCGTAATCGGGTGTCGTAGCGCAACTTGCCAGCAGCGCCAAACAGCCCACCAGCACGCGACCGAATCCGACCTTCCAACCAGTCTTTTGACCGCCCTGTAGCATCCCTTTGTTCATGCTCCCGAGGATAGCGAACGAAACGTTCCGGTCCGAGTGAATACTCGCCGTACCCGATCGGGTACATGGAAAGTGCGCTGTGAATCTAAGAGCGTATCGCGCATTTTGTTGCTGGATTGGTCGCTCCGCAACGCTCCCTGCGCCCAGCTCTTGCCGGTTCCATCTCAGCCCAACTGCAGAACCCAGCTTTGCAGAGAGAGTCTAGTCTAGCGGTTGATTGTCGGGGTGCCTCTGTCCGCGAGCGGGCGCCGAAGTCCGCTAACCCGAATGCTCGGAGCAGCTATGCGCGAGGGACTGTCGGGCGCCTGCCCGATCTTGGGTCCCCAAGCCTAGCGGGACTCTTCTACGAAATCGATCTCGTAGCTGTAGTTGCCGGTAGCATTTGGAAAGGCTTGAAAGGCCACTGTTCCCGACGAGTTCCCGTTGTAGTGGTGGATGAGAAACTCAATTGCTGGGCTCGCACCGGCAACGAAGGGCTCCATATGCGTCAAGGTCTCGTCGGATTCAATCAAGAAGCCCGATCCGTAAATGTCTAAACACATCCCTGCAAACAAACCTTCAGCTAGCGCTTCTAGGTCAGCGGGGTCGCAATCGAATCGTCCACTCCAGGATTCGTCCGTCGTCCACCCTGAAGCTCCACCAGATCGGTACGAAGGTCCCCCGCTTGTTCCCGTCCAATTGCACTCCATCGGGGAACTCTCCTGCAAAACACTTGTCAAGCTCGGGCTAACGATGCTTGCGTAAGTGCTGGAGCTGCTGCCGAAACGGGCGGTGCAGCCGCCGAGGAAGAGGCCACCAAGAAGCAGGCCGGACGCGATCGCGAAGTGGTGTTTTTCCATACGGATTAGATACGGGCTTCGGCTAGGCGTATTTCGCGGTCACTGGAGAAGCGGCAGATACCCTCCCACAAGCTCTCGGGGTCAATGCGCGCCTCGCGCTTGATCTCGTCCATGCTGCCGCCCGTGCGCCAGCGGTTGTCCCAGTCCGAGCTCATGGCGTACCTCTCGGCGACCTTATTCGGCAGCCAGTCGTGCATCAAGCGGCGCGCGCCGTTTGTGATCACGGTCGAGTCGAGCCAGTCCTCGCGACTGAGGACCTGATCGCGATAGTCCTGATCCTGAAGTTGGAAGAGCTCCCAGGAGCCAGCCATAACGATCTTAACGTTCGGGCCTTCACCGGCGAGGAAGCGCGGCAACATTTGGAAGACCGAGTCCGTGGTGCTAGTGCCCTGGACGAGGATTGTGCCCTCTTTGGGACGCGCTGGGTCGAAGTCCCGGATCACATAGGCACCGCGTGCGGCCATTTTATAGGAGGGAACGCCGAGCGCTTCGCGATCGGGAGTTGTGATGTTGGGGCGCGTCAAGTGAAGCGCGATAATGTGCTGGGGGCACTGCAGGGCTGCGGCCAACATCGGGGCGACCTCGTTGTGCTCCCAAGGATGCAGGTTGAGAACCTGGCCCTCCGGGAACAACTGGGTGACCCCCGGCGAGAAGATGCCGAAGTGTGTGCGGCTGTCCTCTGCCGTCTCCGGGCCGGAGTGCCCGACGACCCAAATCGTCTTGCCAACCTCGAGCTCGCAATCTTGCGCGAGCTGGCTGAACAACCGCACCATCCCGTACTTCAGGTACGAGAAGGATCCATAGGTGGAGTAAGTGGTCCAGTAGCCGAGGAACTCCTCCTCGGGGTGTTCTGCGAAGTTGACCGTGGCCATCCCCACGCCAAGGCCGGCGTTGGTGAATTCTGTGATCTGCTGCGGCAGCAAGCAGCCGCCGGGGTTCGAGTTGCGCTCGTACCAACCAAATCCTTTGGAGTCGCCGTAGTCCTTTGAGAAACCGCTGATGGAGGTCGAGTCGGCGAGGTCTGCCGAAGAGGCGATTACAAGGGGACGCCCCATCTCCTTGCGCGCCTGGGCATTAATCCAAGAGCCAAACTTCGAGAAGCCGGCGCGGTTCGGCGCGCTGCCGCCCGCGGGAACAAACAGGTCGTCCGGAAGCGTGTCCACGTTCAACCATGAGGTGTCCGCGGCGAGGTTTTTCCCCTTGCCCAGGTTATAGGTCGCGGGGGGAGTCGTGACGTCGGCGCCCAGCTCGACAAGGGTGTCCGTGATGTACTCGATCAGGGCGACATTTCCGCGTAGAGTGCCGAGAACGGCCTCCATCCAGACTTCTGTCTGCTTGCGGCAACCATCCTCGCCGAGATCGGTCGTGTCCCCTGCGCCTACGAACTCGACACCGTACTTTGTGGTGTAGTCCTGGCGGCACCTCCAAAATAGCTCCGAGTTGCGCTTGTGGGCTGCACCGTGGCTAGGCGCGTCGTACTTGTAATAGCCGCGACCCTTTTGAGTCTTGAACCAGACCATTCCCGGGCGCTTGTCCGTCTCTTCGGCGTGCACGATCTCGAGCATCGCCTTCGTGATCTGCGCATAGTCCGTACCATCTTCGGCACCTGCCACGCGCCATCCGTAGGGCTCGAACCACTCTTTGGGCGAGCCGGCCATCACCTCGGAATTAGCGAAACCGTCGATACCGTGATCGTTCCAGTCGAACAGGTAGATCAGGTTGTCGAGGCCAAGCCCGAATGCCGAGTTCTTCACCTCGTGGTGGCAACCTGCGGAGTGCCCACCCTCGCCCTCGACAGCAAAGACCTTGACGTTGCCCGCGCCAGCGTGCTTTAGGGCCATGGCCTCACCAAGCGCCGCTGGCGCTCCGTGACCTGAAGGCCCAGTGTTGAACTTGAGGAACAGGCTCTTGCCCTCCATCTCGGCGTGACCCGCGAGTCCACCGTTATGGCGAAGCGTCAACAGGTCCTGCCAGACGAGCACCCGGTTGGGGTCGTCGGAGAGCTTGAAACGCTCGTCGCCGGTGGCTTCGTACCGCAGACGCATGGCCTCGTTATAGATCGCCAAGGTGCAGTAGACCACAGGAACGGCGTGCCCAGCGACAAGGACGAAACGGTCGCCAAAGGCAGCCTCGGGCCGCTTGATATCCCAGCGCATGCCTGCGCCAAGGGTGTTTGCGACCATCATCGGCACCTTGGAACGGGACCCTCCCGGGTGCCCACTTTGACGCATATTGAGGGTCAAATCGAGCATTTGGTCGATCATGTCTCCGACAATTTCCCAGTGGTGGAAGTTCTTGGCGAGGGACTCGTACGAAGGCTTAGAAGGGGTCTGCATGTCCAAAACCGGTGTCAGTATCCGGGGGGGGCTTATCTAAAGGGGAGGCAAGGGGCTTGAATTGGCGCACATGATAACCGAATTGGCAGCGCGCCGCGCCCGGTCGATTGTCGCATACCCGACCTCTCTTGGTTTTGGGAGAGGTCCTGGCCCAGGGGCCCCCGGTCGGTCCACGTCACTCTTGCCAGTAGCGCGCAAGGACCGTGAAGGCCTCGGCGATCTCCTCGCTACCCAACAAACCTTGGTATCCAGCTAGCAGCTGTCGGGCCGCCGCCCGTTCGAGGGGGTCCGTAAATGGCTCCTCGCGCAGAATCTTGAGGGGTAGGCGCAGCCCATTCCAGCGGCCCATACCGGCGAAGCGGCCCTCGCCAGCGCTTGCAAGGATGTTGATCGTGAGGGTGGCTTTGGCGGCCATGTCCTTCTCCTTGCGCAAAGCCGAGGAGAGCAGCTGAAGTGTCACGGGATCACCGATACGCCAGGTCCCACGGGCGGCAGCTTGCCGCGCCTCGGGCCTCTCGTCGTCTAGGCGCGCCTTAATCCACAGACGGACCATACTCTCGTCGACACTGCGATTGATGCGCATCCGGGCGTCCTCGGGGTTGGCCTCCATGCGCGCGAGCCAAGTCCTCCACGAGCCCTCGGGGTCCTCGCGGTAGAGGTCAAACACCAAGGCCCAGCCCACAAAATGGACCATCAGGTTGTCTTCGACACTGTGGCTATCGGAGACGCGGATTGCGAGTAGGGCCTCTAGCTCACCGTCTTCGATAGTCTGTTCGCGCAGGACCGAGAGCGGCCAGGCGCATAGCCCGTCGCGAACCCAGGTGGCGAGCCCGCCGTCGCGGCTCTCGGCGAGGACACCGTCTGCGACGACCTGGGCAAGGCCCTCTTCGAACCAGAGCGGCAGCGTATCGCGAGGCCCGTACATCTCCGCGAGGCGCGCGTGGATAAGCTCGTGCACGGCGGCGCCGGGGGTTGCCTCTCCCAAAAAGACCCCGCCAGGGCCTAAGCCGCCGGAGCGCACGTGGAAGGCGCGGACCCGCGCTGTACCGACATTGGGGAGATCTTCGATCAGGCCTGCATCCTCGCCTTCGGCCATGCGGCCGCGGTTTCCCGAGGACAGCTCCACGCCCCCATCCCAAGCGTGGACCCTAACGGAGCCCTCAAAGGGTCCAAGTACCGCTTCGACCGCGGTAACAGCCGGATCCAGCATCGATTCGAAACTTCCGACGTCAACATTTCCACCGGGCTTGACGTAGAGAGTCCAGTCTTCACTGCTAGCGGCGACCACCCAAGAGGAGCAGGAGCTCAGGGCGAACCCCAAAAGGCATACGCCTAGGGCTCCCCCCAGGCGCACTCGATTCCAGGCTGATCTCACGGCTCGCTCCATCAGGAGATACCATAGGTAACCTGCGTCCAGTCCGCACCTGCCCATTTGTCACGATAGTTGACCCGTATTCAATCGGAACACAGCGCTCTCCCCAAGTCATGCACTCCACCTTCCCCGTCAGAATCGCCGTCCTAAGTGTCGCCGTAGCCCTTGTGGCCTGCGGCAAGGAGCCCGAAGTGGAGCCCCTTGAGGACGGAATCCCGTCCCCATTGCGGGTAGTCATGTTAGAGATTGATCAAATGCACTGGAAAATCGAGCCGGTGGTTCGCCTTCCCGAGCAGTTTCAGGCGGTCGGCTCTTGGGCAAGTTCGATTCAGAAGCTCTCCATGGACCCCGCCTGGATGGAGTACACGTCCTCTGACTCTTTCTTGGGGGATCAGCCCCTATTTGAGTCTCATCGCGCCAACCTGATCGCCGGCTCGACGGAGCTCGCAAAAGGTGCAGCGGCGAACGACGTCGACCAAATGCGTGCTGGCTTTATTCGCATGGAGCAATCCTGCATCGCCTGCCACAAGCGCTACCAACCGAACATCTAACGACCCGTCCCATGACACGAGTATTTGTCATCGTGCTCGACTCCCTCGGGGTCGGTGCTCTTCCCGACGCCGCCGCATTTGGTGACGTTGGCGCACACACCCTTGACCACATCGCCGCGGGAATGGGTGCGGAGTTTTCGATCCCCCGGCTGGTCGAGTTAGGCCTCGGTCATATCCCTGGCGTCACTGAAATCCAGCGGACTCCAAATCCCAGGGCCGCAACAGGCCGCTGCGTAGAGACCTCACCAGGTAAAGACACATCCACCGGCCATTGGGAGATGATGGCTTGCGGGCTGGACCAGGGATTCCCAGTCTACGCAAACGGGTTTCCACCCGAGATCATCGACGAGTTCGTGCGGCGCTGCGACCTGCCCGGCGTGCTCTGCAATGGGGCCGCATCGGGAACGGAGGTCATTGAGCGCTTTGGCGAGGAGCACATCGCGACCGGCAAGCCGATTGTCTACACCAGTGCAGACAGTGTGTTTCAAGTGGCCGCCCACGAGGCGCACTACGGTCTCGAACGGCTCCTAGAACACTGCCGGATTGCGCGCGACATTTTTGATCCCCTCGGACTCGGCCGCATCATCGCGCGCCCCTTTGTCGGAGAGTTGGGGTCCTATAAGCGCACTTACAATCGCCGCGATTTTTCGCTACTTCCACCACACGAGACCAGCCTAGACCGCCTCAAGGGGGCTGGCGTCGAAGTCGTCGGGGTCGGAAAAATTGAAGACATTTTTGCAGGCCTCGGCGTGACGCAGTCCGTGCACACCGAAGGCAATCGCGATGGGATGCAGCACACGATTCGGCTAGCGCGTGAACTGGACTCCGGCTTCGTATTTGTGAACCTTGTCGACTTTGACATGCTCTTCGGACACCGCCGAGATGTCGCAGGTTATGGCCGTGCGCTTGAGGAGTTCGACGTGGACTTGTGCGCTCTAGAAAAGGAGCTGCGCGATGGAGACCTCGTCATTCTGACCGCGGATCACGGCAATGACCCGGCACACCCAGTCGGCACCGACCATACGCGGGAGTACATTCCCGTCCTCGCATGGCATCACGGCCAAAGTGGCGCGGCGGGGGTTGATTTGGGCACTAGGAGGACATTCGCTGACATTGGCGCCACCGTAGAAGAGGCTTTTGGTTTGACTGCATCGGAAGGAACCTCGTTCTTGAGCGCACTCTGTGGAAAATTGGATTCGGTGAACTCGTGATGACTGCAAGGGAAGTCCTGCAGGTGAAGCGCGACGGTGGCGTTCTAACGAAAGCTGCGATCGATTCGTTTCTCACGGGTTATGTTGCCGGCGAAATCCCGGACTACCAAGCCTCGGCATTGTTGATGGCGATATTCATTCATGGAATGGAAGATCGCGAGCTGGCGCACTGGACAATGGGCATGTTGAATTCGGGAGAGCGTTTTGACTTTTCCGACATCGAAGGCCCTAAAGTAGACAAGCACTCGACCGGTGGAATTGGCGACAAGGTTTCCATCCCACTTGCGCCGGCCGTAGCAGTGTGCGGCGCCTACGTCCCTATGATTAGTGGTCGAGGACTTGGCCACACCGGGGGGACGCTCGACAAGTTGGAGTCGATTCCCGGATTCCGAACCGCACTGGAACCCGACGAGTTTCGACGCGTGCTTAAGGCCACGGGTTTGGCGCTGGGCGGACAGACAAGCACCTTGGTGCCCGCCGATCGCAAGCTCTACGCGCTGCGCGACGTGACGGGATTAATCGAGTCGATCCCGCTGATCACGAGCTCGATTCTCTCGAAGAAGTTGGCAGAGGGGATTTCGTCCCTTGTGCTCGATGTGAAGTTTGGCTCGGGCGCATTCCTCACGGACCCTATTCGGGGTGCAGCTTTGGCGAAGGCGATGGGGACGATTGCAAGAGAGTGTGGGGTTGAAGCTACCGTCTTCCAAACCAACATGGAGCGCCCTCTTGGCTTGACCGCCGGAAACGGAATCGAGATCGTCGAGTGCATCGACTGTTTGCAAGGAAAGGGTCCCGCCGATTTGCGAGAGCTTGTCGTCTTACAAGGAGGCGAAATGCTTCGCCTCGCAGGCTTGGCGGCGAGCCTTGAAGTCGGCGCATCTAAAATTGCGCGCAGCTTGGACGACGGCTCGGCTTTCGAGCGCTTTCAGAAGCTCACCGAACTCCAGGGTGGTGACCCCAGGGCACTCGTCGGCGCTAAAGGTGTCCCGGTTAGTGGTGAGATCGAGGTCTTGAAAAGTCCGGGCTCGGGATTCTTTGCCTGGAGAGATCTGCGGAATGTCGGCCAGGCGGTGGGAGCGCTTGGCGGAGGTCGCATGAAAGTCGACGATAAGATCGACCCCTCCGTAGGTCTTCGTTTTCTTGCGATTGAGGGCGATGCCATCGAGATGGGGCAACCCGTGCTCCAGATTCACCACCGCGCAGGCCGCGGTCTCGAGCGAGCAAAAGAGCTTCTTTTGCGAGGCCTTGTGATTTCCGAAGAGCGTCCGAGTGTTCAACCACTCGTTCTAGATTAGCGTCTCCAGGCACTCCGAGCCTGTTGCCTCAAGCTTCGTTTGCGTAGGATCTCCGGAATGGAGATCTTCGAAAAATTGATGCGTGGTTCCTTGGGGCTTGCGTTCTTCTGCGCAGTCGCTTGGATTCTATCGAGTGACAAAAAGCGCTTCCCCTGGCGCTTGGTGTTTGTGGGTCTCGGGATGCAGTTCGCTCTTGCCGGCGTCATTCTTGGAACGGGCCCCGGGCGTGATTTCTTCCAGTCACTCGCGACGTTTTTCAGTGAGCTCGTGACGCGTGCATCTGCCGGTCCCGCCATGGTGTTTGGGCCACTCGCAGGTGGTGGAGACCTGGGGTTTGTCTTCGCTTTCGCCGGCACGGGTTTGCCGGTGATTATCTTTTTCTCTGCACTGATGGCGATTCTCTATCACATCGGAATCATGCAGGTGATGATTTATTATCTCGCACGGATCATGTCGAAGTTGCTGAAGGTCTCCGGGGCGGAGTCCATGGCCATGGCCGCGAATATTTTTGTTGGGCAGACCGAGGCGCCCCTCGTGGTCAAACCCTACATCAGCGGCATGACGAAGTCAGAGTTGAACTCATTGATGACAGGCGGTTTCGCGACGATCGCGGGCTCGGTGCTGGCTGTCTACTTGTCGGTTCTTGGCCCGGAGATTGGTCCTCACCTGCTGACGGCATCGGTGATGAGTGCTCCGGCCGCCTTTCTGATTGCGAAGATCATGGTGCCGGAAACCGAGATCGCGTCCACGGGCGGAAAACTCGAGCTAAAGGTCGAGCGTAGTGCCAGCAACCTTCTTGAGGCAGCGGCAAACGGTACATCGGACGGCTTGAAGCTGTGGTTGAATGTGATCGCTATGTTGGTTGCGTTTGTCGCGCTGGTCTCCCTTGTGAACTGGCCCCTTGAGGCGATGAGTGACCCGGGAGACCCCGTCACCATTGGAAGTATATTCGGCAAAGTCTTCGCGCCGGTTGCGTGGCTGATGGGTGTCGAGTCCTGGCATGATTGCGAGCTCTTCGGTTCCCTTCTCGGAATCAAAGTTGCCGTCAATGAGTTCGTCGCGATGGGTGATCTGTCGGGCATGGCAGCCGCCGTTAGCGGGAGTGCGGTTGAAAACGTCGACGGCATCTTCAACAACAAGCGCTCCTCGGTGATGGCGGCCTACGCACTTTGCGGGTTCGCTAACTTCGCCTCGATCGGAATTCAGATTGGCGGTTTGGCGTCCCTGGCGCCCGAGCGCAAGACGGACCTCGCCAGGCTCGCGCTGAAGGCCATGATCGGAGGCGCGTTCGCGTCTTGGATGACGGCGACAGTAGCCGGGATCTTCATCAGCTCCGACGGTCAGAACATCTTGGCGGGGCTCTTCTAATGGGTGGCGATCCCTTGGTTGGCGCAGGCTCACCCATGGCTGAAGCGGCTAAGCTGGCCGAGGCACTGCGGGGGCTCGGTGCGGGTGAGTGCGAGTTCGCGCTCGTTTTGGGGTCTGGTTTGGGTGGGTTTGCGGCGCACCTCGAAAACCAAGTCTCCGTTCCCTACGAAGAGATTCCGGGCATGCCTCAAAGCGCGGTGCCTGGGCATGCCGGGCAGCTGGTGATCGGGACCTTGGGCGGCCATCGGGTGTTGGTGCAGCAGGGGCGGGTGCATTTTTACGAGGGCTGGAGCGCGTATGAGGTCACCCGCGCCGTGCGAGCGTTTGGAATGGTTGGAGTTGGAGGGTTACTGCTCACCAATGCCGCGGGCGGGGTCCGCGAGGATTGGGAACCCGGCACGTTGATGCGCATCACGGACCATCTCAATCTACAGGGGGCGACTCCTCTTTTTGCGGGTGAGGGCGGCCTTGACAACCCTTATTGCCCTGAGCTGGGAGAGACGCTTGACAGGGTTGCTCGGCACGAGGGGCTTGCACTCGAAACCGGCATCTACGTCGGGAACCCTGGCCCGGCTTACGAGACTCCGGCAGAGGTAGAGATGGCAAGGCGTCTCGGCGGTGATGCCGTAGGGATGAGCACGGTGCTAGAAGCGACCGCCGGCTTTGCTGCGGGGATGTCGGTTTGTGCGATTTCCTGTATCACGAACTACGCTGCGGGGATTACCGGGGAAGCCCTGTCCCACGAAGAGGTCATGGCGACAGGAGCTGCAGTGGCAGCTCGATTTGAGAAGCTCCTAGCGGCAGCAGTTCCGGAATTGTGTTTGCGCCGCCAGGGAATCGGCAACAACCGAAGCTAGCCGAAATCTCGAACAAAAACCTACGCGACAACCGAACCCCTCACCGTACGGCGGAGGCCAAGTTCAAACGCCCCGGAATGGCCAGGATAGGCCCTGTGGTTGGTGCGGGCTTCAAAGGCCCAACACGCTCCATGATGGTTTCGAGTTCCTGAGACCTCATTTCTACGGTTCTAACAGGAGGGAGTCGGCGAATGCCCTTTGCGGACAGGCATGGGTGTACTGCTAGGGGCAGAAGTCGGTATCGACGGCAGTTCTCGGCCCCAAGTTGGGGGAATTCTTGGATGAATTGCCATTCTTGGACGGCCTCTCTCAAATAGGAGCAGCGGGAAGGTCAACAGCTAAAATAGACCGTTCTACTGCCACCATGCCGCTTTGGGTGGCGAGTTCCAGGTAGATGGCGGCTGTTTTTTGGGCCACGTGGTAGACTCAAAGTGGGTTCTTTCGATTTTTCGGGGTCGAGTACCGGAGAAAATACGTTCTATGACTGTTGGTGGGTGGTCCACGTGGATCAGTCCCAACGCATCCCTTCTGGTAGATTCGAGTTTTCGAAGTCTGGCTAGATGGACCGTTTGGGCGTGAGGATTCCGAGGGAGGAGCCTTCACACCCAGGACGGGCGGTTTCTCGACCGTTCGACCACTCGATCTACCGGGGAGGATGTTTTCTTTATGTCAGAGCAGCAACACACACCCGGAGGTGCCGAAAGCTCAGAGGGCTTATTTTCCCTTGTCTATGACGAGCTGTACGGGCTAGCAAAACGGAGTATGAATGGCCAATCCCCAGGCCATACGCTTCAGCCCACCGCGCTGGTAAACGAGGCCTATCTCAAGGTTTTGAAGAGCGGCAATTCTCAATGGTCCAACCGGGAACATTTCTTGAACTTCGCGGCAAAGGCAATGCGGCACGTTCTGGTTGATCACGCTAGGAAGAAGGATGCGGTTAAGCGCCGTAGCAGCGGCGAGCGGGTCGCCCTTGATCAAGTCGTGCAAGAGTTCGAAAAACGTTCGGGTAACCTCCTCGCGCTTGACGCAGGACTCGAAGCCCTCGCTAACCGTGATCCCCAACTCGTCACAATCGTCGAGCTTCATTTTTTTGGTGGCTGCAGTTTTGAAGAGACTGCAAGTGCACTTGGGATGAAGACGAAAGAAGTCAAAAGTGGCTGGGTGTTCGCAAGATCCTGGCTCAACAATCACCTGAAGTCCGAACTCGGACACAAAATACACCCTAACCCCTAAGGATCGAGAGCATGGACTCAAGCCGCTGGACCGAGACTCGCCGTATTCACGGTGCCGCTCTTGACCTACCGATTGACGAGCGGGAATCCTTCCTTAGGCTTGAGTGTGGCGGGGACCTTGCTCTCTACAATGAGATCAAGAGCATCTTGGATGCGGAGAGCCCCGATGAGTTTCTCCAGTCGCCCCCAGTCATCGAAGCTGTGCACCTTGGCGATTTTGATTTGATGGCAGAGATCGGGAGCGGGAGCACAGGCATCGTCTATCGAGCTTGGCAGCACTCCCTAAGTCGCGAGGTTGCTCTGAAGCTCCTCCCCCGTCACTTTGCGGATAACAAGGAGCGCGTCGCTCGCTTTCAGCGGGAAGCTCGAGCGGCAGGCAAATTGAGGCATCCCGGGATTGCGTCCATTTTTGGCGTGAGCTGCGAGGGTACTTCCCACTTTTTCACTATGGAACTTATCGACGGCGTAGATCTAGCCGCCGAGCTTTCCGCGATTCGCAAGGGGGAGCCCAACTCGCTTCCTGAAGCAAATTCGTTCGCGTACTTCGACTACATTGCGAAGCTCATCAAAGGTTGCGCGGATGCCTTGTCCTTCGCGCATGGAATCGGAGTTGTTCATCGCGATGTTAAACCGCACAACATCATGATCGACGGCAATGGCCTGCCCCACTTGGTGGACTTCGGCTTAGCAAAGGATGTGGCGTTGGGAAGTATCACCATCACAGATCGCGTCGAGGGGACGCCTTATTACATGAGCCCCGAGCAGGCCCGAGCGAGTCAAGGAGGAGTCGGCCCAAGTACAGATGTGTATTCACTTGGCGCAGTCCTCTACGAGCTCCTTACTTTGGCCAGGCCTTATGAGGGCCGCACGGCGAAGGAGGTCATCGACAAGATCCTCATTCGAGATCCGAAGCCCGTACTTGCCAGCAATAAGGCTGTGCCAAAAGATCTCGCCCTGATTTGCGGGAAGGCGATGGAGCGCTTACCGGAGTTCCGCTACGAGTCGATGTTAGCCTTTGAGGAGGACCTTCAGCGCTTTTTAGATCGCGGTCCGATTTTGGCCGCCCCGCCTTCCATGAGAAGGAGAGCTCTCCGGTTTTGTAAGGCCCAGCGCCTGCCCGTCAGCGTAGCCGCTGTCGGCATGTTCATTGCTGTGTCGGCAAATGTCGCTGCAAAATGGCAGGCAACTTCCCATTTTGTGTCGGTTCACATCCAGGCCACTCTTGCTGACGAGCGAGTGGCCGTGGTGGGAGAGGGCTGGGCGTATCCGTTGAATACAGACGGTTTTCCCACCGAGGCTGAACCCGTCTCCCTTGGCAAAAACCCCTTCAATTTCGAACTTCCACCGGGCACTTGGAAGTGTTGGTTTCAGGCGGAGGGCGGCCAGGTGAGCGAACTCTTCCTTGTGCTTCCCAGTGGTTCCGAGCCCCTCTCTCTGACGACAATTTTGCGGCCCACCGAAGAGGCCAGACGCGGCATGGTCCTCGTTGATGCCGGAGGTTGGGATGCGAATGGCTCCTGTCCCTTCTTGGCTATAGGCTCCGAAATCCCCCCTTTCTGGGCAGACCGATTCGAGGTCACCGTGGATCAATACCGGGAGTTTTGCGAGGCGACCGGTCATCGAACTCCCGTCTTTTGGGGTGAAGTCGATCTTGGGCTCCTGCCCGGTGACTACCCAGCAACAGGCATGACCATCGAGGACGCTAAAGCGTATGCCAGCTGGAAGGGAAAGCGGCTCCTGTCCCATGCTGAATTCGACTATCTACTACATGGAAAAATGGGCTCTCCATATTGTTGGGGAGACGAGGAGCCGACGATTGAACACCGGGGTGACGTCCTCAGGTCCGTGGACGCGGGGGAAACTCTAGAGGAGAGATTTCTTGGTTTTCTCAAGCACGTCAGACCCGTCGGCACCTTTCCGCTTGGCGCGACACCCGACGGGCTTCTGGATATAGGCGGAAACGTCTCTGAGTACTTGGGCACTCCAGCATTTTGGGGAATAGGCGACACGCGGCTCACCCAGGACACCAAGGTTTTGGAGATCCATTCCAGCTACCTTGAGATCCGAGAAAGGGTCGACGGCAGGTACGCACATATCGCGCACTCCACAGGGTCCTTTCTCCACATAGGTTTCCGCTGCGCACAGACGGACTCTCATTGATGACCAGAATTAAAAGAAACTGATGAACTACGCGTATTCCGTTGGCTTCGACATTATCAACTTCGCCGACTACTCCCAATTGACGGACGGCCAAAAGGCCAGTGTTCGCGCACAGCTGTTCGCCTCGGTTCAGAGCATCATAGAAGCCATGGGCGTTTTTGATGTTGAAGACCCGACAGCGAAGATGACGGAAATCTTAGCTGAGGCGTCCAGCCCGGGGGCGGAGTGGTCGCTTGGGAAGTCCCTTGTGAGAGGCTGGATCTATGTGACCAATCCTGTAACCAACGAAGTGGAGTGTATTCGGACTTGGGAATTGATGCGGGAGGGGCTCGTGTATCAGGTCCAGGTTGACGAGGCGAATGAGCGGATCGGAGCCGTGTTCCAGGTGAGCTATAGCGCGGAAAATGGCCCCTATTAGTTAGGGTCCGGGTGAATCAATATGAACGAGAAACAATGGAAGGAGGTCAGACGGCTATACAACGCCGCCCTCGATTTAGAGGAGCCTGAGCGCGAGAAATTCTTGCAGGCGGAGTGCGGTGAAGACGCCGAGATACTCCGTGATGTCCTCGCGCTTCTCGCGGACAGCGCGGATGTTAGATTTTTAACTTGGCCCCTTGGCGACAGCGGGCGGGTACTAGGTGACTTCGAGTTGCTTGAGGAAATCGGGGTGGGTGGGACCGGCACCGTATTTAGGGCTTGGCAGCGTTCGCTAAGCCGGGAAGTCGCACTCAAGGTTCTACCCGAGCACTTTTCTTTGAACGAGGATAGGGTCGAGCGCTTTCGACGGGAAGCTCGCGCGGCCGCTAAGTTGAAGCACCCATCGATTGCGCCGATCTACGAGGTCGGCTGCGAGGGGACTTTTCACTTCATTGCAATGGAGCTTGTAGATGGGCCCGATCTTGCGGGTGAGTTGACAGCGGTTCGCGGGAACGTCGCTATTCACCTGGGCGTCCCGAATACCGAGGAGTACTTCAAGCGCACGGCCAAGGTCGTCCTGCGGATCGCAAGTGCGCTTGCGTACTCCCACGGTATGGGGGTCATCCATAGAGACGTCAAGCCGAACAATATCCTGATCAACGCAAAGGGGGACCCCAAGTTGGTCGACTTCGGCCTAGCGCGAGACGATAGCCAGGGCACGGTTACGGAAACCGATCGGGTTGAGGGGACTCCCTATTACATGAGTCCTGAGCAGGCGAGGGCCATCCAGGAACGCGTTGATGAGAGAACGGACGTGTACTCGCTTGGTGCAGTTCTTTACGAGATGTGCACGCTTAGTCGGCCCCATGAAGGGCGCACTACGCGCGAGGTGATTGAGAAAATTACCGTTCACGAGCCTAGGTCGATTCGAATCGCAAATCCGAAAGTTCCAACCGACCTAGCCGTAATTTGCGAGAAGGCGATGGAGCGCGAGCTCGTGGATCGCTACGCCTCTGCATCCGAACTAGAGGACGATTTGGGGCGTTTCCTCGCAGGGGAACCGATCCTCGCAAAGCGCGCTTCTCCGACAAGGCGCGCACTTAGGTACGTGAGGCGAAATCGTGTGGCCATCGGCGCAACCGCCGGCCTTGTCTTAGCTCTCATCGGCGCAAAGTGGACGTACACGTGGACAGCTCAGGTGGACTGGATTCCCATCCAAATTGAATCGGAAACAGCTTCTGTTTACGCCACTCGCTTAGAGATTTCGGGAGCGCCAACGGGGGGGGAGGAGGTGAATTTGGGGAAGACACCGGTGAATACAAAGCTTCCTGTCGGCACCTGGCTATGTAGGGTCGAAGCGGCAGACGGACGGCGGGCCGAAGTTCTTTTTTCGCTAGATCCAGGCGGGGAGACCTTGAAGCGAAGGGTCACGCTGACCTCTCTTGAAGAGATCCGATTGGGAATGATTCGGATCGAACCTCTTCTGTGGAGGGCTTCGGGAGCCTGCACCTTCCTCCCCAACTCGGTAACCTTGCCGCCATTTTATGTCGATCAAAACGAGGTCACTGTAGACCAGTACCGGGATTTTTGTGAGGCGAACGAACACCCTCTTCCCTATTTTTGGGCGCGCCTAGACGTCTCACGCCTACCGGGGAACTTTCCTATCACGGGGATCAGCGCTGAAGATGCCGAAGCATACGCAGGTTGGAAGGGGAAGCGCCTTCTCACCCACGCGGAGTACGAGTATCTACTCCATGGTCCGAACAACGCAAAGAGCAGTTGGGGAGACGAGGCGGCTACGCCCGAACACCGCAAAGCCGCCGGTCCTTACCTCGCCGAGAACGCTCCGATTGAAGAGCGATTTGAGCACTTTTTGACCTATGCCTCTCCCGTTGGTTCCTACCCCAAGGGGGCGACACCCGAAGGCGTTCTTGACATTATCGGGAATGTCGCAGAGTACTTGGGAACCCCTGGCATGGAGCTTATCGACGGAGAAGTCCGCCCAATGAAGGGATTGAGCTTTGAGGTGGACGCGGGGTACATCCAAGGTGGAGAGGTCGTCGAAAACGGGTTCGCCCACTTCGATCGTCCAGCGACCTCCAGATGGCGCCCCCTCCACATGGGCTTTCGCTGTGCGAGCACAGCTCGCGACCTCTAGTATCCGCTGCTTCCTTGGCCGCCCCTGACAATCGCAATCGATGCCGAGGCGCCGACCCGAGTGGCACCGGCCAACACCATTTTCTGTAGATCACCAGCGTCGCGAACTCCGCCCGATGCCTTGACTCCCATCGTCGGCCCAACGGTTCTGCGCATGAGCTCGACGTCGGCGACGGTGGCTCCACCCGTTGAAAAACCAGTCGAGGTCTTCACAAAATCGGCTCCGGCCTCTTTGCAAATCTCGCAGGCGCGGCGCTTCTCTGGGTCGGTTAAAAGGCACGTCTCCAAGATCACCTTAAGCTTGGCTCCCATACGGTGGCAGAGTTGCGCAAGGCCAGCGACGTCGCGGCGAACAAAATCGTCATCACCGGATTTGAGTGCGCCGATGTTCATGACCATGTCGATCTCGTGAGCGCCATCTTCGATGGCCCGGCGCGCCTCGTACAGCTTCACTTCGGGAGCGACGGCGCCAAGGGGGAAGCCAACGACGGTACAGACCTTGACGGTTGAGCCAGATAGGATCTCCGCGCAGCGGCGAACGTGGACACCATTGATGCATACCGACGCGAAGCTGTACTCCAGTGCATCCGCGCAGATTGCATCGATGTCGGCGAGGGTTGCGTCTGGCTTGAGGAGCGTGTGGTCGATAAACCCAGCGACATTGGAGAGGCTGGCACCCGCGCTGCTGGGCACGGCCAACCGACAAGCGCCAGCATCGATGACGGCATTTACGCGGTCGGGGCAAAGCTCGACAGAGATCGTGCTACAGCCCCACGGCCCCATGGATGCAGAGCCGACCCCTTGGTCGAGCATCTGGCGGGCGATCTCCGTAAGTACGTCTTCAATTTCTTGAGTTGCTGCGCTGGAGAGGTTGTCGTTCGTGGCCATGATCTAGGGGTGGGTGCGCGCATGGCGCCGTTCGATTTGCGTGATTTTCTCGACTCGTCTGCCATGGCGCTCGGCACCCCAGGGCGTGGTCAGGAAGGTGCGAAGGATTTCGAGGGCAGCTGACGGGGCCAACTTGGGGCCACCTAAGCAAAGCACGTTGGCATAGTTGTGCTCCCTTGCGTTTGCTGCCGAGGCGACGTCGTAGCAATTTGCGGCGCGGATGCCTGGGACCTTGTTGGCCGCCATAGTCGAGCCGATGCCGGCGCCGTCGATGCAGACACCTACGGCGCAGCGGCCATCCCGGACAGCATCGGCTACGGCCTCGGCGAAGTCGGGATAGTCGACGGCGGATTCCCCGTGGCAACCCAAATCGATGGGTTGGTGTCCTAGGTCTCGAATCCAGTCAATCAAGTCGCACTTCAGGGGATATCCACCGTGATCCGAACCAATGGCGATCCGTAGGGGGCCCTTGCTGTTCCCTTCCGCGAGGGGAGTTCCAAAGTGTCCGATCTGGCCGCTAAAGGAAATCCCTCTCCTGGAGGCCTCTTCGCACGCGAAATCGGTGATGGTGGCCCCGATGGGGACCGAGAAAGAGCCTCCGTCGGAAACTTCCGCAAGATCTGCAGCGGTGATAAGTCCTGCGCTCGGAGTGCCGTTCGTTCGGCCTGTCGACCCAATGCGGTCCTCGCCCGATGGACCTTGAACGGAGACATGTACACCTCCAAGGGCGCCCTTAGGGCCGCTTGGGCCGCCTAAAGAGCCCCGCTGGGCAAGAGCCCTGCCCAAAGCCCGCCTTGCAATCTGTCTTGGATCGAGGTTCATCGCGGTGGAGTTTATCCACTTAAGGAACCATTCGCCTTGCCAACTTCCACCAAACCGCAAACCGACTCTAGGCGCGCTACCTCAAATTCGACACCAAAGTCCCATCAAGTTACCCTTATTCGGACTCTATCTTCGCGCACCAGCCCATTTCGAGCAGGGCCCTACCGATTCGATACTCGTCCGGTTCGGCCTCGCCGGGTGCGATCTCCATACGTGGGCGCGCCTCCCGCGCCTCGGGCATATTGCGCGCACCGCAAATCAAGCACACAAAATCAAGGACCCGGTCCTCCAGGCGGCGGTCCGGGTCTCCATATAGATATAAATCAGCGACTCCCCAATTCTTGGGTGAGGGGTCTCTGAGATGGCTTCCAGGGGTCTCTTGAGCGCAAGGCCAGTGCAAGAGGACGCGTTTTGGGGCACCCGCGATGGGCCACCAGGAGATGAGCCCTCTTAACCGGAGCCCGTCGTGGCTTCGCAACAAAAGTTCCACGACCTGAAGACCCGGAACTTCGAGGTCATGACGAGGAACGATCAACATCTTGTTTGCTCGACCGTGGAGCTGCGCGAGTCGTCCCTGCCAATAGGCGGGATCAAACAAGAGGGGATAGAGCATGTTGGTAAATCCGGGGTGCACCTCGGATCGAGCGGAAAATCTTCTTAGCACCGAACGCTTGGGAGAGGGAATCTCAGTGATTGCAGGGTGGAGTTGGGAAAGAATCTTCGGAACCTGCACCGCCTGCCCCCCCCGGCGATCAAAACTTTATTGCAAAGGAAGTGCAGCCTTACCAATGAGACTCTGGGCATAGGCGCCCAACTGGCCTAGGATCGGGTCGCGGATTCCTCCTTAGGTAAGTCGATTGTTCAACTTCTGAGGTATACGACTCCCGGAAACCCTTTTGAAAAATGCCGTTCGGTTGGCGACGTTTCTTCCCCGACGCCCATACCCCGTCCCGGTCTGCTTCTATGCTAGCTCTAACACTTAGTCTTTCAGCTCTTGCCCTCCTCCCGAGCGGTCCACTTCCTAAGGACGACCCTGCGCCAGTCATCGTTATCGATGAGGCTCCGGCTCCCATCTACTTGATCCGTGCCTCGGAAGTGATTGTCCGCCCTGGCGAGTCGATTCAAGACGGCGAAGTTCTCGTTCAGAACGGAATGATCCTCGCCGTCGGCAAGGGCCTCACGGCCCCCGAGGGCGCTATTCTCGTCGAGGGTCAAACCGTTTGCGCCGGGTTCATCGACCCTTGGTCTTCTCTGGGCGTTGATTCGGCAAGTGTCGCCGAGCAACAAACGGACGCGTCGATGGCGACCTCCAGCGCGATCGATCTGTTCAACCAAGATCACTATCGCACTGCGGCACGCGATGCGGGTGTGCTCTTGGTGCGCTCCCAAGTTGGGAAAGACGCTTGGCTGGGCGGCCTCGGCAGCGTCCTTGAATCCGGTCCCGCAGGAGCCGTCGTCCTCGAAGACGCCTGCCTCTCGTTCACCTGTGGGATTACACGCTCAGGTAATCGCTCGGACGTCTTCGATCGCATCGGTGAGGCCGATCGTGTCGGCTCGACGATTGCCTCTGGCTTGAAGTACCGAGAAAGCCAAGTCGAGTACGCCCATGAATTGGAAGCATGGCAGAAGACGATTGACGAGGCCGCCGTGAAGTTGGAGAAGGACTTCAAAAAGGCGCAGAAGGATCGTGAGAAAGAGGTCGAAAAAGCCAAGGAGAAGGACAAGGAGTTTAAAGAGGAGCGTTACAAGGAAGATAAGCGCCCGAGCGCTCCGAAATTTGATGCCGATAAGGAGGTGCTCGCAAGAGCTGCCCACGGTGAGATTCCCGTTCTTGTAGAAGTGCATGGCACGCAAGAGTTACGCGCTCTACTGGCCTCTACGAAAGACCTTACCCGCTTGCGGTTGATGATCAGTGGCGGCACGAATGCCCTTCCCTTTGCGGAGGAGCTCGCCGCCCGTCGCATCCCCGTGATCGTCCAGCCGATGCCAACCGGCGCACCCTCTTCTTCGGAAGAAAAAGGGCACGACCTTGGCCTGGCAGCGGCCCTTGCAGACGCTGGCGTTCAGGTCTTGATCGGGACCGGCGGCGCGGTTGCCGGTGTGCGCGACCTGCCCGTTTTGGCTCAGCTTGCGATCTCCCACGGCCTCTCCGAAAAAGCGGCCTTCGAAGCGCTGACCATCGGCGCGGCGAACGCGTTTGACCTGGGCGACCGATACGGAACGGTCGAGGCCGGTAAACACGCCGAACTACTTGTACTTAATGGCTCGCCCCTTGGCGGCCGCACGACCTTTGTCTTCACCGGCGGCACGCTGGTCGAGCTGTAGCCTCTCCTATGAGAAACACAATCCTCTCCCTAGCGGGCGCACTTGCTTGCCTCGCTCCGTTTTCCGCCGCCCAGTCGGAAGGCGCACCTTTTGCTATCAAGGCCGAGCACATTCTTGTGGACGGTGGCGAGGTTCTTCTGGATGGCATCGTCATCGTTGAGGGCGGCAAGATCTCCAAAGTGGGCCTTGCTGCCGACCTTGCAGGTGGACTTCCCAAAGGAATGCCGATCCTCGATCACGACGGCTGGCTCTCCGCGGGCCTCGTCGCTGCCAACGGAACGATGGGGTTAGGCCCCGCGGCTGACGACTCCACCTCTGCCTTCACGGAAAACCTCCTTGTCGCGGAATCCTACGACGCAGACCACTCCTCCGTAAAGGAGGCGCGCGATGCTGGCGTTACCAGTTTTGGTCTAACCACTGGTACGGGGAACGTGGCGGGTGGCCTGGGCTCGGCCGTGAAGACGGTGGGGGGCAAAATCATCAATTTGCGCACACACCTCTCCCTTTGTATTGCCCCACCCGCGATTCAAAGTCGCCGCTATCCGACCAGTTATTCGGGGGCACTCAGCGCGTTGGACGAGCGGTTTGCTGCGGCCGAAGGAGTCTACGGGGCCGTGCTCAAGGGCGATCTCGACGTGACGATCGCAGTGGGCGAGCGACACGAGATCGACCGCGCGATCGGGTTTTCAAAACGCACGGGCCTCAAGTCGATTTTGAGGGGTGCCAACCGCGCGGGTGAGTTTGCGGAGCGCCTCTCCGAGGCGGGCATGTCTGTTGTCATGACGGCTCCCGTTCTTGGCGGCGTGAAATGGCACACCGATTCGATCCAGAGCTTGGCGAGCGCTGGCGTTCCGTTTGCTTTTGGGTTGGCGGACTCCAATGCCGGGGCAAGCTCCCTGCGCCTAGGCGCTTCGCTTGCTGTCCGCGCAGGCCTGGACCGCGCCTCCGCATGGCGCGCGATTACTTCAACCGCTGCTAGCTTGGCTGGCGCTGGTGACTCCGTTGGCCGAGTGGCTGTCGGTTATGACGCGGACCTCGCTCTTTGGAGCGGAGACCCCCTGTCTCCCGCGACTCGACTTGAGTCGGTTTACATCGACGGCGTCCTCATCACGGAGGGCAAGTAGCCATGAAAACGATATTTAGCCTTAGCGCCTTTGTGCTTGTAGCACCGCTGACAGCCTTCGCGGATTCTCCGCAAATCGTAGGGGACGCGCCCGCTGCACCGATCGAGGCGTCCGCTCCTGTGGAGGCCGCTCCGGTCAAGTTCGTGATCTCTGCCGACGCGATCTACACCGCTGCCGGTGAGATGATTGAGGGTGGCACCGTTGTGATCTCCGGCACGACCATCGCCGCTGTGACTCCTGGTGGCGAGAGCGGCGAAGATGGCCTTCACGTCGCTGCGATCACCCCCGGATTCGTAGAGCTCAGCCCGCGCATCAATTTGGCGGACTACTCCGTAGAGGAGTCCGGCGAGATCATGCCCACGATGCGGGCCACCTCTTCCATGGACTTGTATGACAAGCGATGGGAGCGCCTCTTAAATTCGGGGACAACTACGGTCTTGATTAGCCCCACTGCCGAAGACGTTGTGGGGGGGTTGACCTCTGTCCTCAAGACGGGTGGAGACCCCACGGTTGAAGCTCGTGTCGTCCTTGCCGACGCGACCCTTGCAGGTTCTTTTGGCTCGCATGCGAGCCGTGGAAACCACGCTGTTTTCGGTCGCCCGACCGACCACTTTTCCCGGCGTCCCACGACGCGTATGGGTACCGAGTGGTCGCAACGAAAAGCCTTCTATGACACCTTGGCCGCGATTGGCAATGTAGACCGGCAGTTTGCGGGCTGGGACATCATGGAGTCGGTCCTGAATGGTGAGCGCCCGTATATCGTGCAGGCGTCCGCGACCCAGGACATCCGCACCGCGATCTACCTTAAGGAGGAGTTCGGCATCCCCAACATGGTCGTGGATGCTGCGGCGGAAGCGTGGCGCGAGCCGGGCCTTCTAGTGCGCTCTGGAATGGCCGTCATCCTGCCACCGTTTGATGCCCAGGGTCGCACCGCGATCGACAACGGTTTTCTGGCTTGGAACTCCGCCAAATTGCTGGACGACCTCGAAGTGCCCTTCGCGCTCTCGAGTCACGGTTCAGCTTCTCTCAACGGCCGCCTGTCTATGCAGGCCGGTTATGCCATCCGCGGGGGGCTCTCCTTTGAGGACGCCCTTGCCGCAGTCACAATCACTCCGGCCCGTCTTGCGGGCGTGGACTCCCGCGTCGGGAGTATCGAGGTTGGCAAAGATGCCGACCTCGTCCTCTGGAGTGGCGAGCCCTTTGCTGCAACTTCCCGAATTGTGGGAGTCGTCCTTAACGGCGAGCTCGTCACCAAATGAAATTCCTCCCGAACCGCACACACGCAACTACCCTTCTCCCCGCACGGACCATGACCCTTCTTCGGAACTGGACCCTCGTCCCCGGCGCAATCGCCGCCTCCGTTCTTTTTGGCAACCTTCCCTCTGCTAGCGCCGCTGTCGGCGACTCTATTGTTATTGAAGCGGGCCGCATCATCACCCAAGCTGGCGAAGATATCGTCGATGGCGTGATCGTTATCACTGACGGTCGCATCACAGCTATTGGCGCTGCAGCGGATGTAGAGAAGCCGTGGGACGCCCCCGTAATGGGTGGTCCCGAGTTCACCGTTTTCCCAGGCTTCATCGAGGCTCACACGAACAACGGAATGGATCGGCCCAACGAAAACCTAGACGTCACGCCTTTCCTGAATGTGCGTGATTCGATCGACCCGGTTAACTTCTTCTTCGAAGATTGCAAGCGCTGGGGAATTACCACTCTTAATGTCCAGCAGGGCAACAACACCGTTGTCGCCGGAAACGGCCGCGTGGTGAAGCCCGTAGGTGTGACTGTGGAGGAGATGACGATTCGTCCCGATTTCGGATTCAAGATCTCGATTTCGCCGAAGAGTGGAAAGTCGCGCGCCACCCAGCGTCAAACGCTGAACCGCGCCTTTGGCGATCTCCGCAGCGACCTCGAGAGTCAGGTTGAAAGCGCGAAGCTAGACGAAGAGCTTGCAGCCCGCGAAGCTCTAGGCCAAGGCCGCGAGCGCGAGGCTGAAGAGGGGGAAGGGCGTGCGATGACAGGTAGCGGCTGGAAAGTCGAAGGCCTCGAAAGGATTAAGCGCAGCGAGATCGATGAAAAGGTTCTACCCCTCCTCGAGATGGTTGAGGGTCGCCACCGCACGTTCCTCTACTGTGGTGCACCGATGGACGTTCAAACAGCGATTGACTTCGCAACAGAGAACGGCCTTCTGGCGAAGGCGACTCTTGTCTTGGACGCCAGCTGCTGGAAAGCCGCTGACGCCATCAAGGCCTCTGGGTTATCCGTGGTCCTCGACTCGAACATGGTTCACATCGAAGTGGACCCGATCACCGAAGAGGAGACAGAGACTTTTGTCCCTAGCGTCTTCGCCGAGAAGGGGATTCCCTTCGCGTTGTCCTCGGCCAACTCGTCGACGAACTCGCTTTGGTTCCAAGCCGCACTTTGCGTTGGCTATGGAATGGAGCGCACCGAAGCACTTGCCGCAGTCACCACGGCGCCGGCCAACATTCTTGGACTTGGCGACACGGTCGGTAGTCTCGAGGTTGGCAAGGCTGGCAACCTGCTCCTCCTCTCGGGGGATCCCCTCGATATGACTTCATGGGTCGAGTTCACCATCATCGATGGTGTGAAAATTTACGACCGCTCGAAAGACGTGCGGAACCGTCACCTTCTCTATGGCGTCGAGCCGCGTGGCACTCTAGCTATTGAGTCGACCGCTTCGGAAACGCCCAGCAAGATCGAAGTGGACGGTGAAGTGACAGAAGAGGCCAAAGGCGAGCCTGTCGAAGAAGTGGCTGAAGAGCCCATCGAAGAAGTGGTCGAAGAGACGACCAAGAAGGACTAGTTCCAACTACACCAAGGAAACATACTTGAAGAACTCTTCATTCCATTTCGCCTCCGTGTCGGTCGGACTCGTCGCTCTGTGCGCGTTTTCCGCTTCGGCCTCTCCGGTGAACCTTTCAGTCGGTGACGGCTCCATCGCGATCAAAGCTGGCAAGATTCACACTCTTAGCGAGGCCGGTGTCGTCGAGAACGCCGTGATGATTGTGCGCGACGGTCGTGTGGTCAGCGTGACGTCCGGCGGGACAATCTCGCCAGGCATGCAGGTTATCGACTACGGTAGCGACGCCACGATTATCCCGGGCTTAGTCTCGGCCAGCTCTGGCTTGGCGCGCGGTTGGGCTGACCCCCGTACCGCAGCTCCAGGCCTGTCCGCCCTCGACAACTTCGACTTCTTTGCAAACCACATCTCCGCCTTAGCTGCGGGGGTTACGTCTACCTATATTGATCCAGCGATTGGTCGCTTGATTGCGGGAACGGGCGCAGTGGTAAAGCTCGGTGGTGAAGGTCGCGAGCACCGCATCGTGAACGGCATTGCTGCCATCGATGGATCTGTCGCCGCGGACGCATACAATACACCAGGGTTTTGGGAGCCTCCGGTTCCGGCTACGGTTGACGTTGGCATGGGGCAAGAAGAGCCGCAGATGCCACACTCGTTGCAAGGCGCCATCTTTGCTTTGGAGGGTCTTCTATCTAGCGCGAGGGGCGCTGAAGTCGAAGGGTTTGGACCGTATGCGCAAAACGAACTTGGCCAGGCGGTCCAAAATGGCGCGATTTGGCGCTTCACGGCGAACACCGAAGAAGAGATTCGGGCCGTTGCGCGTTTTGCTGGTCGCAACAAGCTGGAGCTAGTCATCGACGGCGGGCGGGCAGCGGACGCTACTGTCGAAATGTTAAGCAGCGCTGGGGTCGGCGTCATCTTCGAACCGACCCAGCGCCTTGGTGCCACGACGAACTGGGGCAAAGGTGAGGACAGCAGCTGGCCGAGTCTTTCGATCCCTGCCGCAATGGTCAAGGCTGGAATCCCGGTGGCGATCGCTCCGGGTCTCAGCCACTCGATTGATAGCCTTTGGGCGCTTGGAATCTTGGCCTCACAGGGGGACTTCAGCAACCTCGATGCTTTGCGAGCGGTAACGCTTACTCCTGCTCAGATGCTTGGTGCAGACGATCGTGTCGGCAGCCTTGGCAATGGAAAAGACGCCGATTTTGTCGTGCTGAATGGCGCGCCGATGGTGGCCTCCACAAGCATCAATGCGACCTGGGTTGACGGCGAGTTGGTCTACACGTCCCCAGAGATCGGCGCTGTCGTTTTGGAAGTAGACGAGCTTTTCGTCGGCGATGGAACCGTTCTGCGACCTGGCCAGCTCCTTATGGATCACGGCCGTATTTTGGAGGTAGGTGAAGCGGTTGCGCACCCCAAGGGCGCAGTCATTATTCACGGTGCAGCTGCGATGCCTGGCATCGTCGATGCGTTGGGTCACTTCGGCCTTGAAGGGTCACGTCGACCTCCCTCCTCCTCTGTTCCGCTTAGCCGGATCCTGGACGTCCGTGGAGAGGGAGCCATGCGTGTCGCCAAAGCTGGCGTGACAACCATTGCGCTTTCGCCAACCAGCTTGAGCAACAACGGCACGACGATGGTTGCCTACAAGCCTGCGGCCGAGAACTTCGAAGATCTGATCGTCGAAGATGTTGCGGCTGTTCGCCTGACCTGGAGTAGCGAAAATCGCTACGACATCGGTCAGGACATCATTGGACTGCTTGAACGCGCGGTGAAGTATCGCGCGGATTGGGCGGAGTACAATGCGGCCATGGCTGCCTGGGTGGCTCCGGCGCCGGAGGCGGCTCCCCAGGCCGAGGCGAGTGGAGAAGAGGCTGACGCTGAGGCCGAGGCCGAGCCCGCAAAAGAAGACAAGGAAGACAAAAAGAAAAAGAAGGAAAAGGATCTCGATCCACTTACGGGAGTTTGGGCGGCCACTGCCGATTGGGGCCATGCGCGTTTCCAATTCTCGGACGGCCCTTCTGCTGGGACCACCGAGCTTCGCGGCTCGCTGCGCTCTGACGCACTCTCTTTGAGCCTCCTGCGATTTGAGGGTTCGTTTGATCATGACGGCGACCAGTTAGAAGTTACCGGAGTTGCCGGCACTCTGACGATCTCTGCCAAACTCGATGACGAGAAGCTCGAGGGTACAATCACGATGGCGGGTGCTGAATATTCTTTCGAGGCAACACGGGAGTCTCGCGGCTATCAAGTTGCGGCGCGAACTGAAGTCCGGAAGCCAGAGGCTTCACCTAACGATCCCAAGGGTTTTCCCAAGGAGCCGAGGTTCGATTCCGACTTGGACCCACTTGCTCGCGCTATGGCGGGCGAGGTTGCCGTGATCGTAACGGCAAACCGCGACGACGAAATTCTGGCCTGCGTTGACGCCTTCGAGGCTGTTGGCATCAAGCCGGTAATCCTGGGCGCAATGGACATTCACAAGGTCAAAGATCAAGTTGCCGGGCGTATCGCCGGTGTGCTTCCCGATCGCTGGCCACTTCGCTCGACTAAGGGGATTGCCACGGTCAACCGCTTCGCAGAGCTGCAAGAGGCCGGCATACCGGTTGCCTTCTATTCCGCAGCGGAAGAGGGCGCGAGTGATCTCTTGTTGATGGCCGCTTACGCAGTCGTCGAGGGCATGAGCCCCGTCGGTGCCTTGAGGGCCCTCACCTCAGATGCCGCCCTGCTTCTCGATATCGATGATCGCGTCGGGCGCCTGGCGACCGGCTTGGATGCAGACGTGTTGCTCCTCGATCGAAGTCCTCTGGAGGTTACGGCGCGCGTTCAGCGCACCTGGGTCCTTGGCCGCGAGGTTCTCTAAACTACGATGTTGACCCTCCTTGCCAGCTGCCTATTCAGCGCCACTCTCTCGGGAACTCCTGGACTTGATGTTCAGCCGGGCCCCGGAGAGATCGGTGGTGTGGAGGTTGCTTACCGCGCCGCGAAAATCCTAACGATGGCCCTCGAAGGCCCCTTGGTTGTGGACAACGGCGTGGTCGTTGTTCGCGATGGTCGCGTTGCGTTTGTTGGCAAAGAGCGAGACCTGCCGGCCTCTGAATCCCGTGTGGTCCAAGACCTCGGGGATATGTGGTTGATGCCGGGCATGATCGATCTACACACGCACGAGTCGGGCCTCTCGCTTTACTCAGGTGTGAACGACCTCAATGACACAGTGTTCCTCACGAACCCGGGGCTGCGCGCCTCTTCGGCGGTGACCCCCGGAAACTCCTCCTCGATGAAGGCCGCTGCGGCGGGCGTGACCACCGTCTTGTACATCCCCGGGTCTGGCTCGAACATGGGTGGCCAAGGGGTGCTGTTGAAGACGGGATTTGATAAGTACGAAGAGGTGGAGGTCCGCAATCCGGGCTCTCTCAAGTTGGCGCAGGCGGGCAACCCCGAGCGCTTTGCTTGGGGTGTCAACCGCAGCTTCATGAACTGGAACACCCGGGACACATTCAAGCGCGGCCTAGCTTATGCGAAGAAGTGGATCGCCTACGAAAACGAGCCCGAGGAGGAGAGGGGACCGGCGCCCCTTGTCGACCCTCAGTGGGAGCTCTTCCGCGCTTTGGCAAGTGGTGAAGTTCAGGTGTCGACCCACACCCAGATCTACCAGGTCGTCCTGGAGACACTCACCATGGTTCGTCAGGAATTTGGCCTAGACGTTTATATCGATCACGGAACCATCGGCGCTTGGCGCCTCGGCGGTCTCGCCGAAGAGCTTGGCGTGAAGGCCATTGTCGGTCCTCGTAATGTGGACACCCCTGATCGCGGCTTTATGAACTGGGCCGGAAACATCGAGGCCGAGGGTTTTCGAGGTGTTGCTGCGGGATACCAGCAAGCCGGACACAAGTGGGTCGGGTTCAATACCGACGCCCCTGTGATCATGGATGAGGAGTTCATTGTTCAGGCTGCCATGGCTGTGCACTTTGGTTTCGATGACACCACGATGGACTCCGTCCGCGGGCTCACGATTGTGCCCGCCGTTGCCGCGGGTATTCAAGACAAGGTCGGCAGCCTCGAAGTCGGTAAGCACGCGGACATCATAATTATTAGCGGCCATCCTGCGGACCCCCGTTCGCAGATCGCCAAGGTCCTGATCGAGGGCCGAACCGTTTTTGATAGCGAGAAGTCCCCCGCGGCCCTACTCGCGAAATAGCAAACCAATGAAACTCTCCCTCCTCACGCTTACTGTTGGACTAAGCCTCACCTCCACCGCTGCCTTCGCTCAATCGAAGGACAGTCGCGCGGTTGGCGTACGCCCTTTGGAGCCCGTTGCTTACGAGGCACCTTTGCGTACTACACGCGTCACTTCCGAGGCCAAGTTCGCGATCCTCTCGACGAAGATTGTTACCTGCGCCGAGCAAGGAGACAGCGTCATCAACAATGGCGTTCTCTTGGTGAATGCTGGAATGATCGAGGCGGTCGGACGCCAGGGTGAGATTGTCATTCCACAGGGCTACGAGATCATCGATGTGGGCGACAACTGGGTCACTCCAGGGATGATCGATTTGCACTCGCACGTTGGCGGGTCCCTAAACGGGAACGACCTCAATGACACTGTTTTCCTAACCAACCCCGGGCTTCGGGCGTCGGCCGCAGTGACCGCTGGCAACTCCAACTTGCGCCGCGCGTTAGCTTCCGGTGTGACGTCGGTCCTCTATATTCCCGGATCCGGCTCGAACATCGGCGGGCAGGGAACTCTGATCAAGACGGGCTTCGACAACTACGAGTCCACTGAGATCCGCGATCCCGGCTCCATGAAGCTCGCCCAAGCCGGTAACCCCGAGCGCTTCGCATGGGGCGTCAACCGCAGCTTCATGAACTGGCACACACGCGAAACTCTCAAGCGTGGAATCGCCTACGCGCAGTCCTGGGAGGACTTTGCGGCCGGCACCGCCGAGAAGCCGGAGGTGAATATCCAGTTTGAGATCTTCCGCTGGTTGAAGCCGCACGCGACCCAAATCTCTGCCCACACTCAGATGTATCAAGTTGTATTGCAGTCCTTGATGCGTGTTATCGGCGAGCTTAAAATGCCGCTCTTTATCGACCACGGGACGATTGGTGCCTGGAAGCTTGGCCCCTTGATAAAGGAGATGGACGTTGCCGCAGCGATTGGTCCGCGCAACGTCGACCCTCCCAGTCGTGGCATGATGAACTGGTCCCAAAACATAGAGGCCGAGGGTTGGCGCGGGAACGCAGTCGGCTATCAGAATGCTGGCGTAGCCGACATCGCCTTCAATACGGATGCTCCCGTAATGCCGCAAGAAGAGCTGACCTTGCAGGCGACGATCGCTGTGCGCTACGGCTTCGATGACTCCTCGATGCAGGCCATGCGCGGCCTCACGATCATCCCAGCGAGGATCGCCGGTATCAACCACCGCGTGGGTTCACTTGAGGTCGGGAAGGAAGCCGACATCCTGATTATGACCGGGCACCCGGCCGATCAGCGCACGTCGATCGAGCGGGTTTGGCTCGACGGCCACGACGTCTACAACGCCGCGATCCACCGCGAGTACTAAATTTTGTCACGTCCTCTCACCCTCCAGCGCCTGACGCGACCCCTTAGTCTGGCGGCCCTTGTGGCCGGCGGCGTGGGTACAGCATTGGCGCTCGATGGGGTGGGACGCGCGCATCGCTCGACCGAGACTCTTGCCCACGTCACCGAGTTTGTTTTTGTGAAGGGAGGGGCTTCTAGATGATCTCCCCCGCCTCACTTATCGCGGCATCTACGATGCTGGCATGCTCTCTTGACCTCCCAGCGCAGGATCTTTATCGCGACACTCGGCCGCTAGTCTTTGAGCATATACAAGGCGTTGCGCCACCGCTTGCGATTCGCTGTGGCCGCTTGCTGACCATGGCCGACTCCAATGCAATTTTGGATCCCGGCATGCTACTTCTGCGCGACGGCAAGATCGAGTATGTCGGCGCGCCGATCCCAATCTCCGCGGACTATCAGGTTCTCGATTTGGAAGAGGCGTGGGTGACTCCTGGCTTGATCGACCTGCACTCGCATATCCAGACGGGTGGGTGGGGTGACATCAATGAGATGGTTATGCCAACGAATGAGTCCTACTCAACTCGCCCGACCATCGTCTCCTCAAACCCCGGCATTCGACGCGCCTGTTCAGCGGGCGTCACGACTCTATTTGGAATCCCCGGTAGCGGTACGAGCATCTCCGGATTCGGAGTCCTCTATAAGACCAAGACAGACGCCGATTACGAAGATATCGTTCTCCAAGACCCCGGTGGGATGAAGGTCGCACAGACTCACAACCCCGAGCGTAACGGCGGGGATCTAGGCGCAACACGTGCTGGTTTGAGTTGGCTATTGGAAGAGGTGAACGACCGCGCGGTGGCCGCGCGGGATACGAATACATTTGTTCCGAGCCTCAGTAACCTGACTCGCATTCAAGCCGGCGAGCTTCCCGTGTTGATCCACTGCGCCGGCAACGACGGAGTAGCGAGCACCGTCCGCATGTGGAAGGGCAAGTACGACACGCGTTGCATTCTTAGCCACGGTAGTTTCGACGGGTGGCACGCAGCCGACTATGTCGCGGCGATGGGTGTTCCCGTCAACCACGGCCCGCGCACATACAACATTAGCTTTGGCATTCGCGAAGGTCGCTTTGTCAACACCTCAAAGGCGTACACCGATGCTGGTGTGCCCAACTTCTCTCTCACTACGGACGCCGGGGTCATCCCTCAGGAAGAGTTCTTCCTACAGGCAACCGTGTCCGCGCATTTTGGCTCGGACCCCTATCAGATGCTTCAAGCGCTCACGATCAACCCCGCGAAGAGTTTCGGGATTGAGGATTCAGTTGGCAGTCTCGAGGTCGGCAAAGATGCCGACGTCGTGATCTGGTCCGGCGATCCCCTCGACCCGAGAACCTCGGCGTTGACCGTGATCATTGATGGAGCCATCCAGTACAGCCAGGCCGACGACGGTCAGTGGTTTTGATCCCTCCCTTTCGATCTATAAAGATGAAGAACATCCTTATCGGAGTCAGTTGCGCACTTAGCTTACAGCTTGCCGCACCCGCCTCTACTACAGGCGGAACTCCCGATTTGTTTGCCCTGCGCGTTGGTAGCGCTGAAACCATCACGCAGGGGACGATCCCCCATGCCGTGATTCTGATTGAGCACGGAAAAATCGTGATGATCGGGCAGGACCTCGAGATTGAGCGCGGTATTCCCGTGATCGATCGACCGGATTGGGTTGCGATGCCGGGCCTCGTCAATTGTTATTCCCGTGCGGGAATGACAAGCAGCGGAAGTAACGGGACGGTGCCCTCAACGATGGCATCTACCGAGCTTTACCCGAACCAGCCCGTCTACGGGGACCTACTGGATCTGGGGATTACCACGCTTGGACTTTACCCTCCGGGCAATGGCATCCCCGGTCAAGCGATTGCGATCCGTACCAGCGGGAGCACTCTTGATGAGATGTTGTTGTCAGACGGCGTCTATTTGAAGATGTTGATGCGTTCGAATCCCAGCTCGAAGAAGATGATCCGCGACGCTTTCGAGAAAGCGGACGAGTACGGCGAGGATGTCGTCAAGGCCCGCGAGAAGTGGGAAAAGGAAGTCGAGAAGTGGGAGAAGGAACAGAAGAAGAGCAAGGACAAGGACAAGAAGGAAGAGGGCAAAGCCGCTGCCGGTGGAGATGCCGAGGAGGATCCCGGCCCCGGTGAATTCGTCGAGCCGGCTCCCGACGGCATTGCCGGCCCATTCCTTAGCCTTCGGTCGAAGGAGCTCTCTGCGATGATCTCGATTCGCAAAGCGGGGGACTACCTGCACCTTTTGGACGCGCTTGGCGAAGAAGAGTTCGATTGGTGCCTGCGGGTTCCCCTTCGCACCGATATTGATTTGTATGAGATCAAGGATCAGCTGGGTGAAGACAAGCGGACGGTTGTGGTGGAGCCTCGCCTGACCTTGATGCCTTGGACGATGCGGGAGCGCAACATCCCGGACGAGCTTTCAAGGGCTGGCGCGAATGTTGTTTTTGTCCCTAACGAAGACGACATGAACAACCAGAAGGATTGGCGTCTTCACGTCGGCCATGTGGTGAAGCGCGGTATGGATTACCAGGCCGCCCTTCGCGCAATGACTCTCGGTCCGGCCGAAGTCTTGGGGCTTGGTGAGCGCCTCGGCAGTTTGGATGCTGGCAAGGATGCCAACATTATTTTCTTTAGCGGGGATCCCCTGCAACCCACCTCTAAGTTAGAGATGGTGATGATCGATGGCGAGTTTGTGAGTGAAGAGGTCGTGCGCTAATGCAACTTTTGAAGAAACGATTCCTGACGCCTGTGTTCGCCTTGGCGAGCGCAGCAATTTTGGCGGCACCGATCTTCTCAGCGTCGCTCGCTTCCGAGGACGAGGCGGAAGAAGAGCCGGACACCTATCTCGCCGTTATTGGTGGCGACATTTACACCGGTACCGGTGAGGTCCTGCGAAGCGCGACGCTCCTGTCGAAGAACGGCAAGATCGAGCAAATCGGCTACGACTTGTACCTGCCGGAAGGAACAAAAGAGCTGGATGCAAGAGGGCTCAGGGTTTACCCCGGGCTGGTCGCTCTTTCCGCCACCACGCGACTGTCTCAGGGTACCTTTGCGGCCGGCCTCGACTTCCACGAGTTTAAGCCCCATGCGGATAACGAGGGTATTTGCGGCGATTGCGGCAAGGACCTCGAAGTGATCGTTCCACCCGCGCTTGACCCGGGCGAGTATTCGACCGAGCACCTTGCGGTGGAAGGTCTGAAGAGCGACTTCGACGACTCTTACGATCCGTACAACGGATTCCTGGTGATGGCTCTGGGCAACGGGATTACAACGGTCCAGCAGTCGAATACAGCGATCAAGTTACGGCGTGGTCGCATCGACGATGTGACGATGTCGGACAAGACGATGACCAGCTTTTCTTGGTCCGGTTCGAATCCTTCAGGCAAAGCCGATTTGCGTGATAAGTTTCGGGCCGCTACGAACTATCTAGTCGAATTCCGTCGTTGGGAAGAGCTCGTAAAGAAAGACAAGGAGCTGAAGGAACCAAGTCAGAAGGGAATCGACTCGCGAGCCCTTGAAGTTCTTCAGGGCCGGTCGATGGCGAAGTTCAACGCGAACTCTGCCGACGACCTACTCGGTATCGCGCGCTTGGCGCAGACCAACAAGTTCCGCCCGGTTATCGGTGGCTGCGTTGAGGGTTGGATCGTCGCCGAGGAGCTTGGACGCGCCGGTGCTTACGCGATCGTCACTCCTCGTACGCGTAGCGATCGCACGGAGACCTTGACCCGTGAATCCGGGTCCAGCATTGAGAACGCCGCTATCTTGCACGCTGCGGGCGTTCAGGTCGCTGTCGTACCGGCTGACACTTCGATCGATATGGGTGGTATTAGCGGTCGCGACCTGCTGCACCTCCCGATAGAGGCGGGCTTCGCCGTTCGTGGCGGGATGTCCGACAAGGCAGCTCTCGAGTCGATCACCATAGTCCCGGCGCGCTTGCTTGGTATCGACCACCGGGTCGGTACCCTGGAAGTTGGTAAGGATGCAGATTTGGTTTTGACCGATGGCGACATCCTCCACTATCAAACTTTCGTCCAGTACACCGTCGTCGGTGGTGAGCAGGTTTACGACAAGCAGGAAGAGGTCTTCTACGCCCATATCCGCCCCCGTGCAGAGGTGGCCGTGGACGCCGGTGAAGAGGTCACCGAAGAGGTCACCGAAGAGGTCACCCCCGCGTCCACCGAAGAGTAGAGCGACGGTGAATCTTGTGGAAGAAGAGGGGGTTGTCCCCGGGACTCCACAAGTTATCCACAGCGTGGGTTCCGACCTAAGTGAATGCCTGGCATCAACTTAGGTCGGAACTTTCACATTTGCCGAACGCCTTCCTAACGGCGACTATCCCCAACTCTTAGGGTCTCTGCCAGAACGGCTTTCACCTCTTCCCTCGAAGCAGGCTATGCTTGCCGTCTACCCTGCTTCTGACTCTCTCCGGATCTGTCCCCAATGATACTCAGCAACCTACTCCGCACGCTTGGCACGAGCCGACGAGATGGCCGGAATCTGACTCACGATGAGTCCTATCGCGCCTTTTCAGCGATTTTTGAGGGTTCCGAGTCCGATGTTGCGATCGCCGCATTTCTAACCGCGATGCGCTGGAAGGGCGTGACCATCGAGGAGCTCATCGGGTTCGCCCAAGGCGCTCGCGACAAGGCCCGCATCCCGTGCCAAGGGATGGAGGGAATCGTCACCGTCTGCCCGCCCCATGACGGTAGCGATACGGTACCCCCCCTAGAGGTTGCGTCTTGCCTCATCGCGGCTGGCGCGGGGGCCCGCGTACTTCTCATCACCGACCAAGGTCTTCCGCCCCGCCGTGGTGTCACCGGCGCCTGCGCGCTGCAAGAGCTAGGCGGAGGCCTAACCTGGGACCCCACGGAAGCCGAGGACTGGGTCTGCAAATCGCGCTTTGCCGCCATCGCCGCTCCGGGCATGTTGCCGGGTCTGATGAATCTGCGCCAAGTGCGGGGCGAACTTGGTGTGAGAACTCCGCTGTTTACGGTTGAGAAGCTTTTAGCTCCCAGCTCTTCCGCCGTTGTGATCGGTGCGCAGGAAGGAGCTGTGTTGGGAACAGCTGTCGAGGTCATGGTCGGGCTTGGCCACCCGCGCGGGATCGCCATTCAAGGAATTGAGGGCGGGGTCCTGCCCAGCGTGCGCCGCCGTACCCGAGGCATCGAGCTAACGGATTCGAGCCAGGTTCCACTCACGGTGGAGCCCGCCGATTTTGGGCTCTCCTGGTCTGCTGAACCTGACCTACCCATGTATGGACCACCCGACGAGGGCCGCGGGTCCGGCGACAACCCGCTTCTGATCAAGGCGGCGGGAGACATCGTTCTCAAGGTTCTTGCGGGTGTCGAGGGAGCCGCACGCAACGCGGCGATTCTTGGAGCTGCCGTAATCATTAAGGCTAGTGGCCGCGTTCCAACACTTGCCGAAGGGGTTGATTGCGCAATCATCTCCCTGGATTCAGGTGAGGCTCACCACATCTTTAGACGCGTCTCCGAACTGGGGAAGTAGGAGTCCCTCCATGGTCGCCGCTCTGCAGCTTCAAGTCCTAGTGGGCAGCTTTGCAATCGTGCGTTTGGACCCGCGGGCAGATGTCCCCATGTGGGCGACGGCGCCAAGCGCACTTTGTGGGATTTTGCGAACTGCGGATGAGCTAACTTTGATTTGTGAAGAGACCGCAGACAACGCTTTAGCTTTGTCTGCGATCGATGCGACCCAGCGCGCCTCGGGTTGGTGCGGTCTGCGTGTTGCAGGGACGCTTGACTTTGCGCTGACAGGCATCTTGGCCGGCCTCTCGACGACCCTTGCCCAAGCAGGTATCAGCATCTTTGCGCTCTCCACGTTTGCCACGGATTACGTGTTGGTCCGCCAAGACGACCTGCCCGCGACTTGCCGCGCTCTCCAAAAAGCGGGACACTCTTTTGTTGAGTGAGTTGGGTGGACAAGCTCTCATTCGCATGAAGTTGGCCCCTCGCCTACTTTGCCTCTCCGCACTCTTCGTCGCTAGCGCTTGTGGGGGAAGCGAGCCTGAACCACACGACCTTCTCACCCTTGCCAAGGGCGGTATTCCGTCTGGATGGATCAACAGCGCTAACCAGACCTTCCCAAGGCTCGAGTCCCCAGAGGGTTGGTTGCGCCTGCCGCAATCCATTCCTCCCGACGCTTGGAGGCCAGCGCCATGGCCCGGTGTGTACCAAGCCGATCTAACCCTACCGGGTCTAGGGAACCCACCGGGCCGGTCGGGCCCGCATGAACTTCGCTCGGACGACAGGGAGCTAGACGCCAAACCGTTCACGTCGAATTTGCTAGATCTCAATCAGTTCTCAGACGGCGACTTTGTGGCAATTGGCGACGAGCTGTTTCTGGTCGACAGGAAAGGGGAGCTCGTGAAACACGCGCTGGAATACGTCGCATGGATTGAGCGCGGAGCTCGCGAAGAAGGCCGTGTGCACTTGCCGGGGGTGACCTGTGATGGAGCCCTGCTTCTTCCTGGAGAGCAGCTCTCTATGGAGTTGCCATCACTAGGCGAGGATGGTGCGGCGTTGATTTTTGGTGCCGCCGCATACGGCAGCCCGAGATCTTCAGCAGGAGATCCGCGCGCCCTGTCGCTCTTGATCGAGGCGGGCGGGAAGGTCGTGTTCGAGAAACTCTTGATGCAGGGGCTCTACTGCCTGGCCGAGCCCATGCGCATTCCGCTTCCGGAGTTCGCAGGCGGCAGGATTTCGTTTCGAGTAGACGGAGGGGCAGGCCTTGCACTCATTCAAAATCCAGTCCTCCGGCCATTGGGTAAGAGCCCGGAATCGGCTCCGCCTAGAAATGACCTCGTCATCTTTCTAGCGGACACGTTTCGCGCAGATAACTTGGCGTTGTGGGGTGGCGATCCAAACCTCGCGCCCAACATGAACGCTTTCGCCGAAGGAGCATGGGCCTACGTGGATGCGCATGCACCGGCGTCTTGGACTCTTCCCTCCCAGGCCGCGCTCTTGTCTGGTGTGTATTCTCCACAAATAGGCGTGATCGGCTCTAAATGGAAAATACCACCCCATTTCGAGACTTTGGCAAGGTCTCTAGCTGCGGCCGGATTCCGGACGGCTGCCGTGACGGACGGGCTCTTTGTGTCGGAGCGTTATGGGATGGACCAGGGGTTCGAGGTGTTTTTGGAGAGCGAGGCGCACGCCGACTTTCAGGAAAAAACGATTCGGCGAGTGCAGTCTCTGTTGGATGCTGACGACGGCCGACCGCTCTTCTTGTTCGTCCAGTCCTACCGTGCGCATACTCCGTATTTCGCAAGCCCGAGAGCGATGGCTGAGCACCCAGAGCTGTTTGGCGAGGAGCCTGTTGCAGGTGATTGGGATTTCACCAAGCTCTTTGCGGAAGCTGGAAATCTAGAAGCGGGGGAGTCCCTCTCCGAGAACCTGGACTCCTTGAGGCGCTTGTACCTGGGTGGAGTTGCGGACTTAGATCACGGGTTTGGAGACTTCTTGGAGCAGCTAGAAAGCGCTGGCCTTGGCTCTGCGATTGTTCTTCTAACGAGCGATCACGGTGAGGCATTCGGCGAGCACTCCGGGTGGTCGCATGGAAACAACGTCTACGAAGAGCAGGTCGGCATCCCGCTGATCCTGCACGTCCCTGGCTTTCCGGCCGAGGTTCGCACTGGTCCACGCAGCTTGGTCGATGTCGCCAAGACGTTCGCGGAGTTCGCCTCTTCGGATGGAAGTGAGCTGTGGGTGGGGCGCTCGTTGCGCTCCGAGGGAGCAGCCTCCCCCGTTTTTTCCTTTGAGAGCCCGGCCGAGAATAATGGAACCAGTCCGTCGGAATTCGCAATCTATGACGGCCACCAGAAGGTCATGGGATCCATGGTTGGGTTCGAGATAAGTCCCGAGCCAAGCCACGCCTTCCAGCTCTCCAATGACCCCTATGAGCTGCTCGACGAAGCGGCGACCGGGACGTGGCCGAGGGAGTTGATCGAGCGCTGGCGTGCCGAGCTAGATCGCGCGACTTTGGCGGTTGCCAAGCCCAGTCCCCTGACTCTGACCGAGGCTGAGCTGGCCGAGTTCAAGGCGATGGGCTATTTCGGGGAGTAGTCTGCCCAGCTTTTCCCACTCTTCCGTAGACGGGAGGTTAGAATGGTTGGGCCCAATCCCGGAGACAGCTATGACCATGACAATTACACCCGAGATGACGATGGAAGTCATCCTCGAAGCGTTCCCCTCTGCTCGCCGCGCACTGTTTCAGCGCTATCACATCGGCGGTTGCACCTCGTGCGCCTATGAGCCCTCGGATACGCTGGCGGAGGTCTGTAAGAACAAGAACATCCTCGATGTAAACGAGGTGATCGGGCACGTTGTTCTATCTGAGGAGCTAGATGCAAAGCTTCAGATCGAAGCGAGCGAAGTTCGCGCGTGGATTGCGGACGGCCGTGACTTCACCTTCATGGATGTACGCACCGACGAAGAGCGGGGGGCGGACGTTGTGGCTGAGGCCGAGGTTTTGGAGTTCGCACGCTCTTCCGAGTACCTCGCTATGGACAAGAGTCGGCTTTTCGTATTTGCAGATAACGACGGCGGTAAAGCGCTGGACGTGGCGTCGTATTTCGTCGGTCACGGATTCACCGACATCCGCGTTTTGCGGGGCGGAACGGCGGCTTGGTAACGGTCTAGTAGCCGTCGTCGACAAACCCGCTCGTCGAGTCCGGGATGGTCACTATCCCGGTTGGGCGCTTCGCGACGAGGTGACGGACCTCGTCTTCGAAGTGAAGTGTGCACTCAAGTGCGCTTGAAATCTCTCCACTCGCAGAGAAGACCAGGGTGTTGCCGCTACTCAGCACAAGGTCGCGAATCACGAGACCTTCAAAAACACCGTCTTTCGAGTACTGGCGTACGAATGGTCGGGCTGTGCGTGGGTCGGAGATTGGCTCGCCTTGACTGTCGACGACCTCGTACCCGTCGCCGTCCTCGAAAAAACGCATGAAGAGCGTTTGTCCCGAATAGGCGGCCCGGTTTTGGGCGGCACGTAGATCTTGGGCGAGAAGGCAGGCTCCATTTTCTGCCGTAAGGCCGCCCTCGAAATACATCGGTACCGCGACGGCTGCAAGAAACGAGATGCCCACCAGCCATAGAATCAGCCCTGTAAGCGAGAATCCGCTAGAGGGTTTAGGGGGAGCAGTTGGCACCGGTGGTGTGTGTTTAGACCTAGAGGTCGAAGTACTGGACGCCCGTTAGGACGGAAACGCCCTCGCAGTTCGCAATGATTTCACCCGTCGCGGGCCGGTAGATCCAGCCCGTAGTGCCTGTGGGCTCGGCGGGAAAGTCTTGATCATCCGCCAATAGCCAGACTGTGTCGAGCCCGTTGACTGGGTTCTTGATCATGCCGGTTTCGAGATACGGCCCAAATGGGTAGGAGCCCGGGTCGGTAGGGCTTGTGCGGCCCCATTCGGTGCTTCCAAACAACATTTGGCGTCGAAAGTCGGTGCCGGAAATGGAACCGTGTAGCCAGGCACCTCTTTGTCCATAGGCGTAGCCGGGATAAACCTTGTGGTCGGCCCGGTAGCTTTCAATGACATCCCGATAGTTCCCCATTTGGTACTGCAGCTGCGTGACCTGGGCCATGCCAACCATGTCGGTTTTAGGCACATCCAGCTCGGGTACAGCCATGACACCCACTACACCGGCGACGATGGCAACAAGTGCGTATTCAATGGGACGGACTCGCTCTCTATCGTTCTTCGGCGAGGGAGTCGGCAGGGTGGGATCCGTGGGGTTTGTACTGTCTGGCTGCATAGCGAAAAGAGTTCCGGTGAGGGTGGTTCCGGAATACCTTTCGACAGCAGCAAGAGAACTCTTGAGGTTCCCGAGGCAATGGATGGACAGAAATGAGGTGAAAAGGAACCCAGGATCCACCTGCCCCCTCCAGGCAAAGAGCTACGGACCCCCTCCAGGTTCCGAATCCCGCCGGAGCGGGCAACGCGTCAGGGTGGATCCTGGGCACAAAGAAGACGCGCGGGAGCGCTGGTGGTGACACTTGCTCTTGGAATTCGCATCAAAATCGGTCACTATCGGCTCTGTGTTGAACCAATGCATGAATGTTGTACTGCCCACTTTGCTGGGTGCTCGCCCGCAAGACTCTGAAATTGCGACATCTACCCCGCAAGACGGATACATGGATGGGAGCGTCGTTTGGGCGCGTAACCTCCTCGAGGGGATCCACCCGAACGTCTGGGTGCAAGCAGCCGTCTCGATTGCCGTTTTCCTGGTGCTGGCAAAGGTTTTTGACGCAGTGCTTAGTTTCGGCTTCAAACGGTTTACCACGAAGACGAAGACACTGCTCGACGACCACCTGTCGGAGCTGCTGCACAAGCCGTTGATTCAGAGCTTCGCACTCTTCGGGGTGCTCGTAACGACCGCTCTACTAGAGCCGCCAGGGAGTGCCACGAGCTGGGTTACTCGGCTGGCGACGAGCTTGATCATGACGAGCTGGATCGTGTTTTTCATGCGCGCCTCGCGAAGCTTTCTTCGTGCGGCCAGTAAAGAGGATGCGCGCTTCCAAATCATCGAGCCAAGGACCTTCCCGCTCTTTAGCAACCTTGCGACCGTCGTGATTTTGGCGATAGGCGCTTGGTGCCTGATCAACCTCTGGGGGGCCGACATGACGGGCTGGCTGGCCTCTGCCGGGGTGGTTGGCATCGCCGTTGGTTTCGCAGCGCAGGACACCCTCTCCAACTTGTTCGCAGGGGTCTTTGTCATAGCCGACGCGCCGTTTGTAGTGGGGGACTACATCGTCTTAGATACGGGCGATCGCGGTTGCGTTGTGCACATCGGCCTGCGATCGACGCGCTTGATGACCCGCGATGATGTCGAGATTACGATTCCGAACTCGGTGATCGGCAGCGGGCGCATAACAAATCAGAGTAGCGGCAGCGCGAAAAGCATGCGGGTCAAGGTGCCCGTTCAAGTTGCCTACGGCAGTGACGTCGACGATCTTCGTGCGATTCTAATGGGCATCGCAGCGGACGAGCCCTTAGCCTTGTCGGATCCAGAGCCTCGCGTTCGCTTCCGGAAGTTGTCTGACTCTGGGTTGGATTTTGATTTGATGGTTTGGATAGCGGATCCCTCGTTGCGAGGTCGTGCCGTTGACGCACTGAACACCGCGATCTACAAGCGACTTGCGGAGGCGGGGATCGAGATCCCATACCCGAAAATGGACTTGTATATGCGGAAGGAGTGAGGAGGGCCAGCGGGCTGGCTCCTTGTTTCTAGAACCACCTCCTCCCCCGCCCGGGTGGGATACAGACGCGCGGAAAACGCGGTTGGTTTCACGTGCTGTGGGGAAAATGTCAAGGGTTGCAATCTTCGGTTCCCGCATAAGCGGTCTTGCGCGGGTCGGGAATCGGAGCGAGCCTCATGGGAGCGCTCCAATGCCTCGAGGCGACTCCTGGCCAAATGCCATCAACCCCGCAGGCTTGGCTGGGGCAGCTCGCACTGTTTATGTTGTTCCCTGAAACGAAATGGGCGAGCCCTCCATGAGCCCGCAATATGGCTCTGTCGCTTAGGCTATTGATTCTGGAATGCTAAGTGGCCACGTTCGCACCTTGTTGCTTCGGTCGCGGCGCGGCTCCACCCCCTAAAAATGTTCCGCCCAGTCGGACGACCCAAAGGCCAAAGAAATGAATGTAGTCCACTGCCTGGTAGCTTTTGCCTTCATGGGCCTGTGCAGCTCAACACTGTTCGCTCAAGATGACCTGGGGAGAGTCGCGTTGGAGCACGCTGACTACGACAAGTGGAACTCGGTCCGCCAGGATGCAATGTCGCAGAATGGCGAGTGGATCGTTTTTACGGTTCGCCCCGTCCAAGGGCAAAGCCTGATGACTATCCGCGAGCTGGGGTCGCAAAAGGAGTTCACAGTTCCCGGTGGTTCCGGTGCGCGCTTCACCTATGACAATCGGTTGGCGGCCTACCTCGTTCAGCCCGATCCCGAGCTGATCAAGAGGTTGAAAGAGGATAAGGAAGACCAGCTACCGAAACCCAAGCTGGAGATCCTCGATCTCACGAGTGGTCGTATCGTTACGATCGACAATGTTCGCTCGTTCCGTTTTGCCGAGGAGGACTCGGATTGGATCACCTACACACCCGAGGCAGAGTCCGGTGAGGCAGTGGCGCACGCAGGGGAATCTGAAATCGAAGAGGTCTATCTAGTCGGCGAGAACGGCCTCACGAGAGCAGCCAAGGAAGAGCTTGCAGCTCCGGAGGTCGCAGTCGAGACCAAAGAGGCGGGGACCAAGAAAAAAGAGACTGAAAAGGACGACAAGGATCTCGGCAGCACCGTGGTCTTGCGCAGCCTTGCAACGGGAATCGAGCGCCGCTTCCCCAATATCACTTCGCACGAGTTCAGCAAGAGAGGGGCGCGCCTTGCATTTGCTGCCTCTGCTAAAGATGCCAGCGCCGACGGTGTTTTTCTGTTAGATCTCGCGGGGAGCGAACTCTCGCAAGTCATCGCTGGGCGCGGCGCATACCACTCCTTAAGTTTTAGCGAAGACGAAACACAGCTCGTCTTCCTGTCGGATCGGGACGACGTTGGACCCGAAAAGGCAAGCCTGTCCATGTACCTTTGGACGGACGGGCAAGTCGAAGCCGTGAAGATTTTGGACGAGTCGTGGGAGGCTCTTCCCGAGGGCTGGTGGCTAGCCTCGAAGGGCCCGAGCTTTACCGAAGACGGCCGGCGCATTCTCTTTGAGACACAGCCTCGGCCAGAAGATGCTGGCAAAACGAAGGAGCAGCTGGAGAAGGAGAAGAAGGATGCAGCCAAGGACCCGCAGGCCAAGCTCGACATCTGGCATTGGGAGGACGGCGCGCTGCAGCCCCAGCAGCTTCTCAACGCAGATCGCGAGCGAAACCGAAGCTACAGCGCTCTGTTCGATTTGAAGTCCAATAGGGCGATTCAGCTAGCTACAAAAAATTTACCCAACGTGTCCGTTGATAGGCGCGCGCAGCTCGACATGGCTGTCGGAACCTCATCCTTAAAGTACGAGGTTATGGAATCTTGGGAGTCTCCCGGGTTTAGCGACTCTTACTTGGTCGACCTGCATACTGGTGTGGCCACGTTGGTATTGGAAAAGACTCGCTCTCGTGTTTCTCTTTCGCCAGAAGGGAAGTTTCTCACCTGGTGGGATCCCGAGCTCGAGAGCTACTTCGCCATGTCTACGGCCGACCGGGTTGTCGTCAACATTACCGATGGCCTGCCGGTCTCATTCGCCAATGAGCTGCACGACACCCCCTCCGCACCGCGCTCGTATGGAAGCGCGGGGTGGCTTGCCAACGATGCAGCGATCTTGCTCTACGATCGGTTTGACATTTGGCAGGTCGACCCACGAGGTAAGCAGCCCGCGCGTTGTTTGACGAAAGGCGAAGGTCGGGCCAACCACCTGCGCTATCGCTATGTTCAGCTGGATCAAGAGACGCGCTTTATCGACACAGGCGAACCCCTTTTCCTGTCGGTGTTTGACGAGTCCACCATGGCGTCCGGATACAGCACGCTCGACGTCAACTCATCCGAGATCGTTCAAAAAATCATGCTTGATGAGCGCTTCGGTAGCCTGAGAAAAGCAGAGCAGGGAGAGAGGCTTGTGTTGACTAGGCAGACCTTTCGCAAGTACCCAGATCTTTGGGCGACTACGATGGATTTCACATCACTCTCGCGCCTTAGCAACGCCAATCCGGGGCAACGCGATTTCCTTTGGGGAACCGCCGAGCTGATTGCCTATGAAACTACAGATGGCCAGCCGCTTCAGGGCCTGCTGTTGAAGCCCGACAACTTTGACCCGAGCAAGAAGTACCCGATGATGGTTTCGTTCTACGAGCGCAGCTCAGATCGGCTGCATAGCTATCAGGCACCTGCCGCAGGCGGCTCGTCGATTAACTACAGCTTTTACGTGAGCCGCGGTTATGTGATCTTCGTGCCAGACATTCCCTACGAGACCGGACACCCCGGAGAGAGTGCAGCGAACGCCATCCTTCCGGGTATCCAAACCGTTGTCGATTTGGGTTTCATCGATGAGGCACACATCGGCGTTCAAGGCCACAGTTGGGGCGGCTACCAGATCGCCTATCTGGTCACGATGAGTAACGTGTTTGCCGCAGCTGAAGCGGGCGCTCCCGTCTCGAACATGACAAGCGCCTACGGAGGTATTCGTTGGGCGTCGGGTATGAGCCGGATGTTCCAATACGAAAAAACACAAAGCCGCATCGGCGGCACCTTGTGGGATTCGCGCGATCTCTACCTCGAAAACTCACCGGTGTTCTTTGCCGACAACATTGAGACCCCCTTGCTCATCTTGCACAACGACGGCGACGGCGCCGTGCCGTGGTACCAAGGGATTGAGCTGTTTGTAGCTATGCGACGTCTCTCCAAGCCCGCTTGGATGCTGAACTACAACGGCGAAGGTCACGGTCTCAGCAAGAAGGAAAACCGCCTCGACTTTGCCAAACGCATGCAGCAGTTTTTCGATTACCACCTCATGGACGCACCCGCTCCCATGTGGCTCTCCGAGGGCGTGCCCGCCACGCTCAAGGGCGATGAGTTCGGCCTCGAGCCGGTGCCCGCCGAAGAGCCAGCCAGCGCCGAAGTTATGCAGATGGAAGTCGAAGAGGAGGCGGAGCCAGTTGAGCAGGTTGCGCCAGTTGAGCCAGTTGCTCCGGTTGCTCCAGTCACGCCAGTCACGCCAGTCACGCCAGTCACGCCAGTCACGCCAGTCACGCCAGTCACGC
>CALBMX010000095.1 GCA_937896235.1 uncultured bacterium
ATTGGCCATCTGGGCTGGCGCGTGGCTGTACGCGGGGCTAGCCAGTTCGACGGGCAAGTCGGCGAGCTGCTCATGTTGCTCGAGAGGCGCCTACAGGATTGTAGGGTGCGAAGGTGCCGAAGTGGGGGGACGGGCCCAAAATCAGCAAACCGCCCAAACTCAAGCCTCTCCCAAGGCTTGAAATGGTGCGCCCACCAGGACTTGAACCTGGGACCGCCGGATTAGAAATCCGGTGCTCTATCCAACTGAGCTATAGGCGCGACCTTGTTTGGGGGGGAAGTTTAGCGTTGGAGGAGGGCTGCAAGCTCGGTTCAGTCCCTAGAAATCTGAGAATGAGGCTCTTCGAGGCGTGGATTTCTCGAAACGGGTAGTAATCGAATGCTTCGGCTTGTGTCGCACTAGCCCGCGGGACTCGTAGATATTATTCTCTCGGGTTCGTGGGTGCCGCTCCGGGTTGGAGCGGACCGGCACTTGGCATTTTTGCGCCATCCTGGATGGTTGCGCACAGCTCTATATGAAAGTTCTGATTGTTGGCAACGGTGGGCGTGAACACGCCCTAGCTTGGAAGATCGCGCAGTCGGACTTGGTGGAGCAGGTGATCTCGGTTCCGGGTAATCCCGGCACAGCCGAGTGCGGGCGCAACCTCCCCGGCATTCGTGTCGAAGACATCGTTGGCATCGTCCGCGCCGCCAAAGAAGAGGAGGTCGGCCTCGTAGTCGTCGGGCCCGAAGTCCCCCTATGCCTCGGCTTGGCGGACAAGCTGCGCGAAGCGGGCTTCCCCGTCTTTGGGCCGGGTGCGGCAGGAGCTCAACTCGAGGGCTCCAAGCTGTTCGCAAAAGAACTCTTGGATCGTCACCGCATACCCACCGGAAGCTGGCGCCGCTTTAGCCGTGCGGGTTCCGCGAAAGACTATCTCGAAAACGTCGAGACGTGGCCGATGGTCATCAAGGCGGACGGCTTGGCTGCTGGCAAAGGCGTGTTCATTGTTAAGAGTCGAGAAGAGGCCTGCACCGTGATCGACCAGGTCATGGAAGAGCGCCATCTCGGCGATGCCGGTGGCGAGGTCGTGATCGAAGAGTATCTCGTTGGACAAGAGGTCTCGATTCATGTCCTGACGGACGGCTCGACGATCGTGATGATGGATCCGATTGAAGACCACAAGCAGGTTGGCGACGGCGACCAGGGACCCAATACTGGCGGCATGGGCGTGTCCTGTCCCGTGGGTTGGCTCGGCCAACGCGCAATGCGCCAGATCGAGCAACGCATCTTAATCCCCATGCTGCACGCACTTCGCGTAGAGGGGATTCCCTATCAAGGTCTGCTGTACGCTGGCTTGATGATTACCGAGGGCGGCCCGCAGGTGATCGAGTTCAACTGCCGCTTTGGCGACCCCGAGACCCAAGCGCTGATGCGCAGGTTCGAATCCGATATCGTTCCGTACCTCTTGGCGACAGCCAATGGCACGCTCGACAAGTGCGATGCGCCAGCTTGGGACAAGCGACAGTGTGTTGGCGTTGTGATGTGTGCCGAGGGCTATCCCGGTCTCTACCGCAAAGGAGAGCCCATCCTTGGTATCTCCAGTGCCAATGCCAACGAAGACGTGGTCGTCTTTCAGGCGGGAACGAGGCAAGATGGTCCTCAGCTATTGACCAATGGTGGCCGCGTCCTGGCCGTGACGGCGATGGGCAAGAACGTCGCGGAAGCGCGCGAAGCAGCCTATGCAGGCGTGGAAAAGATCCGCTGGAACGGTGCGTTTTGGCGCAGCGATATCGGCTTGCGTCCGGCAACACTCTCCAACTAGCTCCAGCATAAAAGGAGCCTTGATTTGAACAGCAGCGCCGGGGGTCCCAACGGAGAGGTGAAACTTGCCGTTGTGATCCCGACGCTTAACGAGGCGCATGATTTACCCGCGCTGCTGAGTCGAGTCCTGAGCGACGGCGCGGACCTAGTTGTCGTTTCGGATGGGGGAAGCGAAGATACTACGATGCAGCTAGCAAGGGACGCGGGCGCAATCGCAATCGCAGCCGAGCGCGGACGCGGTCAGCAGCTACAGGCGGGAGCGGACGTGGCGCTCGATCAGGGTGCCGACCTCTTGTGGTTTGTGCACGCCGATAACGTGCCTCAACCAGGCGCCCTGCAGGCGCTGCGCTTGGCTGCGCAGGAGTCCGTCTCGAATCCCACTCTTACCCAGGCTTGGGGGTGCAGACAGCGTGTGGCGGCTGAGGGGCGGTTCTACCGACTGGTTGAGCGAAAAGCCGATCGACGCGTTGCTGCGGGGCTTGTCTACGGGGACTCGGGATTGTGCGTGACCGCCTCTGCCTATAGGCGAGTCGGGGGGTACCGCGGAATCCCCATCTTTGAAGACTTGGACATCTCTAAACGCCTGGCGGCCGAGGGACCGATCGCACTCGTTCGAGGCGCGGAAATTTTAGTAAATCCAAGGCGCTGGCAGGGGGAAGGAGCCTTGCGCACAACGGTCAGAAACTGGATGCTTACTAGGGCTTGGAATCTTGGCGTCCCACCAGAACGATTGGTGCGCTTTTACCCCGCCAACAGAGCAGACTCCAAACCAGTTGAGATTAAGTGAAGCACGAAACGATTCGACACTCCTTTGAGGAGTTCCTAAAGACGAAGGGATTACGGCTAACGCGCCAGCGTAGCCGGATCTTTGAGAAGGCCTTTGCGTGTCACGATCACTTCACAGCAGAGACATTTTTAGGCTGGCTGACAGCCGAAGAGGTGTCCAAAGCCGACCGCGTTTCTCGGGCTACGGTCTACCGGACACTGGGGCTGCTTGCCGATGGGGGCTTCTTGGAGCTCTTGGATACGGGCTCCGGTGAGGCGCACTACGAGCATGTGCTTGGTCATCGCCATCACGACCATCTAATCTGCACGAGCTGCGGCCGGATTGAAGAGTTTGTCGACGAGAAAATCGAAGAGCTCCAGGCTGAGATCGCCCGGAGCCATGGGTTTGAGCTGACGAGCCACGACCTGCGCCTCATGGGCATATGCAAATCGTGCCGCCGCAAGGCCAAGACGAACGTTAGCGCCTAAGGCCGAGATCGTCGAGGATGTAGTTGAGCACCATGCGCGCAACGTCATCGTCTTCCGAAAAATAGCGCCGGGCTCGGACGCGGATAAGCGTGCGGTTCAGGTCGTACGCTTCGACTTCGACTTCGACATCGGCGCCGGCGACTTCACACTCAATCCGGCGCGGGTAGTCCGTCGTTTCGATGCCGTCTTCGGCCCTGTCGCGCATGGTCTCTTGTGCGCTTGCCCATGCCGTCTGCACGTCAACAAGCTCCAAGCTTGTGTGCACCTCGTTGGGGAGTACCTCTTGGCTTACGGCATAACCGGCTGCGCCTCCGACTAGCAAGTTGCAAGAGGACAGGCCGAAGGTGCAAAGAACGGTAATGGTGGTGAGTTGGAGAATCTTCATAAGTTTGAGAGTCTGGTAAGGCGCACTAGCGAGAGGCGTTCACAGTCGACCCCTTTGCCACATCGACAAGGCGGCGAAAGAAGCCTGCCCCCTCGCCTTCACTGCGAGATTGCATTCGGGTCCACATGGGATGATTCCACGGAAGCAAGTTCCGCTCGGGGTGCGGCATCAGGCCGAGAACTCGTCCCGAAGAGTCGCAGATACCAGCAATCTCTTCGAGCGCGCCATTCGGACATTCGGGATAACTTGGAGTACTTCCGTCCGAATTCACATATCGCAGTGCGATCTGTCCATTTGCCTTCAATTGGGCGAGGGTGTCAGCGTCTCGGCAGACGAAACGACCCTCGGCGTGGGCGACGGGGACCGGCCAAATGTCCCCAGCGTCGAGCCAAGGGCAGGCGCTCTCTTCGGAGCGCAGATGCACCCAGCGCGCCTCGAACTTCATCGAGGCATTGTCGTAAAGCGCGACCTTGCGCTCGGTGCGTTTGCCAAAGCTTCCATCGAGCAAACCTGTCTCGACAAGAACTTGAAAGCCGTTACAAATGCCGAGGACAAGACCTCCCCGATCCACGAAGTTGACAAGCTCCTTGGAGAGGTAGTGGACGAGCTCTGCGCTGAAAATGCGGCCGGCGGCGACATCGTCCCCGTAGCTGAAGCCACCGGGAATGACCAGGATGCCATAGTCGTCAAAACGGCCAGGCTCCGCGATCATCTTCATCAGGTGGAAGGCATCGGTAGCAGCGCCGGCGCCTTCGAGCGCGCGGACTGTCTCGGCATCACAGTTGATACCGGCGGTACGAAGAACAAGTGCTTTGGGATTGGTCATAGTCGTAGTCCTCCTAACCTTGGAAGCCACTGGTGTGGGCGGCGCGTAGGTCTTCGATATCGAGTTCGATTAAGTCGTCCGAGTTCTTGCCGCGAATATAGAGGCGCGAACCAGCGGTCACCTCGCCAATAGGGCGAGCGATATCGCCAAGCCCCGCGTCGGTGAACTGCCGCTCGAAAGCCTCTGCGTGAATCGCGGTAACCTCGACGAGAAACCGCGTGCAAGATTCCGAGAACAGCAGGACCGCATCTTCATCGCTGCCTTCACTCAAACCCTCGGGGTCGTGCATGTGCGACAGGTGGAGGTCCATCCCCAATCCGCCTCCAAATGCCATTTCAGCAGCGGCAACGGCCAATCCGCCTTCGGATAGGTCGTGGCACGATGCGACAAGGCCCTTGGAGATGGCACTGTGCATGGCTCTCAATATGGTCGGCGCCTTGCTTAGGTCGGGCTGCGGAACGCGTCCGCCGTCGAGACCGAGGTGGTGCATGTAATGGGACGCGCCCATGTCTTGTTTCGTCTCGCCAACGATGTAAATGCGGTTACCCGGCTCCTTCGCATCCATCGTCACGCACATCGCAACGTCTTGAACGACGGACATCGCGGAGAGCAGCAGCGTCGGAGGAATCACAATGGTCTCATCGCCAACGCGGAACTCGTTGTTCAGGCTGTCCTTGCCCGAGATGAACGGCGTGCCAAAAGCCATCGCTACGTCGTAGCAAGCTTTCGAGGCCAAGACGAGCGACCCCAGGTTTTCTGGCTTGGAGCAGTTGCCCCAAGAGAAGTTGTCAAGAATCGCCGTTCGTGTTGGATCGCCGCCAACGGCAACAACGTTGCGCATCGCCTCGTCGATCACGGCGCCGGCCATTGCGTAGGGGTCGAGTAGCCCCATGCGCGGGTTGGCGCCGCAGCCGATCGCTACACCTTTCTTGGACTCTGCCAGAGGTTTGATGACGGAGCCGTTACCCGGCGCATCCGATCTCACGCCAACAAGTGGCTTGATGACGGTGTTGCCTTGGACCTCGTGGTCGTATTGGCGGATGATCCACTCTTTACTGCGAACGTCGGGCGCGCCGACGATCCCCAGAAGGACAGAGTTGTAGGATTCGTTCTTGGTAGAGGGCGAGGGGCAGCCTGGATCCTCGACCGTGGGAGGATTCCAAACCGCGTGGCGCAGGTAGCGCGGTGTTCCATCGTGAAGGAACTCCATCTCGATATCGCAGATGATCTCACCGGCATCGCGAACGACCAGGCGCTTCGTGTCATTGAATGTACCGATGACCGTTGCGGCTACATCTTCAGAGGCGCAAAGTGCCAAAAGCTCGTCGATGTTCTCTGGTTGCACGGCGAGAACCATGCGCTCCTGGGCTTCGGAAATCCAAATCTCATGGGAGGCCAGACCGGGATACTTAAGGGGCACTTTGGCCAGGTCGACGTCGACACCGCCCTTTTCGCCCATCTCGCCAACTGCAGACGACAGCCCGCCCGCTCCACAGTCGGTGACGGCACGATAGAGGCCGCGGTCGCGCGCCTGCAACATGGCGTCGAGCACGCGCTTCTCCTGAATCGGGTTTCCGATTTGCACGCTTGATGCCGAATCCTCTTCCGAATCCTCGGTCAGCTCGATGGAGCTAAACGTCGCGCCGTGGATGCCGTCGCGGCCAACAGCACCACCGAGGGTGACCACTAAGTCACCCGGTTCGATGGTCTTGTGTGCGAACTCGTGTTTTGCAAGGCCAACCGTTCCCGCGTAAACCAACGGGTTGCCGACGTAGCGATCGTCGAACCACAAGCCACCTGAGATCGTGGGAATCCCCATGCGATTGCCGTAGTCGCGCACACCGCCAACAACGCCGCGCAAGATGCGGCGCGGGTGCATGCAGCCCTTCGGTAGGTCCTCCATCGGCATGTCGGGCATACCCACGAAGAATGCGTCGGTATTTGCGATCGGACGCGCGCCGAGACCAACACCAAGGATATCGCGAATCACACCACCGATGCCGGTGCCAGCTCCGCCGTATGGATCAATCGCACTCGGGTGGTTGTGGGTCTCGACCTTGAAGGAGATGTCATAGCCGGCATCAAATTCGATGATCCCCGCGTTGTCGTGGAAAACGCTTACGCACCACGGCACGTCGAGCTCTTCCGTTGCGCGTTTGATCGTCGACTTGAGAAGGTTGTCGATTCGTTCGGTCGGGCTGCCCTCCTTTGAGTGATCCACAAAGTCGATGAGGCCTGCAAACGTCTTGTGTTTGCAGTGCTCGCTCCAGGTTTGGGCAAGGGTCTCAAGCTCACAAGCGGAGGGCTCGCGGCCCAAGTTCTTATAGAACTTTTGGATCTCCAGCATCTCCATCAGTGTTAGCGAGAGCTCGCCTTGAACACTGAGGTTTGTGAGGCCATCATCGTCCAGCGCTAGCATCGCAACTTCGACACGGCCGCGTGTTCCGCCGTGTCCCTTCGGCGCGCCAAAGGGCAGGTCTTCGCGATCGATGCGAAGGGTGTCGATGGTGACGTTCGCCAAGGTGCGCCGACAGACGCTCTCGAGCTCGTCCGTTGGAACGTCTCCATGCATCTCGAAAATACGAAATGTTTGGGCCTCGAAGGACTCGTCACCGTGACCGGTGCGGCGCACGATACGTGTGACGCTGTCAGCAATGGGATCCATAACACCCGGCTTGGGGGCAACCAGCACGCGGCGGGACCCGGTGGGGGCTTCCGGCGGAGTGATGCCGGGAGCAAAGATCTGAACCTCTTCCAGAACCGGATCGGTCAGGAGCTCTTGCGCGATGTTCCGAGCCTCGGACTCGTCGAGCTCGGGAGAGAAGAGGTAACCGTGACCGACGCGAATCGACGACACGGCATAAAGACCGAGTTCGTGGACCTCCTGAAGGGCTTTTTCGCCCTCGGGGTCGTGGATTGCGGCGCGCTTGAAGACCTCGATGCGCCAGGCATCAGAGGCAGTGGTGGACGACGACATGGATTCGGAGCTCCTGGAGATGAATTGGAGACGAAGGGCCGGATGGGGAGGGCTGGAGGCGCACTTTGATGCCAATTCTGGCTCCACGGGGCCTCCATGCGCGCAGTCTACCGTGCATTCGGGGCAGTCCCAATGGCGAAATCGCTAATGTGCCCAGGGGGCTCCTTCAATTCACAAAGCCTTGGAAACAAGACACGTCGACTCGAACCCACGTTGGCGATTTTGCCGCGCGTACGCTACTATTCCGACTTCCACTCTTGTCCCGTGACCCAAGTTCTTAGCGCCTAGTGAGCAAATCCAAAAACGGCAGTTCTTCAGGCCTCCCCTTCGAGGCACCGATCCGCGAGATCGAAGACCGCATCGCCGAGCTCGAATCTCTATCCGCATCGACACGCCTCGACATCTCTAGCGAGATCGAGGCGCTTCGGGCGCGCTTGGAAAGCCAAGTCGAGTCGACCTATTCCGACCTCTCGGCGTGGGATCGCGTCACGGTTGCCCGCCACCCGATGCGCCCGGTGACCTCGGACTACATCACGGAGATGCTCGACGAGTTCTTCGAGCTTCACGGCGACAAATACTACGGTGACGATCGCGCCCTGGTGACGGGACTCGCCTCGATGGAGGGCCGGAAATTCATGCTGGTGGCACACCGCAAAGGGCGCAACACGGCCGAGCGAGTCGAGTGCAACTTTGGCTGTGCGCACCCCGAAGGCTATCGAAAAGCCATGCGGAAAATGAAGCTAGCGGCCAAGCTCGGGCTTCCCATTGTGACCCTTATTAACACACCTGGTGCTTACCCCGGAATCGCCGCGGAAGAGCGCGGGCAAGCGATGGCGATTGCTGAAAACATCCTCGGCATGTTTGACATTGCCGTGCCGATCATCTGTGTGATCATTGGCGAGGGTGGCTCCGGCGGAGCTCTGGGCATCGGCATTGGAGATCGCGTCTTGATGATGGAGTACGCCTACTACTCGGTGATTAGCCCCGAGGGTTGTGCCGCTATTCTATGGAAGGACGGAGAGCGCTCTCCGGATGCAGCGGAGGCACTCAAGCTCACCGCGGACAGTTTGATCTCCCTTGGAATCGTCGACGAGATGATCCCCGAGCCTACGGGCGGCGCCCACCGCAACCCCGCCATTGCCACAGCATCCTTAAAAGAAGCCCTTCTAAGGAACTTGGATGAGCTCTCGGCGATCCCTCTTCAGGAGCTGCTCGATACGCGTTTTGAAAAATTCAGGAAGATCTCGCACATCGAGGGCCGCTTTCCGACAGTTGCGGACGCTGCGGCCTCCTAAACCTCTAACACCATCTCGGTCTGTCCGTACATGCGGGCGGCATGGCGGCAAATTTTCTAGCAATGGTTCCAGATGCAAAGGATGGTAAAGCCCCGGAGAGTTCCGGTGGTAACGGTGAGCAGTTCACCCCCGATCCGCCCTCGCGAAAGGAAACCCTTCGGGTCGATCATGACCTTGTTCGCCGCGCCCAGAAAGGCGACGAAACCGCTTTCGCCGCACTCGTAGATCGTCACCAAAAGCGGGCTTGGCGTGTCGCTCGAAACCTGGTTCCCAGGGACGAGGACGCGGATGACATCGTGCAGGACGCGTACATGCGCGTTTTTCGGAGTCTAGATAAGTTCAACTTCGAGTTCGGCTTCACGACGTGGCTCTTCCGCATCGTGACGAACCTCGCTATCGATCACCTTCGCAAGCGGCGCCCCGTTGGAATCGGTGGAGCAGGGGATGAAGACGAGGGAGGCCCTCGGCTTGAGCAAGAGGACGAAAAGGTTGATCAACCGGACGACGCCCTAATGCGGGACGAAGTGGCTCTAAAGGTACGTGCGTGCCTGGATGCCTTGGCGCCCCATTTTAGGTCCGTAATGATCCTGCGAGAGCTCGATGGGTTGCCCTGCGCTGAGATTGCTGAGATTGTTGGGGCGACCCACGTTACGGTGCGCTGGCGCCTTCACAGGGGGCGGAAGCTCTTCCAGGACGAGTGGGAGCGCCGTGAAAGAGAGATTGAACGCGAACAACTCGAAAGAAAGTCCAACAACCAAGAATCGGGCCCCGTAGATAGGGGCGAACCCACCTGAGAGGGGGTTCGCAAGAGAATGCTAATGAACGAATCCAAGACCATATGCACTGAAGTTGAGGGGCTCCTGCCACTCTACGTCGGGGCCGACCTCGAGAAGGACCAGCTGGGACTTGTTGCAGAGCACTTGAAGAAGTGCACCTCCTGCACACTTGCCTTTAGCCGGACGAGGGAAGCGCGTGGTCTTTTGCGCGCCGAGCTGATCGACCTAGTCGACGGCCGGGAACCCCAACTCTGGCCCGCCCTGCGCGAGCAGCTTCAGGCCGAAGGTCTGTTCCAACAGGCGGCAGAAGGGGTTCCTGTAGGCGGCGTTTTGGTAGCCTCTAAGGGCAAGACGAGCTCCACATTCCATGGGCAGCTTCACGTCGCACCGATCATCCCCGGACTGTTTGGCCGCCGCCGCTTCCAGCGTGCCGCGAGCCTCGCCGCAGGAATCACCGCGGTCTTTTTCCTGGGGAAAATGCTCTATCCGCAAACGGTTACAGAGAACGCTGATCCGTCGATGGGTGACGGACTTGTGTCCGTACCCGAGAACCTAAAAGGTACGGGATTCCGTCTCGACAACACTTCCGAGGATCTGCTTGTCCAGGCGGGGACGGCAGCAGAAGTTGAGAGTGACCAGCCGCAAGAGAGCGGCGCGGTCGGGCTCACGCCTTCGCTGGGTGGACTGCGGCCTATGCCGTTCGGAGAGCAGAGTCTAGCGGATGTCGCCAGGCAGAGCGTACTCGACCAAGCCGCCGCCTATCCTGGTGGTATCCTCTTGGTTGCTCCGCAGGGTTTCCAAGCTCGCAATGGGGTGACGCCCCCGTCACCCAATGGTCTGGCTAGCGACTTTTCGCTGCAATAATGGGCTGCTAGGGGAGCCTTCTCCCTGCCCCTGTCTATGTCGCGTCGGCATAGGCTCATGATTTCTTTTCACTCTGCAAAGGCTTTGCTGTGAAGGTTGCTCAAATTTTGTTGCTAGCGCTTGGCGCATTTACCGGGACTTCAGCGGTCGGACAGGAGCTCGGCTCCACCCCTCAGAGTGGAGGTTTGATCGAATCGACCTCACCGCAAGCCCCCGTGCCCGTGGAGACCCAGCACGAGGATGCACATCAGCTTGTCGTTAGGGTCGGGGCTCGAATGGAGGAGCGCTCTTGGGAGTTTGATCCTGTCGCAACCAAGGCCAACTTGTGCGATTCCGATTTGGATACCCGCCTAGGGAACGTGGACCATTTTCTGGGGCGCCTCCGCTCACCTGGCGCTCCGCGGCAAGAGATTCGCTTGTGGCTGAAGAGCGCGAGCACTGGATCGGATGAGTTCGCCTGGACCTCACGACTGTTACTTCGGGACCTAGAGCAAATGGCATTGACGCTTCCGGATCCGCTCAAGGAGTTGAGTGAGAACCTCGTCCTCATGGAGAAGTTGGACGGGCTAATGGGGCTGAAGGCTTTGCACTTGGAAGGCCTTATGGAAGCGCCCTCTGCAATAGGACATGGAGGGCTGGAGGCTTGGATGGAGTCGGCGGAAACCGCTGATGCTATCTTCCCGATGGCTAAGACCCCCGGGCAAGAATTGATGAATTTGGAGCTCCGAGTCAGTCCGTCAGGAGCGCGTATGCGAATACTGGAGCCGCCACATTTTGTGGGACTCGCACCAACCCAAGGCGAAGGGGAAGGCGAGCAGATTTGGGAGACGGAGCTTCGTGAGTATGTTGGCGAGGACTTGGCCGCGATCCTCAATGAGCATCCCGACTTGATCCGTAAATTGCCCTTCACTGTTCCTGGAGTTCATGCCGTTGCAACGGCCGGCCTGAGGTTGGACATCCTCGGCGTTTATACCAAGGAGCTTCAACCAGAGATTTGTGAGCGCTTTGGACTCGACGGCAAGTTCGGACTTGAAGTCGTTCGCATCGAGCCGGGTACCATCGCTCAGGTCCTGGGTGTGAGCCCCGGGTCCGTTGTTCTTGAAGTCTGCGGAAGGATGATTGATAGCGAGGGCGGAATCGCTACAGCCCTCGGTGGGAAGATTGGTTCGGAGGTCAGCGTAGTTTGGCTGGACTCCACAGGCCGGCGCCAAGAGCGCACCTGGCGTGATGGATCGTCCAGGGTGATCATCGAGTCCTTCGAGATCGGGGAGCGCGAGGGCGTCCCTCCGGCGCCCCGCAAGACAGAGTCTTCACCTGCAGACCGCAAGTAGGTAGGACTCAAGATCGGCGTTCCTAAGCGGGAGTGAACCCGCAGAGGTCGGATGCGTTGGGAACTCCATGCGCACCCTGCTTTTGCTTTTTGTGCTCGCCGGATTGGGCCTAGGACTTTGGCTTGGAAGGTCGGCGGAAATCGGTACTTTCGAACCCGTGACGTTGGTCTTGGGGGATCCCCCCGTACCTGCGGAGGCGCGGATGGCCCCAAGGCGTGTGCAGCTTGAGGTGGTTAGCGAGCGGAAGCTAGAGCTTGAGTCTGTGGACGCCCAGGAAGCACCCTCCACGCTTGGAGCATTGAGCTCCCCAGATTTTGATCCCCTGGAGGCGGGAGATTGTGGATTGACAATCTCTATCTATGACATCGAGTCTGGGGCTCCAGGGAGTGGGGAGTTGGACCTGTGGCGAATCGATGCGCCAGACAACCCCGATTGGAATCGTGGCGATCGACTTCAGGCTAGGCTAGTGGTTGATCATGGGGTGGTTTCGGCGGGGGGCTTACCTGCCGGTAGGTACCGAATCCACACCTTGTTTGCAAAGCGAGGAGCCGACTCCCCCCCGGCCTTCCAGGTTGATGGCAGGCAAACGACGGTCAGCTTCGGCGTTCCGATTCCAAAGGAGGAGCATGTCTACCTGCACTTGGTTCGCTCTTCGGGAGTTGAGATTACGGATGTCGGGGAAGTCCAACTGGAGGTTAAGGATCGGGGGTGGAGAGGGGAATCGCGGCGAGTGGAGCTGCCGATTTGGAGACAGGTCCGGTCTTCCAAAGGCGACCATCGGGGCATGATCGGTTTTTCTTCCAGTGGTTCCGCCAGGATGACTTCGGGCGGCTCGTGGAAGGAGGTTGTTCTGTCCTCGAGGGGAGTGGACCTCGGGGAAATCATGGGAGACTCCCGTGCTTTGTCTCGCACCCACAGGAAGGACTTCCGAACCCTCGGTGGGCAACATGTCACGGTGCTTCTCGAACTTACGGGAGCGGGTGAGTATGTTGCGGTTCTCCCAGATCCCGTTTCCGTTCACTCGCAGCTCGAGTTCCCGTTTGATGGTCGCAAGTTAGATGTACTCGATGACCTTTGGATTGAGTCGAGAGCAGTTCCTATTTTGAGTGAGCTCGGAGAGAGCCTCTCGTCCGAGTGGGGGAAGTCCGAAGTGCGATTCCGCCTCTCCGTTAGCGAGTACAAAAACGTGGATGTGAGGTGGCGTCATGACAAGCGTGTGATGCCGGGGATTAGGCTCATCTCAAGGCCGCCATTGAAGAAGTAGGTCTTGGATTCAGGAGGGGATTGCCGGCGAGGCTCCAGTCCACTCTCTCCGAGTGGAACCCCGGTGGCTTGTTTCGTGTGCCCCGTGAAGTGGGCAGGGGGGGGCGGTTCATCGACGGTGCCTATAGTCCAGCCTTGGCTCTGGTTTGAGCTTCTCCTAGACTGGGAAGCACGAGTTCGTTTCTCCCCCTGTTTGCCCTATCGGATGGCCTCCATGAAAATACTGCTTACCGTCACAGCTTTAGCAACTGGCCTAGGTTGGGCGAGGTCCCTCCCCGATCCCGGGTGGCAAGCTGCGGATCAAAAGGACGCTGGGCAAATCACAGCCCATGGCAACGGGCTGCATGGCTACATTGGATTTAGTGCGACTCGGCCCACGGCGCAGTCGAACTTTAATGCGGGAATGGGTTTTTATTCGGCAGTCTGGCCACTGATCGACCAGCCTCTCGCCAATTTTCAAATAGGCTTGGCCGGAGCCTGGGTGTCACCGGACAACTCCGATAACAAGGACACTCCCCTTGCTCCAATTGGCACCTTGGCCAGGGATAACTGGCCCGAACGAGGGCCAACATGGGACAGTGTTTTTCAGACCGTCGAGGGTGGACTCGGCTATTGGCGCGGCAATCGCTTTCGATACGGCCCGCCGAAGTTCAGCATGAATGCCACCCCTCAGTGTTATGACTACGAGGTCGGGTCGCCGGGCTGGTCCTTCTTCTACGACACCGAGGCCCTGCCCGATGATCGCCTGGGAATCGCCCAGCTCAGCAACCGACTGCTGATCCCACCCGATGCACTGCCCTTCGAGGGTAACCCGAGGGGCAAGTTCTTGGGCTACACCTATATGGCCTTGCCCTTCACCGAAGCCACGACCTTCCCGAAGGACTCAGGCCGTGCACCCACTGGGGACCAGGCCTGGACTTGCTTCTTGAGTACGGCCAATTTCAAGGGGCCCATCGCCTACTACATCCCCGAGACGTGGAGCAAGATCGGTGAGCTCTTTGACTACCCCTTTATCTTTGGCCGAGGCCTCGACGCACGTCCCGCAACCATGGGGGGCGGTGCTATGGAGATCAATACGGTTCCGCGTTTTGAGAGCGCAGACTCCTCGGGCACTGTGTATTCGAAGATCCCCGCGCTCAGCTTTCCGGTCGACAAGCAGGGCCGCGCGATTCTGGTACAGAACGTAAAGTACTACTCCAAGGCCGCGCTCTATGACAACTTTGCCGCTTGGCGCGATGGAGGACCCGCATGCTCCGGAGTCTTTGGCGAGGCGGGCACTTGGGAGTCGACTCTAACCACCAGTACGCCACACTTCGACCAGTCCGGCGAGCGCCTGACCGGGGTCAGCGAACTGCTCGATACGAGGGTATTTGATAACAACGTCTGGGGACTGAAGTGGGCCGAGGGCGACTCCATCGAACCCGGAAAGTTTCCCCAATACTTTCGTCATGAAGACAAGCAGCGGGTGGCCATTGCTGCCAAGGACGTTCCCATAGAGACGGGGCTCCTGAGCAAGCAGTTCCCACTCGCTCCGCGCGGTGAGCCTTTCACTTCGCCGGGCCGCGGGGCTTGGAGCGAACCGGGTCCTTCTCTTGGCCCCTTTCAGGTGAAACTTGGTGACGGCTCTCTGGTCACCTATTCCTGGTACCGCTTTATCGATCAGCCGTCCTTCCAACAGTACGATTGGAGCGAGGCGAAGCGCGCGCGCCTGCAGGGCCTCGTCGAGAAAATCCATGCGACTTGGCCTATCGACCGTGACTACATGGCACCCCCAACAAGCGGCGAGCTCGTCAACTTGGACCCGGCCCTTTTTGTGAAGCCGCCGAAGGGACTAGAGCTCGGCTATGTTCCCATCGTCACCCGCCAAGAGGACGCAAAGTAATCGCGACCGCGCTGCCAACAGCACACGCTGCACGGCCTTATTGCCTATCGGTAGACTTTGAGGCAGGTGCCGCCGGTCGTGAGGCCCGCGGCCTCGAACCCGCCTAGGTAAAGCGTTGCCTTGCCAACGATGCAGGGGGCCTGCTCGGGATACGCTCGGCGCGAATAGGTTTCAACGGGCGCCCCTAGTCTTTGAGCTCCCCGGCGTAGGAGTTCCCCGGGCTCGGGGCTCACCGGCGTAGAGGCTCTTGCTGGTCCTCGCGGTTAGTCCTGAAGTCCCTGACTGGCACGACCTGTTGTTGAGTTGGAGCCGTCGGCTAGAGGGTCGCGCATGGACACCCTCAGCTGATTTGGCTGAGGAAGCCCGAGCCGTTCATAACTTTAGGGAGTGGGGGGATCGCCGCCTCGGTCTCCCATGCAGGAGGGGGCGCGGCCGAATGTTTACTTGCCAACTGCATCGGACCGATTGGCGATAACGGCTCTCAACTCGTGATCTCGGGAACGTGCTGTCGAGGGGTGTCCCGCCAGGCGTGGGGGAACAGGTCGGAAGGACACTTGAGCACAACCTGGCAACAAGGAGGGACCGGAGAAGGCCTAGAGCATAAAAGAAGACGGATTGGTCTTCTTTTGTGGTCTAGGTGTATTCGGGTCGACTTGAGGGCGCTCTTAGGTGCTGTATCAAGACCTCTTTTGTCACCACACAGGAATCCCAACTGATGAAGATCTCCTTTCTGAAGGTCGGCCTTGGCAGTCTCGCTGCCCTTGGGCTCGGCGTTACCCTCAACCCCAACAGCCTTGCAAGTCCACCGCCTCTGCCGGTTGCTGGAGGCTGGACCATTGTCGGCTGGAACGACCTTGGCATGCACTGCATGGACTCGGATTATGCTGTGTTCAGCATTCTCCCGCCCTACAACACCATCAATGCACAGGTGCTTGATGGGAGCGGCAAATTGATCACTGCTCCAAATGTCACGGTTACTTATCAGGGCGTCGCCGATCCGACGGGTTCGATCAACCTAAGCTCGGTCGGAAAGACGGACTTCTGGGACCACAGCCTTGAGCTCTTCGGAGCGGCTCTCGCACCAGATCAAGGCCTGGCAGGCAACAGCATGCCGGGTTTGGCGAACACACCCCAAACCATGCACTTTGACCCTGGGACGAGCTGGTTTCAAGGTGAGGGAATCCCGATAACGCCTACCGACGACGCTGGGAATAGCCAGGCGTATCCGATGATGCGACTGGAGGCGCGCGACGCCTTTGGGGTCCTTATGGCATCTACTGAGATCGTGTTGCCCGTCTCTTCGGAGATGGACTGCCGAGCTTGTCATGCCTCGGGTTCGGTGGCCCAAGCAAAACCGGTCGCCGGTTGGGAGTCGAGTCTCAATTTCGATCGGGACTACCGTCTAAACATCCTGAAGCTGCACGATGAACGGCAGGCCGGAGACGGTAACTACACAGCCGCCCTCGCCAACTTCGGTTTGAACGCGAACGGCTTGTACGACACGGTCGTAACGGATGGCAGGTCGATTCTTTGTTCTGCTTGCCACGCTTCTAACGCTCTGCCAGGAACGGGTTTCGGGGCGATTCAGCCCTTGACGCAGGCCCTGCACTCTTTCCACGCCGGCGTTTTGGACCCGGTGTCTGGTCTCTCGATGGACGCGTCGGCTAACCGTGCCTCGTGTTATCGCTGCCACCCCGGCTCCGAAACGCGCTGCCTGCGCGGGGCCATGGGGAGTGCAGTCGCCCCCGATGGAAGTCTTTCGATGCAGTGCCAGGATTGCCACGGCAACATGTCCGCCGTTGGTGATATGGCGCGCGTGGGTTGGTTCGAGGAGCCTGCCTGCCAAAGCTGTCACACCGGCAACGCGGTTCTGAACAATGGGCAGATTCGCTATGAGTCGGTTTTTGAACCAAGTGGAGCGGAGCGCGTGGCGGTAAGCCAGGTTTTTGCGACGGACGCCGACACCCCGGCAGCGGGTCTCAATCTCTATCGCTTCTCCGATGGTCATGGTGGGCTGCAGTGCTCAGCCTGTCACGGATCGACGCACGCCGTTTTCCCCTCTGCCCACAGCAATGACAACCTGCAAAGCGTTGGTTTACAAGGCCATGAGGGGACGATTGCAGACTGTTTAGCCTGCCATGTCACCGAGCCGAAAACGGTGACTGGCGGTCCCCACGGAATGCACCCGGTTGGACAGGAATGGGTCACCAAGCACAAGGACGCCGCTGATGACGGCAAGCAAGCGCAGTGCATGGCCTGTCACGGAACAGACTATCGAGGGACAGAGCTCTCAAGAGCGCTAGGCCCACGAACCCTCACGACGAAGTGGGGAACGAAGAGCTTCTGGGAAGGTTATGAGGTGACCTGTTGGGAGTGCCACAAGGGTCCTACCAATAACGATCAGAACAAAAATATAGCCCCCGTCGCACAAGATGCCTATGGCACTTTGGCGGCAGGTACCCAGGTTGGGGTGCAGCTGCTTGCAACAGATGCCGATGGCGATGCGCTGACGGTTAGGATCGTCAAGCAGCCCCACTACGGAACGGTAGCGCTCGTGGGAACTGTTGTGACCTACTTCCCCTATGACGGATTTGCAGGTACGGATAGCTTCCGCTACGCAGCGTCAGATGGAGATAGGGAGTCCAACCTCGCGACCGTGGCCATTGATGTAACGGCCAACTGGAACAACTACGGTGATGGTCACTCAGGAAGCTTGGGTGTCCCCGCGTTTACGGCGAGTGCTGTCCCCAAGCTGGGGACCACCATAGGAATTCACATTGGTAACTCAAATCCGTCAGCGACCGTTGGCCTCGTCCTTCTCGGCGACCGTCCTTTTTATCAGCCGACGATTTGGGAAGGTGTCTCTTTGGTCAAAGAGCCTGTGATTTTTGCCCTGACGCTACCGGTGGGTGGGTTGAACCTCAACCTCTCCGTACCTTCGGGCCCGAGCTCGAGCGGTCAGAACCTGTTGGGGCAAGTCTTAGTCATTGACCCTGGCGCCAGCGCGGGAATCGCCTTCTCGGAAGGCTTGCGGTTGACGTTTGGGCAGTAGTGGACCGCGCTCCCTAGCGGGGCCCAGCCCTAGAATGATGTGAGGAAGTCCTCGGTTACAAAGATGCTTCCAATCGATGTGACCGGGACATCCTCCCCATAGAAAGGAACCAGTTGTGACAGAGTGCAATGGCAAGCCCAAGTCCAACTTCGGTTTTTGGTCTTCGGGCGCAAAGGCTTCCTACAAGCTGATGCGCCCGATTTTTATGCCAGCCCTCTACGCCTCGTCGACCTACACGAGGATCTCCAACGAGGATCTCCAACGAGGATCTCCAACGAGGATCTCCAACG
>CALBMX010000096.1 GCA_937896235.1 uncultured bacterium
CTCTGGTATTTGGTGCCCCTCAGCGTTTGCCGGTCTCCTGTCTCTACCCATCTACCGATCCCCAACTCTTTGGACTTTTTTGAAAGCCAGTCCAACTCAACGGTCAGTTGACCGACCTTGCGCTCAAGACGCTCGACGTGCTTCTTCTCTTGTTCGCTATCTTTCGAGTGTGCGTTCTTGCGAACGAAGAGCTCGGCCATGTGCTCCTGCAATTCCTTCTTCCACTGTGAAACCTGGATCGGATCGATCTCGTTTCGCGGAAGGGATCTGGTGGCTGGGCTTGATGCCCTTAAGAGCTTCGAGCGCGACGCGCGCCTTGAACTCGGGGCTGTGGGTTCTACGTTTTTTACTCATCGGAGGATATGGTGCCCACACCGACGGGGATTGGTCAACCTAACTTAAGCGGTGGCTCCGTTTTCTAGGACCATCTCAGGAGAGAGCGATGGGTTTAGGTTTTTCGATCCCAGTCTTGCTCTTCTATCTTCCTTGCACTTCCCGACCTAAAAGCGGAATAAACTGGAAGTCGTTCCTGAGAGCTGAAAGTAACGCTCGGTGGCTGGTTGCATGGGCAGTGGACTGCTGGGAGTTCCTCCAACTAGCTCCCACCTGGCTTCAAACTCCTGGCGAACCGATTTGGACACGCGCCAAGTTATTGAAGGTACTTCCGTAGCTCTCCCCACGAGTGGGCTTGCCATGGGACTCACACTCGTTCGAATCGTCTGGCCTGTTGGCAACCGTCCTGCTGCCAGCGCGCACCGATTCCTGGAGCCCCCAATTGGGAGAGTCGCATCTAATGGAAGCCGTCGTCTCTTTGGTTCGTATCGCCGTGGCTGCTTTGTTTTTTACTGGGGCCAAGTCTCTCACCGTCGGGATCTCGGCATCTCCCTTGCGCACGTACACACAGGCCGTTGTGACATCGGGGACTCTCGCTTTGATTTGATGGGCAAGCTACGGGACCCACGTCGAGGGCCGCGATCCGGTCTCTGGCGGTGGCAGAGCCGTTGCCGACTTTGTCCCCACGGACGAGGAGCGCTTAGAGCATGGCCTGCAGTCGTTTCTGATCTTGAGTGTGGTGACCTGTGCGGGCGTGGCAGCTGGTCTTAGCGCGCGCACCCCAGGGAAAAGACGCGAGGAATACTAGAGAGCTCCGGATGGGCGGGCTGGAAGCCGCTTGTCCCTAGCCAGTTGCCACCTAGCGCTCGTTAGGTGTTTCCCGCCAAGTCTGATCATATGACACGCTTCTCACTTGCCGGCCAAGGTGGCTCCCTTCAAACTAAGAACAACATCAGGAACGACCCGCCTCCGAGCGAGTCTGCCAACCTAGCTTGGAGAGCTAAGGTGGCTGATCTCTTGTCGAGATCGATGGGCCCATCGCCAGATGGGAAAGACCTCTCCACTAAGGCCATCGGCCTTGGGTTCCTGATGTGTGGACATTTTTCACACATCAAGATGAGTACCGAATTACACGTCCGCATCGATGCGGACAACCCGAACCATCACCTTTGGAACAACCACGGGACGTGGTGGATTCACTTTACGATCGAACTGGACGGCGTGCGGACCAAGCGTGTGCGGCGCACGCTAGGCACAACGGACTTGTTGCGCGCGCGCAGCTTGCGCGATGAGCTCCTGCAGAGCTTCTCCAAAGGGAAATGGGAGGGTGCATTTTGAAGCATCAACCTATTCGAGAGGAGGCCCTAGTGGGGCTGGGACGCCTAGGGCTAAGGGAGCGCAGCGCGCTTGGGTCCAAGTCTTTGGGCGGCTCCATCGCGGCGCAGTTTTCGGGACCGGGCGAGCTGGCCCGGGAGAATCGAGGTCCTGAGGCGGCCTTTGAACTCACCTCTCACGAGCCAGATTCCCCCAGGTCTGTTGAATCCTTCGAGGCGTCCCCCCTCGTCAGCGAGCTGTCCCTAGGAAGCCCAGCGAGTCAGGCGACAACGGTGGAGGGCTGGGTATGAGCGCTCCTACTTCACGCGGCGACTTGATCAAGCGACTCGTCGCCGGCGGATTTAATAAGGGTACAGACCAATACCCGCGAGCCAGCATTCGTCTGGGCCCATCGTGGGGTGTAGTGCGCCCCATCCATTTCGTTGCAGCGGTCATGCCGTGGCCACAGGAGCTCGACGGACTCGACTTCACCGTCTTGGATTCGGCGCTGGAAACACCATGGTCTGCCCAAGAGGATGGGTTGGGTGACGAGCGCCGCGCCGCCGTCAGCAGCCGCTTGGATCAGATCTCCAGAGCCCTGGGGGTGCGTGTTGTGGTCGATTTCCAGCGCGGCGAAGGAGTGGTCCTTCAGCCAGACTCGGCACCGGCTCCATTTGATCACCGAGACGAGCTGCACTTGGAGGACCTGCAAATCCAACTCGCCCAACAGAAAGCAAAGCAGCACGAGCAAGAGCGCTGGTCCATCGCCAAGCTGGCCTTGGGCGAGTTGATGGGGGACGAGGGGGAGTGGTGAGGTTGAACGTGATCGCCGTGTTCCATCTGTACTCCTGCTCGGGCTTCTCTAACTTTCATATCAAGAGGATGGAGCCGCTGCGGACACCATCGGATTAGTGGACTAGCTTGTAGCCGAATTTTGAGTGGACCAAATCGAGCTACTGCACAAATGAGCCTCGCTGTGTTGCTCGCGAAGATTGAGCATAAGGCGAAGGGATTGACTATGAGGCCACTCATGTGCCCAAAGGGCCGGCTGCCTGCCTATTGTGCAGTACTTGCGGAAAGTCAAAGGGGCCAGTCCGCTTGAGCCCGGGCTAGAGCGCACTCTGCCGCATCCGCCTTAGCTTGTCCTTCGTGAATAGGCAGGTGGCAACTGTGCGTGCCCCCCATGGGGCTGCTGGAGCAGATGCCAAAGGTCACTTCAACCCAAGTGCTCGCCGAACATTTGAGGAGTCGAAAGCGAATACGATCCGGCGTGATCCATAGGAGGCGCCTTGAAGGTTCAGTGCCAGGCCAATAGTGGCCTTCCCTCCAGCACACAAGAGCTCCACCATGCAAGACTTCAACACCCAGGACGAATTCGACTACGAACAGGCCATCAACCAAGCCCAAGAGGCCGCCGCGCACGCTGCCCAGCAGACGCCGCAAAGGGGTTCGTGGGGGATCGAGTCCTGTGGCGACGGGCCAGCCGCACTAGGCGGCGGGTTCGGCGGCTTTTTGTGGTTTGCCTCGCAAGAGGACCTGCTTGAGTTCGTGGCAAGCCAGCTCGTCTTTGCCGACGGCGTGTTCGAAGGTCGACGCCATCCGCGCGGGCGAGCAGACGATGGCCGAGTCGCTCGAGCCTTTGAACTGGGTTCTAAAGGGCTGCTGCCAGCTGCGCTGGTGGGGCGATTTCGACGCGCTGCTCTCCAGTGAAGGCGAGTTCGAAAAGAAGATTCGCGCGAGCTACCGCGAGAACTCCCAGGACCCAACAGCAGAGCCAAGCACGGCGCCGATCCGCGAGGATGAGCTAGATAAGTTCGCAACCGAGACTTTACAGGTGTACGGGGTCTAGGGGAGGACGCGATTTGCGCCGTGCGAGCCAGGTGGACTCCACCGGCAACTCCAACTTCAAGCCCATTGACCAAATACATCCAACACATAGGCACTCATGGAAAAGCAGATTCAGTCCTGGCTAGCCAGCCAAAAAAATACAGCAAAAGCCCAAGCCGCCATTCGCATGGCGAGCTATCTGAACCGAGCCGAGGACACCCTCGAAGGAATCGTCTCGACCAAATGCGTCCACTCTTCGCAAGCGTGGTGTGGCGCGAATGTCGGCGTGGAAGGGATCGAGACCGGCCTGGCAAGTTGGCTCGGCCCCGAGCTGCGCAAGACGTTCGCCGAGCTTGGAGCCGAGCCTCTTCGCGGCGAGCCATGCATCGTGCTGTACGTTCGCGATAGCTTCACAGGAGCGATGGGGCTTGGGCAGATTCGGTCCTACTTTCGACTGTGCGTCGACGAGCAGGGCTTGATCGAAGAGCTGCACGCCGTCTCCTTTCAGCCTGCTCCGCGCGAGTGCGCGCTGTCGGGAGTTTTTCCAGGCCTGTCCGCCGAGCAGCTGCAAGCCGAACGCGTTCGAATGGGGGAGCTGTTGCAGCGCTCTGACGAGCTAACTCTGGAGTTGCACATTAGGGAAGACCAGGCAGCGCAGATGTCCGCACTCACGGCAGTTGTGACAGAGGTTGCGGACCGATTGCTACTACCTGCGCCCGGCGTCTTTCTGTTCGACTCATCGAACGCATCCGACCTGCGGAAGGACTACTCGATTCACCCCTCGATCGCACTCTTTCGCGGGAACGACAGGGTCGTCATCCTCGAGGGGCACACCGACCCGAAGGCGATCGAGCACGAGCTCAAAAAGTTCCTTTACCCAATGGACGATCCCACCGAGATGGCTTGGATCGAGCTCGCGCGCAACGGGCCGCCAAAGTTGGAGGACTACTTCGCGAGCGACCTCTCCCAAGACGAGCAGGTCATCCGCAAAATCAAAGGGACGCACCGGTCCACGATGGTCCGCGAGCACCAGGCTGCAGGGACTTTGGAGTCGATCCCCAAGGCGTGGCTGGAGCACTCGCTGTCCGAGCAGCTGCGGTCCGTGCTTGGTCGCGAGAACCCAAGTTTCCGAGGTGGCGAGGACCTGCCCGACCTTGAAGCAGGTGAGGTCGAGCTGGCGCGAATCAGTCTCCAATCCGTCCACGGCGAGGTGACCAGTTTGCGTGCGCGCGACCTAGAAAACGGCCAGGCCCAACTGCGGATGGTCGACGAGGACGAGACCGAGTTCACGTTGCCTCTGCTGAGAATCAACCGCCCTTTGACATCGGAAGAGGTCGGAGGCTTATTCCGAGACGTGTTCCCCAGCGCGACCAGTACCGAGTGCAGATTCACGATGAGCTCGCACTTCTACGCGCGCTTGGAAGAGGACCGCCGGCGACTAGGAATCGGAACCGATGGAGAGCAGGCCACCCAGAGTTAGAAGCACTTTATG
>CALBMX010000097.1 GCA_937896235.1 uncultured bacterium
TAAGACCCTGGTGCACAGCTAAGACCCTGGTGCACAGCTAAGACCCTGGTGCACAGCTAAGACCCTGGTGCACAACTAAGACCGCTGGTTTGTATGGACTGGTTTGTGCGCTGTCGGGGTTCTTGTCGGTGACACTGGTTGGCGAGGTGTTGCGCACCGGTTGGCGGTCACGTGGAGGCGGCTAGTGCTTGGTAGAGTTCGGTTAGGCGGGCGACCATGGGGCCGGGGAAGGGGCCCTCGAAATCGCGGCCGTCCACGCTTCCCACGGATGTGAGGCCGGCGTAGGTCCCCGTGACAAAGGCCTCTTCAGCTGCGTACACGTCGGACAGGCTGAAGTTTTTTTGCCGGACGGTGATACCTGCGTTTTCGGCGGCTTCGATTACGGCGCGGCGGGTGATTCCATCTAGGCAGTAGTCGCCCGTGGAAGTCCAGACTTCGCCCCTCGTGACGATGAAGAAGTGTGTCGAGTTACAGGTTGCCACAAAACCCTGCGGGTCGAGCATGAGCGCTTCGTCGGCGCCGGCTTTAGTCGCTTGGATGCAGGCCTGGATACAGTTGTGCTTAGAGTGGGTGTTGAGGCGTGGGTCCTGTACGTCAGGTCGGCCTCGGCGGACGTGGACCGTGAATAGCTTGAGGCCGCTCGTGAATGCCTCGGGACCGGCGCTCTTGTATTCCGCTAGGATGACGATGGTCGCGGGAGAGATAACAACCCGTGGATCTTGGTAGGGAGTGGACTTCTCCCCGCGTGTGATCATCAACCGGATGTGCACGCCGTCCTCCATGCCATTCGCGTCGATCACGCGCTGGATCCGCGCGCGGAGCTCGTCCCGCGTGAGGCCTATGTCCAGGTCAATCGCGCGGGCGCCTCCGAAAATGCGGTCGAGGTGGCGCTCAAGGAAAGCGACGCGACCGCGCTTGAGCCGCAGTCCCTCCCAAATCCCATCCCCCAAGATAAAGCCACTGTCAAAGACGGAGATGACCGCTCGCTCGCGGGTCACAAGCTCGCCATTTACATCGAAAAGCACGCCCGCGTTTCGCTCATCCGTACCATGCGCGTGAGAGCCCAAGTTTGCCGCACCACTGTTGCTTTGATCTGTTGCCATTTGCGTATCATGCCAGCCCACGCCCGAAAGTCCCCCAGCTTCCGTTTCTACTCGTCTCATGAATGGATTATTTGCAGTTCGCGTCGGCGCTATTTGGATGGCCCTCGCTGTCGGACTCGGCGCATTTGGCGCCCATGCGCTAAAGCCGCGCCTAGAACTCTTCGAGAGTGTCGAGACCTGGCGCACGGCCGTGACGTACCAGGCGTGGCATGCACTTGCGCTAATTCTGCTCGGAGTCGTGACCCTGGTTGGGCGTGAGCCGTTGCCGCTCAAGGCTGGCAGTCGAGTCGGGTACTTGTTTCTGATTGGGAGCATCCTCTTTAGTGGCTCGCTCTATCTGCTCTCCACACAGCCGAGTGCAACTTGGGCAGGACCCGTCACGCCCCTTGGCGGTCTCCTTCTGATTTTTGGCTGGTTAGGATTCGCGAGACTCGCAGGCGCTGCCTCCACGCCAAAGAGTGGCGATTGATAACGCTCCAGACTTCGAATCTCCTTCCGTCGAGCACGTCCATTTTGGAGTAAGATCCACGTTGCATCCCCACCTCTCTCCGCCCTCGACCCCTATGAAGTTTCTGCTCATCCTCGCCCTGCCTCTACTCGCGCTCACCAGCTGCAAGTCCTTCGAAAGTCAAACGACCCCTGAGACCGTGGAGCTTGTTCGCAGCGAGCTGGGCGGTCTGAGTAACACCACCGAATGGGGCAAGTTTTATATGGGAGGTCAACCCAGTGAAGCCGACCTCGCCCTCGCGGCGAAACGTGGCGTCACCAGGGTGATCAACCTCCGTACGTACGCAGAGGTCGAAGGGATGAGCTTCAGCGAGGCCTCCGTGTGCTCGGAACTCGGCCTAGAGTACATCCAAGTTCCAGTCAATTGGGACATCCTCACGGACGAGAAATTTGACTTCCTGCTAGAGACGATAAAAAAAGATGTCGCCGGCAAAACGCTCTTTCATTGCGCAAGCGGAAACCGGTGCTCGGTTTTTGTCGCTGCGTTCCGCGTGATTGATGGAGGGGTCCCCTACGAAGTAGCGCTTGCAGACGCCCGAGCTGCCGGGATGAAACCATCATCGAAGGTCGTGCTCGACGCGCAGCTCTTGCGCTTAACCGTCTCGGATCCCGAGTGAGCTCACTCTGGAGACGGGTGACCGATCTGCCTCTGCAGGTCGACGCCTATTCTTTAGAGGGCCTACAGTTAGAGACGAATTCCGGCTTCCAGCGACAGACGACCGAAGTCTGGCTTGAGGGTGCTGAGGCCACGGGGAGAGGCGAAGATGTCTCGTGGAGCGCGAACGCTCAAATCGCGTTTCGCCGAAGGGGTGCGTCTCTTCCTCTCGCAGGTCACTACACACTCGGCGAGTTCTGCGCCAACTTGGACTGCCTCGACTTGTATCCCGAGCCCGTTCCGGATCCCAGTTGGCGACACTATCGCCGGTGGGCTTTTGAAAGTGCAGCTTTGGATTTGGCCTTGCGCCAAGGGGACCTTGGAATCGAGGGGGTGCTAGGTCGCCACGCGACACCTCTACATTTTGCAGTATCCCTTGGTCTGCACGACTTCGCACCGATTGCGGAGCGCCTAGCGATCCACCCCAACATGCACTTCAAGCTAGACGCCACTCCCGAGTGGAGCAACGAACTCTGCGCCAAGTTAGCTGCCCTTGGGACGGTGCAGATCGTTGACTTCAAAGGTGCGTACGTGGGCATGCCCGTTGAGACTGCTGTCGATTTGGACTTGTATCGACGTGTCCTCGAGGCGTTGCCCGATGTCATCGTAGAAGACCCGCACAGCAAACCAGCTGTGCTTCAGCTTCTCAAGGAGCGTGGCGCACGCATAGCTTGGGACGCACCGATCCATTCGATGGCAGACGTCGACGCGATGCCCGCGCCTGCGGTTGCGTTGAACATAAAGCCCTCGCGCTTCGGCCGGCTCCAGCGACTCTTCGAGGCCTACGACTGCTGCACCGCCCGCAATCTGCCCATGTACGGCGGCGGCCAGTTCGAGCTCGGCGTGGGAAGACGGCAAATCCAGCTGCTGGCCTCACTTTTTTACCCTACCAGCTCCAACGACGTGGCACCGCGCGGTTACCACAACCTGCATGTCAACGAGGCGCGCCCCGCAAG
>CALBMX010000098.1 GCA_937896235.1 uncultured bacterium
AGCTAGCCCGACTCAACTAGCTAGCCCGACTCAACTAGCTAGCCCGACTCAACGAGCTAGCCCGACTCAACCAGCTAGCCCAAATCAACCAGCTCGCGCTACTTGCGGAGCTCGCGCAGGCGCTGGTGATAGGCGGCTGCCAAATTGTTGCGGGTAAGCAGCGCGACGACGTGCTTCGGATCCACCGCAGAAACGACGGGGATCTCGTGTATCGTCAGCTTGTTCATGATGCGCAGCGCTTCGTCCAAGTTGTCTTCGGCCTTGACCGTCGCAACGTCCTCGACCATAAAGTCGCGCACGATGACCAGGTCCTGGACGTCAATCTCCTGAAAGATCCGGCGGATGTCCGAGAGAGAGAAAATACCAACCAGCCGATCTTCGCCATCCACCACGGGGAAGTACGAGGCCCTCTCGCCCGCCACCACTTGGAGCGCGCGCCGCAGAGTTGCGTTCTGATTGACCTTCGCAACTTCTTTGCTGTAGTCGATGATTTCGCCGACGCGCATCTTCTCCAGCACATCGACTACAAAATCACCGTGGTGAGCTGGCGAGTCGGCGGGTCCATCCACTTGCGTGTCGTAGATTCCCCAGCTGCGCGCAAGCATCAGGTGAATCACCGACACCAACATGAGGGGCAACAATAGCCCATAGCTGCCCGTCATCTCGCAGACGATAATTATGGCTGCGATGGGCGTCTTCGCTACTCCCGCGAAGAACCCACCCATGCCAACAAGCGCGAAGCTAGCCGGGTTGATTCCGAGGCCCGGGAAAGTCTGCGCACCGAGCTGTCCGACGATTCCTCCAAGGAGAGCACCCATGGCTAAGCTGGGCGCGAATACCCCTCCCGAACCTCCGGTAGCGATGGAGAGTGACGTCGCGACGGCCTTGCCGGCGACCAGCAGGATCATCGTTCCAATCGCAATCTCTCCTGCGATGGAGCCCTTCATCAGGTCGTAGCCGCCATAGAGAACGCCGTGCTCGCCAGCGATCGGGGCGATACTGACGGCGAGAATGGCGAGCAGCAGCCCGCCGAGCGCCGGTCGAGCGGGTTTCCACAGCCAGGTCATCCCATTAAAGACGGTGTGGATTCCGTTGAAGCACTTGACGTAGAGGAAGCTGACAGCGGTGCACAATAGCGCCAGCACGAAGTACAAAAGGAGCTCTCGTGGGTCCCCCTGGTTTAGTGTGCTGAGGACCTTCTCGGAGATGTGGATGGCCTTCGTTTCACCAGTGATTCCCGTGAACGTGGTGTAGGCGACGATCGACGAAATGATGCACGGAATGATCGCGTCGCCTTCGAACTCGGGCTTGCGATACAGCACTTCGGGTGCGAAAAGTGCGCCTGCAAGAGGCGCGGTGAAAAGGGCACCAATACCGGCGCTTGCACCGGCGAGAAGAAAAATCCGTCGGTCGCGATCCCCTAGGCCCATGGCATGGGAAGCCGTGCTGCCGACGCCACTGCCGATCTGTGCGACGGGACCCTCTTGGCCCGCCGAGCCACCGGAGCCAATCGTGATGGCCGAGGTTAGCGCCTTGATGAAAATCACACGCTTGCGAACGGCGCCTCCCAAGTTGTGGAAGGTGCGGATCAATTGCTCCGTTCCGTGACCCTCGGACTCTGGAGCCCACGTTTGGGTGATCCAGCCCACCAGCAAACCCGCTAAGGGAAGAATCAGAAACAAGGGCCAGTTGTCACCCAAGAGCTGCCAGATCCCGGAGCCTTCGGCGAGGCGGATACCCTCTGCCTCAAGACCAATCGTCCGATTGAGCGCATTCTCTTTTAGGACCTCGACAAGCCAATCGAACCCGGCAGCCGCGCATCCACCAGCCACGCCGATTAGCGAAGCCATGCCGATCCACTTGCCCATGTAACCTAGCTCGCCTTGACCGAGCTGGCCGAATACTGTTTGAAGGCGCTTTGCCATCCGCGAAGCATAAACGCGCAGGGCCTATGGCGTTTCCCTCTAGCCGGGTAAAGCCTGGCAACTGCGAAGTTTTGCGGCGATTGAGCCGTCCACTACAAGTACCCGACGTCTTGGAGCATCTGGATGGTTCCCTCGCCAGCGTCCAAGCCATCTGTTGAAAGTCGCTGTCTCTTGGAAGCAGCTAGACGACTCAACAAGAGGTCCTTCAGGGTCGCCGTTCGGGTGGGGTTCTCCGCAGAGACATCGACGTACTGGAGAGGGTCCCTCTCCAGGTCGTACAGACGAGCCACGCCGCCATCGCGTGGAACCGTCGCGTCGGAACCCCAAGGTGTCCCCTGTGGTGCAAAGTGCATCACCCAATCCTGGTATTGCACACCAAGCACTTCGGTCATGGGAACACCGTTCCAGTTTCCCCGGTGTGTCGAGAAGAACACGGGTGCGCCTGGGTTCTTTATCGGAGCGCCGTGCGCCTTGCCGGAGGCCACTGCGGTGAGGTGATCAAAAATCATGCGGTTTGAAACCGGCTCCGCTATCGAGACGCCTTCGGCGATTCCAGGACCGTTGAAGACAAGCGGAATGTGGGTGAGCTCGGGGTATAGAGACTGGCCGTGATTCGAGTAGCCGTGATCGTAGAACTCCTCACCGTGATCAGCTGTGAAGATGACAAGGGTGTTCTCGCGCAGGCCTTCCACCTCCAAGTAATTGAGTAACTCCCCTAGCCAAAAGTCGCCCGTGTGCACGACCTGGTCGTAGGAGCCTTCGATCCAGGTGAGGTCCTCTTGCGGAATCGCTGCGTGAAACAAAGGGCGGTCGGTCTGCCCATCATTTGCCTCGAGCCATAAATCCACCCAGGAAGCGTGGAGGTTTTTGTGTTGGTAGCCCTCGGGAGCCTTGTGCGGAATCGCGGCCTGGGATTCGGGTCGCGGCCGATAAGGGTGGTGCGGTTCCACAAGGTGGACATATGCAAAAAATCGTTCGTCCTTGTGCTCGCCAATTCACCGCGTCGCCTGGGGTAGGACAACGTCGGCCCCCAAGAATTCGTTCTTGTTCGGGTCGAAGAACTCTTGAAAACCTTGGTCGAAATTGAAGTTGGAGGAGACCAGACGGTTGCCGACAAATCCGCCCGTCGCGAGACCACGGCGCTGCATGATTTCAGCGAGTGTGTCGACTTCACCGTTCAAGTAAGACGACCCCATGTCTTGCACCCCATGGCCTGCAGGCAGCCTCCCCGTTAGAACAGATGCTGTCGAGGGCCAGGTCCAGCTCGATGTGGCGCGCGCTTGGGAGTAACTTGTCCCCCCAGCGGCAAGCCGGTCGAGATTCGGAGTCGTCAACACGGGGTTGCCGCCTAAGCTCGTGCGGTCCGCGCGAAGCGTATCCATGAGCACGAACAGAATGTTCGGGTGTCCTTCGCTGGCGATCTCGATAGGCGCCTCTACCTGTCCACGTAGCTGCAACCTGCCGAAGCCCACCTTGGGAAGGGCGAAGGGCGCCGCTTGCCAGTCGACCTCCGGTTTGCTGGTGACGCTTGTTCTTAGCACCAGGGTGTCCCCGGTTACTAGCTGAAAGAGCGATCCATCTTTATCGACAATGTCGATCCAGTTTTGGTGGAGAACGTTGGGGCCGTGGACGCGAATGCCACCTCGCGAGACCTGCTCGCCATTGATCAGAACCTCGAAGGCAATGTAGTGCGTTTGTCCCACAGGATTGTCCGCGCAGGACTTGGCATCGACGCCGAAATTGGCGTGCAGGTCTACACTTCGGCTAATCCCGTGCTCTGGGATCGTGATCTTGACTTCTGAAGGTGGAACCATCAGCAGCGAGGGCAACTCTCTAAGCGTCGTGACCTCACTTGCAAGGGGCCGAATGTGGCCCACAGAAACGGGGTAGTTCGCGTTTTCGTGAACGACCTCTCTAGAGGGCTCTTGAAAGAGCAGCTCGAGAGCGATTTCCTTAGTGGTGCGCGTCTTCTCGAGGAACGTTCCCGTGCCTTGTGGATTGGCTCCTTTGGGCACCTCGTTACCACAGGATCCTAGGCAGAGGGCAAAAGTTGCGGCGGCGAAAAGGGAGAGGGGAAGAGAGTTCATTTGGAATCGGTCTCGTCGTCCGTTGTGGGCCAAAGCATGTCTCGCTCTTCCTTTATCTGGCGGAGGAGGCGCAAAAGAATCGGCCCTTCGTCCATCAAGAATAGGGCGTCCATATTGAGCTGGCAGGCGGCGCATACGGGGCGCTCTCCACGGTAGCTCATGACGTCAAGTTTCCCAATGTCGACGTGTTCGATACCGTACTTGTCGGCGTCGATGGGCACGCCGTCTTCGTGAAACCCAAAGAAGGACTTCACATCTGCGGGCGTGCGCCTGCAGAGATAGCAGCGGTCTTCACCCGCCGACCGGTCGAGTGCGGAGAAGTAGTCATGGAAGCTCTTATCAATACTCATCGAACCAATTTGTCCTCCAAGCGCATGATGAGGGGTTCGGAGGCATTCGCTGAGAGCGAGAAGTGGGCGACGCGCAGTCCTTGGCCAAAGACAGCTCGCAGCTCTTCGAGTTCGCTCTCCAGGCTGCTTGTCGCGGCAGGGGCTTTGGCGAAAGGTTGGACGACTCCTGCGACAATATTGCCATCTTCCAAGCGTCCGAGGGCGCGCACATAGGCGCCGGAGTGGCGACCGACCTCTAAGACCTCGAGCCCCAAGTCGCACGCAGCTTCGCGGCGCAGGTGATCGGTGACGAAGTCGACCAGAGCGTCATCGAGCAGACGACCAAAGTCGGGTTTGATGTACTGTTCGAGGACCCGTGGCCCGCGTCCCGCTTCAATCAAAGAGAGGTGGGGTTGCACATGGCGAAAGTGGAAGGAGACGAAGCGGTCGGCGACGCGATAAACGCCGCGCCTTGAGCGCAGAGGATCGGGGTCGGTCAAGGGGATTGAGCGCTCGATGAGCCCAAGCTCGCGCAGAACGTGCAGGTATTTGTTTGCAGTTGTCGAGTCGACTCCTACGGTCAGGGCGATGTCTCCGACGCGGCTTGCGCCGCCAGCGACTGCGCGCAAGATACTGTTGTAGGTCGCGGGGTTGTTGAGCTCGGTCTTCAATAGGAAGGCGACCTCATCAAACAGATAACCTTCGGGTCGCAGGACCTCGCGCAGGAGGTTCTCTTCGATATCGCGCCCGGGCTTGAAGCGCTGGAGGTAGGCGGGCATGCCTCCCAAGATACCGTAGGCAAGAACGCGGTCCTCCAAGGACCAAGTCGGATGGAACTTGAGCGCTTCGGTTGGAGGGAGGGGCGCGAGGCGTCGCTGCCCCGTGCGCCTTCCGAATAGTGGTGAGCTTTCAGACAGCACCTCTTTCTCCATGAAGGAGACCTGGCTGCCGCATAACACAAACATCAGCTTCGATCGTTTGCCCCGCTGGTCCCAGAACTGCTGTAATAAGGAGGCGAGTCCCTTCGTCGATTCGCAGAGATAGGGGAACTCGTCTAGGACGATAACAAGTCGTTGGTCGAGGGAGCGCTCCGCCGCAAAACCAAAGGCGCTCGGCCAGTCGGGGAACACAATGCCGTCCAAAATCGGATCGCCAAGGCCCTCGCGCAGTGCGTCTCGGAAACCGCGTAGGTTGTCCTTTTCGCGAACTTGGGCCGCGAGGAAATAGACCGCGCGGCGACCCTCGCAAAAGCGCTGCAAGAGCTCAGTCTTCCCAACGCGACGCCTTCCAAAAAGGACGAACATCTCGGGGTCTTCGGAGTCGTAAAGCTCGTCGAGGACTTCGAGCTCCCTGGAGCGGCCAATAAATGGGTTAGGCATCACCAGAGTATACGACAAAGTAGTATACGGAAAAGTATAATACTTGAGAATCTGCTCATTGCACTTGCGGTGTATCCCCGTTGGGGACAAATGGCGTACAATTGGTAGACAATGCCCCCCCTAGTAGCTTCCAACATGACTCACCCCCTTGCCGGCCTGGCCGCGCGCTTTCGCTTCAACGAGAGCCTGCTTAATATGGTAGCGGATAAGTTCGAGGCTGAGGACTGGGCTGCGGCGCCCGAAGGCGGCGGGAATAATCCCATCTGGATCCTGGGCCATGTGACGACGTCGCGTCGTTTTCTTCTACGCAAGTTGAACGTGGACTCCCCTGAAGAACATTGGGAGCGCCTCTTTGGGATGGGCTCGCAGCTCGTTGAGCCAGGTGAATACCCGAGCCCCTCGAGCCTGAAGCGGCACTTTTGCGATGCCGGCGCCGCCCTGTCCAAGCGTATGGCGAGTTTGACGACTACCGAGGCCGACGCGCCGATGGGAGTGACCTTCCCCGACGGATCGGGCACGATTGGCGGTGGGGCTCACTTCCTGTACTTTCACGAGGTCTACCACCTCGGGCAAGTTGGGATTCTGCGACGGATGCGTGGCAAGCCCGGGTTTGCCTAGTTAGCCGCCCAGAAAGAGGTCGTCAATATATGGCGAGGCGTAATGCGCCAACGCCCGCGGACATCTCCTAGGCGCGCGCGCTCCTTTTCCGTCGCTCCTCCGTGTGCCGTGAAGGTCCCCTTGGTGAGGCTGAAGCGAAGCTCGACCTCGCGAAACCCGACAAGGCGTCCGAACTCGGATGCGATGAGCTTGTAGAGCGCTTCTTTGGCGGAGAAGTGAGCCATTGCAAGTAGGGCGCCTCTCTCGCCGAGGACTTCGAAGCGGTCGGCTTCGCTGGGGACAAGAACTCGACTCCACAGCTTCTCTTGGAGCGGTTTTGCGAGCTCGACATCGATCCCGATGGCTGTGTGCGAATCCGTCGAACAGATCGCGGCGACGCAGAGTCCGTCGCAGTGGCTGATGCTTCCGGTGAAACCCACGGGCCAACGCGGCGCGCCCTTGGCACCGGAGAGCAGGGGAGAGGGAGGCGCCCCTTTGGCTAGCAAAAGCTCATGCGCCAGATTTCGACCGGAGGCGTACTCGCGCTGCCTCTTGAGGATTGCCGAGGCGACCTCGGCGGCCTCCTCGGGAAACTGGAACTGGGGCAGTTGCGGGGAATCGGCAGTCGGGAGGCGCTCCAATGCGCAGGAGACGTTCGCGGGCAGGAGCTCGGCGAGCAGGGCCGGTTGGAGCCGGCGCGGGGGCATCTCGCCGCCATTTGGAGGCGTGTCTTTGGGTCGTGTCATGGCTTGGCGCCCGGACCATGCGCACACGTCTCGGGATAGGGGAGAGTATGTAACTTATCTGTGGCGCCTCCTCTGAAAACGACTGTTTCTCAGCAGGCTGCCCGCTCAATATGGAAGGACAGAGGCCCCAGCCAGGCCTCTTCGAACTAGAATCACCTGTCTATCCTTATGCGTTCCCATCCTTTAAAACGCGTCTGCCGTTCCGTCGCGGCATTTGCCTTTGCGATCTCTTTGGTTGGCACTTCCGCCCTCGCGCAGTGCTCGACTTTTGACGTGACTCAAGTGGCCCCACTTTTTGGTCATCGCTTTGGCACGGCCATCGCAAATGACGTCGATGCATGGGTTGTCGGCTCACCGGGGCACTTTGGGCAAGGGCAAGCTGAGGTGCGCCTCTCGACACCCTCGGGCTCTACTAGCCAAGGGTTGCTTTGGCCCTCCGACTTGCAGTCGCAAGACGGATTCGGAAGCGCAGTCGCTATTTTTGGCGACATCGCTGTCGTCGGCTCACCTGGCGATGACGATTTCGCGTTCGGGTCGGGCTCGGCTTATGTCTTTCAGCGCTTCTTTGGATACTGGTTTCAGATAGCAAAGTTGCACGCATCCGCTCCGGGTACTGCGGCATCTTTTGGCAGTGCCGTGGCTACAAACGGCAACTGGATCGCGGTGGGCGCACCATTCGACTCTTCGACGGCATTCCTGGGAGGTCGAGTTGACATCTTTGAGCGCGCGGGAACTAGCTGGATTCACCGTACATCGATCGATGGGAAGGTTAGTGGCGGGCGCTTCGGTGCATCCCTTTCCATCTCCGGCGACGAGCTTGCCGCTGGGCAACCCGGTGAAGCCGAAGGTCGAGTGCGTATGTTTCGGCGCTCCGCGAGCAAGTGGAACGAGCTGGCCAAGTTGGCACCGCTGAGCTCTACATTGGGAGCCGAGTTTGGTTCCGCGGTCTCCTTGTTGGACGAGTCGTTGATCATTGGCGCCCGCTCCGACTCCTGGTATGCGCCCAATGCGGGGGCCGCCTTTTTGTTTCAGATAGAGAGCGGGACTTGGACCCAGCAACAGAGATTCGATTCCGCGACTCCCGCTAGCTTGGATCGCTTTGGCGCGGCCGTGGAACTGGGGCCGGGAACGGTCGCCATCGGCTCTCCCGGCGAGGATACTTCGGCATTGAATTCAGGTTGCGTACACGTCTACTCCGAGAGCAGTCTCGGCAAGTTGGGAAGCGAGTCCCTCTGGACGGAAGAGGCTTCTTTTGGGGCGCTCGCTCCAGAGTCCGGCGCTGGCTTTGGACTTAGTATCGGATTGCGAGGTGATGAGGTCTGGGTCGGCTCTCCCGATGAGGACACGACGGAGTCCGATACCGGAGTCGTCCATGGTTTCACGTTGGACGCCAGCTTGTGCGCGCCTCTAGCGGCCGGTCCGGCCGAGCTCTCGCCTTCCCAGCCGGAAGTGATTCACTTTCAAATCCACCCGGGAAAGCAGTTCGCAGGAAAGGCGTATTTCCTGCTGGGGACCTCGGGCGGGACCTCCCCTGGCGTCTCTGTGGGGGGCAAACTTCTGCCACTCAACCTGCCCAATTTGTACGGGGACTTGACGATTTCTCAAGCTGACAAAGGGCCCTTTGTGAATACGCTCTCCTACCTGGACGCGGACGGAAAGGCGGCTGCATCCATCGATATTGCCGGGATCTTGACGCCGCTTGCCGTGGGGCAAGTCTTGCACCATGCCTACTTCGTTTTCGAGGGTGGAACGGCGCTCTTCATTAGCGAACCCGTCGCAACCAAGATCATTTACTAGGATTGCGGGGCCACTAAATCGCCTCGAGGCGGGCTTGCAACGAGGCCCAGTCCTCGGGGATGTGCTGGTCGGCCATTGGGTACAGCATGCCCTCTTCTTTGGCATTGTGCTGCTGAATCACCATCATCAGGGTGTCCCCGAGGTCGGTCAACTCATCCCCGTCTCCACTTGCGGCCGCGCCGGCCATCTGGACCAGCAGGCCCCGCATCTGTTCATGCTCCATGCGCATGACCACGGTAGGCCCCTGGGTCATTCCCGTGGCCTGTTCAAAGGCTGGGAACAGGACTTCTTCTTCCATCTGGAAGTGGTGTAGCATGTCTGCTTGGAACTTGCCGTAGCACTCGGCGATGGCAGTAGCATCGCTCGAATCTGCGGCATTTTCGACAGCAATCCAGGCCTGGTCGCAGCTGCGGTGGTCCTGGGTGAAAAAATCGATCAAGTTGGTGTGCTTCATAAAGTGCGCTCCCTGTTGGAATTACTAGGTTATCGAATGATAACCTAAACGCAAGATGCCCACACGCCTTTCCACCCAAGAACGTAAAGCTCAAATCGTCCTCGCGGCGCTCAATCTGCTTAGCACCGTTTCCGTCGATTGCCTGACAACTCGGATGGTTGCTGGAGCGATTGGAGTCTCGCAGCCGGCGCTCTTTAAGCATTTCGCCAGCCGTGACGCCATTTTGCATGCGGTGATGGACCATGTGCGGTCCTCCCTAGAGAGCTCGGTGAAGACTGTGTTTTCGACGGCAAAGGGTGCTCACGAGGTTGCCCAGGGGCTGCTTGAGGGGCTCTTTCGGTTTGCCGAGGCGTTCCCCGGTGCCCCCCGACTCCTCTTCTATGACGCCGCCACTTCAGGCAATGAGGCGCCCCCTAGCTTGCACGCTCAGCTCTTGCTCATCGTGTCTCGTCAGACGACCCTCGTGACCGAGCTGGTCCGAGATGAGATTGCCGCTGGCACAATTCCGGAGACCGTTGACGCGGGTCGAGCCGGCGAGCTGTTTGTCGCCTTGCTGCAAGGCGAACTTCTGCGCTGGCATCTGGACTCGAGCGCGCGCTCGTTGTTGGACCGCGCACCAGGGATAGTCGACTTTTGGTGGGCAGGGCTCCTCGCGGGCCAACCGCAGTCGGTGAACGAGTGCAACTCCGTTCGGTCTAGAGTCGCAAAGGAAGCCCTTGTCGAGCTGGACGTACGCCCGCTCCTCGAAGCGGGAGTCGATCCGTTCGAAGCGATAACCGATACGCTGGGCACCTTGCAACCCAACGGAAGCCTTGTCCTTGTGGCTCCCTTTAGGCCAGGACCCTTGATTGCCGTTCTAGAGGGGCGCGGACACACGGTGGACTCTGGCGAGCCAACAGGAGGCCTCTTCACCACTTTGATATCAAGCAAACCCGATTCCGGCGAGCCGATTCAATCGCTTCTCGACCTGCGCGATCTCCCCATGCCCGAGCCTCTTGAAGCCATCCTTGTTGCAGCCGAGAGTATGCTGCCTGGCGAGTTCACCTTGGCGCGATTGCCCCGCTTTCCACGGCTACTCATACCGATGCTCGAAAGCCGAGGCATTGTTTGGTCGTGCGTCGAAGAGCCATGCGGCGCGGCAATCTTTCACATAGCGAGGCCTAGTGCATGAGTCTCTCCCCAGAGATGGAGGGCTTGAGCCTGGACCAGGCGCCACCACTTTCGATTCCGATGTCGTTTTTTGTGACGGCGCCTCTTTTTTTAGTCATCGCGGGCTTGGTGCTGCTTGTTAACGGCAGCGCAGTGCTGACTACACCTCTGCTCCCAATCACGTTTGGATTGGCGCATCTGGGCACCTTGGGTTTTCTCGGAGTCGTGATGATGGGGGCGCTGTATCAGATGACTCCGGTTGTCGCCGTCGCGCCGGTTCGGGCAATCCGCCTCGCTCATGTCGTGCACTTCTTTTTAGCGACAGGCATCTTGATGCTTGTGCTTTGGAGCCATCAGCTCATCCCCCCGGGTATGGCGCACTCGGCCTTTGGAAGTATTGGCCTTGCCGTACTGGTGTTGGCCTTCACCGTTGGCGTCGCTCTCGCAAAAAGCAAAACGAACAGTCCATCCGTGGCGGGTATGCGCTTTGCCGTTGCCTGTTTAGTGATCGTGATGCTGCTTGGAAACTGGATGTCGACAAGCTGGTACACCACGAACTTTCCAGGCCATCGCAGCTACTACGTTCAGGTGCACTTCACCATCGCGATCCTCGGATGGGTCGGCGGCTTACTCACAGCGGTAGCCTGGCAGACGCTGCCGATGTTCTACATGACTCCCGAGGTCTCCAAAACGAAAGCGTGGAGCCTATTCGCGTTGATCGTTGTAGGCGTCTCTGGAGCACTACTTGTGATGATCTTTTCGGTGTTTGGCTTTTTAGAAAATGCAGGCTCGGAGCTGGCCGCGATCGCCGCTTTGCCCGCGGCTTTTGCCGTGTGGATCTGGCATCCCAAGATCGTTTTGACTTCGCTTGCGAACCGCCGTCGCTCGCGCGTCGACCCTTCCATAAAGTTCTGGAGGGTGGGAATGCTGATGGCGCTCCCGACCTTTGTCTGTGCGGGTTTAGCGGTGTTTGTGACGCACCAAACTTGGGGACCTAGGTTCGATCTGCTCTTCGGTTGGTGTGCGATCTTCGGCTGGGCCGGTCTGATCGTCCACGGGATGCTGACCCGCATTGGGCCGTTCCTGATTTGGTTCCACCGTTTTTCGCCGCACATCGGCCGCATTCCCGTGCCGGCGATGCGGCGCATGATTCCGGACAAATTGATCGAGGCCGGATGGAAGCTCCACGTTCTGACTCTCGCACTCGGTGGGGGTGCGATCTTGACCCCGATGGACGGCCATTTTCGAACATGGCTCGCGCGCTCTACAGGTCTTCTGCTCTTGGCAACAGGAGCTGTGATCGCCACCTATTTTAAAGTGTTGCTCGGCTTGAAACCCGAACTGAAGTAGATCTGAACCGAGCGAAAGCGGCGACAAAAACAGCAATTTGCACCCAAGAGCACTTTCGTATCCGTACCCTTTCGACTTCATGTCCTTCCTAAGTCGAGCCCTCCTCGTAGCCTTGTTGGTGACCCAAGCCGTCCTTATGGCCGCTGGTAGCTCGCTCGTCTATTGTGTCGAAACGGGCAGCACTTTGCGATTTGAGCTGCTCTCTGGTGTTTGCTGCGAGAGCCCAGATGGGGCGAGCCCCCTCGATGGCCACGAAGTTGGCCATGGGGCCGACGGCGAGGATTGCGGAGATTGCCAAGGGGCCAAGGAGTGCAGCGACTGCGAGGATCAGGTTCTACTTTTCGCACCAGTGGAGCGCCATGCCTGTCCGGTTCCGGCACCGGCTCTCTCGGTATGGTTTTCGAATGTACAAGGGCGCCGGGCCGCCATCTCGTCCGTGCCCGGAAGGCAAGGACAGCTGGCTCGTTGGCGAGGTCCGAGCTTAGGGGCCCTTCGTTGCGCAGCCCTTGCGGTTGTAGTCATCCGCTGTTGAGAGACTGATCCGTCTGACATGCAACCTCGACCCTCCTTTGTCGTGGCGCGCTTCTTGACCAGATCACTTTCTATTCGAACAACGGAGGTCCATCATGGACCGACACCCACTCCTCTACCGCCAGCCATTTGCGTTCGCAGTGGCTTTATGCGCAAGCTGTGTGAGTTACACCGCAGCACCACTTGACCTGGCGGAGACGGTGGCGACACTTCACGCCGTCGAACTTCCCGAGTTGGCTCCGACTAGGCCCGGCTATACCCCTTTGGACCTAGCGGCCTTCGCGGTTCACTTTCATCCATCCTTGATGGAGGCCCGCGCGGAGCTGGCTGTTGCTGGCAGCAAAATTGCCGAGGCTGGCTTATTCCCCGATGTCGATTTTGGATGGGGCGCGATGGACGCCCTTGTCTCTGAGTGGAGTGCGGGGCACACCCAAAGGGCGGACTATTTGGGAAGTTTGGACTTGATGCTAACGCTACCAAGATTTGGAGAGCGTGAAGCACAAGTCGACCTAGCGAGCTGGCGCCAAGTCGAAATGCTGCAGCTGCTTCGAGCGGCCGAGTGGCAGTTGGCCATAGATGTACAGCAAGCATGCGTCGAGGTTCTTACCTCCACGAGGCGGCTGATCGAGGCAAGAGCACTGCTTGAGGTCTCCCAAAAAACGAGTGCATTCTTCGCTCGGGCGCTCCAGGTAGGCACGGCGACAAGAACGGAAGTGAGCCTGGCGAATGGCGACTATCAGGCATTCCGAGTGGACCTGGCAAGTGCCGAGATTCAACTTCGAACCGCGAATAGGGAGCTGAATGCGCTCCTTGGACTAAGGCCTGGTTACGAGGTCGCGCTGTCTGCATACGAGTCGTGGGCATTGGAGGTCCCCGAGAGAGAGCGGGGTCAGCTTGAATCGGAAGCCCTCGAGAACCGCACTGACGTTGCCGCGGCCCGGGCGGCCTTTGAAGGGAAAGAGGCCGCGCTCCGCTTGGCGATCTCAGGCCAGTATCCGGAAGTGTCGATTGGAACGGGAGTCGGGTTCTCGCTTGGATTGTTCAATCAGTTTAATCGCCCAGCCATCGAGACAGCTCTGCGCGAGAGAGTGGTGGCAAAGGCCGCGTTCGATGCACTTGTGTTTCGGATTCGCGGTGAAGTCTTTGCAGCGCTGCAAAATTTTGAGGACGCGACCGTCCTCCTAGAACTTATTGATGAAGACCTACTTGGCAGTGCCGAGGCGAGTCTGGCGGCCATCGAGGCAGCCCTTGGGGCAGGCGAGGTGACGCTGCTGGAAACCTTAATCATGCAGCGGTCACTCGGGGCTATTCGAAAGCGGTGGATTGACGCCCGCTCCGTTGAGTTACACGCACGAGTCGCCCTACTTTCTGTGACCGGTCAGCTGGCCGGAGTCTCCACCATTCCAACCGAAACACTCCGCTAGCCATGTACCAAATATCATCACCCTTTTTGGCGTGCCGCCTTTTGACTTTTCACCGGTTGCTCGGACTCGGGCTACTCCTCTCTCCTCTCGCCAGCTGCGGCGAACAAAAGCCGGTCGTAAGCTCCCATTCAAATGCAGAAGCTGTCGATCTTCACATCGATGAGGGAGGGCACCTAGGGGCGGAGCCGGTCGAACTCTCCGACTCGCAAGCGAAGGCCGCAGGGATCTCTCTTTTCAAGGTCGGTCCAGGCCCGGTGGAGAGGCGCCTTGTCTTGCCCGCGGTTGTCGAACCCGACACAAATGCATTGAGCCACATCACTCCCAAAATCTCGGGGGTTGTTAGCGAGGTCCATATGGGACTAGGGCAAACCGTGAAGCGAGGTGATCTTGTTTGCGTGATTGACTCTGTTGAGCTTAGTCGGGATATCTCGAACTATCGCAAAGCACGTGAACTTGCAGCGAGCTCCAAAGAAACTCTCGCGAGCGAACAAGGCCTATTCTCAAGGCGCCTGCAGGCAGCGACGGATAGTCACGATGAAATCCTTGCACTTCGAAGGGAGACCCTAAAGCGTGAGGAGGAGCTGCGCGAGCAGCAGGTCTCGACGGTGCGGCCGCTGCTGGATGCCGAGCGAAGCTATCGCGAAGCGCAAATCGAGAAGAGTAAAGATCTCGCAGATTTGATAGCGATACGCGACACGCGCTTCCTGGCATTAGAAAACCAAATCAAGGAGCGCTCTATCGACGAAGAGAGCGCACTTGGGCACCTCGAAGCGCTGGGTATTGAGGAGGAGGATCTTCGGGCTCTGCTCGCCTCTGGAAACAAAAATACGGGGGAGTATCCGATTCGCGCACAACGCGACGGGGTTGTTATCAAGCGGCTCCTCTCCGTTGGGCAATACGTTGAGGTGGGTACCGAGATGTACGAGATTCTCGATCTCTCAAGAGTTTGGATTGTCGCGTCCGCATTTGAAGACGTCATTCGGCTTGTCGAGGGCGGCCAACAGGCCGAAGTTCGGCTGCACGCTTTTCCCGAGCTTATGATCCGAGGTGAGGTTGTACTGATTAACTATTCCGTTGATCCGGAGAGCCGCTCTTTGGCGTTGCGCATTGAGCTTGACAACGTGGACATCGAGGCATGGCAGGAGAACTTTCCTCTTCGACCGGGCATGTTTGGCGAGGTGAGTTTGGTGGTTGAGTCCCACGAGGTTCCTCTCGCCATTCCCGAAGAGGCACTTGTGCACGACAGTGGAATTGATGCTGTCTTCGTACAGGTTGAGGAGGGGCACTTTGAGAAGCGGACGGTTGTCACCATCGGCGGCGATGGGGAGCTCGTGGAAGTTCGACCTGTGCCCGGAACAGGCGAGCCATTACGCGCGGGTGAGTTGATCGCAGTGGGCGGAGTCTTCACTCTAAAGTCGATCGATAAGGCCGGCGAGCTGGGCAGCCACGGACACTAGGAGGCGCCATGATTAAAGCACTAATTGATTTCTCCCTCGGCAACCGAGCCCTCGTTCTTGTGGGTTGGCTGCTTGTAGTCGTCTTCGGATTCAGGGCCATGAAGAGTCTGCCTGTTGACGCCGTTCCCGACGTGACCAACGTGCAGGTGCAGATCCTGACGAACTCTCCAGGGCTTGCGCCCGAAGAGATGGAGTCGTTTGTCACGTTCCCTGTGGAGTCCGCGATGAGCGGGATCCCCGCTGTTGAGGAGATTCGCTCGGTCTCGAAATTTGGACTCTCTGTAGTAACGGTCGTCTTTGACGAAGGAACGGATATCTACTGGGCGCGCCAGATGATTTCGGAGCGTCTTGCGGCTGCAAGGGAAGACATACCAAGTGGCTACGGCAATCCTGAGATGGGACCGATCTCTTCGGGGCTCGGTGAGATTTACCAGTTCGAGGTTCGTGGCGAGGGCTACTCCGCAATGCAGCTGCGCGACCTTTTGGATTGGAATGTGAATTACAAGCTCCGCTCCGTTCCCGGGGTCGTCGAAGTCAACGCTTTCGGTGGTGAGCTACGGACCTACCAGGTAACGCTTGATCCCGACCGGATGCGCGCCTTTGGAGTCTCTGTTGGTCGGGTTTTTGAGGCGGTAGAAAAAAACAATCGCAACGTTGGTGGCGGGTACATCGAGCACGCCGGCGAGCAGTATTTAATTCGAGGTGAGGGCTTGATCACGAAGCTCGAGGAGCTTGCACAGGTTGTGGTCTCCCGTGATGCGCGGGGTACACCCGTGACGTTAGAGTCCCTGGGGCAGGTCGAGTTTCAGCCGATGATTCGTCAGGGCGCAGTGACCCGCGACGGTCGGGGTGAGGCCGTTGTGGGGGTCGTGATGATGTTGATGGGGGCGAACTCCCGAACGGTATCTGAAGAGGTTCACTCCAAGATCGCGGAGATCGAAAAGTCTCTTCCTGAGGGGGTTACGATCGAGACGTTCTACAACCGGACCGAGTTGGTGGACCGCACGATTCACACGGTTGTCAAGAACCTGATCGAGGGGGGACTCCTTGTGGTCTTTATCCTTCTTCTGTTACTTGGAAATCTACGCGCGGGACTAATCGTTGCCTCTGCCATACCGATGTCCATGCTCGTTGCAATGTGGTGCATGAATCGCATGGGGCTGTCCGGCAACTTGATGTCCCTTGGGGCCATCGATTTTGGATTGATCGTGGACGGCTCCGTAGTGATGGTCGAAAACATCGTCCGCCATCTGTACAGGCATCGCCGTGATTCTGGGACACCCCACTTGGAGAAGGTGCGTGCTGCCTGTCATGACATCTCTCGCCCAGTGGTTTTTGCCGTTGGGATCATCATGATCGTCTACATCCCGATCCTCGCCCTGCGTGGGATCGAAGGAAAGATGTTCGGACCGATGGCCTATACGGTTGTCTTCGCACTAGCTGGCTCCTTGCTATGCGCGCTGACGCTGATGCCAGTTCTCGCCTGCCTCTTCTTGAAGAAGGTCTCCGAGAAGGAACCTCTCCTGTTTAGGTGGATCAGCCGTATCTATAAGCCGATGTTGGAGGGAGTCCTACGCGCTCCGAAGCGTATTGCTGTTCTCGCGGCGGTCTTGTTTGCCGGCAGTCTGAGCCTAATCCCGCTGATGGGCGCAGAGTTCATTCCAAGGCTTGACGAGGGTGCTATTGCGATGCAGATCTGGAGGTTGCCCAGTGTCTCACTGGAAAAATCTAACGAGATTAGCACCAGGGCCGAAGCCATTGTGAAGACCTATCCCGAGGTGGATACGGTCGTCTCCCGGACCGGTCGACCGGAGATCGCCACCGATCCGATGGGGGTCGAGATTAGCGACACCTATGTGATGCTCAACCCCCCCGAGACATGGCGGTTTGAGTCGAAAGAAGAGCTCATCGACGCGATGAACCACGAACTCACGGAGGCCCTACCTGGTGTGATGTTCAGCTACTCGCAACCGATCGAGCTGCGCGTCGCCGAGCTCATAAGCGGAGTTCGCTCGGACGTTGGTATCCAGATTTTCTCCTCAAGCGGAAGCCTTGAGGATATGAAACGGGTTGCGGGTGAAGTCGCGACCGTGCTTCGGGGTGTCGACGGCTTTGATGAGGTCAAGGCCGAACAGGTGACGGGTTTGCCGACCATGACAGTAACCGTTGATCGAGTGGCGATTGCACGTCTGGGGCTGAACGTTGACGAAGTGCTTGATGTCATCGAGACGGTCGGGGGGCGCTCAGCGGGAATGATCGTTGACGACCAACGCAGGTTTGAAGTTCAGGTTCGCTTTGGGCCAAAGGTTCGAGCTGACTTGAGTGCGATTCAGTCTCTTCCGATCTCGCTTCCCAGCAGGGAAGACCGACCAGCATCTTGGGTACCCCTTGGTGAAGTTGCGCACATAGAGATCGCTACGGGCCCGGCGCAAATTAGCCGGGAGCGGATTCAGCGGAAAATAACAGTAGAGGCAAATGTACGCGGGCGCGACCTGGCCTCTGCAGTTTCGGAGGCCCAAGAGGTTGTGGAAGCACGCATCGATTTGCCGTCGGGCTGGTTCATCGAATGGGGAGGGCAGTTCGAGAATCTCGAGGCTGCCTCGAGGCGTCTGTCCTTTTTAGTCCCGCTAGCCCTAGCCCTCATTTTTGTGCTCTTGTATTCGGCCTTCCACTCTTCACGGCTGGCCATCTTGATCTTCCTGAACGTACCCATTGCAACCACCGGCGGAATCGTCGCTCTGATGTTGCGGGGGTATCCGTTCTCCATCTCGGCTGGCGTTGGATTCATTGCACTCTTTGGGGTTGCCGTCCTAAACGGAGTCGTACTTGTCTCCAACATCGTGCAGAGACTTGGCGAGGGAGCAACGGTTCTTGGGGCTGCGCGAGAGGCCGCTCTGACTAGGCTACGACCGGTGATCATGACCGCGATGGTCGCATCATTTGGGTTCATCCCGATGGCGTTCGCCACAAGCGCGGGGGCGGAGGTGCAGCGTCCCTTGGCTACGGTTGTGATCGGTGGACTGATCACGTCGACGCTACTGACCCTACTCGTCTTGCCAACCATGTTCCGTTGGTTCGCCCCGAAGAGAGCGCACTAGGCGGAGGGAAAGAGCGCGCTAGTTCAGAGGGACAAGGAGGGGCTGAAGTCCAAGCTGGACTTCAGCCCCTCGCCGCCTGATCCGAATCGAATCAGGCGGCGAAATCGTCCTGGCCACTGCCTTGACGACCAACGCTGGCCTGCTCTTTGGTGGGGGCGACAAGATGGCCCTCACCAATCACCAGCTCGAACCCACCTGCCAAGCTATAGGTGATCTGGGCTGTATCCCCATCGCCAACGCGGCCACTCAGGATTGCCTCGGCAAGAAGGTTTTGAACGTTGCGCTGTAGGGCCCGCTTGAGCGGTCGCGCACCGTACTCTGGGTCCCAACCTTGCTCCGCGATTTGCTCGAGCGCCACTTCGTCTAAGGTCAGCGTGATGCCTTGCAGAGCCACACGTTTTGCGAGTCGATTCACATGCACGCTGGTGATCGCGCCAATCTGCTCACGTGTAAGTCCGTCGAAGGTGATCACTTCGTCCAAGCGATTTAGGAACTCGGGACGGAAGGCGGCCTTTAGCTCAGCGCCATCGCGCAGGTTGCTCGTCATGAGGATAAGCGTCTGCGTGAAGTCGATCAAGTTTCCCTTGCCGTCGGTCAATCTACCGTCGTCCAATAGCTGCAAAAGAGCATGGAATACATCGGGGTGAGCCTTCTCGACCTCGTCAAATAAAACCACGGAGTGCGGCTTGCGATGGATGGCCTCCGTCAGGCTGCCACCCTCCTCGTAGCCGACGTAACCCGGAGGCGCGCCGATCAGTTTGGAGACGCTGTGTTTCTCCATGAACTCACTCATGTCGAAACGCACCATCGCAGTCTCGTCATCGAACAAGAACTCCGCAAGTGCCTTCGCCGTCTCCGTTTTGCCGACACCGGTAGGGCCGAGCAGGAGGAACGACCCCAACGGGCGGTCGACTTCCTGCAGACCTGCGCGCGCGCGGCGCACGGCCTGGGAAATCTTGGTGATCGCGACATCTTGCCCAACAACCCGCTCGTGAAGGCTGTCTTCCATGTTCAGCAGCTTGTCGCGTTCCGCCTGAAGTAAGCGCGTCGCGGGGATGCCCGTCCAGCGGCTTACGACTTCGGCGATCATCTCCGCATCCACCTCTTCGGGAAGTAATGCGCCCGAGGCCTGTGCCGCACTAAGGAGTGCGCGGTTCTCGACTTGATCTTTCTCCGCCTCTGGAATCTCTCCGAAGCGAATCTTTCCAACGCGCTCGAAGTCGCCGGACCGCTCCGCCTGCTCGGCTTCGCTGCGCAAACTCTCGATCAGGATTTTGCCTGCACGAATGGAGTTGATGAGGCTCTTCTCATGGTCCCAGCGTGCCCGTAGAGCGGCTCGCTGCTCGCCCCATTCGGCAAGCTCACGATCGATGTCAGCTAGCCGTCGCACGCCACCCGAGCGGGAGGCAGACGTTCCATCACTATCGTTTTTGGCTTGGCTCTCCAGAGCGGAGTGCTCGATCTCCAGGCGCCTCATGTCGCGCTCAATCTTCTCAAGCTCGGGAGGCATGGAGTCAATCGAGATGCGCAACCCCGCCGCGGCCTCGTCGATCAAGTCGATGGCTTTGTCGGGCAGGAAGCGGTTTGTCACGTAACGATCGGAGAGGCGCGCGGCGGCAATGACGGCGTCATCGCGAATGTGTACACCGGAGTGCACCTCATAGCGCTCGCGAAGCCCGCGTAGGATTGCGACCGTATCCTCGACCGAAGGCTCGTCGACCTGCACCGGCATAAAGCGCCGCTCCAGGGCCTTGTCCTTCTCTATGTACTTCCGATACTCGTCGATCGTGGTCGCGCCAATGCAGTGCAGCTCGCCACGCGCAAGCGCTGGCTTGAGCATGTTTGCTGCGTCCATCGCGCCTTCCGAGCCACCGGCACCAACCAGTGTGTGGAGCTCGTCGATGAAGAGGATCACCTGCCCATTCGCTTCGCTGACCTCGTCGAGAACGGACTTCAGCCGCTCCTCGAAATCGCCGCGGTACTTGGCGCCCGCCAAGAGTAGGCCGAGGTCTAGATTGAGCAGGCGCTTATCCTTGAGGCCCTCCGGAACGTCGCCCTCGACAATGCGAAGGGCGAGGCCCTCCACGATAGCCGTTTTGCCAACACCAGGATCTCCAATGAGTACCGGGTTGTTCTTGCGCCGACGGGAGAGGACTTGGGTGACCCGACGGATTTCGGAGTCGCGGCCAATGACGGGGTCGAGTTTTCCAGAGCGTGCATCCGCGGTTAGGTCACGAGCGTATTTAGCAAGTGCGTCCGAGGTCGCCTCGGGGTTGTTGGTGTCGACACGGCGCGAGCCTCGTAGCTCTTGCAGGGCGGCGTCGATGCGCGCGGAGCTCAGGTTGCGTCCGGAGAAAAGTCCGTTCAGTCCACCGGGTGCCGAAGGGGGGACCTCGTCGGACTCAGCGAGCCCGATCAATAGGTGTTCCGTGGAGACAAAGGAGTCCCCGAGGCGCTTGGCCGCAGCCTTGGCGGCGGCCAGAACCCTCATCAAATCCTGTGACGTCGCGAGCTGAGCTCCCTTTGCAGTAGGGAGCCGATCCAGCTCGCGTTCGATCTCGGCAGCCAGAGCGGCGGGCTCAATGTCGAGCTTAGCGAACAGGCTTGCCATCAATCCGCTGGCGTCGGATAGCAGCGCAGCGGCAAGGTGTAGAGGTGTGACCGCTCTGTTCTGGCGCAAGAGTGCGTCTTCTTGGGCTGCGCCCAAAGCGGCGGTGGATTGGTTTGTGAAATCGTTCTGCATGGGTACTCCTTGGGCAGGTGGTGTGGCTTAGTGAGGCAAGGCCCGTGCCAACCAGGAAATCCGCCTCTAGAGCATCAAGAACAATGAATTGCCTTCCCCATTCAGGTGACAGCTTGGCAGATTATCAGGACGCCGGAGCGCCAATATGGCAGCTTTCTGCATGGCGGAGCTCCCCCTGGGCAGAGGGCCCGTCCCAACTGGAAGAGCAGCGCAAGAAGCCGTGGGCAAGCCCTAGCACGCCCGTCCCCCCAATAGAGCAATACAAAAGCAAGAAGGGGGCGGGACGCCGCCGGGGGGCAGCAGCACTTAGGCAGTCGGGATCAACAGACGGTCAACCCCTTGGCAATCCAGAAGCCCCGCGTGGTGTCGGCTCCTGCGAGGCGTGCCTCCGCCAAACACCCAAGCGAAGTCCACCTAGGGGGCTCCCTAATAACGCGCCGGAATAACACGCCGGAATAACACGCCGGAATAACGCGCCGGAATAACGCCT
>CALBMX010000099.1 GCA_937896235.1 uncultured bacterium
CCGCGCTCAGCTGCATGTAACGCATGGCCCTTTGGGGTGCAGAGGTCGGAGGTTCAATTCCTCTCGCCCCGACCAATCTAACTTGTTGTTTTGGTAAAAAGCGCCAAGGGCCTCTCGCTGGTCGACGCGCGGAATGGGGTGTCCCCACTCCTTTTTGTTGCGTGACGAGCTCCTCCTACAGCTTGCTTCGATCCAAGTGCGCATAGGGGGGAGAGGTTTGCAAGCGGTCGTCTTGGATCGGGACTCCAACCGTGAAGTGATACAAGACCTGCCAATCATCGCTCTGGATGCCAAGCAGGCTGTGCATCATGTCGTCTAAGAAGCACCCGATCCCGGTTGCGCGTAGGCCCGCAGCTTCGGCTTCGATATAGAGGACCTGTCCAATCAACCCGCACTCCCAAAAGAGGCGCCGGTACTTACTCGCATCCTCGTCCACAAGGGGCGCTAACTTTGCGACCATGCCAAGGCTAAAGACGCCATCTGCCGCGATGTCCTGTTGGCACGAAATCGCTCGGGCGACGCTCTCGCTATTTCCTGGTCGCAATAGGAAGAGCCCAAGATCGGGTAGGCCTAGCTCTGACGGCGCGACGTGGCGATCCCAAAGGAGATCCGGCCTACATGCGCCTTTAAGGTCTTCAAGGTGGTCGGAATTGCGCTCCAAGAAGTAGAGCCCTGGAACCAGTCCTTCGACCCGATGCACAAAGATCGCTAGGTGAACTGTGGGCTCCTCACTCCATGCTCTCCACGGTTGAAACTCTTCGCGCTGAAGTGTCGCGTCCAGCATCCGCGTGAAGGCTTGAAGTGAGATCTTCGCACCAGCACGCATGGAAACCGCGCTCCTGCGACCGCGAATAATCTGCTCAAGTGACGCATCTTGAAGTGGCCAGGTAAGCGCAGAGAAGGGCGCGGGGCGTGGCGGCAGCAGAGCGCTCGGAAAGGTTGCAACGCGCTCCGTTGCCGCTGCGGTCGTGTGGATCACGTCCCATTCGTGATGGACTTCGCTGAGCTCGTTCGCCTTACCGTGCCAAGTGCCATGGGCGAGGATCTGAAGGAGGGAACCGGGAGATATTTCGATTGCGAGGATGTCGGATTCGCCGTCCGTATTCACGGCGGGGGTCATGGCGATGAGGACGTCGGGGCCTTCGCGCTCCCATGGATCGAGTTCCTCGAAGTCGGCCTCGCGCTGGAGTCCGAGCAAACCTGCGAGGTCTGTATCGGACCAGCCCGGCACGGAGACGGGGTGCAAGCCGGTGCACGCGGCGCTGTATTCGAGCGCACCTATCGCATGGCCTGTGTCTAGGGCGCAGTAGCGGAATGCGCGCTCGCCATACTTCCACGCCTCGCGCCATTGAATCGTGCTCAGTGCCACGAGAAACGAGCCCGGGGGAAGTAGAGCGGCGAGCTTGTTCGAACCCTCGCGATCAAGTGAGCAGCGCAGCTCCAAAAGGTGATCTTGCGGTGCGTAGTGGAACACTCCCGCGGGATGGCCGCTTCCTTCGGGGAGAATCACGTAGCCCTCGGTTGGGTGAAGGTTGCCACTAGACGGATTCGCTCGAAGGATCCAGCGGTTTCCCTCAAACTCCTTCGACGCTGTGAGGCCAAGACCTAGCTCGAGAAGGCGCCCGATTTGGGCGAGCCCTTGCGGGTCCTGCGAAGCCGGTGCGGGTTTCTCCCCACGGGCCATTTGCCCAAAAGTGAGTCGTGTGCAAGGAGCGCCGAGTGGGAGCTTGATGAGGGCGGCACCGGGAAAGCGTCGAAAGGGGGAGGGTTGCGAGTCCCAGTCCATGAATCCCGCCGACCGGGCGTAACGGTCGGATTGATGTTTTGTGATCGCGTGATAGGCGCGTGCAGTTTCCGATGGGGTGGGGGGCATAAGGCGTGCAACTTTAGCACGCGGGGCCTGCTCGGACGCGTCGAAGTTTTACGATTACACCCAGCGCCGGGTTCATGAAAACGACAGCTCCTATTCGCCCCCCAAGTCCGCCGAGGACTCTTCGTTAGGACGCTAGGGCACTGCATGGTTTCGATAGAACTCCAGGTTTCGGATATCGACTGCATCTTGTGCCATGGCGCGATCGATTCGAGTCGAGGAAGCTTAGGCGGGGCCCTTTTTTTAGAGCCGGCCTCACGCATAAAGAGAAGATCCATTGGAACGGCGATGCCGATAGCGGCAACGAGGAGCCGCGAAGGAGCTGTGGGAACTTCTAGAAAGAGAGGGGAGTGGGGAGATGAATTGTCCCTACGCTGACGACGATAGGCTCGAATGAAGGCCGGACCTCCATTGATTTACTTAGAGGGGCTAGTGAGTTTCGTACGGCGAATCCCGTTCCCCCCACAAAAACTAGTACGAGTCGCCAACGTCCTGCACTGCTAGACTCTGCGGATGCCCAAGTTCCCCTTCCTGGTCCTTTCTTTCCTGTTTTTGGCGGCCTGCGGGTCCGATTCGAGCGAGTCCCAAACTCTCGAAAGGCAGGGGGCGGGTCTTGGTGAGGGGACCGAGGGGCTGCTTCAACGCCCCACACACGTCCTGTTCTTCTTGATCGATACGCTACGCGCAGACCACTTGAGCAGCTACGGGTACGATCGACCAGTGTCCCCAACCGTAGATGCTGTTGCCAAAAATGGGGCCCGATTTGCCAACGCAACTTCGCAATCTTCTTGGACGATTCCTAGTACGGCATCGCTGTTTTTGGGGCGCTACTTGAGCGGGGAGATTGCCGGCGTTCCAGAAGAAGCTCCGAGTATCCCCCGCGAATTCAAACGTGCCGGATATGCGATGGCGGGATTCGTTGCGAATCCCTTGGTAAGCAACCCTGAAAACGGGTTTGCCACTTGGTTCGACAAGTTCGAGTCGAATGCAGAGGTGGCGCAGATCGCAAACTGGATCTCCAATCATAGAAACGAGGAGACGTTTACTTACGTCCATTGGGTGGACCCTCACGCACCCTATGCGCCAAAGAGGCAATGGCACCACTTTGTCGGAATGGACCCCAATATTCCCGAGTCCGAACGCGCATATCATGAGCAAGTTCGGCTTGAGTCCGGCTTGATTGATGACGAGTTGGTCATCAAAAAATTCGAGCGCGATTGGAATGGCTACGATGACGATGTGGCCACGTTCGACCGGCGTTTCGGCTTACTGATAGCCGAGCTTCGCAAGATGGGGATCTTCGAGGAGACTCTGATCGTGATTACGGCGGATCACGGTGAGGCGCTTTGGGATCACAAGGAGTATGCCGTTCGCAAAGGAATGGAGAGTCCCAAGACGATTTCGGACGTACTCATGATTGGTCACGGTAACCAGCTCTACCAAGAGCTCGTGCATACGCCGATGATTTTCCATGGCCCGGGGGTGCCAATCGGCGTTGTGGTTGAAGGGCCCGTGCAAAATGTCGACGTGTTCCCCACCCTGCTGGAGTTGTGCGACCTCGCGCTACCCGAAGGTTTGGTAGGCCGCAGTCTGGTGCCCCAGATGATGGACCCCGACTCGGTGACGGATGGTTTCGGATTCTCGGTCACCCGCTACGTCTCTTCGCTGCAGACTGCGGACGGCTTCAAGTTGATTGTTCCCACGCCCGCAGGGGCCGAGTTGGGGCTCGAAATCGAACTTTACAACCTAAAGCTGGACCCTGTTGAGCGGGACAACATCGCCGCACTGCACCCCGCTATCGTCGCGAATAGCCTCGTGAAAATCGAGGAGATACTCGCTACCGGAATGAAGGGCGACTGGAGCAAATTTCACGCTTCCGAGGCCAACCAGGCTGCGATGGAGGCACTCGGATACGTGGAGGGGAACGAGGTCCCTAGCCAAGTAGAGGAAGCTAAGGACTGACCAGGAGGAGGGAGGCAGGTCGTCGACCCTATTGGGGCTCCCTCGAGATTTCGCGAGCTAATTGGGAGCTGTGTCAATGCCCTTCAAAGGGAACTCGAGAGAGGGCGTGTGCTCCACCTCCATTCGCGCGAGCATGGCCAGTACCAGCTCGGGGTTTGCTGACGCGACGTCGTTCTCTTGGGAGCGATCGGTAGCTAGGTTGAAAAGCTCGGTAGTCGTCTTTTCCTTCTTGCCAAGCTGCTGCCGAACCAACATCCAGTCTCCTTGTCGCAGGGCTTGCTGGTTGCCATATCCGGGGAACTCCCAATAGAGGGTGCGCTCGCTAGCGGTTTGATTTCCTCGCAAAACGGAAAGCAAGCTTGTGCCGTCGAAGTCCTCAGGAATAACCTCGTTGCCGGAGACATCTAGAAGTGTTGGGAACAAATCCCAGAACGCGCCGACGGCCTCGGTCACCTCTCCCTTCGGAATATGCCCAGGCCAGCGGGCGATCATCGGGACCCGCAGGCCACCCTCGTAGACGCTTCCTTTCGCGCCTCGCAAATCGCTGTTGCTTTGGAAAAATTCGGTGTGAGCACCGCCAATGTCATAGGTCGCGCCGTTGTCCGAGGTGAACATAACCAGCGTGTCCTCATCGAGGCCCATGTCTTTGAGTTGCGCTAGGAGCCGTCCGATGTCCCGATCCATACGCGACACCATTCCAGCATAGGCCGCCCGAGGTGTAGGGTGGGGAAGGTAGCCCTTGCCACCTTCGTAGGGCGGGTCTTCCCATTCGCCGATGTAGGGCGCCATCGAGTCCTCGGGTACCTGCAGGGCGAGGTGCGGAATCGTGTAGGTCAGCAGAAGGAAGAAGGGATTGTCTTGCTGGGAGCGTGTCCATCGCAGAGCGTCTTCCGACATCAAGTCATGGGCGTAGTGCGGCCCTGTCAAGTTCTTCCAGACGTTGCCGTCGAGCTCCACGCGTTCGTCGTCGTTCCAAAGGTGAGTCGGGTAGAAGTTGTGAGCCTGACGTTGGCATAGATAGCCATAGAAGTGGTCAAAACCTTGGTTTAGAGGCGCACCTGTCGAACCCGGACCGCCCAGGCCCCACTTGCCGATACACGCAGTTTCGTAACCGGCATCCTGGAGAGCACGCCCCAGAGTTGCCGTGTCTGGTAGTAGGGGCTGCTGGCCTTCCGCGGCGCCCTCTTCCCAACCGCCAGCCTCCCAGTTGTCACGAACGTAAGCATGTCCCGGGTGTTTGCCAGTCATCAAAGTGCAACGCGACGGCGCGCAGACCGGGCTGCCTGCATAGAAGTCGGTGAACCGTAAACCCTCTGCGGCCATCTGATCCAGGTGTGGAGTCCTGATCAATTTTTGGCCGTAGCTGCCAAGGTCGCCGTAACCAAGGTCGTCGGCAACAATCAAGATGATGTTGGGTTGACGGGTCGCCGCTGCACTCTGTGCAGTTGGTGCGAGTTGACAGGCGGGAAGGAGTAGTAAGAAGAGGGGGACTATTCGCACGTTCATGAGTTCATCATAGACTATAGAGTCAGTGTTCCACGTTTCCGTCCATGCCACGCCCGAGGTCGAAGATCACCTAGGAGCGCTCCCGGTGCAGGCATGTACCCCGTGTTTCAACCCATTGGGCTGGGGCTGTCGATCCCTAGGCGCTTCAGCGGGGGCCCAATCCCTACACCGCCACGAACAAATCACTTCTTCGAAGGTGGAGTTAGGGACTCGAGCCGGTCGAGCTCATCCAAGAGCTGTTTGGCAGCGGGTATTTCCATAGTTTGGAGTTCTAAGCAGAAGGTTCGCGCCTCTTCCAAACGGCCACTTCGCATGAGCAAAATGGCCAGCGCATAGATCGAGTCCGCTGCGTCACTCTTGCTGCCTGTTTGCAACCGAATGGCTCGGCGCAGCTCAAGCTCCGCTGAGATCGTGTCTCCTACAGCGGAATAGGCAAGGCTAAGGTTGTAGGCGACACGAGGGCGGTCCGGCAGCAACTGGGCGGCGAGCTGCAACCTCACGAGGGATTCGGCCTGCTTGCCAAGTTCGGCGAGCTGCAGGCCAAGGGAATAGGCGAGCTCCCCTTCTTGGGGATGTCGGTCCAACGCACTTGCCAAAAGCTCTGCGGCCTGGGCACCGTCTCCCTGCGCGCTCAGAAGAACGGATAAGTTGTAGACTGCTGGAAGGAAATCTGGGTCTAGGGAGAGTGCTTTTCGCCAGCGGGCTTCGCAAGCTTTGAAGTTACCTTGAGCTTGGTCCCACATGCCGCGATCGAAGTGGCTGCTGGGGAAATCGGCGTTGAGTTCGTGGTAGCGCTCGTAGTCTTCGGGTGCCGCGGCTGCCACGCGCACAAGAGTTACGGGATCGAGTCGCGCCTCGCGAAGCTTCAAGGTGATACCGCTCGACTGGGGGAAGCGCCGCAAGGCGCGTGCGGCCGTGGCGCGAACAAGGGGTGCCTTATCCTGAAGGCCCGCGGTGATGTCGCCAAGCGCGCTCGGACCGAAGTCCGCTAGAAGCTCGAGCGCAGTGGCGCGCTGTAGCGCTGGGAGATCAAGCGTTTTGACGAAGCCTTGCAGCTTCGCAAAGAGTACGCCGCGCTCGGCATCCGTAGCTCGCCCGAGCGCCTGGGCACCGGCAAATGTGCGGGCGAGCTGGGCGTCGAGCTGACGGTGGTTTGCAACACTTGTGGCCTGCTCACCGCCTCTCCAAAGGTCGATCGCTGCGGTTGCCCACGCTGCATCCTCTTTGCCATCGTGACAGTTCGCACAAGCATTGGGCACACTTAGGTCCAGCGTGAGATCCGGACGCGGCACGCCCATGCGGTGGTCACGGCGCTCGTCAACGCCCATGTACGTTCGCGTTGGCATGTGGCAGGTCGTGCAGCGCGCCGCTTCGGATCCAGCTTGGTGGTGGTGGTGCTCCGGTGTGTCGTAATTTTTTCCAAGCAGGGTGGGAAAGCGCTCTTTTTGAGGCGCAACCGAATGGCACTGGACACACAGTTCATTGTGGCCCAGCCCTTCGGGAAGTTTTAGTTTTAAGCTGTGCGGATCGTGGCAGTCGCTGCAAGTTACGCCGGCTTCATGCATACGGCTCTGGGTAAAGGAGCCCCAGACATACACCTCATCTAAGATTTGACCATCGGGGAAATAGAGTCCCTCCCGCAAGAGCGCAGGGTCATAGTGATCGAGGAACTGTTGGCCGGGCTTCCAATCTTCCGTCAGCGACGAGCGCCGGGAATGACAGGGCGCACAGGTCTCTAACTCCATTCTTGCGGGGTCCTGCGCATCTCCAAAACCACGCTCACCTGGAGCTCTCGGCGCTTGGGAGCCCCCCCAAGTCGCTGCTAGTCGCACGTGCTCTTCGGAGCTGCCATGGCAAGACCTGCAGCCTACATCGAGCTCGCTATAGGTCGTCTCGTAGGAGTCCATCTCTGCATTGAGCCCCTTAACGAGCTCGGTGGAGTGACACTCCGCACACATCATATTCCACCGCTGCATACGGCCCGTCCAATGTAGCGCGTCTCCCACAGGAGGCTCTGGCGCAAGGTGGAACCATTGCTTCGCCTCCGTGTCCCATGCGATAGGAAGGCACTGCAGGATTCCGTTCTCTGCCTCGACGAGGTACTGCTGTAGAGGCGTGATGCCAAAGGTGAAGGCGATGCGGAAATCGGCGTTGGCCCCGAGGTTGTTCTCCAAATCTCCCTCGGTCCGCATGAAGAAGGAGTCGCCTTCGCGCCGGAACGACGTCTGGTGGACTTCGTCGCCTCTCGACCAACGAAGCGGGGCAGCGGCGAAGTCTCCCAGGACGGCCTCCGGTGTTGCGTGCTGCATCGCGTCATCGTGATGGCTCCCTCGCCACGCTTCGTACTCCGCAGCGTGGCAGGCCTGGCAAGTCTCGCTGGTCGGCTTGCCTTGGCGCACCTGCTGTAGCCCTTGGGGAGAGCTTTGCGAACAGCCGAATAGGCCTACGCTAAGTGCTAAAAATAGACCTCTCATTTCGGCAGCTGCTCTAGTGGAGAAGATGGCGAGTCATCGGGATAGGCGACCGCCAGGCCGGTACCCAAAGTGCAGGGTAGGTCAGCGCTGGTAACGCGAAGCCAGTGACTTAGCTTCTGCGAGAGCTCGCGGACACGCGTGGGATTTGCGATGGTGAGGTCGTGGTGCTCTCCTAGATCTTCCTCGAGGTCAAAGAGCTCGAAGTGGCGGTCTTCGTAGAAGAACAGCAACTTCCATCGGCCCTCCCGAATCGCTGAGACAGGGGTTGTTCGGAACGTCTGTCTGCCCGCCTCTAAATAGGCTGGGAAGTGCCAGAACAGCTGTCTCTCGCTGCGGGTTGGAAGCGGCCCTCCCCCGGAGAGCGTGAGCGCGGCTCCGTCCAAAGGTAACTTTGAGCCGTCATGCCCGGCGGCTTGTAACAGGGTCGGGAAGAGATCGATTGTTGTGGCTAGCTCCTTACTGACAGCCCCGCGGCCGACCTTCCCGTCCCAGCGCACGATCAGCGGGACACGAATGCCACCCTCGTGAAGGACTCCCTTGCCGGCCCGTAACGGCGCGTTGTCTGTTACGCCGAGTCCACCTGTAATGCCAGCCGACAAGTAGCCACCGACACCACCGTTGTCCGAGGTGAAGACGATCAGCGTATTTTCGATGAGCTTATGACCTCTTGAGCGCGGGTCGTCGGTCTCCTCTAGGAAGCGAATTAGGCGACCAACGTTGTCGTCAAAGCTCTTCACGATGCCCGCGTATGCTTGACTGTTATGCCGCTCGCCTTTTACCTTTTCATCGAAGTGGTCTCGGTCTTCTTGGGGAGACTGAATCGGTGTGTGGACGGCGAAAAAATTCATGTTCACAAAGAACGGTTTCGTCTCGTCGGAGAGGATAAAGCTAAGGGCTTCGTCCGTAAGCCGATCATCCACCCACTGACCTGGCTGTTCGCTCGCGTCCAAGCCTGGCAGGTCGAAAGCGCCGGCCGCGTCTGCGAACTGCCTGCCCCCAGCATTGCCCCGTTTGTCACCACCGAAGTTGGCATCAAAACCTTGTGCCCCCGGGGATTCGATTCCCGTGCCATCTGTTTTTCCACCGAGATGCCACTTTCCGAAGTGGCCGGTCCGATAGCCAGCTTCGCGCAAAGCCTCCGCCAAGGTGAAGACCTCTGGCGAGAGCTCTGTTGTATTGCGAACAGGTTCAAGGAGCCGTAACTCCGGCCTGCCACGATTGGCGGATCCAACAGTATAGATCCCAGTGCGCGCGGCCCACATCCCACTCATAAGGGAGGCGCGCGTCGGAGCGCAGTTGGGTCCGTTTGCGTAGGCGTTGGTGAACGAAAGGCCAGCAGCCGCAAGTGAGTCCGTATGTGGCGTCTCGTAGTAGTCGCTGCCGTTCCCCAGATTGCTAGAACCTCCGGAGAGGTCCGTCCAGCCCAAATCGTCGGCCACCATGAGCAAGATGTTGGGCGCGCTTTGCTCTTGCCTCTCGAGTAAGCCTCTTGCCGTAGCTAGCGGACCGGGAATCGGCTGAGCGGTATCTTTGGCAATGGAAAGCTGCACGTCGCGCGCAACAATCCACTGTTGCATTTCGGTGGCTAGCTCCAAAACGAGATCGAGCTTGGATGTGGCGAGGTTGTTTTGCTCGCCAAGATCACGGTCTAGGTCATAGAGCTCAAAGTGGGGGCCCGCGTGAAAGTAGATCAGCTTCCAGTTGTCCTTTCGAAGGGACGTAAACGGTTCGATGCCAGGTCCTGGAGCACCCCATTGGTGGGGCTGATTCCAAAAAAGTGATCTGCGGGGAAGCGCGGTGTCGGATTCGAAGACGGGCGCTAGGTTTTGTCCTTCTAAAAGGGCGGCAGAGGCGCCTCGGAGCTCCACATTCGCCATCGCGAGGAACGTCGGGAAGAGGTCGTATGTGATGACGGGTTGGCTGCTCCACGTCCCCTGTTTTGTGTGACCCGGCCATAGGACGGCCATAGGGACGCGCGTGCCACCCTCAAACGCGGAGCCCTTTCCGCTCTTTAGAGGCGCATTGTGGTGGTGCTGCTTGGTGCCATCGGGAGCAGCGCCTCTGCCGTGTGCACTTAGGCCTCCATTATCGGACATGAAAACGATCGCGGTGCTCTCTGCGACACCAAGGTCATCGAGTTTGGCGAGCAATACGCCGAGCGCGTTATCTACGGACTCGATCATGGTTCCGTAGGTGGCCTCTCGCTCGTCGAGGTGCGCAAAGTGAGGTAGTAACTTGACGTTAGCCGTTAGCGGTGTGTGGACTGCGTACGGCGCGAAGTTTAGATAGAAAGGAACCCGGTCCTCAACGGCCCTTTGGATCGCGCGCCCCGCCTCAGCGGCGAGCACTTCGGTGAGAAAGACATCTTCACCGTGCCAGTCTTCGAGGCCAGGTACATCCCAATACGTGCTGGCATTGACCTTGCCGGTGCGCATCGCCGTGGTGAAGTTCTCCTTGGCCAGATAGCTTCCGGGTTGGCCAGCGGCGTGGCCTCCAATGTTGACTTGAAAACCAAGCTGGAGCGGGTCGTCCCCGAAAGTCCCTTTTGCTCCAAAGTGAGCCTTGCCGGCATGAATCGTCCGGTACCCAGCATCTGCAAGTAGCTGGGGGAAGGTCGTCTCGCCCTCTCCAAGGCCATTTCTACGCCAATCCGGAGCGCGCAAGGAGGGGTGCGGGGCCGAGGTGTCCTGGTCTTTTGAACTCGTCCAGTAGGTGATATGGGTGGCGCCCGGTGTCCTGCCCGTGAGTAGGCTTGTGCGGGTCGGAGTGCACACCGGAGCCGCGGCGTAAGCGTTGGAGAAGCGCATCCCACGCGCCGCTAGCCCATCCAGGTTTGGTGTGCGCCATTGTTTGTTTTGCGCCGTTGGCTCCGGAGTTAGTTGTAGCGCTGAATCTTGCCAACCTAGATCGTCCACAAGGAAGAGGATGATGTTGGTTCGTGGCGAACCTTGGGCAGCTGCCGCGGCACTTGGTAAACAAGCGAGGCTAAGGGCAAGCAGGCATTGACGGAGGCCAATCATCATGGGATTACTTTTCCTGTTCGGTGGGATCGGACTCACGAGCTTCCTCTCTGCGCGCATCTTCTAAATACCCCAGCGCCTCTAATTGCTCTCTGAGATCTTCGCCGAGGTGCCCCGCGCTGAGCGTGTCTCCCAGCCGCAGGGATCTATTAGAAATTTCGTCAAAGAGTGTCTGGATACGTGCCGCCTCAGCCTTCGTGTCGACGGCGAGAGGAGACCTCTCCAGGGGGTCGTTAGCAAGGTGGAACGATTCGATCTCGACGGTATTGGGGATGTAGAGGTCGCTACCAAGAGGAGAGAAGATTGTCTTCGTAGGACCCTCGCGGAGTGCGAACTTCACGGCTAGGTTTTGCACCTCGCTCATGACGGGGCGTGTTGGGATCTCTCCAAGTAAACTCATGCCCTGCAAGCTTGGCCACGGGGTGAGGTCGAGCGCCTCCAAAACCGTGGGGACAATGTCGATGAGGGAAACAGGAGTCGAGCTGCGCCCCGGTGCCCAAGTACCCCGCTCGCAGTTGGCGCGGCCCGGTAGCCGGATGATGAGGGGGACGGAGAGCATCTCTTGATAGAGGGCGTGCCCGTGGCCGATTGCCCCGTGCTCACCCAGCTCTTTGCCGTGGTCAGAGGTGAGAATGACGATTGTGTCCTCAAGTAAATCAAGGGCCTTTAGCTGCTGGATTAGCTGGCCAAATCCTTCATCAGCCTGGCGCACGGCGCCGTCGTAGAGCTCGAAAACACGTTGGTACTCTCTCTCGGTGACGTCGTTCCCCATCGAGAAGAGTGTGCCTTGGGCGCTGTGATCTTCGGATAGGGTTTGCCCCAGACCTAGGGCGTCCAAGTGGCGGCGCTGCGGATCAAATTGGTGCGGAGCATACGTATGGAGAAACAGGAAGAAGCTCTCGCGCTTGTGGCTCTCAAGCCAACGTCCAACCGAGCTCATATCGGACTCTTGAAGTAGGGGAAGGTCAACCCCGTCCAGCTTCTCAAGTTGGCTGCGGAGCAGAGGCGAGTCCGAATTGACCATAGGGTCGACCGTCCCGTAGGACTCGAAACCGTCTCCAAAACCGAAACCAGGGCTCACGAAACCGCCTCCGGTGAAGGCGGCGGCGGTGTAGCCTCGAGCGGCGAGCACTTCGGTAAGTAGGGGACTTCGCTTTGGGTCTCGCTTGCGGTTAGGACCCTGCACCCGGTGCATACTCGGGGTCTGACCCGTGAAGAGCGACATGTGTGAGGGCAAGGTGTACGCGCCATTGGCCCAGACGTCATCGAAAACAAGTGCGCCCCCTGCGAAGGCGTCGATGTTGGGAGTCGTCTGGCGATCGTTCCCATAGAGGGACATGCGGTCGGCTCGTAACGTATCGATCGAAACTAGGACCACATTTGGTCCCGCGCGCCGAGGCGTCTTCGGAACAAGGCGTGGAGTCGCGAGCAGGCCGAGTGGCGCATCTTCCGGAGCAAGGCTTGACCGAAGCTGAATGGAGATTGTTGCGCCATCCGAGAGCGCTGGCAAAGCGATGGACACGGGCAGCCAGCGCGAAGCTGTCCGGCTAGCAGTAGAGAGCGTAAAGGAGTCAATCGGCTGGGTGGAACTTTGATCGTCGAAGAAGACGTCAAAGGTGAGTGTCGCTCCATCTTGTGGCCTGCGGGGATCCCTCTCGAGGGGGACTAGGCCCAAAGCGCACTCGAAGGCAGTCCCCTTGCGATTGCCCTGGCTAAGTCCTGCAAGGGGGAGTGTGATGCGATCCCCAGCGCCAAGCACCGAAGCGCTACGCCTCATCATCCCGATCTCAAATTCGCCGACGCTCTTGTCGCCAAGGACGTCATGCAACCGCTCGGCATGACTGGCTGGCCGCACGACGAAGTCCTCAAAGCTCACCCGCAGGTTGCGATCCCCTGTTGAGTCCGCACCCTCATCGCTCAAAATGACACCCAGGGCAATCGAGTGTGTATTTTCCCCAGTATGAAACCACATGCTCACAACCCCGGCACCTGCTTCTTGGTACGGCTCGCCGAGGTGGGTCCCCCGAAGTGCGGGCGCCAAGTTCATCCATTCGGATTCCGTGGGGGGGTGCTCAAATTCGAGGATGGCAAGGCGCGCAGAGTTCCCCATCTCGTCGAGGCCGACACCGTCAACCTTGGCCTCGATCACTAAAGCTGTGTTCGGTGGTACCTCGAGCAAGCGGAGCCACCCCCCAGACTCCGGGCCTAGCTGGACCGCGTCTCCGACGATGTTTGCGCCCTCGGGGGGCCGTGAGAAGTCGGGCTTCATCTGCACGAACTGGGAAGCGTGCCAGGCCTTTGCATCCAGTCCGCCAGCGGACGCCTTGGTGTTGAGAAGAGGCTCGAGTGGCCCAGTGTCGCTGCTTTCGGAGACACGAGCGACAAAGCCCCTGTCCAAGAGGGCGACGGGAAAGTCGAGCGGGTCCTCTCCGGCGCAGCCCGAGACCGTCATGCCCAAAAGTAGAAGGCGTAAACACGAAAGGGGTGCTGCGGGAGTGTTCTTTTGCAAAGTCAAAGAGGACCGGGGCGGGGGGGCGGGCACAACCATGGGGACAAGATAGCAAGCCACTCCCGAAATTCGTTCACTTGAGATATGCTCACCTGTATGGAAATGGGATGGTCAGGTACTTGGGGGCCTCTGCTCGGCTTCACCTCGTTCTTCCTCGCTGTGCATGTGGCAGCGATTTTGCGTGTGGAGCCCATCTACGCGCGCGCTTTCAAATTGTCCCGAGGATGTGCGGCGCTTATCCTGACGTTGCTTGGTATTTGCGCACTTTTGGGCGGCTGGGATCACTGGCCCGAAGCTTTTCTCTATCGACACGAGGACGGTGATTGGATGCGCACTGGACTGCTCGCCGTCTTTGGGCACCTGCTTGCGGACTTTGCTTGGATGGCCGTGGGAAAGTGGAAGTACGGCATCAGTCCTCGCAAGGACTTGATCATTCACCATGGCCTCGGCGTGATTGGATTTGGTGCAGCCCTGGTCCTCGGTATTGGCTACGCGTTTGGGCTTCTTACCATGATCACGGAGGTGCTTCCCCTAACAACCGGTGTCAACGCATGGGGAAAGCGGATTGCGGTTACGCGCGTTGTCGTCGTTGCCGACCGCGCTCGGCTGCACGTTCTTGCCTGGCTGCGCTTACCCCTTTGGATCAGCCTATTAGTGCTTGTCACCAAGACGTTGATCGAGGGAACGGAGGAGGGAATGTTCCTCGCCTATCTTGTGGCCGGATTCGGATTGATCAGCCTGATTGCACTCGACATTTATTGGGTGCAAAAGTGCCGCGCACACGTTGACTTTTATTGAGTGGTAACGCGCGAACCTGGAACGACATCAAGGTCGCCCGTAGCTCTCCATCGCACAATACACTTCGTGCCACCGTCGTAATCCTCGGCGCTCACGAGTAGTGTCGCCTCTTCCCCAAAGGCGGAACACGGCGCGTTGAGTGGCTCGTCAAGACCACGCCAAAAGCGAACAAACGGATTGTGCTCCCACTCTTCGCCAAGGGTTGTGGGCAACGTATGGCCTGGGTGGACGATGGTGTCATGCGGCAGGCCCATAAGGCGCTCCATGATCGATCGTTGGATATTGTCATGGGTGGCGTGCCCGGGGCCGCGAGTTCCGCCGATGCTGCGCCGAAAGAGGGTGTCACCGGTAAATAAATGGGCGGGCCCATCGCCGGGCTCCTCGACGAGAAACGCCAGCTGTCCGATGGTATGGCCGGGAATGAAGAGCGTTTTGATTTTGAGAGAGCCCGCCTCGATGACCTCCTCGTGCTCCAGCAGTCGATCTAGATAGCCAAAAAGCACGACCTCGTTGCGATGTCCACAGAGGGGCGCACAAAAGCGTTCGCTCCAAAAGTCGTTGTGCTCAACGTGATCGTGGTGGTGATGGGAGAGCAGCACCCAGTCGACGCTAAGGTCGTGCTTCTCAATAGCGGCTAAGAGCGGCGCGGGATCGGCGCCAGTGTCGATGATCAAAGCGGCGCCGCCCGGCCGATCGGCAACGAGGTAGCTGTTGGAGAGGAAGCTTGGATGTTCTGAGCGTTCGATGATCATATTCGTTTTCCTAACTTACTCGGCGTAGCCGATATCGTGGATGAGAGCGGCCTCTGCACTTGTGGCTTCGGCTGCATTGATCGCGCCGCTTCCAGTGTCGCGTAGGGCCTGCAATCGCTTCTCGAGCTGCTCTAGTAGGTCATCCCCGAATCTGCTGCGTGTGTCGCGCTGGTTCGTCGATTCGCCGGGGTCTTTCTTTAGATTAAAGAGCAGGTTTACTGCTTCTGATGTTGGCGTTGCAGGCTGGTGCACAGCTTTCAGGCGCTCGCCGCGCAAGCCGCGCACGGGGTCGGGTTGATTTGCGCGCAGGAAGAGCTGCCTTGCACTGCTGGGCCCGGCGCCAAACAACCCGGCGAACGGTATGCCATCGATGTCCGCCGGTGGGGGTAAATCTAGCCAAGCGCAGAGGGATGGCAATAGATCCATGTTAGACGTCATCGTCTCAAGAACAGTGCCCCGTGGAACGGCCGGCTCGATGTCTTTGGGAAAGCGGATCACCATGGGGACGCGCAACACCTCGTCAAAGACCTGATAGCTGTGCCCTAGTTGACCGTGCTCCCACATGGACTCGCCATGATCGGAAGTGACGATGATCAGTGCCTCGTCAAGAATACCCGCCTCTTCTAGGGTGGCGAGTATGTCCCCCAAAATGGAGTCCGCGTAGTGAATGTTTGCATCGTATAAGCCCTTGATGGCGAGCTTGTCCTCGTGCGAAATGTGCATGCTTTCGTCATCGCCAGCTTGGGACTCTTGTAGCCTGCCCCCAGCCGCTGCGAAGTCGGTAACGAGCTCTTTTGTAAGCCCGTTTTTATAGGGGCCGTCGTAGCCGGGGTCGAGCCAAAGGTCGCGGTGCTCTTTCGGAGGCGCATACGGCATATGTGGCTCCAGAACATGGGCGTAAAAGAAGAAGGGGCGGCCGGTCTCGCGCTCTTCTGCCCACTCCGAAAACAGGGGAGCGAAAAGTGCAGGATCAACAATCTTCATCGTGTCCGTGCCGTCTTTGTACAGCTCGCGAAACACATCGAAGCCCTGACCGAAGTTGTGCATCGCGCCTCCCTTGATATTCGCAATCGCCCCAAAAGTGCCATAACCTGCAGATTGGAGTACTTCCGCGAGAGTGGTCTCCTCATTGCTGAGGGCCCGATCTACACTTGTCACCCCGTGGTGATCGGGAAGTTTGCTTGTGAACAGACTTGGAATACTCGCGAGAGTGTACGGCGCCGGAGCAAAGTTCGAAGCAAAGCTGATGCCTTCCGCTGCGAGGGCATCTAAGTTCGGCGAAGTGCTTAGCGGATAGCCTAGGTGGCTAATATGGTTTGCGCTATAAGCATCAAAAAGAAGCAGGACGATGGGACGCCCAGCGAGCACTCCGGTTGCATCGCCCGCTTTGGACCCTCTAGGAGGTCCGCAGGTCGTGGCGAGCAGAGCGAGCGCGAAGATTAGTGAAGGAGTGAGGGGCTTCATGGAGGGGGGAGGCAAGTCGGGCGCTCCATCCTACTGTGCGCAGCCACCGATGTGCAGTTTGGTTCAGGCCACGCCACGGAAGTCCCGCACCCCTATGTTCGGGTGGTTTAGTTTTGCCACGCGGTTACAAACTCTAGCTACTCCGACTTGGTGACTCCAGCGTCCGTCTCTCCCACAGCCCCTCGAGCGCCAGCACGCGCGCGGGTCTAAGGTGCGTGCATCTAGCTCGGGGAGCCCCGAGGGAAACGGATGTCGGCTGCTGGCCTCTTGGCAAGCTGTAGAGTGAGGCCCCCTCGCTACGCGTCGATGTTTTGAACCGGAATCTCAATCGGCGAGAAGAATCTGAATCCCGCTTCGAAGGTCTCGTCTTTTTTAAGCACAACCCGAACGCAGCGCGCAAAGCTGAAGAGAGGGTCGGCACGGAAGCCAACAATAGCGACGCGGTAATGGTCGCCTACGGACGGCGCAGTCGTGACCTCGACCATACAGCCACCCCGCGACAGGTTTAGCGTTCTGCCCGCAATCACAGGCTCCATGGCGCGGCTTGAGTCTGCGGGTGAGAGGGCCACGCCCGCACAGATCTCCATGCGCTCAAACTCGCGAAGGTCTTTGAGCTCTTGATGTATCTGCTCCTCGAGTTTGGTGAGGAACTCAAGCTGCTCGGGGTCTAGCGAAGTGTAGAGATCTTGTGAAATGGTCATGCCAAATGTGGGTGTCCGTTGGAGTTCTGTAGTGACTATCGAACGGATGGCCCATTTCCTTGTGCTTCCTCTCTCCCAAACCCAAAGTCGGGGACTCTCGCGGCGGGGCTAGCCCCCGAGGACTGGCCTGCTAAATCTAGGATGCGAAAGCCGGGGTCGCCGCGATTACCCTTTGGTCTCGGCACCGCGAATCTTGCCACGCCCAAAAATCACGGCGTAGCGCACCCTAGAGGGGGCATGGCTCGAGATCACAGCCACAACCATCAAGATGGCGAGTAGGGGCCCGGTCGCCGCACCAAATATGGGCAAGGCAAGGAGGACCGCGATCTTGATCAAGAGGACGACTCCCCGAACCTGTGCAAGAAACGCGACACTCTCGATTAGGTCGAGAGAGAGCATGCCGAGGCCAGTGCCGACCGTCCAAAGGAGCCAAAGCGATTGCGCCTCCTCTCCGGAGTTCAGCAGGTAGCTACCGGTGAGAACCCCCGCACAGAGCGTATGTACCGCTCGTATGGTGATTTTGAGCGCGCGCTGGCCTGAAAATGAGCGCCCACCATCCGGAAACAGAAGCTCTTGAATTCGACCCATGTTGCGATTGTAGCGTCTCGAATAAGAATCTTTCGCCCTCTACGGTCACGTTTGGCGTCTGTGTGGGTTTAATAGTCGCCCCGTTTTTTGATCGACCCCCTCGTTGGATTTTCTCTATGGCTACCCGTCACATCTGTTTTGCTACTTGCGCGCCCGGTATTGAGCCCTTGTTGCACAGTGAGCTGCGCGGGCTCCAGCTCGCAAAAATCGAGCGCCAGGTCGGTGGTTGTTACTTCGAGGCACTTCCCGAGGATATCTGGCGCGCAAACTTGTGCCTTAGGACCGCTGTCCGCGTGCTCTTGCGCCTGTCGCGTTTTGAGGCCCGCACAGGTGAGCAGCTCTACGAGAACGTGCAGGAGATCGACTGGTCGATCTTTGTCAAGCCGGGTGGTACTTTGCGCGTGGACGCGAAGGTTAAGGACTCCGAGCTGGATCACTCCAACTTTGTCGAACAGCGCGTCAAAGATGCGGTTGTGGACCAGTTCATGGACAAGTTTGGAGAGCGACCAAGTGTCGACAAGGACGAGCCTGATCTTAGGATCGCGATCCACATTTTCCGGGATCGCGTCACGCTGCAGGTGGACACCTCTGGGCACTCCCTTCACCGGCGCGGTTGGCGTAAGGCGCAGGGGTTCGCGCCTCTTGCCGAAACGCTTGCTGCGGCGATCGTGATGTCGACTCATTGGAACTACAAGGCGCCGCTTATCGATCCGTTTTGTGGGTCGGGTACCCTGCTGATCGAGGCGGGATTGCTGGCGACCAACACGGCTCCGGGTTTGTTCCGCAAGCGCTTTGGCTTCCAGTTGTGGGACGGACACAACAAGGAAGGATTCGAGCACCTTAAGGACCGCCTGAGAAAAGAGATTCGCCCGCTGGGCAAGACGCGGCTGATTGGCAATGACCTTGAGGCCGGTCGCTTGCAAGATGTCGAGGACAACGCCGAGATCGCTGGATTCTCGGACAATATTCAACTCGAGTCGGGAAATGCGACCGAGTTCGACTTCAAGCCTGGTTGGAATGCGTGCGTTGTTACGAACCCACCCTATGGAGAACGCATTGGCGACGTGCGGGACCTCATGCCCGTCTATCGAGCCTTTGGAGAGCGGCTGCGCGATCGCGGCCAAGGATATGAGGTCGCGATTTTCTCGGGGAACACGGATCTGGCATCCCAACTCTCCATGAAATTTCTGCGCTCGCTGCCCCTCAAGAACGGCGCGATCGAGTGCGAGATTTTGCAGGGTGTTATCCCCGAGACCTCCAAGGACTGACCGCGGAAGTTCACCGCGCCCAAGGTCCGCTCCGAAGGAAGTGGACTTAGCCCGACTTGAGCTCGGAGTGGGATTCGCCTCTGCCGCATTCCGCTACAGGACGGGCACGGGGGAGTCACCAATGTTTAGAGTCTCCCCCGATGCTGCCAGTGTCGGGAGACTGGCCTATAAACACGCCTGCTGCGAGGAGCGCTTTGAAGAGCGTGTGCCTGTGCTATCGGCTCCTCGGGGGCCCCGCGAAATCGCAGCTCTGGACTAGCGCTCGAGGGCAGCCAGGATGCGCTCTTTCACAGAAGCCATCTCGACAGTGCCCACTGTTTTCGAGACGAGTTCCGCCAGAGTTGAAAGGAAGACGGGCCCACGCTCGGGTGAACTCGGCAGGCGACCATGGCTTCCGCGCACGATGCTGGCGTCCAGTGGAATGACATCCATGAGGTAGCGCATGCCTAACTTTTTCTGCACGAGTCGCCGGGCAATGCGGGCCATCGGCATCTTCAGCTTCGGATCGACAAACAGCTCGCACGGATCGTAGCCGGGTTTGTCGAAGATGGCGACGGTCCTCGCGAAGTCGGGTGCGCGGGACTCTTCGAGCCAATAGGGATAGGCGAACCAGGCCCCCTCGTCGGCGACGACGATGAGGTCCCCGGCGCGGCTGTGGCCGAGCTGCGTGCCCTCTGACTCCGAGATAGAGGCGACACCCGGCACCTCGCGCAGGGCCTCTGCCGCCAGCTGTTTGGCTTGCTCGTCTTTGGCGTAGATATGCGCAACCTGGTGATCAACCACTGCAAACGCACGGCTCGCATAAGGGTCGAGGCGCTCGCCCGTGGGCTCTTCACGAACTTCTAGCAGCCCGGCTTTGCGGAGGATGCGGTTGAGGTAGACGGGGCGATCGACGTCTTCGATGGCGTATTCCGAAACGACGATCGTCTCCGCCCCTGTCTCGTCCGCAGCATCCAGGAGCTGCCCGACGAGCTCGTCGAGCTCGCCAATCGCGTGAATGGACTCCGGTGCGTCTGGCCCAAAGCGCTGGTGGCTGTAATCGAGGTGGGGGAGGTAGACAAGCGTGAGCGTCGGACGTTGCTCGCGCATGGTTGCCATCGCTGCACGGGCGATCCAATCACTAGAGGGCAGGCCCGATTTCGGGCCCCAGAAGTCGAAGAAGGGGAAAGGTCCTAGCTGCTCTTCGAGCTTGGCGGGAAAGTCCTTCGGCCAGCCATACACGGCTGGAATTTTTCTCCCATCCGCAGGGTAGTAGGGGCGAGGTGTGATCGACCAATCGACAGCAGCTCCCATGTTCCACCACCAAAATATCTTCGCACACGTGAAGGATGCGTCCCGTTTCTTGGCTGCTTCGTAGACCTTCTCTCCTTCGACAAGGGCATTGGACTGCTGCCAGAAGTCGATGCGACTGTAGGCGCGATCGAACCACCCGTTCCCCACGGCTCCGTGTTGAGCGGGTGAAAGACCCGTGAGCATCGTCGCCTGGGCAGAGCAGGTCAGGGCGGGCAATACGGTGCCCATCGGCGCTCCCGATCCGCGCTCTAGGATTGAGTTTAGGTGGGGCGTATTTTCGCCTAGCTGGCGCCAGGCGAGGCCGACGGCGTTGATTACAAGGAGTGGTTTCAATGGGGGGTCCTAGTGGTCTTGCTCGGCATTCTCGCCCGCTGTGGAGAGTGAACTAAGTCGATTTGAGCCACTTCTGGCTAGAGAGATGGAGACCGCGCTACCCATGAGGTGTTTCGCCCGGCTGGACTAGAGGAGTCACGGCTTCTCGCAAACTCTAGGAGTGAGGATAGCAGAGACAAACTGGACGGTGATAGTGAGGAACAAGATCATCGAGGTGAAATGCCGCCGCTAGTTGTTATGCACGAAGCGCTCAATGTCGGACAGCAAGGCCAATGAGGGAAATAGACACGCCAGTGCACACGCCGCGCCGGGCTTCAATCGCCATGCTCCCCGCATTGGCCCACGCCTATAGAAAACACGCCTATAGAAAACACGCCGTCCAAGCCGACCAACTCTCCCGGGAAGCGTCTTGTACTTCGGCTGTAGGGTCATGGCGAGTAGTCGCAATCTCCGCGCCCTGCAAGGCTTCCGTTTGGACTATGCAGGAGAGGCTCGGCGCCGGCCCCGGTGGGCCTTCTCGATGCAGTTGCATGCAGGGAAAGGAGCGGCCTCTCGTGTCACGGTCGTAGCCTGGAACGTATCCCCCTAGGTCTTGCGGGTGGGGTGTGCGCCTCATTCCATCCATAGGCTAACCGTGAGAATGGCGAGGGCTTAAAATAGGTGCTGCCTAGCCTTACCCAGCAAACATTACACCTAGCGGAGACGGGGCGCTAATATGGGCACATGTTCAAAAAGATAGCAGCCCTGTTCGGGGGGAAACCAGCGCTCGTAAAGGGTGCCGGAAAATTGAAAGAGGGTCAGGCCAAGGTCGTGACTTTCGGTGACGTCTTGGCTGGAACGGCGACGCAAGTCATGTTTAGCCGTGTCGATGGGGTGTTGCGGGCGATGAACGCAATCTGTCCCCACGAAGGCATTTTGATGAATGACGGACCGGTCGCTCCCGGGGGACACATCGTCTGCCCGATGCACCTTTACGAGTTCGACATCAAGACGGGCCGTGAGAAGGGGACGCATTGCAAAAACGTGAAAATCTACAAGGTTCGCGAAGACGGCAATGACGCCGAAGTTTGGATCTAACCACAACCCTTCTGCGGAGCGAGTGATGCGGACAACTGGTATGGCGCTGGCCCTTGGCTTGGCTTTGTTTTTAGGCGCATCCCAGGCTGCGCCGGGGGCCGGAGAGGATGCTGATCCGGGCAAGTGGCTCAAGTCGAATAAGTCCAAAGTCGACAAGCTGGCGAAGGAGTGGTGGAGCGAGCGACCAGGGACTCGCTTTTCGGATTGGGATGAGGGAAAACGCGCTGCACTTCTCGAGCGGGCGGCGGCGTTTGGGCCTCTGCCCGAGTTCGACGCTACCAATGAGAAGGTCAACTTGAACGCGCTTGTTGAGCTGCTCTGGAAGCCACTCGCTAAGAGCTGGCCGGCCGATATCGGCGACGCAGAAAAAGGGAGAGTTACCTTTGAGACGCCCTATGGCGAGGCGTGGTTTCTGCTCGACACGACAAAGGTGAAGCGCGGCGAAAAGCCTGCACTTGTCATCGGCTTGCACGGGGGCGGAGAAGGCGCCGGAGACGCCGCGCCCGCACGGGGAACTTGGTCCACGGACGGGACGATGGGGATCTTCCCCCAGGGGATTCACTTGGTTCACGACACGTGGAACACGGTCGAAGGAGAGCGCTTCCTGCTCACTCTGATCGACTATGCCAAGACTCGGCTTAATGTCGATCCCGATCGCATTTACGTTGCGGGGTTCAGCATGGGCGGTACGGGTTCGTGGTTCATGGCGGGCCGCCATACGGACTTGCTCGCCTGCTCGATGCCCTGTGCCGGCGTTTTGATGGCCTCCCCTAAAAGTCAAGTCGCATCACCAGATGCCATTCAGGCGCTTCAACACGGCTTGATTCCCAACGTGCGCAACTTGGCCATGTATTACTTCATCGGGCTCTCCGACAAGAACTGCATGCCCGGTACTTATTTGTACGTCGACCGACTGCTCCAAGCACTGAAAAAGGCGGACGAGGGCGGCTACGAGAAAATCCACTTCAGCACCTATGAAGGGCTTGCCCACGCCTTTCCTGCAGGCGAGCCGGCGGCGGCAAAAGAGTTCATGCTAGCTCAGCGTCGCGATACGTTTCCCGAGAAGATCGTCTGGGAATACGTCGCGGACCCCTTCCCCCAGCACCGCTCGGGCGAGGCGTGTGCGCGCATCGTTAAACGAAACTTCTACTGGTTGAGTTGCGAAACTCCGGTCGACTTCCAGACTATCCGAGCCGAACGGTCTGGCAATACGATTCGCCTCACCACAAAGGGGACAGCCCACGGAGCCCAAGGGATTACCGTTCGCCTCAATCCCCAAATGATCGATCCCGCTGAGGACATCGTGATTGAAGCGAATGGAGTCGAAGTCTATCGCGGCAAGCCCGTCCCGAATCTTGCGGACGTCCTCGACAGCGTGGATGCGCGGATGGATCGATCGATGGTGTTCGACCGCCACATCACCTTATAAAGCTGGCTGCTAGTGGCAGGCTAGCACCGCGAGCCGTGCAATGGCTTTCTCGTCTTCCGCCGTCTGGTGGAGGTCGAATTCGAAACCTAGCGTGCGGTAGCCTTCATGCTCTGCTTCACGAATCCAGCGAATCGTTGCAGTGACATTTGCAACCACAGGGGTGGCCCCTGGGCCTTGTAGCACGATGGAAAGGGCTCTCCCTATCTCGGGTTCGTCTAGATCACATACTAGGCACATCCCCGTCAGGGTGAGATCTTGGATGTGGCCCAAGAATTCTTCACTTTCGCGGTCGAACGCACGGATGGTGCTCAACGGTTCTTTACGGCGGCTTCCGCCTCTGCGTTCATTGGTACTGGAGGGAGTCATGGCTGGAAATGTTCAGGGTCTGATGGAGCATGGACGGATGTTCGATCGATTGGACTTTGCCTAGCGATTGGACTTTGCCTAGCGGCCCGCGCGCGTATATTTACTTACGTAATTGTGTCTGAAATTTGGCCCCATTTTTTCTATGCCCGAACTCCCCGAAGTGGAAACCATCGCTCGGTTGATCCGCCCCGATCTTTTGGGAAGGACTATCGCGGGCACGAGTGTGAAGTGGTTGCGAACCCTAGGTGGAGCGACGCGCTCCGGATTGACCGCGCACGTCAAAGACCGCGAGATCCTTATGGTCGGTAGGCGCGCCAAATACATCCTGATTGGCTTTTCCTCTCCTGGGGTCTCTGGCTCACGGACCGTGGATACTTGGCTTGTTGTGCACTTGCGCATGACGGGGAGGCTAAACGTCGAGGCGCCCGACACGGTTCCGCACAAGCACACCAGATTGTCGCTCGAGCTCGACAACGGCAATCGCCTGGACTTCATTGATCCCCGTAAATTCGGACGCTGCGTACCGACAAGGCATCTCGAGGACGCTCTCCCCGAGTTGGGCCCTGAACCACTGGAAGGCGAGTTCACGGAGGCCTTCCTTCTAGAGGGATTTCGCTGTCGGCGCGGTCGGATCAAGGCACTCTTGCTCGATCAGAGCTTCTTGGCAGGCCTCGGGAATATCTATGTAGATGAGTCCCTTTTTGCAGCGAGAATCCATCCACAAAGTCCAGCGTGCTCGATTCCTCGCCATAAAGTGCGCGCTCTCTTTTCCGCGATCCGCGAGACATTGGAAGAGGCGATTTTGCGCGAGGGCAGCTCCTTTGACACCTTCTACCGCACGCCTGAGGGCCAGCCGGGATCTTATCAGCATCAGTTTCAGGTGTACGGTAGGCACGGCAAGCCCTGCCGTGTCTGCGAGCGCGCGCTGAAGCGAATCGTGGTCGCGCAACGTGGCACACATTTCTGTTCCAACTGCCAGCGCTTGCCGCGCAAGGGCGCCTAGAGCGACCCGCTTGACTCTTTGCGCACCGCCGTTCTCGTAAGTGCATTGTGCGCGGAGAGTCTGGAGGGCAAGGTCAATGTCAGAAGGACGCCGAGTCCAATTGCCAGCGGTGAGCCCACTGCAACTAGGAGATACCCCGCGATGAGGAGGAACCCCACCTTGGCAAAGTGGCGGACCGTGGCGTGGCCAAAGGTGATCCTGCTCCCGCCCCGGGTGACGACTCGAAGGCCGAGCAGGGATTTGCCGATGGGACCTTGCAGTGGGGACGACTCCAGCATTGCGAAGTACAGCCAGGGCGCAAGAAGCACGGCAACCAGGACGATGGTGAGGCCTCGTGAATCTTGAGTGGCCGTCTCTACTCCCTCTAGGCCGAGTGCGTACAGGCCGACGTAGAGGACCAAGTAAAGCCCAAACGCCAACGCAGAAGAAAGCGCCCAGTCCACGAGTCCTGCCATTAAACGACTCGTCAGGCTCGCCAGCGGTGACCCCAGCTCCTTTTTTGGCTCCGAAGGTGTGTTTTTATGGCTAACCATGCGCAGGTTCTAACCGAACATGACACGGGATGCGCTCCGGTCCGGTAGAATCCCGCCGCTATGATTGATGTATCCAATTTTAAAAAGGGCCTGTGCTTCATGTACAAGGACGCTCCAGTGACCATCGTCACTGTGATTTTTACGACACCTACGGCGCGCGGTGGAGCTTCTATCGCAAAGACCCGGATGCGAAACCTCTTGACGGGGCAGGTCCTCAATGACTCCCTCCGCAGTGGAGAGAAGTTTGACGAGGTCGACCTGGAGCGCCGGCCGGTCTCGTTTCTCTATTCTGATGGAGAGCGCTTTCACTTCATGGACAGTGAGACCTACGAGCAGTTCGAATTCGGAGCGGACGACATCGGCGACAGCCCGAACTTCCTTAAAGACGGACTGGAGGGGATCACGTCCCTCGCCATCGACGGCAACCTTGTCAGCATCGAATTGCCATTGATTGTCGAGCTTGACATCGTCGAGGCTGACCCTGTGGTCAAGGGCGCTTCCGCCAAGGCCCAGTTGAAAAACGCAGTCTTGGAAACGGGTGCAACCATTCAAGTTCCCAGCTACATCGTTGCTGGCGAAGCAGTTCGCGTGGATACGCGCGATGGTCGATTCGTCGAGCGCGCCAAGAAGTAGGGACGTACTCTCCAGCAGACAAAAAGGGCCCGCGCTCTTCGCTATAGCGAAGAG
>CALBMX010000100.1 GCA_937896235.1 uncultured bacterium
GCCTCAGGATTCTTGGGTCTGACCAGACCAGTTGGCGCCCGCGAACGCCATTGTTTCAGGTGCATCCCAAGGGGTGCCCATTCATCGTCCACAACAAAATGGGCCTGCCCAGCGCACGAGCTTCCAAAACTGCGGGCCAAAACTGGTTGCGCCAACCGATGTCTTCGAACTTGCGCTCCGAATCCGAAGGGCGGATAAAGCTCGCCCACTCCTCAAGGTTGTCAGCTCCGACGACCTGAGAGATCGGCGCTGCTCGAGCTGCCTCTTGAAAGAGCGCCCCAGGCGGAGCGGGACTTTGGGGAGCAAGGGCGGCCTGGACTAAAAAAAGTAGGAGAGGAAACATATGCCGAGACGATACTAAAAGTGAGTCAAGTCTGTGACTCTCCAAACCAACGCCCTCCCCAAGGCAAAGGAGGGACCTCCCCCAGCTGTGAGGACCAAAATCCGTACAGGTGCACTCCCCCGACCGTATAAGGCTAGGGTCGTTTTGAAGGACGCCGCCCCCCCCTCGATACGTATCGATTCGGGGGGGGGCCCTTGGGCACCGGATAAAAGGGTGGCGAACAGATTTCCAGCAAGATCGGTATTAATCGCTTATGCTGCCTCCTCTATTTAGGCGAGCAACTCCCCTCCCATATTCACTGCATACAGTCATGCCGAATCTCAAATTCCTAGCGCTCTTTTCAGCGCTCCTCTTGGCAACGCCCAATACGGGCGCGCAAACCGGCGTCTCTCATCAATATCGTCCTGGCGAAGTCAAAATCGACGTCTGGAGTGGACACGGACCCAAAGGAGGGCTGGACTCGGCAGTCACCATGCTCGTCGGGCCAACTTTCGGGATTCCACACCCCTTGAAAGCAGTCGACTTCGCTGCGGCGAAAGCGGGACCTCCAGCTTCGATTCTTCTCTCGCCGCCATGGACTACGCAGTCGCTGCCCTCCCTCCCTATAGCGAATTACAACGCCCCTGATCAGGCGTCGGGGGCTGGCACTAGCCAACTCTCCGCATTGTACGCCGTGGATTTCGAGGTGCCGACAAAGTCCATCTTCACCGCCTCCATGGACTTCACCTTTGTCGTCGATGACCACATTGGCAAGTTCGGAGGCTCCGGCGTCTACATCAACGGCAAGCCGATACCAGGCACGGGCGTCCAGTTCGGCGGCCCTCTGCCCATCACCTGGAAAGACATCAACGTCGCCCGCTTCTTGCGTCCAGGCACAAACACGATGTACGTGTACACCGAAAACCCCGGCGGTTTCGGGGGCCTGATCTTCCACGCAAACCTCACCGTCAACCCCGTCGCAGCCGACGAGTGTGAATCCGCGCTGCAGGCGTTCCTGGGAAGCAACGCAGGTTCGACAAAAGGTTTCACGACGAGCCCCTCCTCCGCCGCATGTAGTGTCGAAAACGACAGGTGGTACTACTTCGTTCCTCCGGAATCGGGAACTCTCAGCGCGACGGTGGACTTCAAGGGTGGCGCCGGTTACACCCCGTCCTTGGGTATGTTCACTGGATCTTGCGGCTCTCTTTCACCGATGGCCTGCGCTGTTGCAAGTGGACCAGCCATGGACGCAACTTGGTCTGGACCCGTCCACGCGGGGCAGCCGATTTTGATCTCAGTCGGAGGGGCAACCGCTGGTGTCACGGGCAACTTTGACCTGGTGCTCGACATCACGCCAAACACCTCTGCCTTGGTCTATGCGGGCAATGGGCACCTTTACATGCTAACGCCCACGCAGATGGACATCACTGGTGCGCGTGCCTTTGCTGCTTCACAAGGTGGCTATCTTGTCGCGATCAACGATGCCGCTGAGAATGCTTGGGTTGCAAGCAAGATGAGCGCTTCGGATAAGGTCTGGTTGGGCCTTAGCGACGAGATCACCGAGGGCGTTTTCCTGTGGGACAGTGGCGAGCCGTTCATCTATAGCTCTTGGAATGCGGGTGAGCCGAACGACTCGGCAACATGCGCAGGTGAAGATCACGTCGAGACCGTCGGCGGAGGTTACTGGAACGACCTAACTTCGGGTCCGAACCCATGTAACTCAGGAATTCACTTCGGCTTGGTCGAGATCCCTGCAGCTGGCCTCGCTAGCGTGACAGAGCTCGGCGGAGCTTGCGGCTATGACCCACAGCAACCGTACCTCTATTCCGAAGTACACGTGCTTGGATCGTTTGTCGACATGGCCGTCCTCGACGCTCCTCCCGGCGAGCTGATCTTGATGGTTTCAAGTGACCCGGCGGCCGCGCCAGTTCCGATTGGTGCCTGCATCGACTTCATCGATCCCGCTACGGCATCGATCGTGACAGGCGTAGTCGCAAACGAGTACGGCTCAGCGTTCTTGTCGACGTCCGTACCAAGTAGTCCTGTGCTTATGGGAACGTTCCAAGTTTGGCAAGCGCAGCTGCCCTTGGTCCCGACCGGCGTGCAGTACTCCAACGCGCTTGAGATGAAGTTCGGCAACTAGAGTCCCCTGGGACAAAATGAGAGCGGGGCGTCCTGGGCTAGTGCCTCGGACGCCCCGCTCTTTTGCATACATGCTGCATTCGCCTCGCTAACCACAAGCTGTGCGGCCTCCGACTCCCCTGCGCTCCGTCTCCAGGCGCACAGGTAGGAGAGCCGCACGTCTGTTGCGGCATCTTCACCCCTCCTCCTTACCTAACTCTCAAATCGACTGGACGCGCTTTCGGGGGCACGCCAGAGGCATTTGCAGTTCCTAGAGACCCAGGTTGCCCCTGTGAACTTCGCGCCGTTCGGCGCCACCCCATCTAGGGATCCCCGGGGGGATTCGGCGGCAGTGTGGCCCCGGCTTGCAACGCAGGGGCCTGGGAGAACTAGGCCGTGGCGCAGCTCCCCCCCAAGAAGTGATTGGGTGCGCTCCGCTTTATCCTGCGGACGGGACCTAAGGAAGAAGGCCAGCCTCAGGGTTGCTGAGACTGGCCTCTGAATGGACTGCCGATCGTTTCCGAATCGGCATGGCTCTGTGGATCTACTTACCCAGGACGAACTTCGCGTCGGTCAAGTGATCGTTGACCCACTTGCGAATCACCCACTCCTTGTGCTCGTGTATAACCAAGTCCATAACGTCCTCATACTCCTCCTCCAACTTGCCCAAGTGGGCTGAGTTGACACGGGCAACAACGTAGCCGATGGAGGTCTTCCAGGGTTTGCTAACCTCGCCTTCACCCAACCGGACGATGGCGTTGCGCAATGCGCTGGCGGCGTTGATATGGTCTCGGCTGATCGTCTGACGCAGGACCTGGGTGGTCATCGCTACGGAGTCGCTGAATTCACCCATGCCGAACTCTTGGACAAAGGTGTCCGCGACTTGCTGGTTGAATCCTGTGCGGTAGCCCTCAGCGATTTTTCGGTTCTGGGCCATACGCAGCTTGGTGAAGCTCTCGCCAGCGTTGACTTTCTCCAGGAATGCGTCGGCCTCGGCTTTTGCTTGGGCCCAATCGGATGGCGAGTTCAAGCCATTCGCAGGGTTGACCTGAGGGAAGAGTGCAATCTCGAGGTTCGGGACCCAGCCGAGTACAAAGAAGCTGTTTGCATCAAAATACTCGCGCAGCGTGTCGTCGTTTTGCCAACCCTCTTCCTGCAGGCCCAAGATGCCCTCGGTGATCGCCAAGTCGTTGCGATAGAACTCGCGATCGGCGAAGCCCCGGATCTGCAACTTGAAGTCCAGCTGCATGAATGAGTTGAGCTCGGCTAGGTACTCGGCCGCGAATTTGCGCCAGCTTTGGCCAGCGGTGGGCAGAGCGCCCTCTTGAGCCAGCTTGGCTTTGATCACTTTAGACCAGATCACGTCGCGCAGCTCGGTCTCCATGAAGTTGCGCGTAAAGGTCGGCTCTAGCAAGCTAAAGATTTCGTCGATCATGATGTACTCAACCTGTTCGCCTTGCTCCCATGGCGGCAAGACAGCGCCCTCTTGCAAGGGACCCGTATAAACGCCCATGAGAGCGCCCTCGGGCATGTTTTGATCCAGGCTGGTCCAGGTGCGACGGAAGCGGATGTCATTGCCGATCCGACTAAACAGGAAGGACATCGGGTCGACAAACGCCGGCACTGGAGCACCGTAGTTGCCATCACCAGTCTTTCTGCCGTTTGCAAGGATCTGAGAGCTCATGAGCTCGCCCAGTCGCGTTGCATCCTGAATCTCTTGTTCGTTGGTGAACAATCGCGAGACGCCCAACGGCAGCTCGTCGACCGTTTCAACCGGGGGGAAGAAGGCCAGGATAGCCTCGACCATCTGGCGGCGAATGCCCTCCACCGCGTCAAGCGGAAGTTGTAATTGAAGGGAGAGGTTGGCCAGAACGTGCTCTCTCGGCAAACCCGTCTGGACGCAGGAGTCGTCGAAATAGCGGGTCCACTCTGCGTCGCTCAAGCCGAAAGGAATCCCTGTCTCCAAGGCAGCCATCTTGCCCATAATTGCATAGACATGGCTGTGAAGCACAGCCTTACCACGCTTCAGTGCGACCCAACTGTGCAGGTCACGCGAGGTGATGTCGATGCCATCCACCGTGCAAAGCACGTCCTTGCTGAAATCGATTCCGCTCAAGTCGAAGTCCCAAGCGTCCTCCATCTTGACCAGGTTGGCCTCGGAAAGTCCCTCACGCCAGGAATAGTCCGCCGCCGCAGCTAAGAGGTCGACCATGTTCTCGGGAATGTGCGCGGTGATCTCACCGTTTGCCCCTTGGATGGTACGTGTCGTCCCCTTGCCGGTCTGGGGCCGTTGACTCGATGGCTTGGCGAAGGTCGTCTCGGTACCCGGCCCGGCACCCGGAGCAGTGAGTTTGATGGGCTCTTCGCGCAAGAACCAAAAGAGGCCAAGCGAGGCGACGACAACGGCGAAGAAGATCAGGATAGATCGCATGATGAACTAGAGGGGAGAGGGACGAATCTTGGGCGGGGAAACCTGTGACGCAGGAAGCCTAGCCCGAAATCCGGGCTGATGTAGACGTGGCACTAGCGAACCGCAAGGATTTTTGGTCTAAGACGCAATTCTGGCGCTTCGGGAGCCGTCAATGCGCTGGAATTCACTCCCTAGGCGCATAGGGCCGGCCCTGAATTACGCGCGCGGGTGAAAATTGTGAGCGGCAAATCTGGTGCGAGGTTCGTGCCAACCCCTGATAGACTCCCGCGCATGACTAGCCTTGCACCTAAAACGGTCACACTGCTGCGCCTCTCCGTGGCGACGGTACTCGGCGATTGGGACCTCCTAAGAGAGCTGAGGCTTGCGGCCGGTCCAGATGAGCCCGATAGATCGTGGCGCGAAGCCATCCTACAGACGCACCTGTTTGCAGGATTTCCGCGGCTGGTTGAGGCTTTTGGCGTCCTGGAAGAGGCGGGCGGCCTAGGACAGATCGATGACGACGAGCGCTCGGGCGTCCGCAGCGAAGAAGAGGACCTCAGCGCGGGGTACGAGTTCTTCGAGCGGGTCTACGGGCATCGAGCACCTCGGGTGCGCGAAATGCTAGAGAGCTACCATCCCGACTGGGGCCGGTGGATTCTGGGGCACGCCTACGGGCGTGTCCTCTCCCGGCCTGGGCTGGACGCTGCTGCACGCGAGCTTTGCGCGGTGGTTTCGCTCGCCGCGCTCTCTCAAGACCGCCAGCTGGCCAGTCATGCCCGGGGTGCTGTTCGCTGCGGCGCAACACCCCAGGACCTTTTGGACGCGCTCGCCGCCGTGGCAGACCGACTCACGGAAGGCAACCTCGCGCGCGCCGAGAGGGTGATCCGAGCGTTCTCAAACGAAGGCTAGCGCTTCGCGCGCACCCGAAGGCTGCGCAGGTGGATCTCTTCCCAGGAGCGAAGTTTGACCCCATACGTACCCGCGCCGCTCCCCGGCGGAGAGAGATCCGACTGCAAGACCTCGACACCATCGAAGAGAACTCGCACGCTGCCTCGGCGCTTGTCGATATCGAGACGCAACAGGCAGCCGACCCGCGCCGAATTGGTGTCGCCCCAATGCGGGTGCACCTTCGTGCCCTCCAAAAGCGCATTGTCCAAACGCTTCCCAGCGCCGGATCGCAGCAGCTCGAGCGCCTCCGCCGGCGTCCCTTTTGAAACGGCGAGCACACGCCCCGCCGCAGCGCCTTTCGGCGACGATAGAACCACATGGAACCCCAGTGCGCTCGCAATCAGCAGGCGCTCTTGGCCTGCGATGATCGGCTCCTCGATTTCGAACTCGACCGTGGTCACTCCAGCGTCGACTTCTAAGGGCTTCCGTACGACAAGTGCCGGAACAAGCCTGCGCGCGAAATCTTCGTCACTTGCGAAATCCGCGGGGGCGCTCCACCCCGCACCATCGGGCATCCAATCCTCGCGCGAGATCCCGGGCAAGGTGGACTCTAAGACAAAGTCGTAAAACAGCTCGACTTGGCCCTCGTGGTGGAAGTTCACAATATCCTCGCCATAGGCACTCTGAAACTCTTCAAGTGTCGCGCGGCCTTCGGGCGCTTTCAAGATTTCGCGCAACTCGACCAGTCGAAGCTCAGACTTCGCGATCAACGGAACGTCGCTGTACTCCGAAAGTAGCAGCTCGATCGATTCGAGAGCCCGCTCCGGGTAGTTCTTCAGCATCTCCTGCTGATTAGGCATATCGAAAAACAACGTATTCCACTGCAGTTGAGCTTCGGAGCTACGACGCTTCTGATGCAGCTCATATTCGGTCCTAGCGTGCTCCAAGCTACGCAAGAACTCGGCTGCTTTTGCACCGTACTCACTGTCGAGTGGCTGGCTTGTCAGCAAACCCAAAGCCAAGTTCGGGTTGCCCTCTCGCGCATGGAAAAACGCAGTTGCCAAGCGCGCCCAATCCTCATCTAAATCTAAGCTCGCCAGGCTGAGCACATCTTGCGGAGAGACCAGCTGGGAGTCGGCAGGCAGGCCCGTCTTTGGAATGGCTAGATACATCAAGCGACTTCCCCCACCCGTCACGTCAAGGTGGAAACCGCCGGTCGGTGTACCGCCAATCACCTGCACTGTTCCTCCGGCAATCACCTTAGAGCCGATCATTAACTCGAGGCGCTCACCGTGCATGGCTTCCAGTCGCTCCGAGGCCCGTCGCATCAATCGCTCGAGTAGCGACGCCTCCGTGATTCGCGCAAGGACTCGCGACTCCAAGTCGCGCCACCAAGGCTCGTTGACGCCCGTAGTGTTCGACGCAAGCCATTCCTGGCGTTGGCGCCAATACGCCCCCGCCTCATCGTAGCGCCTCCCTTTCCACGAAGGGCCGCTTGCTAGTTGGTCCAACCAGATCCCCATAGCATCCAGCGCATCTTGGCCAGACGAGCTAAGTCCAAGGGCCAAGCTCGCTTCGTACACCTCAAGATCAGATGCGCTATTCGCGAGCACGCCGAGCGCGAGCCCGCTCTCCTGCGTCATCATTTGATCCCGTTGCAGCCCGCGCGCCTCTAGCTCTTTCGCAAAGTCATCGCGCAACAGCGGGCCCGCACTCATCGGCTTGTGCGTCTTCTCCAGCTCGCGGAAGTACTCGCGCGATGTGAACTCAACCCACCTCACAAGCTCGTCGTCGAGTGCACTCCAGCCACGCTGGAATTCGACCCGTTTCCCAGAGACCCGCGTCGTGATGGTCGCGAGCAGTCGCTCCTGACTCGCCTGGGGTAAACCCGTGAGCTCAAAGCCCATCTCCGTTGCTACGGCGCGTGATGTCATCGCCAGCTTCTCTCCGGCGTCGCGCCACCTGCTCTTCTCCAAGTAGAGCTCGACACCCGAAAGGAACTTACTCTCTAAATCGACCACCAGGCGCTCCCGCAACTTGGACTCCGCTTCGGAGAGTCGCGACTCAAGCTCGCTCGACAAGCGGTCGAGACGCACTTGGTATTCATAGGGAGCGCGTTTATGCGAGCGGCCCACCTGGGCCAGCAACGCACTTTCCAGGCTGGGTCCAAGAGCTCGCTCTGCCGAGGCAAAATCGCCAGCCGCAAGGGACTTGCGAAAGGCGTCCTCGCAAGCGCTATAGACACTGCGCAGGCGCTCGGCTTCGAGCGATTCCGCGCCGGAGAATATCGTCAGCCAACGGTCGAGATCATTCGCGGGTACCTGGACTTTCATATCGCGCAGGCGCTCGACCAGCACTGCGGGGGCTAGTCGCTCCGCTGCGGGAAAGTCCTCATTCAGCTGCCGGCCCAATTCCGTCAGAGGCTCAAACAGAGCGGGGCCGGTAGTGGCCTCCCACGGTCGCGCCCAAAGCAGATAAGCCCCGCAAAGTAAGACGGCCCCCATCGAAGAAAGAGCCGCGACTTTGACCGGGCTGGGACCGGCACCGGCGGTTGGCTCTAGGCTGGCTGCCCGCACTTTGGGCTTACGTCGCTCTCGGACTCGCTCTAGGTCCGTCAGCAGCTCGCGCGGGGTTTGATAGCGCTTTTCGAAATCCCGACTTAGGCACTTGCGAATGACGAGACCAAGTCCACGCGACAGATCCGGCTCCAGCTCCAGGGGATCTGGAACGCGCCCGTAAAGAACGCCGGACAGGACCTCGGCAACATTCGCGCCGCTAAACGGTGGAGCACCGCAAACGGCGTGAAACATCGTCGCTCCAAATGACCAAATATCCGTCCGAATGTCGACGGCTGAGGGATCGCGCGTCTGCTCGGGGCTGATGTAGTGAGGCGTACCGAGAGTGCCCTCAGAACCCGTCAGGCTTGGATCGTCATCGGCGAATGCGAGCCCCAGGTCCGCCAGTCGCGCACCCGAAACCTTGTCGATCAAAATATTGCCCGGCTTGATGTCGCGGTGCACAACACCGTTCTCCCAGATGTGCACAAGCGACTCACAGAGCGGGATGAAAAAGCGCAGCGCATCACGTTCGTTGAGGCGCCCTTCTTGCCTTAGCTTTAGAGCCAAGCTCGGTCCGTCCACGAGCTCCATGGCGAACCACCAGCGGTCCCCGGTGCGCCCCATGTCGATCGCGGACACGATGTTCGGATGGGCGAGCCGCGCGGTTGTACGGGCCTCACGCTGAAGCCTGCGCACCATGCGCGGGCGCGTGGTGAGTTCGGCGTGAAGTACTTTTAATGCAACGAGGCGATCAACGGTCTCTTGCCGAGCGCGGTAGACCGTCCCCGTTGAACCGCGACCGATAACCCCTTCGATTTGATAGCCCGGGATCCGCAAACCACCCCCGCCCCGCTTCGGGGAGAGCTCGCGCACTGGAGGAGTCGGCGGAATGAGCTCGTCTTTGGACACTTCCGCCCCCTTTCCCCGGCTAGCTGGCGTCGTAATGTTTGGAAGCGCTGTGGCTGCAACAGAATCCTGAGTATCCGACGAGCTTGCGTCCCCCGTTTGGGTCTCACTCAACGAGTCCGTGGAGTCATCCATTTCGGCCCGCTCTGGGTTGAGAGGTGAATCGGAGCTCATCGGTTAGACGTGCTCTTCCTTTTCGCCATCTGCCTCTGCGCTTTTCTCGCCAATATCGATTTCATACTTTTCCATCTTACGCTGTAAGGCGAATCGTGAAATGCCGAGAGCATTCGCGGCCCGACTTTTATTCCCCTCGGCCTCTGCGAGAGCTGTGCGAATAGCACCGGCCTCAAAAGCGGTGACGGCTGCACGCAAGTCGCCTTCGACCTTTACGACAGGAGTGCTCTCGCCACTCCCTTTCGAACGTCCTTCCCCCCTTTGAATCGGCCCGGAGAGGTGCTCAAGACGCACCATGCCGTCCGCCAAGACCACCAGGCGGCGCATCTCGTTTTCCAGCTCGCGCACGTTGCCCGGCCAATCGTGACAGGCGAGCGCCGCCATCACTTCAGGGGCGACACTCGGAGGTTCGCAGCTGGCCTCGCGGGCGGCCCGAATCAGCAGCGCCTCGGCGAGGATCGGGATGTCCTCGATCCGATCTCGGAGGGGTGGAAGGTCCACAGTCAGGACGTTCAAACGGTAGTACAAGTCCTCGCGGAAGCGCCCGGCTTCGACTAGTTTTAGGAGATCCCGGTGGCTGGCAACAACGATGCGAACATCGACCTTCTCCACGGTTGTCGAGCCCACGGGACGCACCTCGCCCTCTTGCAAAACACGCAGGAGCTTCTTCTGCATCTCAACGCTCATATCCCCGACCTCGTCAAGGAAGAGCGTTCCCCCGTCGGCCTGCTGTAACAGCCCCCGGCGATTGCGATCGGCGCCGGTGAAGGCACCCTTCACGTGCCCAAACAGCTCGGATTCGAGAAGGGAGTCAGGTACAGCTGCACAGTTCTCACACACAAACGGCCTTTGGGAGCGCTTTCCGTTGTTGTGAATCGCGCGAGCTATCAGCTCTTTTCCCGTTCCACTATCACCGGAAATTCGAACAGGCAAGTCGGACTCGACGACGCGATCGAGCACTTGGAAGACCTTCCGCATCGCGCTCGAGGTGCCGATGATTTCGTTGTAGTCATAACGTCCACGCTCGCGCGTAAGCTCGCGTCGAACCACGGCTAGTTCGGCATCTCGATCTTTGACTTTGCGCCCAAGGCTTGCGTTCAAACGCTCGATTTGCGCTCCCGACAGGCGCAGCGCGTCGTTGTTCTCCAAGAGCGCGTCAACCTGCCGCGCATTGCGAATGGCGACGGCGGCCAAAGCCGCGAAGTGTTCGGCCACGTCCAAGTCATCCTCGGTAAAGGCGCCACTTCGCATGCGGTTGTCGACGTACAGCACACCCGTCACGTGATCGTCCAGGAGAATGGGCAGGCACAGGACCGAACGGAGCCGCAGATCCTCGACGCTGACCATCGAGTCAAAGCGGTCGTCGCGACCGGCGTCCATCGAGAGCACCGGTCGGCCCGTTGAAAGCGCCTGTCGGCAAAGGCCGGCAGACAAGCGGCTCTGGGGAATTGGAATATCACTGCGATCGAAACTGCGAGCTAGGCGAACCTCTAGGTCGGCCAGGTCGGTAGAAGATGCGGACTTTGGACGGTCGTGCTGCTCGCTCGAAGAGAGAAGTAGAAAGCCCCGCTCCGCTTCGATTAGGGCGACTGCAGAGTCCACGATTAGCTCGAGGAGTGGTTTCAGTTCGGTCTCGGCGGCGAGCAGGGTAGCGATACGCGCAAAGGCAGCCACGCGATCCACGCTCTTATCTCCCGTGCCATTCTGAGTCTGCAGGCCCTCAATCGGAAGGACCGCGACCGTGGGCTCTTCCTTCACCTCTTCCGCATCCAGCTCGATCCGGACCCGGGAACCGCCAACCAGAAACTCGTCGTGATCGGCCACGCGCATGCGAACGATGCGCTCACCTTTAATCACGGTACCGTTGGCCGAGTTCAAATCCTCGATCCAGATTTCACCGTTGTCCACCGTCACGCGGCAGTGGCGACGGGACACAAGCCCCGAGTTCAACCTGAGGTCATTCTCAATCGAACGCCCGATAAAAACCTCTGGCATCTCAAATCGATAAACGGATTGAGAGCCCCCTTCAACAACAATCAGTTTCATCGCTTTTTGCTCCGCTTTTGCCCGGCAATCGACCTGCTCGAGAAGCCCCCTTGAGTGAAATCGCACATCCTCCTAACATTAGACCGCGTGGAACGTGCGGATACCGCACATCGGCCGTCTGTCCGCCATCGGACACAGTCCATATCTCACAACCTGTGTATTTCCAAAGGCTTAGGATTTGATCGAAGTGTAAGATAAGCAAACCATGCCCTCCTCCAAAGACTCAGAACTCCCCCAAGTCGACCCGCGTTGGTACCAAGACGGGCTTCGCTTTGACTGCACAGCCTGCGGGAATTGCTGCCGCGATCACGGGGAGTACACATACGTTTATGTGTCCGATGCCGACTTGACCAAACTCAGCGCAGAGCTTCGAATCAGCGAAGACGAGTTCGACTCAGTCCACTGTGACCACGAAGATGGCTGGCGGTTCCTCAAGCGGAGTGGAAGTCAGTGTGTTTTCTTAGACGAGAAGGGGCTCTGCAAGGTGTATGAGGCGCGCCCGAAGCAGTGCAGCACGTGGCCTTTTTGGAAGGACAACCTCGTCTCTCTCGACGTTTGGAGCGGCCCCGTCAAGAAGTGCTGCCCCGGCATCAACGAGGGCGAGTTGACCTCCGCGGACGATGCTGAGCGCATCGCCCGCGAGACGGAAGATTGGTACGAGGGCGAGTAGCTCTTACAGTAGCTCGAACTCGATCGTCAAGGTGGCTGTAGCTTCGACGCCGCCACCGATGCCCTTCCAAGAGGTGCTCGCGGCGGACTGTCGGACGCTTCGGATTCCACCCAATTGGCGGCCGCTTAGCTCCGCCAAGTTCATCGCCAAAACACGCGCGCGCCACATCGCGTCGGCCTGCGCCCCGCCTTGGGCCACGGCTGAGTCCTCATCGGACAGCTTGCCGGAGACGGTCGCATTGCCATCACCGGTGTTCTGAACCGGGTATCCATAATACGGGACGTTAGTGCCGCCACGAAGCTTGAGCCCAAGCTCCACCGCAATATCAATCGCCGCAGCGACCTGCACCACTTGGGCGGCCGAATCCGCGCCTGGGGAGAACTTCACTTCAAGCACTTCAGAAAGCGTCACCCCTTCGCTAATCGTATCTTGGCCGTTGCTGCTCATGATGAAGCCGCCATTATTCATATTTTTATCTAAGGGAGCGCCATACATAAACTCGACTCCCGCACCGATCACGTCAAGGCCGGAGAGCTCCAAACCCATGATGCCCGAGACCGCGCGCGTGCGCGCTTGAACAAAATCCATCACACACTCATCCGCCAAATCCGCAGTCTTGGAGATGGTCGCTTTCATGGAGAAGTAGGTCGGCTCAACGGCGAAAGTGCCTGTGGCGGAGACGCTGACAAAATTGGACTCAGCAATCGTTGTCGAGGGTGCTGCTAAAGGTGTAGGTGACGACGGAACTAGGGCATAGCTGCCTGCTGCCAGACAGAGGACCGCAAAAGGTACGAGTGGAAATTTCATGCTGCTCATGGCGGAGTAAAATTGGATGCAGCTGGGCTGCGAGTGAGTACTACTTGGCGGCGTCTCTTTCAGCTTTGGCGGCGTCCGCCAAAAGCAAGAGGCGCTCGATCTCTTCGTCAAGGGCTGGACCAACCAGGTCAATCCCTCGCACGATTCCTTCGTGGTCGATTAGAAACTGAGTTGGAAACGCATTCACGCCCCAAGCTGTAGTTATTGGCCCCGACGTCGAACCGTCGAGGAACGAGTGCATCGGAATGTCCATTTCGCCGGCGCGGATGGAGAGGCTCCCGGCGGCCCCCTCGGTGTCGGTATTGACCCCGATCAACTCGAAGAGACGTCCTTCGTACCTTTCGGCGAGCGACCGCTCGCCTGGCATTGCTGCCATACAGGAAGGTCACCAGAAACCCCAAAAATCAAGCAACACAACACTGCCGGTCGCGCTTGCCAAGTTGAAGTCATCACCATGCAAGTCCTTGCCGATTGCAGCGGGGGCCCGCTCGCCGACCACGGGTAGCTGACCTGTTCCGGCCTGTGCTGCGTCGGGGAACGGCTCTTCCTTCGGAATAAACACCCACTTGGAATACATCGAAGGAGGCAACGCTGCGGCCCCTGAGAGTTCGATCGAAAGCAAATGCTCCAAGTCGACTCTCAGCTCACCAAGGATCGGTGACACGGCCTCAATCCCCTCGTTATCGGCGCCACTTAGCTCGACGGTCAAGCACGTCTGTTCATCGAGGATGAGTCGGGTGTGACTCGATGGGAGGTCAGCCTCGACGAGCTCAACATCCTCGAGGATGGGATCATCAAGCCAAACGACTGCCGCTAAGCGGCGGGTTGGAATCAGCCTCTCGTCACTGAGGCCGCTCGAGTAAAGGATGCCCTCTTCAGACCAACCTATAACATTCGTCCGCAGGAAATCACCGGTCCGTGCAAGTACGAGGTGTTTGAATCGGCGCTGCTTATACTTGCGGGGCAAGGCGAGGGCGCGCTCTAAACTCGCGGCGTCAAATCCCTCGCTCACCTCGCGCCGCGGCGCCTCTCCTGTATTGCCCCAGCCGAAATTGTTTCCGTCTTCCACTTTCTCAACAAAGAGTTCGGCGAACTCCGCCATCTTCCGCGTGTCGAACTCGATCGCCTTGATCAAGTCGTTCGAGATCGTCACTTCGCCGCCAAATGGAGTCGCGAAGCGAGACTCCTCCGACCCAATCACGACAACCTTGCAGCGAAAGGAGTCGCCAGAGCGCAACCGCAAGAAGTGGGGATAGTTCTTATTGGAAACGAAAAACGAGGTTGTTCGGTTGACCACAATCCGCCGAACGCTGTCTCGGGAGATGGTCGCCGAGGACGCACTGATCGTTGGCTTCCAAGTGATCGCACCATCTTCGCCAACCGACTCGAGCGAACCGGCGATCTCTCCGTTGCCCGTAACAAGGAAGGACCGTGAAGTTTTCTTTCGTTGGAACGTACCGCTACGTACAACCGTAATGGCTTCGAGTGAAGAGGTACTGCAGACGCGGGCTTCACCTTGCCAGGTGGGACGGATGGTAAGTTCGCCTTCTCCATAGCTTACGAACTCGCCCGTCACCCGCCGACCATCGGAGTAGATCAGCCGGACTTGATCCCCGGGGTCAGGCTCACTCTCTGGCGTGGCGACCTCCGATGTCGGGAAGTCAAAACCGAGAACTGCGGCGACCGGAACCTCACCCGCGGTGGTTTGATAGACACCCGCCTCAGCATCAAGACCAAGGACGTCTTGGGCGATAAGGCGAACGGGCGACAGGGAACTCTCGGTATTCAGGACTCGTATGCTGGATAACTTCAAAGATCCCGCGTCACACTCCAGGCCAAACCCCGGGCCGCTTTCGTCGGGTCGAGAGAGAGTCGCCAGCGTGACGCCCTCGTCATCGAGGAAGTACAGGCTGTCAGCGTCGGTCTTGATCTTCAGAACAATCAGCCCGCCTTCACGCATCGCCCCAGGAATCGGCGTCGCGAAGATCCGCTTCTTTCCCTCCGTGTAGGCGACAAGCGTGTCACCCCAAATCTCAAGCGTGATGCAATCCTTGTCCACACGCTTCATGGACTGCCCAAGCAGGTACATGCGAAAGTGAGCCTCTCGTCCGACCTGGAGTTCGATGTCGACCAAGCGCTGACCGTTCAAACCGAAATCCCGTTTCAGCAGAGACCGCGGATCACTTGTCTCTGGGATAAAGCCGGAGGGGCCAGACGCCAACCAGGTCCCCCTCTGGTCCCACCCACCTAATCCAAAGGGCCCGCTGTAAACCATGACTTCCGAGGCGAGTGCATCAACTGCTGCAAGCTCCGAGACTGACAGTGAAAGCGGCCCCATACCATCTAGATCAACAAGCCAAGAATCCTGTCCATGTACCTCTTGGATACGTCCACGCAGGGCATCTCCACCCTTGAGGAGAAACGAGTACTTCCCCGAATAGTCCGTGTCGCCGCCCTCCTCGGTGGCGAAACGAATCGACTCAAGCGCCATCGGGTCGATCGAAAGTGGGTCGGTGAAATCGACCGAGTCAAATGCGAGCTGACCATCAGTCGCTGCCGACAGCACTCCTCTTAATCTCTGACCTTCGCCCGTGTGCAAGAAGACCTGGCCGGGAGAGGGCTGGTCCGAACCTGCTGCAAAAGTGGACGGCACCGAGCCCTCGACATCAACTTCGAACGAGTCTATCAAGACTGCGCCACCCGCCGCAGCGCGAAGGACCACGGGGCGACCAATCACCACAGCAGGTGCAGCTACAGCAGCCTTGATCTGAACGACCTTGCCCTCTTGCAGGCAAGGAGCGGAAAGCAAGCTAAGCGCCAAATAGGTAGAAACAAAAACCATGATTAGCGCTCGTAGATCGGTAGCAGGCAGTAATTGAGCCCTGCGGAGAGCAGCGCCATTCCCGTTTGGAATTCTAGGCCGGAGCTAGCCCCCTTGATCGGAATACTACCGTCTTCATTCTGCAGCTCGGCGAGCAGCACTGTGTTCTCCTGGGTCCACTTCCGCCAGATCTCGTACTGCACCTGGAACAGCGCCTGGGAGCGGTAGTACAAGGTGTAAGCGGGGTGGTTCCAGGGGGTGGCGTCCCAGGTTTTTGAGAGGTATTCCTGGACGGCCTTGTAGCTCTCCAAATCCTGGCGCTTGGCGATCGCCAGCACCAGAGCGCAGATCGCCGAGCGGGCATGGCTGTCCCCCATGCCGCCAAAACCGGAGTAGTTCACGTTGCCCGTCCGCATCGTCTGGCTGACAAAGTATTCGACAGCTCCATCGATGGAGGAGTCGGGCACCGCAACACCTGCATTGCGGGCGCCTAGTAGCCCCATCAACACCGCGCCCGCCGCCGAGGTGTCCGCATCCGTGCTGTCTGGAGAGTAGCGCCACGCTTTGGTCGGGTTGTTCTCTTGCGAGGTTACAGCACAGCGCACGGCGAGCTCTAAAGCCTCTGCGATCGAGCGACCTTTGTCGTCCTCGCCAAGCCAAAGCATGCGCTCATCCACTGCTCCATAGCAGTCCGCCAAGGTCAGCATTGCGAAGCCGTGCTCGTACATCCCAGTCTGGATGAACCCGGTGTCGCCGTCCTGTCGACGAATGATCGAACGCACTCCCATGCGGATATTCTCGGCGTAGCGGCCAAAGTTCGGATCCTCACCAGATGCGAGCAGAGCCATCACACAAATCCCCGTCACCCCTGCACTGCCCGCCCAGCCTCCATCCTTGCGCTGAGAGCCCTTCAGGTAGTCAAGGCCCTTGTCAAACATGGTGCGGTGAACAGCCGGAATGGGTGCGCCGTACTTGAGGTCTTGCCCACTTGCGTTGGATGTTAGCGCAAGCGTAACGGCACCGGCTACTAGCGAGAAGAGGCGCAATGGACTTCGTTTGTGATTCATTAGAGGCACGTCAGGCAGGCTTAGACGTCCAGGACGTCTAGCTGTTGTTGGGAACAGGCGTCACGAAGTGCCGTCAGCTTCGATTTCAGATCCGTACTAAGCTGATTGCTACTGGCCAGACTGGGGCGATAGACCCCGTCCGCAGCAATCCCGAAAGTGCCGGGGAGCTCAGGCTTGAGAGGACTGTAGCGGGAAGCGCTTTGGACTTCCTTCTCCACAAACTCCAAGAGTAGCGGTGCAAGAGCCTCGCGCTGGTCCTTTGAGAACACCGTGCGCTGGTCAATCACATTTAGAAAAAAAGTAGCACGGGCCATTTTGTACTCCTCTTGATTTCGAATCGGAACCGACTCGAAATCTTCATCATCGGGAAGGTCGAGCATGCCCCTCAGGATTTTCTCCCAATCCTTAGAGTTCGTCGCTCCCTTCGAAACCTCAAAGGCGTAGGTCAGCTGACTCGGCATCCGCCCGCTGCGTCGCAAAAGCGCATCCGCAGAACCGTAAAGGAGGGGCCGCAAGACGCCATGATCGCCCTTGCCATAGAGCCAGTACTCCGCTTCGAAACAGAAGTCGTGATAGGTCGTCCGTCCTGTTCTGACGAGCTCGTCCAGCAGCTTGGCCCGAGCCTCGCTAAGGCTCTCACTCAGTTTCGCGGACTCCATCAAGTCTCGGAAGGGGTCGGGCATCTCGTTCCCGTACCGGTAGTTCTGGACCTGGCCGATGAGCTGCTTGCCAAGCTGCTCTTGACCGGCCCTGAGCAGCGCATCGCGAATTTCCTCGCGCTCTTCAGGACGCAGGCACAGGGCTTGGGAGACACGAGCTTCAAGCATAGAGACCAGACTCTCCTCCAGCCGTACCGTGCGCTCTGCCTGGTTGCTCAGCCAAACGGCTAGGACTGATTCTGGAAGCTCCGCCCTCAACACGCCGAGCCACTCCTCGCTGTTGAGAAAGTTACGGAATGGCTCGTAGACGATCGGCGATGCCTCCCCAAACCTCTCGTTGGGCGAGACACCGACCTTCGGAGGATTCGCCTCCCAAAATGCCTTGATGACATCATTGGCCATGTCGAGAAACCGATCGGCCTCATCATCACTCAAGCAGCTCGCTGGTCCTGCGGCCGCCCCATCCTCTGCCAAGGTAGCATCCAACGTGCGCCGAGCATCAATCAGCAGAAGCTCCACACGATTCTCGAAGAGAATCTGAAGCTCCTCCTTTGCGCGTCCTAAGCGCGGGTCTCCATCGGCCGTTGGAAAGACAAACGAAAGCAGACCCGTGCAGAGGAGCGCACCGAGAGAGAGGACAAGTACGCCGCGTCTATTTCCCATTCAGCTTCTCGAAGTATCGATCCAAGGAGCTGCGCAGTTCGGCGGACTGCTGCTCTTCATTGGTAACCATCGCCGCACCGACCTCGCGGTCCGCGGTCACACCGCTCGCATCTTCCGAACGTCCAACCAGAGCCAGCGCCGAGACATCCGTCTGGCCTTTGCGGGGACCACCTCCGCCGGGTGTGTTTCCCCCGCCGCCACCACCACCACCCGAACGGCGCGCACGAAGCAGATGTTCGATGGCCTCGGTCTCGGATGCGATGGTCACAGGGCCGGTCGTCGGCGTCAGAAGTTTCTCTTCGGTATCGGCCATGGCGCCTGCTGCATCGCGAAGCATCTGGATCTCTTTGCCAAAGTCGGCTTGCGCATCGGGAAGTGCGAGGATGTCCTTGACCACTTGCTCTGTGCGCTCGGTTAGATCGATCTGCTCCCCGACTAGGGTGTCGGCAAAGTCTTCATAGTCGACGCGCTTCATGCCGAGACGCGCCTGCTCGGTTTCGCGAGTTAGATCTCTAAGATCCATCTCGGCTTCGGTGATTCGTAGGACTTCCAGAATGAGTGAAGGAGGCAAACTGCCCTTCTTTTTAGACCCTTTTCAGGTCGAGCCACTTCAGCCAGGGCCGACGAGTATCTCGGCCCAGCGGTCCAAGTCGTCGGCTAGGTTTTCGGCTCCGGCGATTGCTTCGCCCGCTCTACTAATACTGGAAAGGTCGTCGATGGCGGCCATCTCGCGGGTGACCCCCACGTCTCCCATCTCTTCCAAGACGCGCTCGAATTTGGAGGTGTCTCGCCCCGCCTCGCCCATACGACCGATATAGGCCGTCAGGTCTTCTCGGACAAGGGAGGCGCGCTGCCCGGACTTCTCCTGGACGCCACTCACAAAGGCGACCGTCTCGGCGTTGTCCTGCCCAACCTCGTCAGCGCCAAAAGCACTTGCTAGGGTTCCGTCAAGATCTTGCGCAACGCCTGTCTCGGATCGGGACAGAGCTTTTAGGCGCTTGACAAAGGTGCTGCCCTCGAGATTCGCAAGAGTCTCGCTGATCACACCCGCCACCTTTTGGAATTCCACCATCAACGCGCGCTGCTCGGCTATCGCCTTCGCAAGCTCGTCTTTGGTCGGACCCGGCGAATCGTCGGCGGTGTCCGGCGCAGGGGGCTGACTTTTCTGGGTGGCCCCGCCACCTTCGACCGTCGTCTGTGCCAATGTCAAATTCGCGGGCGGACCAGAGCTAGCCGGTTTGGCTTCCTGGTCCCCTTCCTTTTTCGTCGGTTCATTAAAGCTCGACTCGACATCCGCAACCTGAGGCGCGTTCGGGAGCTTCAACTTCTCGGGACCCTCCTCGGGTTTCGAGGGGCCGGAAGAGGGTTTTGCACTGTCCCTATTCACACCGGCGACTTTGGTTTTCTCCGCCGCAGCAGCGGACCCGAGCAGCTCGGCAACCGACGGCATACGGGTATCCGAGATGTCCTTGAGAGCGGACATCATCTCCGCCCAGTCGTCCATCGTGTTGGCGTTGAACTGGGGGTTCCTGGCCGCTTCTGCGAGCAGGGTCGAGCCACTGCCGACCAAGCGGTTCAGACGTCGGCTATTCACGCGCTCGGCTGCAGCTTGCACTTGAATCTTGCGCTGCATCTCCGCAGTCGCAAGCTCGTCATTGGGCAGAGCTAACATCTCCTCGTTGGTCTGGAGAAGGTTGTTCTCTTCATCCCGCACCTCGACGGCCTCGTCATACCAACTCGCGAAGTTACGGGTCAGCCAGATCATGTGATCCTCTTCCGTCATCACCTGGACCAAGATGGGCGCCGAGTAGCTGCGCTCGCGGTCGGGTAGAGAGTCGACAGCAAAAGCGCGCACGCGCAAGGTCTGCGGATCGATCTCCAAGAGACGAGGGTGAAGGGTCGCCGTGAGCTCCAGGTTGGAGGCGTCAGGCCCACCTAGACCAAGTAATTTTTCGCCACTAGCGAGCTCATCGTGGCCCTCGACATCACCGAGCCCCTCCCAAACGAGCCCGACTTCACGCACGCCGAAATCGTCGTTCGTGCGCACTGAAAAGCTCGTCGCTTGGTTGTACAGGAGGATCATCTCTGCCTGCAAGCCCTCAAGGATGACCGTTGGCTTCGCGTCGACTTGCGACTTCAACGCCAATTGGAAAGGGACGACACCCTCGAGACCAAGGTTGTCGCGCCAGGTCAGCGCGGTATCAAAGGAGTCCGTCACAAGCGCCTTCCCGGTAATCAACTGGGAGCCCTCAGCACGAGAGATACCCGCGGTCCATGCCGTCGAGTCGAGCTCGCGGGTCAAGTCCGCGGTGATCGCCACCGAGCTGCCAGAGACGACTCGCACCGAACCGCCGCGAGCATCGCGCTCCAACGAATCGGGGAGCTCTAGATAGGCCGGAAGGAAAACGGTCGCCTTCATGCCACTGACCTCGGGACGATCCTTGGGGTCGATGAGCACCGTACCGCGATAGTCTCCAACCCTTAGATCGTAGTTGGCTTCGCCGCCGAGACCGGCCATGTCAAATTGGTAACCACCGTCGACAAGCTGCGCCTCAAGGGACTCTCCACCTCCTCCGGTTAGGCTCGCAAACTCGGGCAGGCGATCGGTATCGGTCGCCAATTGGATCGAGACCGTGAATGGCTCATGGCGTGCGACAACCATGTGATCGTCAAAGGGGGCCAGGCGCGCAAACGTAAATCGCTCGATACCTGCCATCGGCTGCATCCATCGTGCGAATGCGTTCTGTGCGGCCTCCGGAACGACGAGGAATCCAACTGCCGAAGCCCCGACGCAAACCAGCGCGGCCGCTCCCCATGCCATGTGCCGTGAGCTCGGCAGCGTGTGCGAAAGGTCCCGACCGCGCAGGTCCTCTTCGCCTTGGTTGATCGCTGCAAGGGAGAGCTCGGGCGAGCGTGTGAACTCCTCCTTGTTTTCGGTGAGCTCCATCACACCCAAGATGCGGTCACCAATTGTGATGTCCTCACGCGCGATGCGCTGGGCCACCGCCTTCAGGGTCGTATTCCCACCAATCCAGCGGGAGAGCTGCATCGGCAAAATCACGAGGCCGCCCATCAAGCCCAATCCCAAGAGCACAAGGCGCAGCCAGCCCGGCGTATCGATGATTCGATCTAGGCCGAAGACAAGCAGATAGGAGAAGACGACCCCGAAGGCTGCGCCGAACGCTGCCTCCATCGTCTTCGTGCTCCACAACCGCCCACGATAAGCGGTAAGTTTAGCCCTTAGACTCGCCGGTAAAGGCGGCTGGGCGAAATCCTGACTTGGAGTCATGATGAGTACTTGGTTTTGGGTTGATGGCTCCCGTGCGGAAGAGCCTCGATCCGGATCACGTGCGAGAAGGCCATGTCGAGTTGACGCTAGAAGCGACCTACCATCTTTCGACCTATCCAAAAGAGTGCCATGAGTAGCACCATAATGGCACCCAGAATCGGGTGACTCCAAAGACGAGTTCTCCGGCTGACGACGGGGGGGTCCTCAAGGGCCCTCAGGCGCTCTCCGAGCCGCTCAATGTCACTAAAACGAAAAACTTCGCCGCGACTGATGCGCGAAATCTCAGCCATCACGTCGTGGCGGGCAGGTTGCCCGACCCTCTCGAGAACGGCTCCCACGAAGTTAACGGTAGAGACAAGCTGCTCCTCCGTATCTCTGCACGTCAGGGTGATGATGTGATCACCGGGCTCAACAGCCCGAAAGGTCGTGCTGTAAAGTCCCCACTCGCCCTCATCCGAATCGAACTGTAAGCGCGAGATTCGGCCCGCTGGTGATTCGATGCGCGCCGAGAGATCAGCACCTTCCAAAGGAGAGCCCGCCGCGTCCATCACGTTCGCAAAAAACGTCGTCAGGCTGCGCACCGTGGGGCGCTCCGGCGTGTAAAAAAGTCGCATCGACTCGCCCGCGTTCATCTTGCGCTGGTACGCCATCCAGCGCACAACTTGACGCCAGAAGCGGTAGTGGATTTTGTCCTCTACACCTTCGCGCCAACGCCAAGCCGAGTCGGTCCCCATAAACAGCACCTTACCCGTCCCGAAGTTCTTCGTCGCGAGCAGCGGCAAGCGTCCGTAGCCATCATCACGGGAGGAGTGCACCGCTAGGACGGTCGCGCCAGCCCGGGGGCGCAAGGCCGCCGCGCTCCATTGGAAGCCGGGGAGGTTCTCCCAAAGGTCGGCATTCATGCGCTCGTCGGGGGCGAGTTTCGTCAAGCTGCTCTTCCGTCCGACCTCGGTCAGCAGGAGGTGCGCAGGTGTCTCTTGACCGTGACCATAAGGCGCACCCGGATCGAGCTCAACAGGGAGTAGGGGTTCCAGCTCGCTTTCGAATAGCGACATTTGCCGGCCGCCCAATCCCGGCATCAAGATCAAGCCACTCGCCTGCTCCGCAACGAGCCCGCGGATCATTTTGCATTGTTCGGGACTGAGCTGGTCAGGTGCCATCCCAACATCGCCAAGGAAAACGACGTCGTACTCCACCAGCTCCTCGCGACTGGGGAACGCGGAGAGGTAGTGAGGTCCCCCGCCAATATCCTTCAGGTCGGGGTGATAGAGGAAGCAATCCACTTCGACGCCGGGATCGCGAACCATAGCGTTACGCAGGTACCGATACTCCCAACGCGGTGTTGATTCGATTAGGAGCACGCGCAGGGACTCCTCCCGCACATCGATCTCAACGGTGACTTGGTTGTTGGTCTCGTCGAGCTCGCCCGACTGAACCGGAAGGCTCGCTGTCAGTGTAAGCGACCCCATGGCCGTGGGGGTAATGCTCAGGGTGCCTTCAAAAATAGAGCGGGCCTTGAGAAGGACCACCTCCCCCGTCTTCTGGCCGTCCGTTCCAACGAGCGAGACGGAGACGCGCAGATCGCGATCCATCGAGCTCCGAATGGCGTAAGGAATCGACAGCTGCTTATCGACAAGGGCGAATGCCGGGGGTTCAAGCGGCAGGAACTCGATATCTTCTAAGGCCGTCCGACTTCCAATCGCCGTGGTGAAAATCGGGACTCCCTGCATGCGATACTTCATCGCAACATCGGCCGGGCTACCCCCAGAATTCCAATCGCCGTCCCCGAGAAGTACGAGCGCGCGCAGCTCGGGATCTTCGAGCAAGCGCCGCATGGGGCTCGCCATGTTGGTCGCGGGAATCTCGCCTTCGGCGCCCCCATCTAGAGCGCCCCGCTCGGGCTCCAAAAGACTGCTATCAGAAAGGGGAGCACCGGAAACTCGATAGCGACCGGCGAGGGCTAGCTCAAGGCCGGCTAAGTCAAAATTCCCCTCTAGCCAATCCGCACGTGTCTCGGGGGCTGCCCCCGTTGCCCCGAGCGGGACCACATCGCGCGTCTTCATGCTCGCCGAGTCGTCCCACAAGACCGCGATCTTAGGGAGTTCGTTTGAAATCTCGGTTTCAACCCTCTCGGGCTGCGACAGGGCGAAAAGTACGCCCGCGATCAGCAGCAGCCGAAGTAGCTCTAAACCCAAAATCGCGGGTCGATAAGCGCTCCTCTTCCAAGCCCAAAAGCTCAGGCCAAGAGCCAACGGAGCTACGACAAGGATCACTGGGAGGGTGGCCTCGATAGACAGGAATTCGATTCCTTTGATCATGCTTCCGCCCCCTTCTTCGCGTGCAGCGCCGGAGAGGACTCCGTGATGCATAGCAGCGCCTCTCCGAGCAGGGCAAGCAGCATCAACATCAGGAAGATGCGCCAAATCTCTTCGACCAACCCCGTCTCTTTCGCGCTGCCCGTAACCAGGCTCATTTCGACCTCGGGCATCAACTCGGCGAGAGAGCCTTCATCGAGGCCACGAGAGCGATCTTCGTCGAGCGCACGGTTGATCGCGATTAGATTCTCACCACTTTGGATTACGCCCGAGTGAAAGAGCTGCTCCGAGAGGAGCCACTCCTCCTGCACCTCACTTTGCATCTCGTAGCCGGCCGCGCTCAGGAGTGGATCCAAGTTGCCCGCATTCTGCTGCCCGCGGGATCCCTGGGCGAGGGCCGCAGCCTCGAGGCCCCGCTGCACCATGGCCACCAGGACGACACCTTGAATCGCAAGGTTAGAGAAGGCGGGCGAAGGCAAAGTCGACAAGAAGTACAACCCACCGCGCGAGGTCGGTGCGCGCGAGAGCAGGGTTTCACCAGAGGCGAAGCCTGCGAGTCGCGTCAGGTCTCCCTGGGCGGGAGTCAACTGGCGCACCCGCAGCTCCTTTACGGTTAGCGGCGTTCCGTCCTCTCCGTTGCGCAAGAGGTCATCCTCACTCCGCCAAGACGTTGGCGACGAGCTCTCCTCCCCCTCCTCCAACTCGACCGGAGAGCCCCAACTACAGCCCTCAAATACGTGCTGCGCACCCTCGGCTGGGGGCAAGAAGATCACATTGCCACCACGCTCCAAAAAGTGCTCCACGGCAAGCGCATCGGCATCTTGCGGGAGTGCCCCTTGCCAGAGGAGCAGAGAGGCGCCAACTAGATCGAGATCGCCCGTTTCGGTAATCGGGTGATCTCGAACAATGTATTCAGTGGATTCGCTAGAAGGCGCCTCGGCGGCAAACCGCAAAACGTCACGCACCGAGCTGTCCTCCCAAACGATGAGGGTCTCTTGGATATCACCCGTTCCAAACGTGAAGTAAAACCGATTGTCGGCGGCATTTGCATCGGTTGGAAGCTCAACGAAACCCCAGCCTTCACCGTTGGCTTTATCAAGCGGCATGCGATGCCCCTTCAGCTCGCCTTCGCCATTGGCGAGCTCAATCTGAACAATACTGCGGGCACCACCCAAGTCGATTGCGACGGGTAGCGAGACGGGAGTCGAACCCGAAGCCCCCTCTTCGATGGGCTCCGGAGCGGCTCGCAGTCGGAGGTCCAAAACAAGCTCCGTTCGTACCCCATTCGCGTCCCTCGTCGTTACCCGCTCAGCCCGCTCGACCCGGATCGAGTAGTCCTCACCTTCACTCTCCGTGAAGTTGAGAACGTTCACCCGAACCCCGGCGGGCATCGCGACGATCGCCTCTTGCAACAACTTCCAACGGCCATCTTCTGGACGCCAATCCGAGGACTGCCCGTCGGAGCAAATCCAGATTTCAGCGCGCCCCGCCTGGTTTCGCTGGAGGTACTCTGTCGCAACTTCCAGCATCGCCGGCAGATCCGCTATCGCTGCCGTCTCCTGGGCCAAGGGTAAGCTGAGCAGATCAGAAGCCTCGCCGAGTTCCGTAATCTCCAGGCTCACACTGTCGACGCACACCAGTCGGGAGGCTTCGGAGTTCTCCAGCGCCTCGGCAATGCGGGAGACTCCGGTCGCAAGTTTCGTTGCACCCCCGGCATGGACAAGTTCATTCATACTTGCCGAGCGATCGAGAAGGACGAACACGGTATCCGGGCGCCCGCCGCCCATCCCACCTAGCCAGCCACCCGCTAGCGGTCGACCCAACCCAATGATGAGTCCAGCCACGGCTAACGTCCGGAAGAGGAGCAGGAGGAAGTGACGCAAGCGCTGCATGCCACGCGACATCTGCGCGCCCTGTAACAGGAACATCATCGCGCCCCACTCGACGACACGGTGCCGGCGCTTGTGAATCAAATGGATGACTACAGGCAGCCCGAGGAACGGCAAACCCAAGAGAATCCAAGACTGGAGAAAGCTCAAGCGCGGCCCCTTCGCTGCATGCGCGCCAAGAGGAAGCGCCCCAGGATGTCCTCGGGTTTCTCCTCGATCATAGCGCGATGATAGTCGACGTCAGCCTTGCGAACACCGTCACCTAGAAGCTCTAAGTAGCGCTCCAAAGCGATCCGATACTGGCGTCCCATGGTTGCGGGTTCGGCGACGATCGGCGCACCACCTTCGAGGTCGACAAACCGCGTCGTGCGATCGAACGTGAACTCCAACTCGCGCTGCTCCAGGAGATGGAAGACGATCGTGTCGTGTTTGCGAAATTTGAGATGTTGAAAGGCGCTGCCGAGCTCCTCGGGGTCCGAAAACAAATCCGAAAAGACGATGACCATGGCGCGCTGCTTGGTCTGCTCCGCAAGGGTATGCAGGGTCGCCGGGAGGTCGCCTTCCCCCGATGGGTGATAGCTCTCAAGGGCGTCCTGAACAAGCCCAAGATGCGAGGGTCTACGGCGCGGTGGCAGCGTGAAATCGGTCGTCTTCGGAGCCCCCTTGGCCTGCTTGCCCGAGGCGATGGTGAGGCCCGCGGCCTCACCTTGTCGAATAGCAACAAATCCCAATAGAGAGGCCATACGGCTCGCAAATTCGAATTTGGAGTAAAGGGACTCCCCGTTCCCGGGATTCTTAGGGGCGCCGTAACGCATCGAGCCGGAGCCGTCGACAACCAGGCACACGCGCAGGTTGGTATCGGCCTCGAATTCTTTAATGAAGAAACGATCCGACCGTCCATAGGCGCGCCAATCGAGGCGCCGCAGGTCGTCCCCAGGCTGATACTCGCGGTACTCCGCGAACTCTACACTGGAGCCCCGGTGCGGACTTTTGTGCTTACCTGCAACATTGCCAACCATGGCTTGGCGAGACTCAAGCGTAAGGCGCCCGAGCTTCACAAGCGCAGCTGGATCCAGCAGTTTGCGGTTCGTGGAAGAGGTGGACATCCGCGTTTAGACGCTTGCGGATTCCTTGACGAGCCTCTTTACAATCTCGTTTGTGGTCACGCCCTCGGACTCGGCCGCGAACGTTGTCAGGACGCGGTGCTTTAGCACGGGCCCAGCAACGGCCTGGATGTCTTCGATGCGGACAGCGTAGGCGCCGGCCATGGCCGCGCGGGCCTTGCCACCAAGAATGAGATACTGCACCGCGCGCGGTCCTGCACCCCAAGAGACTAGGGGCTTCAACCATTCGGGAGCGGTCCCGCCTTCGGGGCGCGTCTGGCGCACGAGGCGAACGGCGTAAGAGTAGACGTGATCGGGAACGGGAACGCGGCGAACCAGGGCTTGGATGGCCATGACCTGCTCCCCGTCGAGCAGGTGATTTAGCTCGGGAAGATCGCCACCTGTGGTCAGTCGTGCGATCGCGACCTCCTCCTCTTCGGATGGATAATCCACTTCGATGAGGAACATGAAGCGGTCGAGTTGCGCCTCGGGCAGCGGGTACGTCCCCTCTTGCTCAACCGGGTTTTGGGTGGCTAGAACAAAAAACGGCTGCTGTAAGACCATCGTCTTTCCAAGAACCGTAACGCGGTGCTCCTGCATGGCCTCCAACATGGCCGCCTGGGTCTTAGCGGGAGCCCGGTTGATCTCGTCCGCAAGCACAATGTTCGCGAAGATCGGCCCTTTGATGAACTCGAACCGGCGCTCGCCCCCGGCCGCCTCTTGCAGAATATCCGTACCCGTAATATCCATCGGCATCAGATCTGGAGTGAACTGGATTCGACTAAAATCCAGGCTGAGACACTCCGACAACTTCGAGACCAGCAGCGTCTTCGCAAGGCCCGGAACACCCATGAGCAGTGCGTGCCCACGAGAGATCAGGCACATCAGGAGCGCGTCAATGACCTCGGTTTGCCCGACGACGGCTCTTCCGAGCTCCGTGCGAACTTTGGCTAAGGTTTCACTGAGCTTTGCGATAGCCTGGACATCTCCGGCTTCGAGTTCGTGCGTAGTGTCGGTTGGCATGGAGTAGCTGGGCGCGTTAGGTTGTGTTCTTAGAGATGGGCGAGTAGAGCGATAGCAAGGTAGCGTCTCGTTTCGGACTCCGCACCTGCCGCGTGGAATCATTTCGAGACTTGCGCAAACGACGCAAGGCAACCACCATGGATTTACAGTTCGCGGCCCTAAGAGACGCCGGGATTGGCGCGGCCTCTGACTAGGGACCGCCGGATCCAATATCTGTGGCCGAGCCGTCTAGCGGCGAAACAACTAGGCGCCCCTAAAAACAGGCTTGCGCTTCTCGCCGAAGGCCGCAAGCGCTTCGAGTCGGTCGAGGGTGGGAAGGGTGAGGGAGTAACACTGTGCCTCAAGCTCTAATCCAAGCTTTTGAGACAGTTCCAATCCTCCGTCGATAGCGGCCTTCGCCGCGCGCACGGCTACGGGCCCGTTGGCCGCGATTGAACCTGCAAGCACCAGCGCATCCTCTCGCAGAGCACCCTCTTCTGCAACCCGATTGACAAGTCCCATAGACCCCGCCTCGACCGCGTCCAAGCGGCGACCGGTCAGGATCAAGTCCTTCGCACGTGACTTCCCAATAAGGCGCGGAAGTCGCTGGGTGCCCCCGGCGCCCGGAATGATCGCTAGCGAAACTTCGGTCAGCCCAAAACGGGCAGACTCCGTCGCAATGCGCAGGTCGCAGGCGAGCATCAGCTCTGTGCCTCCACCGAATGCGAAGCCGTTGATCACGGCGATCGTCGGCTGCGGCATGGCCTCGACATCATCCATCAAGCCCCGGATGTTCATAACAAAAACGGGCACCAGCTCTGGGTCCATGGTCCGGCGCTCCTTGAGATCCGCGCCAGCGCAAAACGCTTTCTCACCCGCACCCGTGATCAAAATAGCCCGAATAGAGAGGTCGTCGCGCAGCTCGGCCAGGAGCGTTCGAAAGCGCTTGAGCGTGGGAAAGCTAAGGCAATTCATCACATCCACGCGCGAGATGGTAAGCCATACAAGGTCGCCGTCGCGCTCCATCGTGACAAGCTCGGGCTGGTCGGGGACAGAGCTCGGAAAATCGGAGAGAACGGCTTCGAGGGTGGGCATGGCTTAGTTACAGCGAAAACTGGGGGTCGGGATAAGGGGCGAGACCAAGATCATACGTTGTCGGATGAAGCTTCGCAGATTAGATCGAGCTGAGTTGCGACACGACGTGCAGGAATCCCAGTGAAACAAGCTAAGGTGTCTTTGGCCGTGCACTTTTCTTGGTGGCACGGTCCGCAGGGGACGGGGTGGCTCAAGCACAAGGTGCGCTCCAAGTGATCGGCGGTGTGGCGGGGATCCGTAGGGCCGAATAGAACGAGGGTCTGCGCGCCTGCTGCACTCGCAATGTGGCGCGCCCCCGCATCTGCCGTCACAAAACAGTGGCAATCGGCACAAAGGGCGGTCAGCTCGGCCAGGTCGAGCACCGGCGCATCCAAGACAAGTCCTGAGCGGAGGCCTTGAAGGGAGCTCTCCTCGCCGGGGCCACCGACGACAACTACGGGCAACTTCGGGTGGATCAAATCCACGAGCTCGCCCCAACTCTGCCAACCCTTTGCAGAGCCGGGTCGCGAGCCCGCATTGAGCACGACAAAACCCGCCTCTGGATCGACACCACCTTCTCTCAACCTACCGCGCACCCGTTGCTGTACTTCGTCGGTAGCGCGGAAGCTCGGCTTGGTTCTACGCACGGGGATTCCGAGCCCCGCCACAAGCTCGATGACCGTTGAGCCAAAGGGTCTTGGTGCGTAACGCGGATAGCGGCCGGCGACACCAAGTGTCGGTAAAGTCTCACGCAACTCGGGAGCTCTCGAAAGGCTTAGGGTGTCTGCGATGGGCGCGCCACCACGCTCTAGCATAGGCTTCATGGTGTCCGTCAAGAACACGCCTCGTAGATCGCGATTCCAGCCGATGCGACGCGGCACGCCAGCGCGCCAAACCTCGAATGCGCTGCGCAGAGAGCCCGTAAGCAGCAGTGCGACGTCAGCCTGGCTTAGCGCCTCACGCACCCCCGAGGCATCGGAACTGTCGATGAGATTCGCCCCTTCGAGTGTGTTGCAAAAGCGCGCGTCCCAAAGCCCGAGTAGGTGCTTGGGTCCGACGAACGTCAGCCTCTCCATACCTCCTCGAAGGCGCCACATTTCGGCTAGTGCCGACAAAACGGGCTCCGCCATCACACAGTCGCCGAGCCACTTGGGCAGCCGTACGAGAAGCTGCTCGTCGCCTTTTAGGTGAGCTGCCATAAAGCTTCTCCCTAGGCGTTTAGCAGGACGCGGTTTGCGGCGGCCACAACACTCGCGCTCTTGAGCTCCACCATGCAGGCATGGTGCTCCAGCGGGCAGTGGCGTTGCAGGCACGGCGAGCAGTCGAGGCCCTCGACGCGAACAACCTCGCAGTGCTCCAATGAAGACGCGGTCAGCTCGGGAAAGTTAGGTCCCATCACACTAACGCAGGGTGTATCGAAAGCGGCTGCGTACCAGCGTGGTCCCGAGTCGCCGACGAGCAGCAGCTTGGAGGCGCGCACTAGCTCTTTCAAGCTTGCGAGATCGCGCATTTCTGCGGAGAGGGAGACGGCGCAGGGGGCGGCGGCCGCAACAGCGTCCATAAGGCGCTCCTCGCCTGGCCCGCCGGTCACAACGGCACGCCACCCGCGGGGCCCACAGATCTCCTCGAGCGCCTCGGCAAAACGTGGAGGCGGCCACAACTTTGCCGCGCCAAACGCCGCGCCCGGGCAGCACAAAACAAAGGGCTCCTCGGGGTGGACACCAACCGACTGCAAAAGCTCGTGGGCGCGCAGTTTTGCCTCACTCGAAATGTCGAGCAGCGGGTGAATCGACTTGGGCAGGAGTCCAACTAGTCCTGCCAAATCTCGCAGCAGATGCGCAGTTGGGATGGGTACGCGGCGGCCGTCGCGCGAAGGCGGCACCAACTTGTGCGTCAAGAGCAACCCTCGACCGGATAGCGAGGCGCCTGCGCGGATCGGGATTCCGGCGCGAAAGGCTCGCCAAGCTGCTCCCAAAGAGGTGGTCAGCAGCAAAGTTGCATCCGCGCCTAACCCGGCAAGGAAATCGCCCTCCGAGGTGCCCTTCGGAATCGGCGCAAGATGCTCGTCGAGCCCACCACCAGCCAGAACGGGGGCGAGGTGCGGCCGAATCACGATCGAAAGCCTCGTCCAAGGAGAGGCCTCCGCCAAGACCGACCTGCGGGCGGCCTCAAAAATCGGCGTGGCCATCACGATATCGCCGACCCAGTTCGGGGCCCGAACGATCAGGTGACCGCCTAGGGTCCGAGTTTTCTTCCATGATGAGCTCACGGGTGAATTGGACCCGCTAACCGCTCGCTCTTCAAGCTTCGAACCCTATTCGTCTGCTGGTGAGCCATCCGAATGCACATGCCGAGGCGCGTGGTCGAGTAACTTTCGGCCGCGCCTCTCGATCAGTGGAAGCCAGGCGCGCAGCTCCTTGTCCACCAGGGGCCGGCCCAACGTGGCATTACCGAATGCACGCCCCCAATAGCCGAGAAACTGCATATTTGCGCGTTTCGAGAGGCCCGGTGCACGCGAGGTCCACAGCGCGGCTAGGTCCTTCGCAAACCACCGCGATAGCGGTCTGTCCTGCCTCCTCGCTCGGCCCGCGTCCAGGATCACCAAACCTCGCTCTGCCAGAATCACGTGCTCCATATATAGGTCGCGGTGGTACCAACCCGCACCGTGCATGCCCCCCACAATGCCCGCAAGCTGGCGGAGAAGCTCGCGGGCCCGGGGATCTTTTGCCCAAACGAGGTCGCGCAGCGTCTCGCGATGCGGCAGATACTCCATAAGCAAGAGGCTGCCTTGAAAACGCGATCCGGGCCTCGTCAGGCCGCGCGGTACGGACTCCCAATAGGCAAGTGCTGCCGGGACCGGGATCCCGGCGCTCGCCAGACCCGCTAGATTTTCCGCCTCGCGCCGAGCGGGAGAGCGGAGTGGACCGCGGTGAAGCATCTCAAACCAAGCGTCGCGCGGTTCGCCTCCGCGGTGCCGCTTGAGCACGGCGAGGCGGCTTTGCGGGTTGGCGCGAGAGATTTCGGCCAATTCCTTTGGGGTGGTCCCCGAGACCGCAAACGGCCGCTCAAGCTCGGAAATGTCTACGAGGAGTGTTTCTCGTCCGGGAACCCTTCGCAGGAATCGGGTAGGCCGAAGCGCCCATAGAGCACCCGCCAAGCTCGACTCGTGCGGTTCTCCAAGTACCGAGTGACCACGAAATTGGGCCCCATTGACTTTGACTTTGACGCTCTTCACAACTTAGATCCCAACGCAACGGGGGCCCAAGGTCAACCTCCAGGCCGAGCCCGGACGAAGAAAGGTGCGACTTCCTTTGTGATTTTCCTCTCAAGGGGGTTCCCCCAAGGCGCTTCCGAGTATCGAATACCACCCTTAAGGCGAAAGCACTATCGTGCCGATGCTTGGAATTGAACTCACGACCCTCTCCCCTACTATTTAAATCCCGGCGCTTCGAACGTCACAACTTAGAAGCGACTCCGGGATTTTGCATTGCCCTTTTGGGCTTCAGGCATGAGCACTACAGGTACGGCTACTCTTTCCCAAGAACTCGTTGACGAGTTCAACCCCTTCTTGGCTATGGCGAAGCGATTTGAGATCGCCGCCGACTACCTGGGCCTCGACCCCGGTCTCCGTGAAGTCTTGCGCACACCGAACCGCGAGCTTTCCGTGGCCGTGCCCGTCCTTATGGACGACAAGACCCTAAAGGTCTTCACGGGCTATCGCGTACAGCACAATTTTGTGCTCGGCCCATGTAAGGGAGGCATCCGCTTTGCACCAGACGTGAACTTGGACGAGGTGCGCGCCCTGTCTGCGTGGATGACGTGGAAGTGCTCCGTTGTTGGACTACCCTTCGGCGGTGGCAAAGGCGGCGTGATCTGTGATCCGCGCGAGATGAGCCAAGGAGAGCTCGAGCGTCTGACACGACGCTACACCGCGAGCATCATGGACATCCTTGGTCCCGACCGCGATGTGCCTGCGCCCGACATGAACACAAACGCCCAGACGATGGCGTGGATCATGGACACCTATTCCATGCACGTGCGCTCGACGCAGACCGCCGTCGTTACAGGCAAGCCCCTTGCTCTAGGTGGAAGCCTCGGCCGCCACGAGGCGACGGGGCGAGGAGTCATGATCTCTGCCCGCGAAGCCCTCAAGCGCCTCGGCAGGCGAGCGGAGGACACCAAAGTTGTCGTCCAAGGTTCCGGCAACGTCGGAGGCATCGGCGCCCTTTTGATGCACCGCGAGGGATACACCATCACCTCACTCAGTGACATGTACGGCGCGATCCACAACCCGAAAGGCCTCGATGTCCCCAAGGTGCTCGAGTACCTGGCTGAGAACAAGAAACTCACGGGCTTTCCCGATGCGGAGGCTGTCCCGAATGAGGTTCAACTCGAACTTCCCTGTGATGTGCTGATCCCCGCCGCTACGGAGAACACAATCACGTCGAAGAACGTGGCCAAGATCCAAGCCAAGCTTATCGTCGAAGGTGCCAATGGCCCGACGAGCTTCCCCGCCGACCGCGTTCTTGATGAGCGTGGCGTGATGGTCGTTCCCGATATCCTCGCCAACGCTGGCGGCGTGACGGTCTCCTACTTCGAGTGGGTCCAGGACCGCATGGGTTACTTCTGGACCGAAGAGGTCGTGAACAGTCGCCTCGAACAGATCATGGTCAAGTCGTTTGACCAGGTCGACGAGACTGCCAAGAAGCACAACACGTCGCTTCGCATCGCGAGCTACATCCGGGCCATCGGGCGTGTTGCCGAGGCCTACAAACTGCGCGGCGCATTCGCCTAGGGGACCCGCTATGGCACAACCCACAATTCTTCCCCTCGACGATGGACTGCTGCCGGCCACTCCCGTTCTAGATGACGAGACGCCGTTCGCATCGCTCATGGCGGTATTCGACGACGCTGCGAAACGCCTTGGCCTGGATATGGCCGATTACCAAATCCTGCGCAAACCCGAGCGAGAGATCACCGTCTCGATTCCGGTGCGACTCGACAATGGCTCGGTTGCGGTCTTCGATGCCTGCCGCGTACAACACAACGCTGGACTCGGCCCGTACATGGGTCCCCTTCGCATCGACGGCGAACTGCGCTTAGACGAGCTGCGAGCGCTCGCGGCTTGGATGACTCTGAAGTGCGCTCTGGTTGGCGTCCCTCTAGGTGGCGCTGCCGGTGGCATCCGCATGGACAAGTCCTCGTACAGCAAAGGCGAGCTCGAGCGTGCAGTTCGCCGCTACGCAGCGAGTTTGATCGATGTGATCGGCCCCGAGCGTGACGTCATCACACCCGATGTCGGCACGGGCGAAGAGATCATGGCCTGGATCATGGACGCAGTGTCCTTACACGAGCGCCATACGGTGTCCGCCGTCGTGACCGGCAAGCCCGAGTCTCTAGGTGGCAGTGCTGGCAGCCAAGATGCGGTCGCCCAAGGCTTGCGTGTGATCTTCAAGCTGGCCGCCGAGCGCCATGGCCTTCCTCGCACTGGTACCAAGGTCATCATTCAGGGCTGCGGCGAGGTGGGCGGCAACCTCGCACGACTGCTCCATGAGGGCGGCCAAAAGATCATTGGCCTGTCGGACATCCACGGCGCCCTTTTCTGCGAAGACGGGTTGGACATCCCAAACATCTTGAACGATCTCGAAGCGTCGGGCTCCCTGCTCTCCGCAAAGGGAGACCACAAGCTGATCACCAACGAAGAGATGGTGCTGATGCCCTGCGACGCGCTAATCCCCTGTGCGGTTGCCAACACCATCAACTCACGAAACGCGCTTCAGGTGAAGGCCAAGCTGATCATCGAGGGTGCCCACGGGCCCGTCTCACACAAGGCCGATCGGATTTTGAACGAGCGCAACATCCCCGTGGTGCCCGACATTCTCGCGAATGCGGGCGGCGTGGTTTTGAGCTACTTTGAGTGGGTGCAAAACCGCCAAGGAATGCCGTGGCTAGAGGTCGTGATTGGCAAACGTTTGCGCCGCTTTATGACCGAGGCTTGGGATGCGGTGATCGCCTCGCAAGATGAGCATGAGGTCTCTCTTCGCATCGCGGCCCACATGGAAGCTGTACGCCGTGTAGACGCCGCCGGCGCCTTGCGCGGGATCTATGCCTAGGCTGAACTCTCCCGAGGAATGCGCACAGTCGCCCTCGCCCTTCGCATGCAAAGCGAGGGTGAGGGCGTCTGCATATCGGGCTTGTTTTAGCGGTTTAGCAGCTATCCTCTGCACTCTTGGGTTCAGCTGTGGAGGCGCCGAGACCCCCGGGGCAGCCTCGCCTTCGGAGAGCGGCCCCAAGCGTGTCATCGTTCTGGTCATCGATGCACTAAACGCCGACCACCTTGGTAGCTACGACCCGCGCCCCAACAAACGGGTCGACCTCACACCCCATATAGATGCGATCGCCGCCGAAGGCCGGCGCTTTACAAACGCCATTTCGAACAACACCTGGACGCTGCCCTCAACAACATCGCTAATGACGGGTCTGCTGCAGGAGAACCACAAAGTCACGCGCCGGGAAGGTGTAGTCCCCCTGTCCGCTGACCTGCTACCCGAGCGATTTCAAGACGCGGGTTGGAAGACCCGTAGCTTCGTCCAAATGACTTATGCGTCCAAGCTGTACGGCTTCGACCAGGGCTTCGACGAGACAAGTGAGTACGGGTTCGGCGGCGGTCCCGGGCGCGCGAACATGGCCGGTGAGGTCGTGCAGTGGATGGAGGACAACGCGGACGAACGCTACTTCCTCTATCTTCACTTCCGGCGCCCCCACGGGGTCTATAATGCGCCGGCGAGCGTGCGGGCGAGGGTAACGCCGAGTTGCGTGCTCGCGGGCACGCAGCGCGGCGCAGAGCTCGAGGCCTCACAGGATTTCGCGTGGATGGAGCTGACCGATGACGAGAAGAAGCACGTCCGCCACCTGTACCGCGCGAACCTAGCGACCGTCGATCAAACCCTGGGTCCGATTTTGGAGTTGGCGCGTGCCCCCGAGACCTTGCTTGTTGTCACCTCCGATCATGGCGAGGGCCTCGGCGAGCACGATTTTTACGGCCACGGGCCGAGTGTCTATCGCGAGAACATCCACATTCCGCTGATCTATCGCGGTCCCGGAGTCCAAGTCGGAGTCGATCAAGGGCTGGCATCGACCGTAGATCTGCGTCCCACTTTGATGGAGATGTGTGAGCTTTGGGAGCCGGCCTCGATCAAAAGCGACGGCGGATCTCTGGCGAGAAGGCTCGCCGGAGAGGAGCTGCCACCGGACGCGGAGCCCGTTCGCTTCTCCTCTCGCTACGGCACGGGGAGAGCGCCATCTGTGGGACTCATGACGGTGGACGCTACGATGTTTGTAGGGCCGCTTGGTGAGCTTCACCTCTTTGGCAATGCGACGGATTTGGAGCAGCGGTTGGATTGGGGAGCCATGACGGACGATGAGGGCTGTGCCCCCTCGTGGCTGGCGATGCTGCCGGGGCTCCGCGAGAGGCAGCAAGCATACGCCTATTTGAGCGAGGCCCCGAGCGGCGAAGCCCCACAGCTCACCGCCGAAGACCGAGCGGATTTGAAGGCACTCGGCTACGCCGGGGACTGAGCTTCAACCTATTTGCCGCGCAGGAAAGCCACGGCAAACCGGATGCTCACGAAGATGAGCACCAACCCCAGCATGGTCTTCGCGACCACGACGACACCTTCCACGTGGACGGCATTCACTCCACCGATGGCGCCCATAAAGGCGCCTCCACCCAAAAGTGGGGCGGCCTTTAGGTGGAGGCTGCGCTCTTTCCAATACATGCTCAAGCTACGTCCGGAGGTGACCACCGCAGCGGCGAGCGCGCAAGCCCTCGCTCCCGCGAATCCTAGCGCACTCGGCCCAAGGAGAAGTGCCGGAACCATCACTAGCCCGCCCCCGATTCCCAGGATCGGCGAGACAAAGCCGCCAAAGAAGCCAGCCGCGACAGCGTAGGCGTAGTTGTAAAGGGACGCCTCGCCTTCGAGTCCGCCCGTGCCCCCATCAGCCGTCAAGATTCGGACTGCCACAATCGCGATAACGACCGAGAAGATGCCGCGAAGTTGGCGCGTGTCGAATCGTTTCGAGACGGGATAGCCGACTTGGGTCCCCACCAAGGCACCGCAGGCGAGGCAGGCAACCGTTGGCCAGCGGACCGAGCTCTCGCCGCCCAACATGGCGGTCGCGATCTCAGTCAACGTGGATGCCGAGGCCGTCGCAAACACCAAGCAGAGGCCCGTCGCGACCGCGCGGCGCAAGTGAAGTTTAAAGCCGAAATGCAGCAAGGGGACGGCGAACAACCCCCCACCGATCCCACACATCGAAGATACAAACCCGATTGCGAAGCCGACAAGCACGAGGAATTTTCCGCGTTTGCCGAGATCCACCTCGGCGGAAAGGGGATAGACCTGCTGCTCGGAAGTCATTCGGCGGGGTCGCCCTGGAGAGATGCGCTCGCCTCGAGAAGAGCTGTCGACGAGCGTGTCTTTAGGTCGCCGCAAATTGCGATTTCAATGCCAAGCTCTCGATCGACGGGTGCCTCGGGGACACTCTCGACGGTGTAGTCCGTCCCCTTGGCGTGAACGGCGGGAACAAGTGCGCGCAGCGTCTCCTCCAACGTCCGCTCCTCAAACGGGATGACAAAATCAACGGGCCAAAGTCCCGCGACGAGCTCGGCCCGCTCGACAAAAGGGACAAGCGGGCGGCCCTCTCCCTTTAGTCCACGAACGGAAGCGTCTGTGTTGATGGCGACGACCAAAGTGTCTCCGCAAGAGGCCGCTTCCGCGAGGTACCGTAGGTGCCCCACGTGAAGTAAATCAAAGCAGCCGTTTGCCAAAACGACGCGACCTAGGCCCCCACCTGCGCGCCTTTTGGAGAGCAGCTCGACTAAAGATTCGCGAGTCGTAACTTCGCCTTGGCTCAAGACCTCAACCTCGAACCGAGAGGTTTGTCAGTCATCGAGTTGAAACTCTCGCCGGAGCTGTACTCGGCAAGGACATGGCTCATTTCCAGGGGCGAGCAGACCTCAGCACCCAGCTTCATGACGACGACACTTGCCGCGGCGTTTGCCAATCGCATCGCCTCCGCCCCGCTGCATCCAGCCGCCAATCCAAGAGCAAATGTTGCGGCCGCCGTATCACCCGCACCGGTCACATCGACGACGGCCTGGGATCCGAACGCGGAGATGGAAACACCAGAGGCTGGATAACCCTCGCCAAACAGTGCCATTCCGCTTTTACCAAGCGTAACCAAAAGCTGGGCGCACTCGGATCTCGCCAGGATTTCATGGGCGGCAGCGCTGAGCTCGCGGGGGTCCTCAAGTGAATCGGTCATGCGCCCTGTAGCGCGGGCGAGCTCGTCGCGATTTGGCGTCATCGCGGTGAGTCCACGGAATCGAGATAACGAGCTCCGCGGATCCAAAATGACAGGGACGTTGCTCAACTTCTGGAAGGCCCGAACAGCGCTTGCCAACTCATCGTCGCAAACACCATAGGCATAATCCGAAATGATCAGCGCGTCCACCTGGCCGGTGAGGGCGAGCAACCGATCGTGAAGCCTCTGACGGTTCGCATGTGGTGCTGGGCCAAGGGGCTCCTTATCCAATCGCAGCACTTGTTGCAGCGTGCGGTCGTGCTCGCCAGCCAAGATGCGCGTCTTGATAGGGGTATCCCATCCGCGTACGACCTCGACACCCACAAGCCCGATACCGTCGCTACCGAGGCGGTCGATCAGTGCGAAACCAGCATCGTCTCGCCCAACACAGCCTACGAGCTGCGTACGCGCTCCCAGAGCTTTCGCACTGCGCGCGGTGTTCGCGCCGCCACCTGGAAGGATCTCTTCGCCCTCTTGGCGCAAGACCATAACGGGGGCCTCGCGCGACGGGCGGGTAGGCTTGGCGTAGATGTAACGATCCGCGATCAAGTCGCCGACGACAGCGACAGTCAACCCGGAGAAATCCGGAACAGAGGGGTACAGAGTGGACATAACACGGGGATTATACCTACTTTCCCACCCAAGAACCGACTCCGCTTGGGCACTTCATCAGGCTTGCACCGAGCCTACCCCGGACTTGAGAAATGATGTGCTAGGCCCGCCAACAGGCACAATCAAAGCGAAGCGCTCCTGGTCGAGGCATGAGGAGGTGCTTTCAACCAGGCAAGCGCTCCATCGAGAGGTCCTATACAGGAGGCGCGGCAGCGGTAACCCAGTCGTCGACGCGCTCTGCAGCGCGCTCTTCGGCGAGATAGTAGTCATCTCGAACACCCATGAATGCGTTGAACTTAATGGCGTAATGCACCTCGCCGGCCGCAGCCGCTGCCGCAGCGGTATACGCATCGATTTCGCGGACTTGAAGTTTGTAAGTCTGCCACTCCTCCGCGTCCATCTCTAACACTCGCTCGACCAGGGGTGCGTAGCGTGCCGAGGCGGGCAGCGTCGCCGGATCGACGCCACGGGCGGCGGCCAAGCGCGCATTCACAAACCACGGCATACAGACCGCGAGCTTGTCGATAAAGAGGTTCTCCGCTGCGCCAAAGTCCAAACACGAGGACTCGGTGAAGTCGGTAAGACGCTCTACCTTTTCGGGGTCGATGTACCCGCCATCTACGGACAGCTTAAATGCGCCCGTCCCTGGGAAAGGATAGAACATCGAGCTCCGGAAGCGGCCGATCTCAAGGCGCGCCAAAAGATCGATCGTCTCCCATCGCTCATCGTGCGTTTCGCCGGGCAGCCCGACCATCACAAAACCAGAGCTGTGCAGCCCAGCGGACTCCGCGAGGCGCACGGTCTCGAAAATGTCGTTGTCGCTCATCGGCCTCTGCAGGATCTCCTTGCGCACGCGCGGCGAGCCCGACTCGATACCCATTTTTAGAATCGTACAGCCCGCCTTTTTCAGCGCGAAGGCGACGCGCTCATCAAGCTGCTTGACGTGGGCGTTCACAACAAAGGGGACCCCGATACCGGACTTCTCATAGGCCTCGCAAAAGCTGAGCGCGTGCTCGACATTTTGCGTGAAGAGGTCGTCGTCCATAATAAACGTGTTTACCCGCTCATAGCGCTTGAGCAGGAAACGCATCTCCTCAAGCACCTCTTCCGGATGGCGAAAACGGAAGAAATTCAGCTCACGAACGGGAGCTTTTAGGTCGGCGCGATAGGTGTCGATAACCTCGTGATTCAAGCAATAGGTGCAGCGATAGGGACATCCTCGACTTGTGATCAAGCCAGCCCATCCGTTTTTGGAGTCGAGAATGCGCTGGGTGTCGAAGAGCTCGTAGTCCGCCATCGGCATGATGCTGATGTTGGGGAATGGACGAACGGGGTTGCGCTGCCAAGAGCCTTGGACGCGCTCCTCGGCAAGGGCCGGGCGAGCGTTGCCCTTCCAGGACAGGAAGTTCTCGCAAGAGGCGATCTGCGCGGCGTCTCCACCTTCGATACGCTCCACTAGATCGAGCATTGCGTCTTCGCATTCGCCGACGGCAACGTGGTCCCACACGCCGTCAGCCATCACCTGTTCCGGCACCATGGATGGGTGCACTCCCCCGACCACAAACACAGGGGGAGTCTCGCCGAGCTCTTCGTAGCGCCCTCGCAACCAAGTCACGAGTTCGCGCGCCTCTGCGTATTGCTGGCTAAGCGTTGAGGCGGCTAGCACCCCCGGATTCCACTCACGAATCTCAGCGAAGATCTGCTCGCGCGTTGGCACCGGCGGCAAGTTCTCATTCAAGTTGACAAGGCGTGTCTCGTGCCCCGCCCTCTTCAGAAAGGCGGAGATCATCGCGAGGCCCTGATTGAAACCCATCTGGGTATTCAGGTTTGGATAGACGAAGAGTACACGCATGGTCGTAGTTGCTTTGAAGAGTAGCCGGTGGCTACTTGGAGGCGCGCTCCAAAATAGAAGTTGTCGAGCGGCCTTCGAGCAAAGGAGCCAACACGACGCGACCGCCGTGTTTCACGACCCACTCTGTGCCGACGACACCCTTGTCGCGCCAATCCTCTCCCTTGACCAGCACGTCGGGTGTGATGCGCTCGATAATATTTGCGGGCGTATCCTCTTCGAAGTCGACCACAGCATCCACCATTTCAAGGGCGGCGAGCACTTCGAGGCGATCTTCCATCGGATTCACGGGGCGGGTCTCCCCCTTCAGCCTGCGCACGCTCGCATCACTATTTACGCCGACGATCAGCACATCACCCTGGCTTCGCGAAAAGCGTAAATACCGCACGTGACCCGCGTGGATGACGTCAAAACAGCCATTCGTAAAGACGATACGACGGCCCTCCGAGCGCCACTCCGCTAGCTGAACATCGAGATCCGCCGTAGCGTCGAGCACCTTGCCCACATTCTCCCGCCGGCGACCAAGAGCCGCAAAGAGCTCCGAGCGTGTGACCGCCGCAGCTCCCGCGCGCCCCACAACGATGCCTGCGGCGTGGTTGGCAAGCTCGACAGCTTGGCCGAGGGCAAGTCCGTCCCCCAGTCCAAGTGCGAGATGAGCGATCACCGTATCTCCGGCACCGACGACGTCGAAGACCTTTTTCGCCTCGGTCGGAGTGCGGTGCTCTTTGCCATCCTTCGTGCGCCAAAAGATGCCCTCGGGACCTAGCGTAATCACGATGCTATCCAAGCCAGCCGCAGCGATTAGCTCGTCTGCGGCTTCGGGCAGGTCCGTCAATTGGGGCAGGGGGCGACCAAGTGCCTCTTCCGCTTCTTTACGGTTCGGCGTCACTAGCGTCGCGCCTTGGTAGCGCGAGAAATCATTGCCTTTAGGATCGACAAGGACCGGAACGTTGCGCGCTCTCGCCGCGCTGATAACCGCGCTGATCACACGCTCGCACAGTAGTCCTTTTCCATAGTCGGACAGGATCACCGCATCGGCTTTGGCAATGCAGCCCGGCAGCTTCGCCAAGAGATCGGCTAAGCCTTTTTCTCCGAGTGCGCGTGTCTCCTCCCAGTCCACTCGCAACATCTGATTGACCCCCGAAACCAAGCGGGTCTTCTCGGTGGTCATGCGGTTCTCTTCCGTGAAGATCCCCGACGTCTCCACGCCGATCTCCTGAAGCATGTGAATCAAGCGAACTCCGCGCTTGTCCTCACCGACCACCGACAGGACCTCCACCTCGGCTTCCATCGAGCGAAGATTCGCACACACGTTCCCAGCTCCTCCGAGGCGAGTCTCTTCGTGGCGCGCCTCAAGGACAGCGATAGGCGCTTCGGGAGAGATACGATTCACCGCGCCGCTGATGTAGCGGTCGAGGATAAGGTCGCCGACGATGAGCACGCGTGGGCGCCCTAATTCGTTCAGGATTGCTGAGAGCTCTTTATTCTTCATTTTGCGAATAGGATCCGTATTCGAGACTTATTCTGACCGCAGGTATAACCCGCCGGTTTGGTTTAGCCGCTCGACATAGCTAGTCACGCCCGCCTCGAGCGTCAGAAACTCGTGCTGGCAACCCACTGCGCGTAGGCGCGTCAAGTCGGCGCAAGTGTACGCTTGGTACTTGCCTTCGAGTGCTGCGGGGAAAGGGACAGTCGCCACCTTTGCGGTGCCTCCCGTGCCGTCCACAACCAGCTTCGCAAGATCCGAGAACGAGCGCGCCTTCCCCGTACCGCAGTTGTAGACGCCCGACACTTGTGGGTTCTCAAGTAGCCACAGGTTCATCGCAACGACGTCGTCAACGTGAATAAAGTCGCGTACGAACTCCTCCGAACCCTCGAACAAGTTCAGCTCGCCCTTCTCGGCGATCTGCTTGTGAAAGTGGAAGATCACAGACGCCATGCGGCCCTTGTGATTCTCTTGCGGACCGAAGACGTTGAAGTAGCGCAAACCTGCCACCTGACTCTCAACATCGGGCAGGAGGCGCCGCACGTATTGGTCGAACAGGAACTTTGAATAGGCATAGACATTCAAGGGTGCCTCGCAGGAGACGTGCTCCTCAAAGCCGCGCTCCCCATCACCATAAACCGAGGCAGAAGAGGCGTAGAAAAAAGGCGTCTCCGTATCTAGGCAAGCGTGCAGGGTCTCCTTTGATGACTCGAAGTTCGCCTCCATCATGTAGCGCCCGTTCGCCTCCATCGTGTCCGAGCACGCACCTTGGTGAAACACGGCCTCTGCACCATCTTCGAGAAGCGAGCTCCACGAACCCTGCAGGTCTCGCCAATCGATAAAGTCGGCAAAGTTGAGCGAGTTCAGCCCAAGGTGCTTCTCGCCATTTTCGAGGTCGTCGACAATGATGATGTCATCAATGCCTTCGCGGTTTAGGCCGCGGACCAGGTTGCTGCCGATGAAGCCGGCGCCGCCGGTGACGATGTACATAACGGGATTGGTGAGGGTAACTAGGGAACGAGAGGCGCACAGGATAGGCGAAAGGGGCCGCGCGCGCACCTCTCGAACAGATCCAAGCTCGTTGCCACCCGCGCAGACAACTGGAGATCGCTACGGGCACCCTCTGTAGAATCATTGCGGCCGGCTAAATAAAGTCGAAAATGACCCGTCCGTGACCATTCCTTTGCACTCAACGATAAGATTGCTTCCACGTAGGAGGCGCAAATAAGGGCGAAGGTGCATTCGAGGATGTAGCTGGCTCCCCAAATGGCAGTCTCCAGCTCCATTTCCCCCTGCACCACGGCTCTACACCATGGCCATCTCCAAATTGCTCGGCGCCATCGCAGCCGCAGCCTTTGCCCTTATATCGGCAAATCCCGTTCTCGCCAGTACTTTAGGCGGCCCCAACGACCCCGTTGTAACGCTTAGCAAAACCCTCTACCAAGTTTCCGAGACTGGCGACATCACCATCACAGGTGTGCCCGGCCACCAAGTCTGGCTTTTGACGGACAAACACGCCAAAACTACCGTGATCCCGACCCTGGGTACTTTTGCCCTTGAGCTCGGTACCACGTTCATGATCACCCCCATGGGGTTCATTCCCCCCACAGGTAAGATCACGGCTGTATTCACCGCGGATTGTGATTCACTGGCCTCCCAAACCCCCACGTTTGTTCAAGCCGTAAGTATGGATCCCAACCAGGGCCTTCCGCTTTATGTCTCGAACTTGGACGTCGTGCGTATGGCCAAGGGCGACGAGTGTTTCAACTGCCCCAAAACACCGATTGCCGACCCCACTTTTGGTGTCACACTCGGTGGGACGGCGGTTTACTTGCCTGGAATCGGCACTGACTTCGAGTTCGCCCCAGGCGCCGTTTTCTCTGAGTACGGCGATGGCACCGCGCGCCTCACAGGGGAAATCGTTCGCCAGTCGGTCCCCAGCGAACGCTTCCTCTTCGACACTCTATTCCAGGGCCGTATCGGTTCGGCCGAGCCCAACTACCCACCGCCAACCAGCCCTAAATTAGAGCTCGCACCATCGGCTTACTACAGCCTTGGCGGGCCGATTGACACAGACACTTGGCACTACTACCCGACGTTCACGGGGCTCCTCATTGGCCTCGACGACTTCCAAGGTGGCATCATCAATATCGGTCGCATGGGCCCCTCCTTCCAGGTCGGCGAAGGCGCGAACGGCAAGGACATCACCTACGGCGGTTCCGCATGGATGACTGTTGGTATCGTCACGCAGCCCACCTCCACCACCTGGAGCTCCAGCGGCGGCGGCGACATCAACATTTCGATTGGCGATTGTCCTGCACTTGGCAACCCGCTTTGCGCAACCGCTGCTCCCGTGGACGCGCAGTCTCCCCAGCCGGGTCTTGCACCGCACGCCTTGGTGATGTTCCAAATGGGCGGCAAGTTCCTCTTCGCCGGCAGCGGCGGCGAATTCACTGAGTTCCCGGACGGCAGCGCCCGCCTGCAAGGCCTTTTGGTTCACGAGACGGATGCCACACTGCAGTGGAACATCGATGTCACTTTCACCGGTCGCATCGACGCAGGCGACCCCGCCAACCCGCCCGCCGGTAGCCCGAAGCTCGAGCTGTTTCCCACCGCATACATCTGGAACGGCGGCCCGATCGATCCCGCCTCTTGGCACTACTACACAGACTTCTCCGGAACTCTGAAGGGTAGCGCGTCCTTGTTAGGCGCCGACGTTTTGGTGACTCGCCGTGGCCCCGCCTTCCAAGTCGGAGACGGTGCAAGTGGCAAGAACATCAACTTCGGCGGCTCGGCATGGACTTGGTTCGACGTGATCAACCAGCCTCTCTCAGGCCCAGCACTCCCGGTTCACACCGATGGCGACATCAACGTGAATTTTGTGCCTTGCCCCTAGGCACAAGTTAGAGGCATAACGAAGCGGGCCCGCCGCTCTCCCCAGGGAGAGCGGCGGGCCCGCTTGTTGATGGCGAGTCCCGAAGCCGGGTCAGGACTGGAAGAGCTCAAGAACATGGATGGGAGGCCGCCCTATGCGTGCCCCTGTGGCTGTGAGGACAATGGGCCTCTCCATAAGGATCGGATCTTTTGCCATCGCTGCAAAAAAAGCTTCGCTCCCCGCGTTGGCGTCGAGTCCCGCTAGCGCGTATTCGGCTTGCCCGCTGCGAACCCACTCCCGCACCGGTCGATCAAGGCGCGCGGCAACCACGGCCAGCTCGTCTTCGGTCAGCGGGTCTTCCATGTAAAGACGCACCCCAAACGAAATCCCCGCTTGCTCCAGTACGGCCTTGGTCGCACGGCTTTTCGAACAGCCCGGGTTGTGTAACAAGAGCACCTCACCTTCTGCAGTGGGAATGCCAAGGGGGGACTCATTGCCAGAGGTCTCGTTACTAGGGGTCTTCATGTCGGACAAGATTACTAGAATAGAGTCACTCGAACCACCTCCTATCGCCCGCATTCGGGCACGCCTCCCCATGACCCCCAAAGTGAAAGTCCTACTTGCCGCCGCACTGCTTAGCCTCGCCTCTTGCGCAACGACCCATACCCACTCGGCGAACTACAACGGTGTTCCCGGGCTGCGAGGCGAGGCAGTCGAATACCAATCCACAACAAAATACGCGATGCATTTCCTGTTCGTTTTTGGAGTTTTTGGTGACGCCAGCCAGACTGCCTCGGTGGACGCTTTCACGGAGGAGGCGAGCTCGCGCGGTGCAAAACGAGTGCACATCACCCAGACAGAAAGCACCACCTACTGGTACATATTCCCTCCGCTATCGTTCTTCATCCACCCCGTCGCCTACACGGTCTATGGTGAAGTGGAAGGCACGGTTGTGGGCGGGGACTAACGGGCGGGGATCGCGAACACACGACCACCGCCATCAAACTCAGGCTCGCTAAAGCGGGGTCGCCGCAGCCGAACACGAGTGCCGATAGAGGGGATCGGTAGCGCCCGAAGAGCTGCGCGAACAGCCTCCAATCGCTGCTGAGCGATCAGAAGAGCAGCCACCTTCATGCGCCTCTCAGAGCGACGCTCAGCGCCTGGGCGAAGGAACTCCAAGACTGCGTCAATCGTGTCTTCGATGCGCCCAAGGTCAGCGTCTAGGTTCGTTAGAGTCCAGCGGCCCCCCTCGACCGCCACCAAATCCCCAAGCGCATAAGCGGTCCGAAGCTGCGCCGCAACCTCGTCGCGCTCATTCCTAATTTGGTCCCGCTCACTTCGCAAGGCACGACTAAGCTCGACACACGCCGCTGGATCTGGGTTCGCCAAAAGGTCTAACCGCACAAGGTCCGCCCTTCCGAAAGCGTGTTGCAAATCAATTTTGATAAGGGCATCCTCGCGAAGAAGCTTAAGAACGGGTGCGAGCTCCCCGAGTAGGTCGGCACTTTGCAGAGACTCCGTCGCACCGGCAAGGAAAGTCACCCCATAAACTTCGTCAGGGAGCTCGATGGGCTCGGAATCAAAGAGTCCGGTGATATCGAGCACGCCCCCAATTAGGCGCATCGGCGAAGACGCAATCGCCTCACCAATAATCAGCCCGAGAGTCGTCGCAATCGCAGAGCTCAGCCCCTCTGCGCCCTCCTCACCTACATTGAAATGCAACTTGACCTCCTGATCACCATTCTCATTCCGCAACAAGAACAACACGGTATCCAACGGAGCAGGAAGCTTTAGGTACGTTGAAATCGGCCCGCCTGGAGGCTCGGAGAGAGACAGATACGATGCGGTCACCTGCGTGTCCACAGACGCGCCACGCTCACCCAAGAAGCGTACGTCCACACCAAGGTCAACCACACCATCGCCAATGTCTACGCCGCTAGCGAGGGCGAGTCCGCGATAGTTGGGTAACTCGACTCCGGCCACCTCAAGTTGCAGCCAACCTTTTGGCGCTGGGAAGAGGGTGACCTTCGCGGTGGCCTCAAGTGCCGAGAACGCACGCCTTGGTTCCATTTCGAAGTCGCCGCCGGCCAACGAGAGAAGGTCGACGGCGGCCCCCATAACGCCAAGCAACAGGTTGTCCTCCTCATGTCGCGCCCGCAGGGAGATGGGAGCAGCTTGGGCGAAGAGTTCGAGGCGCAGGGGAAGTGGCTCTGTAAGCGCACGCGAATTGAAGCCCGAAATCACGACGTCCAAATCGTCAAGGGGCAGCACCATAGGAGGTGTCACCGTCTCGTCGCGAAACTCCAGGTCTGCGCCAGAGATGAAGATTCGATCGACCCTTAGCTCGGCCTTCGGCGAGGTGCTTGGGGACTCGGGGATAGGTGCCGAAGCGCCCATTTCACCGTCCTTGGAAGCGAGCGAGGCCGAGGCATCTTCGGCCACTGCGTCCTCGGTATTTTTAAGGGTCAGGCCCAGGAGATGTGCTCCCTCAGCGTCGCGCGTCACGAAGCCGACGGGGTGAACAAGCTCAAGGGAGTTCAGATGGATTTGCCCTGTGCGGAGGGACATGTTCGCAAGGTCGGCCACAAGTGTGTCAAAGCCGAGCAAGACACGCCCATCTTTGACCGCTCGAAAGGCGACGTCTTGCAGCTCGAGCTGCCCGCCAAAGCCAGCGCTAAAGTCGAGATCGAGAGGGCCGCGCCGACGAACGGAGAGAACGCTATCAAGGCGTCCTGAAAATTCACCACCCACAAGCTCCTGACCGTCGATTGCCTCTTGGAGCGCAGGCACGAGCTCCAAGAGCCCTTGACCAGATAAACCACCAAGCACCCAGGCCAACTTGAGCTCGGGATCGACGGCAAAAGGCTTGATGTCTATCCAGGCGGAGATCTCTGCAGCAACCGGAAGTGCATGCCCCGCGAGCTCAAGTTCAAGTGCTGGGTAGAGGGCATCTTCGGGGCCCCGTGCCTCCTCCTCCAAGTCCCGGGTCCAGGAGCTGCGGTTTCGCAAGCTGAACTGAAGATCAAGTGGCGCTGCGCCGGGCGTTGAGAAATCCTGGAAGCCAAGATGCTCCACCGCGATCTCCACCACCCCGACATGCACCTTGGGAAGGTCGACAAAGTATGGAATGGAGCCCGGCACGACCTGCGTGTTGACGGCCTGATCTTGTCCAGAGGCTGGAAGTTCGGCATGCGGTTCTTTGGCGGCAGCCAACAAGAAACCGGGAACGACCATGGTCCCATCTTCCCTCTTTGAAACATCCAGCTGAATGCCCGTCACAGCTGCCTCTTCCAAGGAGATGCCCTCCGGCGAAAGTTGGGATGCGTGAAGCGCGAAGCGCTCGATTCGAGCCAGCTCGACTCCACCTTCCGCAAGAACAAGCGGTCCTAGCTCGGCGTCCAGGGCGGTCGTCTCGGAGGAGACAACCCCGAAGGAGAACGGCAATCCAAGGGATCCATCGGAGAGCGTACAAGCCACTCCCTCGGGCATGTAAGAGGCGAGCCCGTCACCGCGAATCCCACTCAGGCGAATCGTCCCCCTCCCATTGGGAGCAGCTGGGTCCGCTGTGACTTCGAGCTCGACGCCGAGCTGGTCAACGAGACCTTGTGCAACCGCATCCACCTTGAGGGTGAGCGGTCTTGGCTTTGCGCCGCCGGTTAGGGTTCCCAAGGTCTGGAATGGGCTGATCTGGGCGGAGAGACGGAGTTGACTCTCCACGACTGGCTGAACGGCTTCGTCGCGCCAGCTCACCACAACGTCCTGAACGCGGACACCGCCGCTCTCCATTCGAAGCGCTGGTCCTGGAATGCTGGGGCCGGTAACCGGCTCAACGGAAGCCGCTAGATCCACAGGCGCCATGCGATTCAGAGGGCCCCCCATTCGCAGTCCAAAGAGGGAGGTCCCGCCATCTCGATTGCGCTTCGCCACAAGACGGACTCCTGTAATCTCAATCCCCGCTAGCTGGATCGGCGCAAGCTCTTCGCTTGGCAAGACAACCCGCGGAACGCGGAGTTGGTCGAGGCCGAAAAGTTCGTTCTCCTGACCATCGAACAAACGCCAATCCGACAATTGCAAAGACGCAATCTGGCCAACATCAGCATCTAGCTCAAGGCGCGCATCCAACTCGCCGTGGAGTTGCCCTGCGGAGAGCTCCCCCACAACTCCTAGGTCAGCTAGGTAAGACCGGAACCGCTCGAGGGACACCCCCTTTGCATCCAGGGTCAGGTTCGTCGCGATTCCGTTTTCTGCAATCTCAACCTCACCTTTCAAATCCAGTGAGTCCAAGGTCCCCGGAAGTTCAATGGCGACATGCAACTGCGCCCTCTTCGCTGCACCGAGCCTTGCCGCGACTTGTCCTTGCGGCGCGCCAATAACAATCTCGACTCCCGTCAACTCAAGATCTAACCGCTCGGGGCGCCAGGCTATGGAGCCTGGTTGTTGGGCATTTCTAAAGGAGAAGTGAGTGCCTTGCAGCCCGAAACGCCCTAACTTGAATTGCAGATCTCCGGCCTCGTCCCCCGCGTTCGAAGTCGGTGTTTCGGCTGACAGATCCACATCCTCAACTCTCTGCGCCGCGCCTCCAAATCGTAAGCCGGCAACCTCAATCGCACCGTCCAAGGTGCGAATCACGTCAACCGTAGGCTCGATCAAAAAGATAGATTCGATTTCGATCGCCCCGGTCTCCCTGGCGATGTGGAGTCCGTGTACACCGGCCGCTGCAAGACTGGCTAGCCTGCCTTTTTCTCCGCTTCCATCGGCCAACACCAACTCGGTCACGTCGAGCTGCACGCCCAAACCCGACTCATCCGAGGTTGCCCAAATATTCAAATGCCCATCGAATTCGGCACTCTCTAGCAAACTGTCCACACCGGCCGCGGCCAAATAGGGTTCGATGGCTCTAGGGTGAATCCCTTGCACCTTGATCCCGAGGGCAGCGCTGTTGCGCGCGCCCGAGGCTGCTCCTTTGAGTCCGGCAACGCCAAGGCCGATCACACCCTCCACGGTCGCGCTAGAAAAGATTCCCGGTGCACGAACTTGCATCGAGAACGGAGACGGCAGGTTGCCAGTACCGCCAATCTGAAACGACCCAAGATCCAAGCGGTCCATCTCAAAAAGTAGATCCGTACCAGCCCGATCGTCTGTAAACCGAACACCGCAATCACTCATTGCTAGCCCAGCAAACTGAATCGCCAAGGAGTCCTTGGCTGCCGAAGGAGGAGAGACGGGAGGCGGGTCCGAAGCTCCTGTAGCAGGACTTGCCGGCTTGGAGACCATCGCAAACCCCAGAACGCCCAACTCTCCGCTCTCTAGTAGCGTAGCTTCGGCGCGCAAGCCGCGCACAACAACCGGTTCGATGCCAACACTACCCGCCATTGAGTAGGTGCTTGCCCCCAGGCGAACCAGTCCACTCACCTCTTCCATCACCGCAACGGCCTGCCCGTCGACTTGCCAGAAGGCATTCCCGACACCAAATTTTAGTCCCAAATCGCCCGGGGAGTTGCCCGGAAATAGTCGAGCGGTCAGGCCAAAATGCGCCTCGATATCATCCGCTACCCCGCGCACGCCGAGCTCCTCCGACCACGGCTCTAACGCGTTGGGGTCGAGGCCAAATAGGTCGAGAGAAAGAGCCGTCTCAAGCGCGACTTCGCCCGTAGCGACGCCATCCGCGTCCTTCAAGAGATCTTGCCCGATGCGCCCATCAACCCGCAGCGCCGTCAGGATGCCCGGAATCGACACCTCCGCGTGCAGCTGCGAGGCGACTTCGGCACTGGGTTCGCCCCCGAAGTCCGTTAGCGAAAAGGAGAAGTCCAAACGGCGAGATTCGCTCTTCAGCTCGTCCTGGAGGTGAACCCGAAGCGAGGACACAGCCATGCGTTCAATCGCAACGGGAAGACGCAAATCAACGGCACGCGCAACCTCTGGCAGCGCGTCTTTTTCCAGGCTCGATGCGTCGGAAGGAGGCGCTTCCAACGCGCCTTCTCCGGACACCAAATCCGCAAACTGCCAAGTACCTTCCGCCCGGCGCCGCAGGTACACATTCCCCTTACCGAGCTCAGCGCGGCGAATGACAGTGGCTCCACCGAGAAGCGCTGAAGTCTCTAAGTCGAATGCTAGGTAGTCGAGGTCGACCAGGTGTTCGCTCTCACCCGCAGCGGGGTTCGCGTGCTCGATCTCGAGTCCCCACAGCTCAACGCTGCCCCCCAGAAGCGAGAGGTTGAGATCGGTGTAGCTGACGTGCAGTCCAGCTCTCGCGGCAAAACCCTCGACGACCTCGGGAAGCCAAAGGGAGAGGGTAAGCCGCGCGATTAGACCAACCGCGAGAGTTCCAAGGCAGGTGAACTTTAGCACTCGCCTCGTTCGGTGGAAACGGCGGATCGGTGCTGGGGCAGAGGCCTGCTGTTCTGGGTCGCTCACTGTGTTTCCTTGGGTATGACGATCAGCGTGCTTTCCCACAGGTCCAGAGCGTGTCGCCTGTCCGCGCGCGACGCGAGGGGGTCGTAACCCGCCGGCGCCAAACCCCGCGCAAGTAACCAATCCAAGGCCCGAACGCGCGCAGCAGGGCTGGCGTCCTTGAGGAAGACACGATTCTCCTTCTCAAGGCGGAGCTGAAACGCCTCACACGATGAGCAGGCCGCAAGAGCCTCTTCAATCAAGGAAGGAAATCTGCCGACCTCCCCGCCATGGCGTAGAAGGAGGGACTTTTCGGACGAGCTCACCTGGTCACCCTGCAGTGCAGTGCCGGCCAACAAAGCCCAAGAACCACGCTCGATGCTCCAACGGGCATCAAATCCGATCTGGGGGCTTGCGTCGGAATTTACGGTCCGCTCGGTCGCGACTCGCTCCGCGAGCGCCACCAAGTTCTCTTCGCTTGCCGTCAGCACAAAATCGAGCGCCATTGGAGGCTCGAGCACCCCCGTCAAATAGGCAAACACCGCGCGCAGGTCTGTTGCATAGCGCAGCCCCTCTAATGCAGCCCGGATGGTTCGCTCGGTAGAGGTTGGCACATGGCCAAAAACGAGCGCCGACTTGGTGAGCTCGAAGGCGACCTTCTGAACGTCGGCAACCACTTGTACAACGGCTTGGGTGCGCTCGGGCAGTCCCTCAGCGGAGCCTCCAAGTGCGTCGCCAAGGACAACATGAATCGCAATCGTACGCACATCCGACAAGTCAAATGGCGACGGTATGAGAACAAGAAACGAGCGAACGGTCTCATCGCTGGGCATCCGAGGCCGTACCCACTCCTGTAAGGGCGCTGGGCCTCCCGGTCGGAACCGCAGCTCGGCTGGTGAGAGCTCCACATCGGGGTCGAGCCGCGGAGCAGCACTTGAGAGCCCAAAGAGCCAATCGATCTCACTCGTGCGCTCGTCGATCGCCATACGCAAGTCAACCGCCTTGGGAAATGGTTCACGATCGGGGTACTCGCGGAGAAAATTGTCGCTATCAATCACCTCTTCGGTCAAGCCGAGATTAAACGTCGCCGTCGCCCCTCCGATCAGAACTCGCTGTTCGGAAAGCGCTATGTGCGAGCGCCCCTTCTCTCCAGCGACAAGCGAGTCCCATAAAGAAGAGGCAAAGGGCCCGCTTCCAATCCGAGCACCCAAAAACAGACGTGAGGTCGGCAAGATCTCGCTCCGACGATCGGAGGCTACAACCAAGTCCACGGCAAGTGCCAGGGGATCCAAAGTCGCTTCCGTGTCGGGTGAGCTGAACCACGCACCAAAGGAGCTCTCGGGTAGGCTGCGCTCCAAATATAAGAATTCGACTTCGACGGGAATCGCCTGGCGGGGATCCGCCTGAAGGGTTTCGGGCCTTAGTTCAGAGCGAGGTCCTCCGAGGGGAGTTCCCGCGAAGCTACCCGTGCTCAACTGCATGCCGAGGGGTGGCTGAAGTGGCCCCGGATCGAGCGCTGGAAGAGGGGCAGAGCGACATCCATGAATCACCGAAAGTGACCCCAATAAGAGGCAACTCATGACGAAACGGCCCCCTAAATGGCCACAAGTGACCATTTTCGATCTCAACATAAACCCGCATTTTGTCACTACCTTCACTCCCATGGCGCGCATTCTATCGCGGCTTGGTTCACACGAGGTGAACCCGTAATCACTTTTCGCTTCACGCCGTGCGGGCAACAGAGGCGCTTGGTAAACTCCCGCACTTACAGCGGATAGGAAACTCTCCAATTGTCGGCCGTCCCGGTAATCTCACCAAAATGAACTCTCCTTCGAACGAACCAAAAGCGACGACCCTGAGGGGGCGTCACCTCATGGAAGAGCCCCTTCTCAATAAGGGGACCGCCTTCACCACGGAAGAGAGAACCGCGCTTCGCCTACGCGGCTTGCTACCTCCCCATGTCACAACGATGGAGGAGCAGATCGATCGACTCTACGGCGAGTTTTGCGCGAAGGGCACCGCGCTTGAAAAGCACACGTTTCTGCGCAACGTGCAGGATGAAAACGAGACTCTGTTTTATGCGCTTCTGCTCCGCCACATCGAGGAGATGACCCCGATCGTCTACACGCCCACGGTCGGAGAGGCCTGCCAAAAGTTTGGGAAGATCTTCCGCCGGCCGCGCGGCTTGTATTTCAGCTACACGAACCGCGATCGTATGGATGAGATCTTCGAGAATGTCCCCGCCGAGATTGACGTCATTGTGGTGACGGATGGAGAGCGAATCCTAGGGCTCGGCGATCAAGGTGCAGGCGGAATGGGGATTCCGATTGGTAAGCTCTCCCTGTACAGCTTGTGCGGTGGTATCGAGCCCGCCCGCACACTGCCCATCCTTTTGGATGTAGGGACCAACAATAAGGGCCGCCTAGAAGATCCGCGCTATCTTGGGTGGCGCCACGAGCGAGTGACGGGCCAAGACTACGACGACTTTGTCGAGACCTTCGTGCGCGCCGTTATGGATCGGTTCCCGCGCGTCCTGCTGCAGTGGGAGGACTTCGCCTCCGACAAAGCCGACATGCTGCTCGAGCGCTACAAGAACCGTCTCTGCACTTTTAACGACGACATTCAAGGGACGGCGGCGAGCACCGTAGGTACGCTCCTCTCTGCGATCGCAGTCACGGGGGAGCCCCTGGTAGAGCAAACGTTTGTCATGCTGGGCGCCGGCTCTGCGGGCTTCGGAAACTACAAGCTGCTCGTGCGATGCCTTATCAGTCATGGTCTAAGTGAAGACGAAGCGCGGGCCCGTATTTTCGTGTTGGACTCGCAAGGTCTGCTCCACGACGGCCGCACAGGGCTCAAAGGAATCAAGGCGCAGATGCTGCAGAACCGCGAGCTACTTACGGGTTGGGATTTCGACCTCGACAAGCCGCACTCCGCCGAAGATGTCGTTCGCAATGCGCACCCGACAGCCCTAATCGGCGCAACGGGTCGCCCGGGAGCATTTTCGGAGACCATGGTCCGGCAGATGGCAGGCAACACCAAGCGACCTATTTTTATGCCTCTGTCCAATCCGACTTCGAAGTCCGAGGCCCTGCCTTCGGACCTCTTGGAGTGGACGGAGGGGACCGCCCTGATCGCGACCGGTAGTCCGTTTGACGCCGTCGATTTCGGAGGCCGCAAGCACACCATCTCCCAGGCCAACAACGTCTATATCTTTCCGGCAGTGGGCCTTGGAGTCGGCGCGGTCAACGCAGTTCGTGTGACGGAAGGGATGTTCCTGGCCGCCGCTATTGCGTTGGGAGATGCTTCGCCAGCGGCAGTCGATCCGGATGGCCCCCTGCTTCCCCCATTGAGCGAGATCCGAGCCCTAGTCAAGAAAATCGCGCTTGCAGTCGCCAATCAGGCCTGCGAGGAAGGCATCGCCGACCGCATTGGCGAAGACGAAATCAAAGAGCGCATTGAGCGGAGTATGTGGGTGCCCGCCTATCGCGAGCTGACAGCGATCTAGACTTACTCGTCGGCGCCGCGATAGCGGTCGTGCAACCAAAAATACTGGTCGGGCTCTTCCAAGATCATCGACTCTAATTTTTGGTTTACGTCGGCGCTGATCTCCTCCGGAGATTTGCCAGCCACATCTCCGGGGAGCAAGACGTCTTGCGCGTGGAAGCGCCAGCGCAGATCGTCAGAGGTCTTGTAGGCAGCTACAAAAACGACAGGGCAGCGGAGCCTTCGGAGCAGCACCCCAGCGCTGCGGTCACAGCGGGCATTTCGGCCGAAAAAGGGCGCCATAATCGGCCTCTTCCGCGCGCGTTGATCGAGCAGCATCCCAAGCGCGCCGCCGCCCTGAACGACCTCCGAAGCAAACTGCATTGCTCCCCGGCGCGGGAGCAGGCGCTGCCCCCAGCTCTCGCGTAGACGCTGCAATTCGACCGACAAAGGGTGGTTTCGAGGCGGTTTGCTAATGATATAAAGAGGCCTAAAGCCCACCGCCGAAACAATACGGGCGGCCATCTCCCAGTCGCCGCAGTGACCGGAGACGACGACACACCCCTTGCCGAGAGCCGCCTCTGCGGCTGCGGACAGGTGGACATCAACGCGCTCAAGAAGCCCTTCAGGAGTGCACTGTGCTCCAAAACGACGATCAAATCGGCGCGTATCTATCGCTACGTGAAAGAGGTGCTCGTAGGCCCGCGTCACCCTGCGCTCCACCTCGCGATCCGAGAGTGCCATCCCCGCATGCTCGTTGAGCGCCTGTTTTAAAAAGACTCGCGCCGCATGGGCGTGCCCGCGATCTACGCGCTTTCCAACTTGCGCAAAAAATTTCCCCAAGACGTTCAACACGAACTTGGGCAGACGCCCAAACACGCTCATGGCGAGCTGATAGAGCCCGAACTGAGCATCCGCCATGAGTCCCTTTTGGTCCCCCTCTACGACTTGAACCGGGACGGGCCACTCCGCTATCGCGGGCTTATCCATGGAGAGCCTCTTGTATGCTGTCGAGGTGCAGGGCGACCTTGCCCTCGGGTAGACCTTGAAGAAGTGCCTCGAGAACGTCTTCCCCCCGTTGGAGTTGAAATTCGACATCCAGAATCCAAACGTCACCAGCCTCGCATCCGAGCTGCTCGGGACCAAGCGCGAAGAGCTTCACCGCATCCTTTGCGGTGGTTACAACCCGCCGCCTCACGCCAGCTCGCACTCCGAGCCCAGCGAGGTCGCTCGGTTGGTACTCGTGATGGTCGCTGAACTTTCGATGTTCGCCGACTTGTGCCCCCAGCAACTTTAGGCTGGCCTCAAAGTTGTCCGGATTGCCAATCGCACTGACGGCGTCAATCGTGGTTCCGGCAAGGGATGGCAGCTCGCTGGCACTCTGCTCACAAGAGACGTCCGACACAAAGAGCGGGCGCAGCCCACGCGGTGTGACTTGAGACAAGAGGCGCGGAACTCCGGGTGCTAGGAGTTCGAGGGTGGACTCGAACTCCGCGAGGTCCCCCGCGCTGACTTGATCGGTGCGCGTAAGCACAATGGCATGAGCGCGCCGGAGGGCCTTGCAAGACTCGCGCAAGAGGCCACGCGGAAGATACGCCTGCACGGGCAGCCTGTTCGCGCCCATTGCGGGAGCGGGCAGACCCCATGGCCGCGTAACGTCAACGAGCACCAAATCTAAATCCCGTGTCAGCCGCCTATGTTGGAAACCATCGTCCATGACGATGAGCCCTGCGCCCAGCTCGACGAGCAACTGCACGCCTTGAATGCGGTCGGGCATCGCAACACGCGGCAGGTCGCCCAGGAGCTCCGCGTAGAGGCGCGCCTCGTCCGATTCCGCCCCGCTTACTCCGGCCTTTCCATAGCCGCGCGAGAGGATCCCCGGCCGCTTCCCGGCCCCCACTAGGCGCCGCGCGAGCCAAACGACCATGGGCGTTTTTCCCGTTCCACCCGCGCTAATGTTGCCGATGCAAATCACGGGAACTTCCATGCGGACTGACGGCAAGATCCCTCTGTCGTATAGGGCGCCACGCAATGTCGAGAGCGCACCAAACAAGAGCGCCGGCACCCGCAGTAGCTCCACGAGACCGCCGCGCTGTGCGAGCACATCCTCCGTACGGCGAACCCGTGGCGCGACCTGTGAGGCACGGAATTTAGACATCACCCCAAGACCTGCATGTAGCTCGGAATTGACAATTGGCGGCATTTTGAGGCACTTGGGTCATTTAGAAGTACCCCAAATCTCTCATGCGCTGCAGAGTCCCCTCGTCGAGAAGAATCGACTCGGTTTTGAGATCCAGCGGACCCTCTTTAGCACGCCGGGCCAGTGTCGATTCGAGCAGATTCAACAGACTCCGGACCCGTTCGGGGGAGGCTTGGGAGAGATCTAATTTCTCTTGTGGATCGTCGACCGTGTCAAAGTAGAGCAGCTGCTCAGCTTGACCGCTTGTCCCTTCGATCCGGATCAACTTTTCTCTGCCGTTAAAGACCATGTCCACGTTCCGCATCTCCTTGGACCCGTCGTGAAGCATCGAGTGGGAGAGGACGGGAAACTCGACAAAAACACCAGCCATCGAGGGCCCGGCAAAGTCAGCCTTTACGCCACTCAAATCGAGCAGCGTTGCGCCAAGCTGTTTGAGGCTAACACCGAGCTCACAAGCACTCGGATCCAATCCCCTCGCCGCGCCGGCGCCCGTGCGAATCACAAGCGGCACGTGCAAGAGCTCATCGTACATTTTGTATTGATGCGAGATGTCGCCGTGCTCACCAAACTCCTCACCGTGATCCGCAGTTACCGCGAGCAAGACATCGTCTTGAAGCCCGCGCTGGCCGAACTCCCCCCAAAGCTCGTGAAGCAGCTGGTCCTGGTACTGAATCTCGGCGTCGTAGCGACTTGCGAGGAAGCGTAGCTCTGCGGTGCGGAGCTTGTCCGTGGCGCCGATCAGCTGATCCATCGTCTCCGCTCCTGTGAGCGGACCGTCGTAATCAGCAACCCACTCTTCTCCTGAGCGCAGATAGTCAAAGTGCGGCTCGAAGTGATGAATGTAGAGGAAAAAGGGCCGGTCGGGATCGCGCTCCTCGTCGAGCCACTTGGCGACTGCCGCGTTCAGCCCCGCGCCCGTAGACTCGCGGTGTCCCGCCAGAAACTCCTCGTTGTAAGAGTCAAACCCTTGGTCATAGCCAAAGACACTCGACAGCAATAGGTTGCTCTGGAATGCCGCTGTCTGGTACCCGGCGTCATGATAGATCTCAGCGAGAGTCTTGTTCGAAGAGTGCAGCCGATCGGGATGCCCCAGGACCCCGTGTTCACGAGGATCTAGCCCCGTTAAAATCGAAGCTACACTAGGCTTGGTCCACGGTGCCGAAGCGCGCACATTCTGGAGGGAGTACGCACCTTCGGCCACGAGCTCGGCTAGGAAGGGAGTCGTCTCGCGCTCGTACCCATCCAAATTCGTGTGGTCCATACGGAGGGTATCCACCACGATCAAGATCACATTCGGCTGCTTTACGGGCATAGCTTCGGAGGCGCATGCCACAAAGCCAAACGCAGCCAATAAGAGCGCGCACTTCATCGCGGCCGCTCTCCGCGCTCCTCACCGAGCGCGCGTGGAACAAGCCCCTGCAATCGCCAATACTCCGCAAGCTCGAGCTCCGACTTTTCATCCGCCCAGTTCGTCGTCTCGGTTCGATCTCGAGTGGTATCGACAAGTGTCCCTTTTGGTCCGCCCTCGGCGAGGTGATCCACGGTCCACTTCGTTCCGTCACTCGCCTTGACGACGCCCCACTGCAGCGTGCGCTTGCCGCGCGCCTCCGCGGACTGAAGGTGCGGCTCAAAGTCGACGTGTAAGAACAAGTCCTCGCGTTGTGCCCCAACCCCTTCCTTAAACAGGAGCTTAGAAAACGAGCGACTCGTGATCTTCGCGTCGGCAGCGAGAGGCGCACCCGCTAGCTCGAGCAGGGTGCTGTGAAGATCCACCTGACTTACGGGGGTAGCGATCGTCTCCCCCGCTCGAAGGGTTCCTCCCGCGATGGGAACTCGCAGGATCATCGGAACTCGCACGAGCTCATCGGTGAGTGTGACCGTGTGTCCAATCCATCCGCGCTCGCCGAGGAGCTCACCGTGATCCGCGGTAAACAAAACGACGGCGTCTTCCCAAGCGCCGCGCTCCTTAAGACCGTCAAACAGTTTGCCGATCGCCGTGTCGACCTTCGCGACTTCGCCCGCGTAAACACGCCGCAGGTCGCGCAGGTCATTCGCGCTGAGTTCGCCACGGGAGAGCGCCTCTCGAAGCTCCCAAATATCTTCGGTCGTCTCGACCAGTCCGCCCGGCGTCGGGTCAAGCCCAGGAGCGCCATGGGCTTCATATCGCCAATGGGGCTCAAAAAAGAGCCCGAATAGAAAAACGGGGTCTTTGGATTCCGAAAGGGAGTCGTACTGAGCAAGCATTTTCGCGACGGCCATTTCCGCTGTGGAGCCCTCGTGCCCTTGGGCTAGCGAGTCGTCCCATTGGTCGAACCCTTGCGCGAACCCGTAGTTTGCCGTTGCGACAAAATTCGTCATCACGCCGCCGGTCCGAAAGCCGGCCGACTGCAAGCGCTCGGGTAGGGTCACGTGGCCCTCAGAGAGAGTCCCGAGTAACCGGGTCGTGCCGTGCTCCCAAGGCCACTTGCCCGTGAGTGCGCTCGCGAGGCTTGGCAAAGTCCAGGGTGCAGTCGAGTAGGCTGCATCGAAGAGCATTCCCTCCTTCGCCAGTTGATCGAGGTTGGGCGTCACCGAACCCTGTGAGCCCGGCTGCTCCATGGCTAGAAGGCCTGCGCCATAGCAACCGAGGGCGTCCGCGCGCAAGGTGTCCACCTCGACCCAAACCACCAACCGCGGCTTTCCGGAGAGCGTGGACTCACCTTCCCCGCAGGCGCATAGCGCGAAGGGTAGCGTTGCGATCAACGACGCTCGCGCCAAGTCCAGAGGGCTCATCTGCGCAAATACCAAAGGTGTCTCGAGTGCAGTACTTGACCGCTAACCCGAAACCGCATTAAAGAAGAGGTTGGTCTTCTTCGGGGATCAGCTCGATCAGTCCGCGCTCCATTTCAAGGAACGCGATCTTAATCGGGTTAGTCTCGCGGGTTTCGATAAGGGGAGCAGCGCCACGAACGATTTCGCGGACGCGTTTCTGCAGGAGGGCGGTCTTGTGGAAAGATCCGGCGACGGACTTCTGAAGGCGCTGGGGCAGGGTTAGTTCCATACTTAACTCGAGGGTCGTCCCCCATCGAAATCAACAGGGGATGAAGGCAGGTAGAGCCGAACTTCGAGGAAAATCCCAAGGCTCGGCAAGCGCGGAAGTGTATGCAAACATGGAGTTTTGCGCAAGAGAGGCGTGGATTCCCTTTGTAATTGACCATTCAAGTCTCGTCGAGCGTCTGGATAGACTGACCCCAACAAGGCAGGGGCAGCAACTTCCCCTGGACCTAGCGCGGGGCCTTGCCTTGCGACGGGGACAAGAATCGAGCCCGGACAAGCTGCCCGCGCAGATTATTTCATGGTTGGGCAAGTGTATTCAGAGCATTCCGCCGCCGAGCCCTGGAGCGGGGCGACCCAAAGTCAAAGTGGGGTCAAACATGCCCTTCTACGAACAAAATAGTCACTCCTGGATTATAAGTGGGGCCGCATACCGTAACCACACTTCCCCTAGGTGTCCAAGGAGGAGGGCGTCAACGCTCTAGGAGGGAGGAGCAGCTTTGCTGGAACTAGATCAACGGGCTGCGCTCGAAAGGCCCGGACAAGAGGGCCTGGCGCCCACCTGTGGCTTGGTAATCATGGCCTACATACCCCTAAGGGGCGAATCGGACGCTGTGCTCGGCTGCCACGCCGCTCGACCATTCAAATAGGGGAGCTCGCAGTGAGCCAGCATCCTAAGAGGCGCGACCATCCGGGCGGTCCGAGCGGAAGAAGCCGGCCTTTCGGGCCCGACCTGCTTTCCTTTGGCATTCTCAGCAACAAGGCCCCATTTAAAGTTAGAATATCGGGGCCGCGGAGATGTTCCGAGTCCTTCGTCAAAAATGCAGCCCAATAGCTGGACCTTGCGGCTAAAAAGGATATCTTTATCCGAACCTTAATCATGTCCTGTCCCTCAGGCACTAAAATGCGGAGCGACCCCGCCCCTTTTCGCAAGGAATCGGCCCGGCACTCCCAACTACGGACCCTATGAGCAGTTCCCAGTCTGCGTCCTCCGAGGACGCACAAGAAGTCTACGAGAAAGTCATCACTGGCCTCGGCGATAAGACCTATACCGACCACAGTTGTGAAGTGGTTTCCGATGCCGGCGAAGGCGCTCAAAAGTGCGGTCAGGGCTTTGGCGCCCTTTCGGCAAAAATGGGTAATGGCGCATGGACTGTCGAGATCATTCCCGCCGAAATCGAACCACCGCCCCGGACCCCGGGAAGCACCAGTGGTGTCGGCATCCGCATTGGCCAAGACAAGATCACCAACGCCGGAGACGCGGTGAAGCTCGTCATCGCTTTCAACGAGCAGGTCTTGCTTTCGCGCCACCGAGTCAACGCGATGTCGGACGACTGCATTATTCTCATCGACTCCAAGTGGAGAACCCACGTCAACCCGAAGGTGGTTGGCGAGTGGGAAGATGCGATGAAAGAGATGTCCACGAAGAACTACAAGTGGATCCTCGTTCCGCTTGAGGCCGAGACCCTCAAAGTCGTCGACAACCCAAAGCTCGGAAAGAACATGTTCGCGCTTGGCCTTCTCTGCCACATCTACGATCGCGATGTCCAAATCGCAAAAGATCAGGTCGCCTATACTTTCCGCAAGAAACCGCCAGCGGTCACCGAGGCGAACCACAAACTTCTCGAGGCGGGCATTGCCTGGGCCGCAGAGAACTTGGATTTCCGCTTCCTCGTTCCGGCGAGGCCTCCGACATCAGAGCTGCTCGTGATGAACGGCAACGAGGCCTTTGGCATGGGCGCACTCGCCGCGGGCATCGACGTCTGCGCGATGTACCCGATTACGCCAGCCTCTTCGGTTTCTCACTATCTGGCCGACGTCTACGACAACTTCGGTGGCATGGTCCACCAAGCTGAGGACGAGATTGCCGCGATTGGTGTCGCACTTGGGTCTAGCTACACCGGCAAGACCGCCATGACGATCACATCGGGTCCGGGCCTCGCTCTAAAGGGTGAGTTCATCGGCTTGGCCCTCATGATCGAAATGCCACTGATCATCATCGATGTTCAGCGCGGTGGCCCCAGCACTGGCCTGCCGACAAAGGTCGAGCAGTCCGACCTGCTCTGCGTGCTATACGGTCAACCCGGAGACGGTCCAAAAATCGTCATGGCGCCCTCTTCAATTGAGGAGTGCTTCCATTGCATTATCACTGCGCGCCAGATCGCCGAGACTTTACGCACCTGCGTATTCATCCTCAGCGATGCCAACTTGGCAACCGGCCAAACGCCTTTCGAGCGCCCTAAGCTCGACGCCAAGTGGATGGCTGGCCCGCCCAAGCAGACCTCCGTTCCCGAGGGCAGTCGCCCCTACGAGTGGAACTTGGACACAGGTATCTCCGAGCGCTTCATCCCTGGACAACGCGGCGGCGAACATACGGTGACCGGCCTCAACCACGACGAGTCCAGTCGGGTCAACTACGAGCCCGCTACCAACCAGCTCGGGCATGCAATGCGCAGTCGCAAGATCGCCGTGTTTGCCGAGACACTGAACGCACCGATTCCTTACGGCGGTGACGAGGGTGACCTTCTAATCGTCGGTTGGGGCTCAACAAGGGGCGCCATCGAAGAGGCGGTCGATCGCGCACGCGCCAAAGGCCTCAAAGCCTCAAGCCTGCACCTCACCTTCCTTTCACCGCTGCAACCGGGCATTAAAGAGGCCTGTGATAAGTTCACCAAGGTCATGACGGTCGAGTTGAACTACTCCGACGCCTCAGACGATCCACACATCACACCGACCAACCGACGCCGCGGACAGCTTGCAACCCTACTCCGCGCGCAGCTCTTGATTGATTGCGGTAGCTGGGGAAAGGTGCACGGTGCGCCACTTCAGCCTGCAGTTTTGCTCGGCATCATCGAAAAGTACATTCCAAAAGCCTAGAGGATATCAATGGACACTTCCCTACTCGACATTAGTGGCGCCGCTGACGAGCGCACCTTTACGGCCAACGACTACAAAGGCCCGACCGCACGTTGGTGCCCCGGCTGCGGTGATTTCTCGATCCTCGCGACGACCCGTCGGCTTCTCGAGCTTGAACAGCTTGCGCCTGAAAAGACCCTGTTCGTCTCAGGCATTGGCTGTTCGAGCCGCTTCCCCCACTACCTCAAAACCTACGGGTTCCACGGTATTCACGGGCGTGCTCTTCCGCTTGCTCTTGGCGCAAAATTGCGCCGTCCCGACCTCCACGTATTTGTGGTGATGGGCGACGGCGACTGCACCTCGATTGGCGCGGGCCACTGGATCCACGCGATTCGCTACAACCCGAACATGACGGTGCTGTTGCTCGACAACAACATCTACGGGTTGACGAAGAAGCAGACCTCACCGACAACTCCGGTGAACTACAAGACCAACACACAGCCCAAAGGTAGCTATCTCAACCCGCTGCACCCGATCAGCGTGACCCTGGGCGTCGCGAATGCGTCGTTTGTTGCGCAAACGGCCGACTGGATTCCAGCACACCTGCTCGCCACGATGCGGGCGGCCCAGCAGCACAAGGGCTTGTCCTTCATCCGCATCTTGCAGCGCTGCCCCAAGTGGACCATCGACATCTTTGACGCGAAGGTTAAAACCCCGGACGAGATGATGATCCTGAACCACGCCAACGGCATCACGGACCCAAAGGTCCAAAAGATGTACAAGAACCAGATGGAGCACGACCCTTCGGATCTCGATGCTGCCCGTGCACTGACAGGAATGACGAGCCATATTCCGCTTGGACTCTTCTACAAGAATGAGGACGCTGCGATTTACAACGAGTTGCGTATGAACAAGTCCTTCACAACGGAAGAGAAAATGGCCAACCTGGAGAAGGAGTTCGATCGCTATGCCGTCTGAATCAGCGCTGCTTCTCGATAGGAAGCTCGGCGCGACCCGCCGCGCTTTTCACTCGGCGCTCGTCTCCACTTCAGAGCAGTTGCGGAGCATGCTCGCGACCAAAGTGGAAGGTGAGGGGATCACTGGCCTCTTCTCTAACGGCTATGTGAACAGCTCGAGTTTCAGCACACTCGCCGCTGGCAGCACCAAGGAGAGCAGCGAAAAAGGGCGCCTTCAAGTTGCCCGCGACGTGCTCCTTGAGCTCATCGGACTCGGCGACGATCTCTATCGCGTGGAAGTAGCTCCAGGTGCCGGTGTGCGCTGTGCGGTAAGTAAGGCTTACGGTCGCATTGGCCGCGCGTTTGCTGCGGCGAGGGCCGCCTCGAACGCCAATAGTGGAAATCCCGCTGGCGCCGATGAGGCTGAAAACCTGAAGCGTTACAACTACAGCAACTGGTCGGTCGCAGAGCGCAACATTGCGCCGGGGCTCTTGATCGAGGTCGCGGGCAAGGACCTTTTGGCTGACGGCCTCTCCGAGTTCCTGGACGGAAACACCTGCTTGGCATTCATGGTAAGCGGCGCGTCTTCTCCGGCACCGCTAGTCGGCCTGATCCGACCCGGTGTTTTTGTTGCACAGTCTAAGACCCTCGACCCGTTTGGAATGCCAGACCGAGGTCCCGCCACCGTTGCGGTTTTGGCGGAAGCTGAAGGGGCGGCGACCTTCACCCACCAACCGGCTGGCCATGGCGAGTCTGGAATGGGGATCTGGTCGCGCCTAACGGTGAGCTCACTCCCCGAGACAGCACCGGAATCGGCCCTCGGTTCCAAAAGCGCTAACCAGCAGCGCGAAGAATTGCGCCAACTTGCGGCGCTCTCGATCGAGCCCTTGCTAGCCGCATCAGGCGAGGCCTCTACGGTCTCCCAAGAACCTGGAGTCACCGCAGCCTTGGCTGCCACCAGCGCATCGGGCGAGCCCATTGACCGCTTGGCGGCATGGCTCTTGTCCAAAGCTAAGTAGTTTTCGAACGGCGCCTCGTGTGCCTACACAACCCCAACAGCCAGACTCACTCGGAGGAGTATGGAACTCGACACGATCCTTAAGGCGGGTGCCGTCCTTGGCGGCCTTGGGTTTGCCTTTGGCGGCCTGATTGCGGCCGCAAATCGTCGCCTGAAAGTTTGGGAAGACCCACGCATCAACGCCACGGTCGACTTACTTCCCGGCACAAACTGCGGCGCCTGTGGGTCACCTGGTTGTCGAGGTTTTGCCGAACGACTCGTCGCTGGTGAAGCCGAACCCGCAGGCTGTACACAGGTCGACGAGGAGCAGGTCACGGCCGTGGCGGAATACCTCGGCGTGGATGCGGGCGAGGCCGTCAAGCGAATCGCGCGGCTCCTGTGCGCGGGTGGCACCGACGTCGCTAAGCACCATGGCGACTATACCGGTGCTAAAACATGCGCCTCTGCGGCCGCTGCTGGGGGCGGCGCGAAAGCCTGCTCTTGGGGATGCATTGGATTGGCCGATTGCGCAGTCGTCTGTGACTACGATGCGATCCATATGAATCAATTTGGGCTCCCGGTTGTCGACCCTGCGAAGTGCACGGCATGCAACGACTGCGTTGTCGCCTGCCCTAAAGACCTGTTTGTGATCATGCCTGTGGATCAACCCCTCTTGGTTCAGTGCAAGAGCCTGATGGAAGGCGAAGCGGCCGAGGAGACTTGCAAGGTAGCCTGCACAGGATGTGGCAAGTGCGCTATGGACTCGGATCCCGACGCGATCTCCATCATCGACGGCCTAGCGGTTGTCAACTACGACCAGGGCGTTCACGTCTCTCCAAAAGCGACAGAGCGCTGCCCCACTGGCGCGATCAAATGGATCGAGTGGGAGCAATTCACGGATACGCAACTCCCCTCCTTTACTCCAAAGGGCGCCGAGCATAAGGGCGCAATCAAGGTATGAAGCTGTTCTCGAAGAAGACCTCTACGAACAACGCCACCAACGCAGACGCCCCAGCCCCTCGGTTCCCGGGCATAGACACCGCCATCGACGGCAGCTCCATAGTCGTGCGTGTCGAGATCAACGGCAGCGAAGCAGCCGGCGCCTATCCAATCACGCCATCGACTCAAATGGGTGAGGGCTGGGCCGCCGCCGTCGGCGCGGGCCATGAGAACGTCTTTGGCCGACGCCTCGTTTTTTTCGAGCCCGAAGGCGAACACGCAGCTGCTGCCGTAACCACTGGCATGAACTTGACGGGCTTGCGCTCAACCAACTTCTCAAGTGGTCAGGGCATCGCGTACATGCACGAGTCGCTGTACGCCGCTGTCGGCAAGCGCCAAACGTACGTCCTGAACATGGCCTGCCGGGCTATGACAAAGAGCACTCTTAACGTGCATGCCGGACACGACGACTATCACGCAGTCGACGACACGGGCTTCTTCCAGCTATTCGGCAAGAGCGTGCAAGAGGTCGGAGACCTTTGCCTGATTGCGCACCGCACCGCGGAGCTCTCCCTCAACCCGGGTATTTGCGCGCAAGACGGCTTCCTGACAAGTCACGTAATCGAGAACGCAAAGATTCCCGAACTCGAGCTCATCAAAGAGTACCTCGGCGATCCAAGTGACGAGATCGAGTGCCCCACCGCTGCACAGCGCCTTGTCTACGGCGACACGCGCCGCCGCGTTCCGCGCTCCTTTGATGTCGACTACCCCGCCATGATTGGCGTGGTCCAAAACCAAGACGCCTACGCGCAAAGTGTCGCTGCCCAGCGCCCCTTTTATTTCGACCACGTCGCCCCCTTGTGCGACCAGGCCATGCAGGAGTTCGCAACCCTAACCGGTCGCAAGTATGCGCGTGTCACCGGCTACCGCATGGACGATGCGGAGCTCGTGCTGGTCGGCCAGGGATCGATCGTCGACATCGCAGAGGTGACCGCCGATTACATGCGCGAGAAGTATGGCCTCAAAGTGGGTGTGGTCAACATGACCATGTTCCGCCCCTTCCCGGCCGACCTCGTCTCGAAGATCCTGGCTGGCAAGAAGGCCGTCTGCGTTCTGGAGCGCCTCGATCAACCTCTCTCCGTAGAGGCGCCCCTCTTGCGCGAGATTCGCGTAGCCATGGGGCAAGCGGTTGAAAACGGTCGTGCACCGTCTGGTGGCTTGGCCTATCCCGGCGTCGCTTCCATCACCGCGAGTGCGGTTCCCGATTTCTATTCGGCATGCTTCGGCATGGGCAGTCGCGACCTGCAGCCGAGCCATCTCATCGGTGCCGTCAAGCACATGGTGAAGGGCGGTCGTCGCCAGTTCTACCTAGGAATCGACTTCGTACGCAAGAACGCCGGCAGTCCGAAGATGGAGATCTGGCAGCAGAAGCTCATGGACGCCTATCCACACCTCCGCGAGTTAGCCCTGGAGCCCGCGGAGAGCGTGAACCTAACCCCCCAAGGTCACACCTCGATTCGCATCCACTCTATCGGTGGATGGGGAGCGATCACGATGGGCAAAAACCTCGGTGTAACGGCCTCGGACTTGTTCGGGATGTTCATCAAGGCCAACCCGAAGTACGGTTCGGAGAAAGCTGGCCAGCCCACAACCTTCTACGCGACTCTCGCTCCGGAGCCGATCAAAGTTGGCGGCGAGCTGCTTGATGTTGATGTGGTCCTCTCCCAAGATCCCAATGCATTCCAGCACTGCAATCCACTAGCTGGTATGCACCCAGGTGGAGTGCTCATTCTGCAGAGTACATTCCCACCGGAGGAGCTCTGGAGTCGGTTGCCTCGGGTCGCGCAGAACACGATCCGCGAGAAGCGAGTCCAACTCTTCAGCTTAGACGGCTTTCGAATCGCGCTGGCTGAATCCTCGAACTCCGACTTGCGCTATCGCATGCAAGGCGCGGCGTTCTTAGGTGCCTTCTTCCATTGCTCGAAGCTGATGAAAGATCATGGGCAAACGGAGGATCGTCTCTTTGACGGTTTACTCAAACAGCTCACCAAAAAATTCGGACGCCTGGGGCAGCATGTTGTCGACGACAACATGCGCGTAATCCGGCGTGGATACGACGAAGTTGTTGCGGTCGACTACGCGAGCTTTAGCGACGAGGGGACCGAAGCCGGAACTTCTCCGAGCATCCCCGCCTCGATGGCCGCCCACACGAGCCAGCCAGGGATCGGTGATGGCGGCAAGTTCTGGGAGCAGGTCGGTCATCTCTATAAGACCGGGCAAGATCCGCTCGCCGACCCGTTTGTCGCCATGAGTGCGATGCCCGCGGCCACCAGCGCGATGCGCGACATGACCCATGTGCGTTTTGAGATCCCGAAGTTCATCCCCGAGAACTGCACCGGTTGCAGTCAGTGTTGGACGCAATGCCCAGACACGGCTATCCCCGGAATGGTCCACACTGTGGAGGAGCTGCTCGGTGCGGCCGTCAAAACGGCGACAAACGGCAAGGCCCTCTCCAAGTTCAAGCAGGTCCAAAAGCATCTTGCGAAAGAGACCCATCGACTGATTGGCATCTCCAATTTCAAAAACATCGGGGACGTTGTGGACCAGGCCTATGAAACCGTCAAGGACAAGCTCAATCTCTCGCCCGAGAAGCGCCGCGACGTCGATCAGGAATATGCCAAGGTCGCGGCCAAGCTAGCGAATTTCCCGATCGCCAAGACCGGGCCGTTTTTTGACGCGCCCGAGCGTAAAGAGAAGGGATCCGGCGGACTGCTCTCGATCACCGTGAACCCCGAGTCCTGCAAGGGTTGCATGGAGTGTGTCGAGGTCTGCCCCGACGGCGCTTTGATCACCCTTCCCCAGACGGACGAGCTCGTCGACGATCTGCGCAGAAACTGGAGCACATGGCGGAACCTACCCGAGACCAATCCGCGCTTCGTAAACATTGCCAACCTTGACGAGGGCATCGGAACTCTCTCGTCGATGATGATTCAGCGCAGCGTATACGAATCGATGTTGGGCGGCGATGGCGCCTGTATGGGCTGCGGTGAGAAGACGAACATCCACCTAGTGCTAAGCGCGTTGAGTGCACTGCTAGCACCGCGCGTGAAAAAGCAACTCGCAGAGCTCAAGGGCCGTGTCGCGGCCCTCGAGGAGAAGGCAAAGACGATCCTCGCAGCGGGTGCCGATTTAGAGGCGGCCGCCAGCGGCAAAGCCATCACGGCGACCCTCACCGAAGAGCAGCGTGCAAGCATCGCACAGCTCAACAAGTTAGGTGCTGCCCTCAAGGACTTGATCTGGCGTTACGAAGAGGGCCCGTCGGGCCGAGGGCGCTCCAACCTCGGCATCGCCAACTCCACGGGCTGCACCTCGGTTTGGGCGAGTACTTACCCCTACAACCCGTACCCCTTCCCCTGGGTCAACCACCTCTTCCAGGACTCGCCCTCGGTAGCCGTCGGCATCTTCGAAGGGCACATGCGCACGATGTCGGACGGCTACATCGACGTTCGACGCGCCGACCTCGTGCTGTCGGGCAAGTACGATGCCGAGCGTGACGAGGCCTTCTTTAAGGCCTTCAACTGGGAGCAGTTCACCGACGAGGAGTTCCGCCTCTGCCCACCGATTCTCGCCCTTGGAGGCGACGGTGCGATGATGGATATCGGCTTCCAAAACCTGTCGCGTATGCTGGCGTCCGGCAAGCCAATCAAAGCTGTCGTACTCGATACGCAGGTGTACTCGAACACGGGTGGCCAAGCTTGTACCAGCGGCTTCATCGGCCAGGTTTCCGACATGGCAACTTGGGGCGATGCAAAACACGGCAAGACCGAGGCGCGCAAAGAGCTCTCGCTCATCGCCATGGCCCACCGCGGCGTATTTGTGCTGCAGTCCAGCCAAGCCCAACCTGCGCACCTGTTGGGAGGCGTTATTCGCGGCTTCAATTCCCGCCGCGCCGGCATCTTCATCCTGCACAGCCCCTGCGGCCCCGAGCACGTGATCGATGCCAGTATTTCGGCGCGCCAGGCCAAACTCACCGTCGACTCGCGAGCCTTCCCCCTATTGGTCTTTGATCCCGATCAAGGCAACTCTGTGTCCGATCACTTGGACCTGGACGGCAACGCGGGCATCAAGGACGACTGGGGCAAGTTCAAGCTCGACTACATGGGCGACGACGACAAACCCGCCTCGATGACACTTCCAATGACCGTGGCCGACTGGGCCTCGACCGAGGGACGCTTCAAGAAGAACTTCGGCCCGATCGGCGAAGGCGAAGCGCTGTTGTTCGCTGACTATATGAAGCTGTCCGTAGCGGAGAGGCCTGGCCATGCGCCCTTTATCTACTCACTCAAGCCCGACGGAAAGCTTGGACAGCTCGGCGTCTCTCCCGAGATGGTCAGCCTCGCCGAAGAGCGCCTTGACTTCTGGAACCAGCTGCGCGAGATGGCTGGAGTGCGCCCTTCGGAGACTGTGCGCGATGACATAGAGGCGCAGCTCGAATCGCAGTTTGAAACCAAACTCGCCGCACTTCAGGCCGAGTATGAAGGCAAGTTGGCGACTCTACAGGCCAACTATCCAGCGGAAGTGGCACGCAGCATTGCACGCGGTCTCTTGGCTTCGGGCGAAGGCGGAAAAACATTGGATGAGATCTTGGAGGGCGCGCCACTCGACTTGAGTGGCATCGACCTTTCGATAGCGGCGGCGTCAAACGGCATGGCACCCGCCTCTCTCACTGCGCTTCCCGTAGTAGCGACTGCTGCGCCCGTCGAAGCTCCTCCGGCTCCGATTTCCGCTCCCCCAAAGGCCGCGGTTGCCGTTGAGGAGGAAGAGGAGGTGTTGAGCATGGAAGCTTACATCGACACGGACTCCTGCACTTCCTGCAACGAGTGCATTCAGGTCAATGAGGGCCTGTTCGCCTATAACCAAGACGGACTTGCCGAGGTGATCAACCCCGCCGGCGGTCCCTTTAAAGATCTAGTGACGGCCGCCGAGCGCTGCCCCGTTGCGATCATTCACCCAGGCACACCTCTCAATCCCAAAGAGAAGGACCTCGACAAATGGATCGAGCGCGCCGTTCCCTTCAACTAGCCCCCTCCACCTACCAACTTACGCGAAGTCGAGCGAGTTGCTCGACCCCAGCATGGCCCTAAAACATCACGAGTATTCGTCGCCGCACTTTCTAGGTGGCGTCCACCCGCCCGAGTCGAAGGAGCTCACAGCGCACCTACCCGTGCGCCGCATGCCCTTCCCGGATGAGGTGGTGATTCCTCTCAGCCAACATATCGGTGCGCCCGCGAAGCCGATCGTGAAGGTGGGTGATCATGTGGAGCGCGGCGACTTGATTGCAGAGGCGGGTGGCTTCGTTTCGGTTCCGATGCACGCATCGGCGACGGGTACGGTAAAGGAGATCACGCGCTGGCCTCATCCTTCCGGCAACTTGACACCAGCAATTCGGATTGCGGTCGACAAGCACTCGGCGCAAGTCCCGCGCGCGAGGACGATTCCCGATTGGCGAGGACTCTCCAAACCAGAGCTAATCCAGGCCGTTCAAGATGGCGGCGTCGTCGGCCTTGGCGGCGCGGCGTTCCCAACCCACGTCAAGTTGAGCCCTCCGGAAGGAACAGTACTTGAGTACCTGATCCTGAACGGCTGTGAGTGCGAGCCCTATCTCACCACCGACCATCGCATCATGGTTGAGCAGCCGCGCCGAGTTCTCACAGGCCTGCTGATCATGATGCGCGCGCTTGATGTGAAGGTCGGATTGATCGGGGTCGAGAACAACAAACCCGACGCCATCGTAGCGTTGCAGGAGGTCCTGCCCGAATACGAGGCAGAGCTCAAAGAGCACGGCATGAGGATCGACGTGATCGGCCTCACGGTGCGCTACCCGCAAGGCGCGGAGAAGATGTTGATTCTCGCGCTAACGGAGCGTGAGGTCCCACGCGGTAAGTTACCCCTCGACCTGGGTGTGCTTGTGCAAAACGTCGGCTCCGTCGCATCGATCGCAGAGATCTTTGAGACGGGGTTGCCATTGCTCGAACGCGTGGTCACCGTCACCGGTCATGGCATTCGCAAACCGTCTAACGTCCTTGTGCCCATCGGTGCAAAGCTCAAAGACGTCTTTGAGTTTTGTGGGGGTGTAACGATGGATGCCCGCCAGATCGTCATGGGTGGACCGATGATGGGTCCAAGCCAAGCAAACCTAGAGACGCCGATTATCAAGGGCATCACCGGAATCGTGGTTTTGCCAGCGGGCGAGGTCAAATCCCAGGAAGAGTACGATTGCATTCGCTGCGGCCACTGCCTAGATGCCTGCCCAGTGTTTATCAACCCGCAGCGTTTGGGACTGCTCGCCAAGAACATGCGCTATGAAACGATGCAAGAAGACTACGCCCTCAACGACTGCATGCTATGCGGTTGCTGCTCGTACGTCTGCCCCTCAAATATCCCGTTGAGCCAGCTCTTCGGAGCCTCGAAAGCATACCTCCGGAGAAACGGCTAAGTCATGGCCTCTTCACCAATAGAGTCTCGCTGGATCGTTACCGCCCCGCCGCACATGGCTGGACCGGATTCGACGCCGCGCATCATGTGGACGGTCGTCCTCAGCCTTCTGCCCGCGCTGCTATTCGGTTTTGCTCGTTTTGGCATTAGCTCGGTGATGGTCGTCCTTGCGGCGATTCTCGGCTGTGCCGCGGCAGAGCGCATGTTCGGAAGCAGAAAGCAGAGTCTGCTCGACGGCTCGTGCCTAATCACAGGCATCCTACTTGGCATGACCCTTCCTCCCGGCATGCCCATGTGGATGGCATTTGTCGGCGGTGTCTTTGGCATTGGCGCGGGCAAGATGATCTTCGGTGGTCTCGGCAACAACATATTCAACCCAGCACTTCTTGGTCGCGCGTTTTTGCAGGCGGCTTTCCCCGTTGCCATCACCACCTTCCCAAAAGGTGGTGGTAGCTTCTTCACCCTCGTCGGAGACACGTTCGCCCTGCCGCTGATGCGGCCGAATCTCGGCGAGGGCGGTATCGACGTTATCACCGAAGCCACGCCCATGGGTTTGATGAAGTTCGATCAAGAGCCCACTGCGATTTGGAACTTATTCCTGGGGTCTACCAGCGGCAGCCTGGGCGAGACCTCTGCCATTTTGATTTTGCTCGGTGGCTTGTATCTCGCTTGGCGAAACTATCTCAACTGGCGCATCCCCTTAGCCATCTTCACGACAGTCTTCGCCTTGGGTTCTCTCTTGTGGATGATCGGTATCGAGGCGTATCCCGCCAGCCCCATGTTCCTACTCGGAACCGGCGGCATGGTGCTTGGCGCAATGTATATGGCGACGGATATGGTGACCTCTCCGGTCACGAACCTCGGCGCTTATCTCTTTGGTATAGGCATAGCGATCATGGTCGTCGTGATTCGCGTTTGGGGTGGCCTGTCCGAGGGAATGATGTACGCCATCCTCTTCATGAACGCGCTCGTGCCCTTCATCAATCGCAAGACGCAACCCCGCGTCTTCGGTACGAAGCGTGGCCTGAAGACAAAGAAGCCGGAGGCCACCTCGTGAGCGATATAGAAGAGACAACCAAGCCGAGCACTGCAATCGACGACGCACCTGAAGAGAAGAGCACCTCCAGTTTTGTCATGATTGCGACACTTGGCGTCGCTGGACTGCTAGCTGGTCTTCTACTTGTTGTCGTTGACGGCATCACAGCGCCGCGCATCGCCAAGTACAGAAAACAGCAGCAAGAGCTCGCTGCCAAAGAAGTTCTCGGCGGCGAGGGGCGCATCCTAAGGATTGAAAAATTCGCCTTCGTCGACGGTAGCCTAGTCCCGATCACCGTTGACGATACAGGCCAAGAGTCTCCCAGTACCGACTCGCCAATCTTTCGCGGGTACGACGCCAACAACGTGCTTCTTGGCTACGCTTTTCCCGGTGCGGAGTTTGGCTATGCCGACGTGATTCCGATCGTCATTGGCTACTCACCGTCAACCCACTCGCTACTTGGAATGAAGGTCCTGGGCAACAAAGAGACGCCAGGCCTTGGCGACAACATTGTGAACGACGAGCACTTCGCGAACCAGTGGCCAGGTAAAACGGCCCCGCTCGTGCAGATGAAAGGAAACGCTTCCTTGGCAAACGAAGTCGATACGATCAGTGGCGCAACGATCTCTTCCAGCGCTGTGATCCGCGGCATGAACCGAGCTATTGAGCTCTACAAGCCCGCAATCGATGCCCTGGAGAGCAGCGACTCCCAAGCTGCCGTTTCAGCTACCAAGAGTGAAAAGGAGGCCGGCTAATGGCTATCGACAAGCATTCCGATTCCGCGATCTTTCGGCGTGGAATCTGGCAAGACAACCCGGTGCTGATCCAGATGCTTGGGCTCTGCCCGGCACTTGCTGTGACCAATACCGTTAAGAACTCGATCGCCATGGGTGGAGCAACCCTCTTTGTCCTGGTCTGCTCCAGCGTTCTTGTCTCGCTCGTCAAGAACCTGATCCCTAGCGAAGTGCGCATCTCAGCCTACATCCTAATCATCGCTACGTTTGTGACCCTTGCAGACATGGGGCTTGAAGCTTACGTGCCCGAGATTCACAAGGCCCTAGGTGCCTTCATCGCGCTGATCGTTGTGAACTGCATGATCCTGGGGCGCCAAGAGGCGTTTGCCTCTAAGAACACTCCGCGCAAAGCACTGATGGACGCACTTGGAACCGGAACAGGCTTCATGATCGCCCTCCTCATGCTCGGTGCCATTCGCGAGATCATTGGCATGGGATCCTTCTTCGGCATCTCACTATTTGGCCCGAACTACGCCAAGTGGGTGGTCATGATTCTGCCTCCCGGGGGCTTCTTAACCTTGGGCGGCATCTTGCTCTTCATTGCCTGGCGCGAGTCAAAGCGGACGGAGGCAGCCAAGTGATCGAGCTCTCTACAATTTTCCTGTCGGCGATGCTGGTGAACAACTTCACCCTCGCGCAGTTCCTTGGCTTGTGCCCTTTCATGGGCGTCTCGGGCAAGGTGGAGACAGCGCTGCGTATGGGCCTCGCGAATATCTTCGTGTTGGTGCTGACCTCGCTTTGTGCTTGGGGCCTCAACTCGTTTGTGCTCCCCTACGCGCCGTTCCTAACAACGATTTCGTTCATCGTTGTGATCGCGTCTTTAGTTCAGCTTGTCGAGATGGTGATCAAGAAGTTCTCACCAACTCTCTTTCGCCAGCTTGGTATCTACCTGCCGCTGATCACGACAAACTGCGCGATCCTCGGGCTCGCGATTAACCAGACCAATAAGGGGTATGGCTTCTTTGCCGGCCTCGCCTACGCGATTGGCGCAGGTTTGGGGCTCACTCTTGCGCTGGTCCTTATGGCATCGATTCGCGAAGAGGCCGAGCTTGCCCCTGTCCCCCGCATCGCCCGCGGTATGGGGCTCGTCCTAATTATTGCCGGCTGCCTGTCCCTGGCCTTTATGGGATTCGCTGGCCTTGTGCCCTCCTAAACACCTAACGACACCAACCTCATGGGAACCATTATCGCCCTTGTCCTTCTCGCCGCGCTCTTTGTGCTGTTTGGCCTGATTGGACTGCGTCAAGAGGTCACCTCTTGTGACGGTAGCGGTGCCTGCGGAGGCTCGTCGTGTGGCACGTCTGAGTGCGACAACCCTGATAGCCCATTTGCCAAGCGCGCACGCGAAGATCACTAGCCCTCTCTTTCACAGAGACATCATGAATCCCAAATCCATCTCCAGCCGACGCCGCTTCCTTGGCCTTAGCATCGGCGCCTTTGCCGTAACTGGTGCCGCTGTCGGCCTGCCACTTGCCGCACTTGCGAAGGAGCACCGCCTTGTGCGGCGCAAACTTCCCATCATGGGCACCATCGCCGAGGTCGTCGTCGTCTGTACAGACGGAGTGGATGAGGTGCACGCCTCGGAATCCATTGACAGCGCGCTGGACGCATTGCGCGATACAAATCGACTGATGAGCCGCTACGAGCAGACCTCGGACGTCGGCCGCGCGAACCTCGCCGCCGCCGGGACATCGATCGCTGTCGCCCCCCAGACCCGCTACGTACTCGAGCAGGCCAAGCGCTGGGCGCGCGCGACCGGTGGTCGTTTCGATCCGTGCCTTGGTGGGATGACAAGGCTTTGGGATGTCACCGTGCGCACGACCCTGCCGACCCAAGAAGAGCTGCGTCAAGCCGAGCTGGAGTCCCCGTGGAGTGCCCTGGAGCTCGCCGACGACTCCATCGTTCTAGCCCATGAACAGGCGCGCTTAGACCTGGGCGGAATCGCCAAGGGATTTGCTATCGACGAGGCCGTCCGTGCCCTACGCGAGGCTGGTATTTCCCACGCATTTGTCAACGTGGGCGGCGATTTGTTCGCCATGGGCGCCAGCGAAGATGGCGACGCCTGGAACGTGGGCGTCCGCAACCCCGCGGCCCCCTATGGAAACTTCCTGACGACCCTGCGCCTAAAAGATGCTGCCGTTGCCACCTCTGGTGACTACGAACGTTTCTTCGATTACGACGGAAGTCGGTACCACCACATCCTTGGCAGGTCAGCTCAAGGGTTTGCGCCAGTCGCCTCGGACAGCCACAGCACCACCGTGCGCGCGGAGTCTTGCCTCGACGCCGATGCCGCCGCCACAGCACTATTTGGACTCGAACCCACAGCCGCGGTCGAACTACTAGCTCAGGTCTGCGCCACAGCAAAGAGAATCGCCTAGTTCGGCTCATCCTTCCTAAGGAAGAGGCGCCTGTGAGTTCGAGCAACTCGCAGGCGCCTCTAAATTTCCCTCGGGCCGATGGGTCCCCACTTAGGCCAGGTGCCTAGGGTTACCAAAAGTTTCTGCTTCAAAGGGGGCCTCCATCTGCCTAGGCACAAGGGAGTGAAGCGGTCGCATATGAGAAACAACGTGAATCAGCACCCGACTCCGACAACAAATTGGATTTAGGCGCCAACCCGCCGAATATTCCCATTTCTGGCCCATGCCTGGCTCTCTATTCCCATTTATGCGCCGCCCCGCGAATGAATCGCTCTGAATTTGGAAGGTGATCCCCTTCGGATCTGAGAGTTCGAGAGTTCGAGAGTTTGGGGTGCGCGTACGAAGCGACCGCGCTCCTATTATCCTTGCAGCCCGCCCGCTTCCGAGAGCCCCGGACCCTCGGGTTCGCATCTTCGCCGCGCGCGGCGAAACGCCAAGCTTAGCTATTAGCCTTGGTAAAAGCGGGGCTACTCAGCACGCCGACTAGATCCTCAAGGTGAACGATCTCAGCATCAGCATCCATCGCATCGATCGGATCGCCAAACGCCCCCGTATAGGCGATGCACGGCAGGCCACTCGCTCGTCCAGCGACCATGTCCCCCGCACGATCCCCGATCATCACCGCGTGCTTGGTCCCAAAGTGCAGAAGCAAATCCGCAACCATCTCCGACTTGTTGCAAATGCCCGGCGAGTCTAGGCAGCGCGCCTCTTGGATCCACTGACTTAGACCCAACGCCTCCATCATGTGTGTGAGGTAGTCCTTGCCGCAGTTACTCGCAATCCCAAGTTGCACGCCGCGATCGGTGAGGTCCTGCAACATCTCGCGGCAGCCAGGCAGCAGCGCGGCGCGACCCTTCCGCAGCTCCTTTTCCTCTTCCTCGATGCACGCGTCGTGCAGCGCATCCATCGATTCGTCATCTAGATCGGGTAGGACAATCTTTAGACCGACTCGCATCGGATAGCCGACGAGGCGCATCCATTCGTTGCCGCTTGGCTGTTCGAGGGTGATCCCGCGCTCCGCGAAAACACGGCGTGTTGCTGCCCTTGCCGCGGGAATCCAAAACTGGTCCGTCGCGACAAGAGTTCCATCGAGATCGAAGATCACAGCTTCACAGATCAGTGGATTTGCCATCGCCGGATTCTACAGGCAACCCACAAGCTGCCCTCCCGGGAATCCCTATTGTTGCCTTTGCGCTTCGATGGCCCGACTGGCTCAGCGCCGCCCACAATGACCCCCGCAAACCTGGTTCTCCGCGAAGTGGCTGCCCGAACACCGTATGATCGCTCTCATGACGATTCTCCTAGCCCTTGTTCTCGCTCTAGCCCCACAAGACGCCGCACCTCCCTCTCGCGCGCTCTCCATGGACCTCTGCTCAGCACCGCGCCTTGCGGGAACCGCTGGCTCAGAGCGCGCTGCACGTTGGGTTGCAGCCAAGCTGACCGCCGCTGGCTGGGACACGGGTATCGAGACGCGGGGCGTCCTGCTCTCCCTTCCCAAGAGCATCGACTTCAGCGCCACCGTCGGCGACGTCGAGCTCTTCCGCAGGCGTGACCGCTTTGATGCAAACGCTGTCCCTCCCGGCGACGTCCCGCTGTATCACGCCTGGGCAAAAAGTGGCTCCGCCGAAGGTCTTGTTGTTGATGTTGGAGGCGGCCTTCGCGCAGACTTCGACGCACTCGTGGCAGCTGGTGTGGACTTAGAGGGCACGGTCGCACTCGCTCGCTATGGGGGCGCTTACCGAGGCGTCAAGGTCGCGCTCGCCACCGAATACGGCTGCAGCGCATGCTTGATCTTTAGCTCATCGGATGAGGACGGACCACAGAGAGGCGAGACTTGGCCCAAGGGTCCGTGGAAGCCTGGATACGACGCCCAACGGGGCTCGATTCTCTCACTGACGACTGCGCCTGGTGATCCGTCCACACCGGGGTTTGCCTCGCCACTGTGGAACATCGAGGGAGCCGCACTCCCGGGGGGGAACGAAGCTCCGGACACGCCGCCACTCGTGGGGGCGGACCTCGAAGAGCGCCTGCCGCAGATCCCTTCGCTACCCATCGGCGCGAGCCACGCCGGCGCCATCATCGAGAGAATCCAGGCTGGCGAGCAGGTTACCGTGAGGCTCTCTCTAGAGATGCAAGTGGAGCGACGCGCCCTGTTTAATGTTGTTGGCAGCCTCAAGCCGACGCCTGATTGGAGTGGAGACTTTGTCATCGCTGGTACGCATCGCGACGCCTGGGTGCGAGGCGCACAAGACTCGGGTTCAGGTGTCGTCAGCTTAGTGCGCGCTGCGCAGACGATGGGCGCGCTCTACCAAAGTGGTTGGCGCCCGCAAAACGAGATTCGCGTCGCATTTTGGGATGGAGAGGAGTCGGGTTTGATGGGCAGCACCGAGTGGGGCGAGGCGCACGCGGACGAGATTCGCACGCACTGCTTGGCGTACGTCAATGGCGACGCGTGTGTTAGTGGAACGGACTTCCGGATCTCGGGCACGCCCGGCTTGGAGGGAGCCATCGAGCGGGCCCTTGCCCAGATTGCCTCGCCAAATACCGCCGAAGCAACCATGGCCGAGGACTGGTTCGCGTCCGCAAATGACGGAAAACCACACCTGGGCTTGCCAGGCTCGGGATCGGATTACACGGTCTTTTTGCATCACCTAGGCATCCCGATTTTGGACTTCGGATTCGGCGGAAACGCAGGCGGCCAATACCACACTGCGTTCGACGACTTCGCCCAGATGGACCGCTTCCTGGACCCGACCTGGTTGGGTCATGAGAAGGCGGGCGAGGTCTTTGCCGGGCTTCTGTCGGCGATCGCCGATGCGGGGCGCGGGAGTATGGATGCGGCGCTGGCGGTTCGAGAGCTAAGCCGGGCGATGTCTCTATCCGGCTCGTCCGATACCGCGGCGATTATGGAAATCTGCACCGCACTCGACCTCTTGGCGCTCTCCGCTGCCGACGGGGCACTTGGCGAAGATGCACCGCTTATCTACCAGCGCCTTGCCGCGCCCGAAGGCCTACCTGGCCGCCCGTGGTATCGAAATCTCCTCTGGGCACCGGGTCAGGAGACGGGTTATGCGGCGGTGCTCCTCCCCACTCTCTCCGATGGAGCGAGCGCTATCGTCGACACGATTCTTGCGAGTAAGGAGGCCGAAGAGCGCCCCTAACCCCTAGCTAGAGTGCCGCGCCGAGCTGCTCGATGTCGTACAAAGGAGTGAGGCTGCTTGCGCAATACGCACGACCACTTTCGTAGGTCCTCCACAAAGTCCCCTAGGCGAGCTCGAGGCCGGCTGTGGCAACCAGTCGCGCGCACGGTCAACCCCCGCTTCGGCCACAATTTTCTCTGATGCGCCTGTTGAGGGGATCTCCCCTTGGAGCCCATGGGCGTGAGGACTGCATCGCGAGTGCGAAGACGGAAGTGAGCAGCAGTCGTGGCGGGAGCCGGGGTGAGCCACATCTTACTCTGAAGCTTCCTACGAGCTCCGCCTTCCGACCACCACAGTGCGCCGAAGAAGGTGACTCGCCTCTATGGTCCGCCTTGAGTTTCGCAAAGAACGCTCAGCTGCACCCATATGCGGAACGGCGCTGGAGACCGACTGCTCTCACAACCTTTGCGCCCCTTGCGGCTTCTTCTGAACAACACGTAGGCGGCACAGCATTGGTGACACGCAAACAGTTGACCGCGCCCTGCCGCTAGGGCATCAAGATCAGCTCGATAGCGTTGGAGGCTTTGAGCACCTTCTCCGCCTTTGGCTCCAAGAGGATCGCCGCGTGATAGAGCACCATGCCTACGAGCTCCGGGTCTTGCGAGATGGGTACGTTCAACATCGCTGTGCCTTTCCCCTCCTCGTTTAACTCTCCCGAGAGGCTCTTAAAGCCGGGTTCGCCAAGATGCTTCAGTAGCCACTCCGAGTACGAACCGTAGTTCAGTGGCACATTCACCAGGCCATACATCGTTCCAGGAATGATTCCTCGCTTGGAACCGGCGATGATGAACTTGGCACCTGCGAACTCGACTCCAAAGTCGAGGCTAAACGTTTGGCTCCCACCATCGGCTAAGGAGATCGTCAGCGGATCAGCTTTGAGAATAACGGCTTCCAGGACACCTTTTTCCACTGATTCCGCTTCTGCCGATTCCGCAGATTCGGCCCCAAGGCTTCCGGGAGTGGCTCCAAGAGAAAGCACAGCCAGCATGGTGGCCGCCAAGGACGCGGAGAATGGTGGCCGCCAAGGACGCGGAGAGTTGAGAGTACGAGCGAGACTTCATTTGGAGACTTCCTAGGTGTGGAGACCGGATCCTATCCCGGCGACTCCATCCTGCCCACCCCCTAAAGTGGCAATGCCTTTGGATTTAGGAACCCAAGCACAAAGGAACTCACCATCCGCATTATGCGGTTTCTAGGCATAATCCACTCTCAATCTACCGAAGACACTGCCGCACGGCCGCGCCGAGTCGCTCGACAGTCAAACTAGACCGGTCGGCATCCCTCTTATAAGAGCAGTAGTCCGCCGCCGTACTCTGAACCTTTTCACCCCGTCCAAACAATTCAATTTCTGCGGCAGAGGTGGGTGCAAAAAATGCGACGACTGGTGTTTTTCTGGCAATGGCCATGTGCATTGCCAAGCTATCACTAGTGACCAATAGATCGATTCCAGCGATCAAGGCAGCAAACTCGAGCAAGCTGTTTTCTGTGGTCCCGTCAAAGACCTGCACCTCGGCGCGAAGTCCCATGAGCAGGCGAGCGTGACGCTCGCGCTCCTCGGGCCCGCCGAGAAGAACAAAAGTGGGCCTCACCTCAAGGGCATCGTCCACATGCTTGGCAAGCCCTAGAACCCGGTCCTCGGGGAGTGATTTAGAGGTCCAGCGGCCACCCGCACCCGTATTTAGGCCGATCAAAGGTCCCGTGAGCCCCGCCAATCGCTCTTGCGCCCTCGTGAGGACTTCCTCTGAAAGCTCCAATCGGGGCTCGCCGAGCTCCACGCCGACCATGCTTGCGAAGAGCTCTGGGTGGCTGCGGGTGTTCAGCGTCTTGAGCTCGTCCGCGCGCTCCTTGCCATGGATCGAGATCAACCCCATGTCAAACCAGGGTGCGACGTCCGCGGTATAGGCGCGAAGTCCCTCCCTTGTGAGGTAAGCACCAGAGATCGCGCCTCTTCCCCCATCGATGGTGGTCGCCAGCTCGCAAAGCAGCGCCTCGTCATCAAAAGACAAGATCTGGTCCCAAGCAACCTTCGAGAGGGCCTCGCCGACTCGCTCTACAGCCTGCTTGTCCTCAAGGGCTATGCCGACAACGGAGTTGATGTTGGGATGCCCAGCGAGTAGAGGCTCCGCGCCTTCGGCCGTAAGCCAGGTCAGGTCCAACTTGCGTCCCTCCGCTTCGCCACGCGCCGCTAGGCCCGGCAAAATCGAGGTCGTACGCAAAACGTCTCCCAATGCTGCTGTCTTAAGAACAAGCACACGGAAAGCGGGCGGAGTGGACGGTAAGGGCGGTGCGGAAGTCATCTCTGTGCACATTCTGCCCGAGCCAGAGGCCTAAGCATGCCCAAGGGCTCAGAAATAGACTGCACAAGGGCGAGATGTATGGGCAAAATGTCTCCGGCAAGCCGTTCGCCACCCCAAAACACTCTTTTTCTGGTCCTCTTACCATCCCTTGAAGTCCCTCGTCGTCCTCCCCACCTACAACGAAGCCGAGAACGTCATCGCCATGATCGACGAGGTTTTGGCGCAGGATCCATCGATCGAGGTCCTGGTTGTCGACGACGGCAGCCCAGATGGTACGGGGGATTTGGTTCAGGCGAAGAACGCCCTCGAACCCCGCGTGCAGCTACTCCGGAGGGCTGGCAAACTCGGACTTGGCACCGCCTACCTGGCGGGTTTCAACTATGGACTGGAGAACGGCTTCGACCAGATCCTCACCATGGACTGCGATTTCAGCCACAAGCCAAGCTACTTGCCCAGCATGCTTGCCGGCATGGCAGACCACGACGTCATGATCGGATCGCGCTACGTCCCCGGGGGCGGTGTTGCAAACTGGCCCCTACACCGGCGCCTCCTGTCGCGTTTCGCGAACCTCTATACCCGCATCTTGCTGAGACTCCCCACAAAGGACTGCACATCGGGCTTCCGCTGCTACAGCCGCGAGGTGCTTGAGACGATCAACACCAGCGAGATCCGCTCCTCGGGTTATTCCTTCTTGGAAGAGATGGTCTATCGCATCCACCGCGCCGGGTTCCAGATCGGAGAGACCCCAATTCTCTTCGAGGACCGGATTCTTGGCACATCCAAAATCGACCAGTCCGAAATCTTTCGCGCGGCCCTACACGTGCTTCGCGCCGCCGTTTCGCCTCCTAAACGAACGCCTCGCAGCTAACTCTGCAAGCTTTTTGGCAGTTGCTTCGAAGACGCTCCCGTCCCCCGCGAATCCCTTGTGATGAAGCACTCCAAAAGCTCGACCCTTGCACTTCTGGCGGCACTCGCCCTTGGCCTCTCCCCCGCGCAAGCGGCTCCTGGGGGCTCGCTCGCTCTGGGTGCAAGAAGTGCCCTTGCCGGCGACTGCACCTCGTGCGGCAAGACCATCTACTTCGGCGAGCGCTGCCTGACCTGCATCGCAAGAGAGTCCAAAGCTGGCCATAGCCATCCTTGCGAGGTTTGCGAGAAGGGCATCTTGTTCGGGTCCCTTTGCACGAAGTGCACCTATGACAAGGCAAAGAGCGAGCTGGCGCATAAGTGCGCCAGCTGCGAGGACACCATCTACCTGGGTTCGACGTGTGCTAGCTGCACGGCGGGCCGGCTGGAGACGAGCCTTGGCGCGCTGATTCAAAAAGGTGAAGAGCTAACGCCTCTCGCAAGAGCTGAGCTCGAGCGCCTCCTCGCTAGCCTCGAGCAAAAGGCGAAGGGCGCCCTAGAAGGAGAGGGCGACGAGGCGCGCGCGAAGCTAGCCGATCAAGATGCCGAGGCGACCGAGAGAGCGCTCGCGAAGTACGCCTCGGCCGCAGCGGAGTACGCGAAACAAACAGGGCACGCCATCGGGGAGGCGGCCGGATCTTTAGAGCTGAGGCAGCGGTCGGCCACCGTCGTTGGAGCTGCCGTAGAGACGGCACGGGTCCTCGAGGCTGCGAAGCGCCGTGTCGCGACCAAGGGCTTTCAAGCGCTCGGAAAAATCCCGGTGCACACCGAACTCGGTTGGACCAGCTTGAGCGGTCTCGCCACCTATAAGTTATTAGAGATTGCTCCCGAGATGGCGGGCACTGCGCTCGCCGAAGATCCCGCCGCTGTGCTCGCCTCGCTTGTTGTCGCAGACCACATGTACTTGCTGATGGATTTGCAATTGGTAGCCACCGAGGGCGAGCCAATCTCGATCATGGAGTTCTTAGCGCTGCGGGGAACGAAGAGCCCCACGCGCGCACTCGCCGCTGCAACGACCCTCGTCTCCATCCGCAAGATTCGGGCTGGCGAAGATCTCTCGAAATCCATTCGCGACCTCGCGCGCGCTATCGAGGTGCTCGCCGAGCCTCTTCCGAAGCCAGCCGACTGAGCGCATCCGGCAGGGGTTATCCGCCTGCAAGAACAACGACAAGGTCCAGCCGATCCCCGGGATACACCAGATCCTTGGCGTGAAGAGGTTCGCCGCGCCGCCACGTCGTTGGCAAGATTCGCGACTCGACAAAGAGGAGTGGTCGGGCCTTTGGAAACCGCTCTGCGCAATCCAGGAGGACGTCGACAAGGCGAGTGGGGCCATCGAATTCAAGGCGAACCTCTGCCGCGCCCAGCAAACTCGCAAGGTGGCCAGCCGTACCGATCGTAACCAGCTCGCCGCTTGGAAATGACAAACTCGCAGCCGGGGGTTCGCCTTCACTCTCCGCCAATTCGGGTAGCTCGGCAGGGCGATCGGGCGCGGGCTCCCCCTCGCTGTCCAGCCACTTTCGGCGCTGCTCGTCCACGCGCCCCTCGCCATCCAAGCCACGGGTGTTTTGGTATTCATCCAGCATCCCAGGCAGGTTTAGTTCCGCCTGCGCCCACTCCGGAAAAGCCGCGCGGGGCCCCTCGCCCATGAGGAGCTCATTCTGCATGCGCCTAGCCAAGATCAGTGCGCGACCGGCGGCGAGAAGCTTGGCACCCGAGTTTGCATACGCGGCCCATGGACGTCCGGGCCCCTTGGTCGCTAGCTCCGTAGGCGCGATCCACGCCGCGAGCTCGTCGAGACCAGAGATCTCATCCGCGATCAAACCCGCAGCGGAAAACGAGCAGAAGCCGGTGATATCGAGGGCGGCCGAAAGATCCTCATGCCACGCGACAACGCGGCCCTTGCCAGCGGGCTTGCGAGGGTCGAACGCGCCTGCGGGCAGCGGTGTTCCGTCCGGAAGTTCAGCTGGGATCTTGTCGCCGACGCGCGGGGAGACAAGAAACGGAAACACGCGCATGGGATCGTTGCCACCCGTAGCGACACACTGCCCAAGTGTGCTTGCCATATTGCGCTCGGGGCGTGCGGCCGCACCTTGTGCGGAGAAGTGATCGCGCTCGAGATTCAGCTCCCGAGCCAGCTGCGCACTTCCCTGCGGCGGCAGGTTGTTGAGCGTCTCTTTCAGGCTGTCCAGATCGCCAAATCGGGCCGAGCTCACTTGCCCTCGCTCGTTGGCCAATGCCAGCAGCGCCAAACAAGCGCCAGCCTCTCGAGCGTCGATGCCAAGCTCGTCGCAGATGCCTAGTAGTTCGAGAGCATCCTCAAATGACTCCAGACCCAAGTTCGGACCCAAGGCCCAAGCTGCACTAAACCGCGCGCCACCACGCCCGCCGCCCTTGCGCTCAAAGACAAGTCCGCAGGGAGTAGAGCAGCCTCGACAGCCGTGTCGATCGCGCTGAAGTGAGTCCGCCTCCGCCGAGAGTCGCGCGCCATCTTGGGGAGCTAAAAACTCCGAGTAGTTGCGCCCGGACAGCTCACCGCGCGCTGCGAACGCGTGGAAGAGCTCGAGTGTTCCCTGCTGCGAGCGGGCCTGTAGGCGAGGGCTCTTTGCGGATGGTAGAAGTTGGCGTTTGTCGCCGCTGGAAGTGGCGGAGTGCGAGGAGGCGCGAATCGCAACACCTGCGAGGCCGAGGCGTCCGAGTAGAGCTCCGAGCCCGCCTCGCCCGGCGCTACTCATAGGGTTGGTACCTGTCGAAATCACAGCGATCGGTGAGCGCGCGAGTCCAGCTTCGCCAACTTCGATAAGTGCGACTTTGCTATCGGGGACGTCGAGCTCGGCGCGCCTTGCGGCCGCGCGGCAAGCCTCTCGCAGCGAACCCGCTCCTAGCTCAAGCGGAATGAGCGAGGCGCAAAAATCACCTGCCCGCTCTTCGACCAAGAGCAGACGTGGCGTGTCCTCTAGCGCCGCTGGCCCTTCGAGTAGAAGTCCGTCGCATAGTGAACCAAGATACCGGCCGCCCTCGCCGCCGAGAGTGGCCTCCGCCAACATTCCCGTCAAGGGCGAGACGCCGGCCAAGCTGAGTCTTCCCGACGACGGCAAACCGCGTACGGTCGCCCCGCCGACAGAGAGTACGAGGCGCGAGCGGGGGTCGCCCTCGCCAAAGAGGAGCGCGAGCGCCAAGCCGCTGCCACCAAGTGCTCCGAGTCCGTCTAGATGCGGGACTGGATGCGCAAAGGAGCTGCACCGAACGGTTGCTCGATCTTGCTCAATCCGAATCGTTACAACGCGGGGGCGCCTTGCCAACATGGGTTTATCCTCATTCACAGTCGCTGAGAATAACACGCGCCCGCCAACTCGGATCCAGGATCACGGCCGCTAGCGATCGCTAAATCCCCGCTGGCAAAAACAAGTGGGCACCGGCGTCTAGGCGGAGCTCCTCCAGGTGACCCGAGACACTCGCTCCAGTCGGGTCTGTCAAGACGACATGCAGGTGGGTGTCTTGGCCGTGATGGGTTAGCTTCCCACCGAAGCCGGGTGCAAAGATTCCGACGATGGAGCCCGTAACCAACGCGCCCTTCCAGCGAATCGGGGGCGGTCCCTCCGGATTCGCAATTGGGCAGGAGTGATCGAGGACATGTAGGCCCACATGCCGAAAAGTACCCTCGATACGTACGGGCACAGGGCCGTGTTCGGAGCTCAACCCCCTTGCGAAAATGGCCTCCGCCAAGGCAACTTCAAGGTCCTTCAAGCTCTCGACGGGTCGAAGCGGGACTGCACTCCAAGCGGGAACCGAGGTGAGGACCAAAAGAGCAGCTTGATCTCCATCGGCCAGGGGCCGCCGAACGAGCGCGCCCTCTTCGACGACCTCAAGGAACACCTCGCCGTCCAGAATTGTGATCTCCCCTTCGAGCTGCGCAAGGGCCCCAAGGCCCCAGGTACCCCGATGAACGCGATCCTTGAGAACAACACGCCCACTCGTATTTCCATCGCGCAGCACACTGCGCATCTCACCATGAGTTTCCAAGGTAAACCCCTTGTTTGAAGTTGCGCACCCACTGGCGAGTAAGAACAGGAGAAGAAGGGTTTTAGACATATATTAAGGTGGCAGCTTTCTCGCAAAGTTGAGAGAGGGGTGAATAGTAGGCCACTCGGAGATATAACCGAATGTTGTGGATGGTGATCTGAGCGAAGACGCGGCGTACCCT
>CALBMX010000101.1 GCA_937896235.1 uncultured bacterium
CGGTATGTCCGTGCGGTATGTCCGTGCGGTATGTCCGTGCGGTATGTCCGTGCGGTATGTCCGTGTGGTGGTAACGACGAGTGCCGCGCGCTTCTTGATCCGGGACCGTGACTTGTTGCCGCGGTTTGTTGCGGGGCGACGTGGCTCGGTCTGGGGCCAGAGGTGCGCGGCACGGTTGGGCCGTCACTCGATTCTAGATCTGGATGTCGAAGATCTTGATTGCTGCTCCGCCGATCACAAAGGCGACTAAGAGGAACATCAGAAAGACTCCGCCGGCGCCGTCCCACATGTAGGCCAGCTCACGGTCGGGATAGGCGATGGCTATTCTTGCAAAGGACGAGTCCGACGCGAAGGTGTCCTCGGCAGGCCAAAGCCAGGACATCCAGAAGTCCTGGACGCGCTCGGGCTGCATCAGGCGCTCGGCATTTTCCATCGTCCCAACGACAACTCGCTTGGTGACGACTTCACCGCCAGTCAGTTGGAATTCCACGTCCCATGTGCCCGCCTTCGTGCCGGCAACCTCCATGAACGCCAGTCCGTCGGACGGACCCGGTACCAACTCAGACAATGCCGTCAGACCCTCGGGTAATACGACACTCAGCTTCGAGGCATCTTCTTCATGGCCCTCGGCAAATGCGACCTCGATCATCGTTCCCTGCCCAGCGAGCATACCCGAAAGGTCGCGCTCCTCGACGGGGATCGGCGCGAAGCCAAATCGAATAACAAGCTGCGCAACAACAACGACGAACGGTACCGATAAGGGCAAGAACGGCGCGAAGTTGAGGAACAGGTACTTGAAGTTGTTGACCAACACCATAACCACCGACTTTGCCACGACGAACAGATCGTCCTGGTAAATCCGGATTGCGATCATGTGTCCCTTGATCTGCCCCTTCGCGTTGGCGATGCCCTTCTGCGAGCTGAATCGCTTGAAGAACAACATCGAGAGGGGCATGAAAATCATGGAGATGATCGTCAAGACAGCAAGCGCGCCCAATCCCTCGATGGGATAGAGCACGATGTTAAAAAGGCTGTTGAAGAAGCCGTTGAGGGCGTCCATGGGGATGGCGGCGCTTAGGTGTAGTGGATGCCGAGGGAGGTCTTAGAGCGTGGTCAAAGGTTACGAGATGTAACCGAGGCCGCGCAGCTTCTCGGTGATGTCGTCGTCGGAATCATCGCCCTCAAAGTTGGCGAGCTCCTTCTCGATGACGTGAACGACGAACTCTTCGTGAGAGGCATAACCCGCGACATCCGCCACGCGCTTAATACGATCCATCAAGTCGCTGTCGAGTTTGATTTTGTTGCTGTTACCGAACATGTTTTTGCTCCAGATAAGTTTGGGGAGGGAGTGAGTAGAAGCGCCTACTCGAAGATGTTTTGACCGACCATACCGGGTTCAAGTCCGAGGCCGTAGAAGTCAAGGATCGAAGCGGTCAGGTCCGCAAGGGCCTGGGCCTCGGACTTGACCTTCTGATTGGTGATAAGAATACCGGCAACGACATCGGGACTCATCAAGTGACTCCCGTTGAAAGTTCCGCCGAGGTTGTCCGTGAGCCAATCGCTTGTGATGCGCCCCACTGCAGCCTCATCCGAGTTGCCGTAGCCCCAATTGTATCCCACTTGGATGTCCGGGGCTTCGCCGACGCGCGCCCCCGAATAAACGGCTGTGGCTAGATCACAACGGAGGATTGGCGTGCCGCCATCTTTGGGGTCCACCAAACCCTCAAGCTTGCGCTTGAGCTCTAGCAGGAGGGCGTCAGCCTCGGCGCCGGGTTTCACGATGCCGGGGATGTTTAGCTCGCCGCCGTGTCCCCCAAGGCCTTCGCGTCCCTGCAGATTAAGGTAGAGCCCGTTGAATCCGATCCCGTACGCACGCGACTTAGACCAGTCGACGGCCCTCGAAATGTTGACCTCGCTGAAGCCCTCGGTACCGCTCGGAAGCTCTTTGGAAGAGCCCTCTTTCAACACTAGATAACCCTCGTCAACTAACCACGAGTTTAAATCGAACTTGCGGCGGAAGGGCGCGAAGCCGTGATCGCTCATGACCATAATCGCAGTGTCATCGCCGACCTCCGAGCGAATTTTTCCGAGTACGGGATCCATGCGCAGGATCAGGTCCATCACGGAGTCCTTCCATGTGCTGCCCGCGCGCTTGGTCCACGCTTCTGACGATTGTGCGGCGAACGCGGCGTTATGATCTGGGTGCTGGTCGTCCGAGTGGCGCCACATCATATGGCTCCCCAAGTCGACCGTTGAGTAGTAGAAGAAGAGTAGGCCACCCTCGTCATTCTGCGTATACCGATCAAGTGCAACGTCTAGCATGCGGTTTCGCTCGATGTAGACCAGCTCGACCTGCTGCATGAACTCTTCGGTGGTCAACATGCCCTTCTTGTAAGCACCAACGTCTTCCGCCATGCCCTGGGTGTAGTACAGCCCAATCTGTCCGGCCAGCTCGGCGCTTGCGTCACTCGGCTCGGAAATCACAGCGGCGGGACTCATCGGATCCATATTGATAGGTGACATGTAGAGCTCGATCTCGGGCGAGAGGCTCCGCAGGTAGAACCGCACAATACCGTTCATATCGGACGCGCCCATCGGCAGCATCGAAAACGTTATCGTCACAAAGTCACTCCACTCGCCAGGCTCCATGACCAGCGTTTCGCCGCCATCGATCGTGATCGCCGCAGAGCTCTCCTCTTCATTGACGTAGATGGTCATCGGGACCGAGGCGGGCTTCGGCAAACGAATCGCCTCGCCGTCTTCATCCCGCTCCAGCTCGCCGTCCGCGCCTTTCTTGAAGTTGTCCTGGAACGAGTTCGTGGGTCCGACAATACTTGTCAAAATACGCCCGTTCCTCGGCTCCCTCAAGATGCTCAATCGCCCCTTGCCGATGTTGACCGAAGCATCGGTCGTGTACAACGTCGCCTCACCGTACGCGGAGTCGACAGCCGGCGTCATCATGCCCGGAAAACTCAGGCCCTTGCCAGCGGTCACCGGATAGTTGATCGGCATACGCCAAACGTCTGCGGGAATATCGTGGTCGCCCAGCAGCGCCCAAAACGGGGTGCCCGTGCGATTCGGCTCCGAGCTACCGCCCCACGGCATTTTATAGCTCGTACCCCACAAGTGCAGGTCCTCACCAGGCTCGTCATTCATGATCGAAGCCTTGATGTGACGTGTCGCGGGGTCGCGGTGAATGAAGTCAAAGATCCCGTGACCACCGGGGTTCATCCCAGTGATGAAGTTCGACCAAGCGACGGGACTTTGAGGCGGGCACGAGGTAGCGAGCGACTTGATCCCTTGTCCCTGAGCGGCCAGCGCTTGAAAGTTTCTTGTCTCCGCGGGAAAGCGCTCAATTGCCTCTGCCAAGATCTCAGGATCTAACCCGTCGATTCCCAGGACAACTAGACGCGGGTACTTTGTTTCACCCAACACGGCTGGATTCGAGGGAAGGGATGCAATCACCTCGCTCTCAGCGGAATCCCGCAAACGCTTTGCAGCGCCTTCATTCGGGTCCTTCGAGACTTCCGGCACGCCCATCCAAATGGCGCCCGACAAAACGGCAAGTGCCGGATAGGTTGTCCAACGGGGTAACTTCAAGCCTTCACCTTCGTAGCGGGCGCTGCCTTGACGGGCGGCGCGAGTTCTAAATCGGAGCCTTCAAACAGAGGCGTACCCTTCATATATTTGGGTCGTTCCACACCGAAGAGCTCGAGTACGGTCGGCGCGAGATCAGAGATCTCGGGCTTCTCGTGAGTGATCTTCCGGTTGCTCCAAAACACGCCAGGCACCAGGCGCGGATCAACACAGTGGTCGCCCGACCAGCTCTTCTTGTTATCGCTAAACACATCCGGAAGCACTGCGCCAACGGCACACTCCCAAGAGTGGCGGAAGCCCCTCTCGTAACCGATCAGCAGCTCCGGCGCCATGTCCGCATAGGGGCCCGAGTGGAGCTCCGTTGTGATGAACGCCTCGCGAACTACATCTTTGCCATCAACCGGATCGACAAGCTTCTCGAGCTTGTCCTTGATCTCCTTCACCAGCGCGTCGAGCTCGGGACCCTTCTCAACGATGCCCTTGCCCTCGCGGCCTTTGCGGTTAATGAAGATGCCCGTGAGCCCAAGCGTGAACGCACGTGTCTTGTCCCAGTCGACGCCTTCAAAGTAATTACCCGAGGTGTCCCGGCCTTCTTTGAGAACCAAATAGCCCTCGTCGCGAAGCCAAGTATTCAAGTTCACACCGCGGCGAAAGTTCGTAAATCCGTGGTCGGAAATGATCATGAGCAACGTGTTTCTCTCGTCGCCGATCTTCTCGCGTATCTCCGCAAGGAACGTATCCATACGGGCGTAGGTGTCGCGGATCGTATGCTTGTGGATCTCCGTGTCGCGGCCTGCGTTTGCGGGGTGCGTCGGATCCAGGTAGCGGTAGAACATATGGCAGATACGGTCCGTCGTGTCGAAGACGACGGTGACAAAACCCTTCTTCGTTTTGTCGAGGACCTCCCACATCATCTTTTTGCGCTCTTCGAAAAGTAGCCAGGCCTGCTTGAGGAACGCCTCCTCATCCACAACACGTTCGTTCAGCGCCCACGTGTCTTCGGCCAGACCGAGAGTCGCATAGGGACCAATCTTTTTCGCTAGGTAGATCGAGTAGACAAACGGATGCGAGATCGGCATCACCGGACTGTCGGGATCGATGTTGACCGGGGTCACATAGATGCCGATGTCGTCGCCATCCCAAGTCTGTATGTAAAAGCGCGCGATGCCGACGACGCCGCCGTCAAACTCGACGCGCATCCACGGCGTGTACTCTTTTCGCTCGACAACGGCAGTCTCTTTGCCGCAGGTGAACTCCGCGGTACCCGCGTCGACATCAAACTGAACGGAGAACTCCGAACGCATCGCGTGGCCGTCCGCGCCGGGAGGACCTTTCAACTTCGATGTGATCACGTTGCCGAATTTTCCACCGACCTTGACCTGATATTGTTGGCCCCCGATGTGGCCGCCACCCTCTGATGAGCGCGGCTTCGTTGAGTAGAACGAGAAGCTACCCTGGGTTCCCTGTAAGTCGGGCACGCACATACCCGCGAGCAAGGTGCCGTTCTTAAACTTCTTAACCGGATAGGTAATCGGAACGCGAATGATCGAAGACCAGACATTCTGCGCACCCAACAACTTCCAAAACGGTTGGCTCTTTTGAAGAGCCCTGTGCACAACCTTCTTACCAAACGGAACCTTGGCGAAACCTAGGTTAAGAGTCCGGGGTAACGTCGCCGTCTCACTCGACGACAAGACCGGCAGATACGAGCAGGGATCTCGAGTCAGGAAGTCATAGATGTTGTGGCGTGAGGCATCAACTCCCGTGGCGTAACTCGACCACGATACCGGCGAAATCGACGGGCATGCCGTGGCTAGCTCCGAGAAGCAGCCTTGCTCCTCGAGCGCCAAAAAGTTGGGCATCAGCCCCTCCGCTGCAAATCTCTTAGCCAAACCGGGGTCAAAACCGTCCAAACCCACGACTACGACTCGCTTGATGCGCGGTTTCGCCTTCCCAATAGAAGTAATGGCCCTGACGACCACCTTGATCGGATAGATCAACACGATGCCAAACGCAAGTAAGAAGGTGCCGATTAGCACCATCACGCTACCGGCGGCGGCAATGCCTGCACCGGGCCCAATATAGGCCAGGGCCGGAGTGGCCGAAGCGCTGCAAATCAAGGCAGTATAAAGAGTTACGCGCAGAAAGCGGCTGCGGTTATTCATCGCGTGAGGAGGGCACAAAGGGGCTTGCAGAAGATCAAAAAGGAAGGGGCGGGGCGCTTTCCGCCTCGGCTGTGGCATGAAGACCACTGCGCACGGGAACCCCGAAGAGACTTATCGTCCCAAAATAGGGCAACCATTAATAGAGGATTGAAGACAAAGGGGGGGAACTCACCCGAAAAGACAGCGTAAAAGCCCCTTCCAGGACGTTGCAATGCGGCTGTTCGGCTGACTGGAGTCTGACGTACGGAACCCCTTACGTGTTCGCGAGCGCTGGGATCTAAACAGAGTGGAATTGCCTTGTGGCCTGCCGGTGTCGGGACATGGTGCTTATCATGTGGGGATGACGGATTCGACGCACGAACACGGATTCAACCCGAGTGGGGACTACAACTCCACGCCTAGGCCCCGACCTCGCTTCGATTTGCATAGCGATGTCGCTCCAGGGGACCTGCTCACCCACTTCCAGCAAAGCATCCAGGCTAGCCCGCACATTGGTGGCCTAGTTGTCCCCGAAAACGGCACTGTTGAGATGACCTTGGTGGACGTCCACGTGAGAATCTGGTCTCCACAGCTGTCCCTGCTAATCACCGAAAAGGGCTCAGGTGCGGCCATAAAGGCCCGATTTGGCCCCCATCCCAACGTTTGGGGCTTGTTTTTGGCTGGCTACGCAATCAGTGGGATGCTCGCCTGTGGTTTGCTGCTATTCGGCTGCGTGCAGGCCTTTTTGGACCAGACTCCCTGGGCCCTTTACGCCTCACCGATCGCGCTTTTGGGTGTCGCCCTGGTTTATGGGGCCGCCTATGTTGGACAGGGATTGGGTGCGGGGCAAATGCACGACTTGCGCCAGTTCCTGGGGCAAACGCTGGAGTCAGCCGGCCTCAAAGGCGGATAGCCCTAAACCCGGCGGGCCCAGTGGGAACCTTTTCTACTCCTCGCGAGGCACCTAGATCATTGAGGCTTAGGCTCGGGAAGCGCGCAGCTTAGGGAACTTACCAAGCCTCGCCCTCGTCGGATTGAACCGAACGAAGCCCATGTCCGTCCGTCCTCCAAGCCCAATGTACCCGTCTCTTTCCGCCGCCGCCCTGCTTTTCGTAGCTGCAGCTCCCGCCCTCGCTCAGGTCACCGTCATCCCAACGGACCTGCAGCTACCAGGCACCCAGCCCCTTGAGTCGCCAGTCATTGACTCCTCGAGCAACTGCCTCGCGTGCCATTACGGTTACGACCTCCAAAAGGAGCCGGCGCACCTGTGGTTAGGTTCGATGATGAGCCACGCGGGGCGCGACCCTTTGTATTGGGCGACGGTTGCAGTTGCCGAGGAGACCTTTCCCGGATCGGGCGACCTCTGTATTCGATGCCACTCCCCCCGTGGATGGCTGGACGGCCGCAGCAAGCCGACGGATGGCTCGGCGCTGACGCAAGAGGACTCGGACGGAGTGACCTGCGCGATGTGCCACACGATGGTCGACCCGGACGAGGTCGAATACGACGGGTTCCAAACCGCACCTTTCCACGCGACCGACGGCGCGCCGATCCCTGAAGGTTGGCACGGCGCCGGCGAGTACGTCTTGTACACCGGGTACGAGCGCCTAGGCCCCTACAACAACAGCCTCGCACTTCACGGCGCTCTCCAGTCCAAGTTCGTGCGCGACCCGGCGATCTGCGGAACGTGTCACGACGTCTCCAACCCACTGACCGGCGACCTCGCTCCGAGCCATGGCGCGCAAGTTCCCCTCGCCGCAGGAACATTTAGCGGAGTCCCCGGAACACCCGTCGCCGGCAAAGCCGCATTCAATAATCCACCCGCCGCCTTTGGCGTGGTCGAGCGCACGTACTCCGAGTTCGTCGCCTCTGCATTCGACACGATGCGCGTCTCGAACTATCCCGGCTTGCCCGCGGACCTCCAGCGAGGTGTCATCAAGAACGTGTATGACTCCGCAACGGCGGGTGTGCCCAGTGGTGATTTCGAGGACGGCACCGCGCGCTTCTACACCTGCCAAAGTTGCCACATGCAACCGGCGATTGGAGCCGGTGCCCAGCAAGACTGGCTGCCCGATCACCAGGACCTTGGCACGCACGACCTGACCGGTGGCTCCACTTGGGTTCCCGAGGCGATCAAGTACTTGGACGCCCAGGGAAAGTTGGTGGCCGGAGGCGGACTCGTCATCCAAAACATCGCCGCCATCAACGATGGCATCCTGCGTGCGCGAGCCATGCTGCAAAGCGCGGCTGCGATTGACGTCGGCGGTGCTCTTGGTGTGAACGGTGTGCGTGTGACGAACCTGACCGGGCACAAGTTGATCTCTGGTTATCCCGAGGGTCGCCGCATGTGGCTCACGATTCGGTGGCTTGGCCCCAGTGGCCAAGTGCTGGAGGAGATCGGGCAATACGGTGATCTCGACGTCCTGCACAAGGGAACTCCGTACACGGTGAAGACTCTGCTTGACGCGGATGCACCGGGCCTGCGCAGCTACGATGTGCACATGGGGTTGCGCCAAGATTGGGCGGCTAAGCTGCTGACTCTTGGAACCAGCGCGAGCCTCCCCCTCGCCTATGACCCACTTGATGGAAGTGTACTTTACACCGTTGGTGACCTCGCCGCACTTCCCGCCGGGACGACACGTCAAAGCTTCCACTTTGTCCTCAACGACCAAGTCTTGTCGGACCGCCGTATTCCTCCTTACGGAATGGATTACGCCGAGGCCATGCAGCGCAACATCTTGCCCGTGCCCTCAAGCCAATACGGCAACCCAGGGATTGGTAGCAGCTACCGGAACTACGACGAGTTCACTTTGCAGCCCCCCGTTGGCGCCGTGAAGGCCGAGCTCGAACTTTGGTATCAATCCACAAGTTGGGAGTACATTCAGTTCCTTAATCTTGCGAGCACCGGCGCCGTTCCGTTTCTTGCGAATGCGCCGGGCGATGTGCTCGACGCTTGGCTAAACACGGGGATGGCGCCTCCGGAGTTAATGACGTCAGCCATTTGGACCGACGCTGGGGGCGACTGCGATCACGATGGGATTGCAGACACCCTCGAGATCTCAACGGGCTCGGAGATCGATTGCGATGGAAACGGCCTTCTCGACAAATGCCAGATAGCGATCGATAGTGCCGCCGATTTGGACTTTGATGGCGGACTCGACGTCTGCCAGGAGCTCTCTGCGGATGTCGCGAGCATCTCACTTGCTAGCGGCGGCTCTCAAGTCTTGTCGCTGCACGCCGGTGCCGCGCGCGCTGGGGATCTCTACTGGCTGCTTGGCTCTCTCAGTGGCACGTCACCAGGTCTTCCCGCCGGCGCATTCACGCTTCCGCTCACCCCGGATGGCTACTTCAACTTCACCTTGTCCAACCCGAACTCGGCCCTGTTGCAAAACACGTTTGGAATTCTTGATGCGGCAGGCGCGGGCTCCTCGACGATCCAAGTTCCCGCTGGTTTGTCTCCAAGCTTAGCCGGCGTTTCAGGTAACCACGCCTTTGTCACGCTAAGCCTTCCAAGCGCAACGGCGACTGGCGTAAGCAACCCCGTTGCCCTCACACTCGCCCCCTAACCCAGCCCTGTTCGCGTTTCCATGAGAGATCCCGTAGTCAAACAGAAGCGTTTAGGTAGAGCTAAGTGGACACCTCCTCCGAAGGGTGCCCCAACTAGGGGCGCCGGATTTTCCGGCGCCTCCAGCACCTCTACCCAAGGTGGCTACGCTGCTCGGATCGGCCACATGGTTACGACTCCTAACCCGATTGGTCGGGGTACTTGTTCCCCCTTCTCCAGCATAGCGGAGAGCAGACGATCCAAACTGGAACCGACGACATTGGCGCGCCAGCTCCGGGCTTGCTTTGCCCGTCTATGGTAAGAATCCTGTACCTGCCGTGACGTGCAAGCCTGAATCCCCTAGTCTGACCCTCCATGATTTTTTCCCCGTATGTTCGCCCCGCCCTCGCGTCGCTAATTGGTGCTTGCGCGCTAATTTTTTCCGCCTGTAGCTCCCCAGATCCACAGCCCGAGGCACCGCGTCCACGGAATGTAATCCTAATAGTTACGGACACCTTGCGCGCCGACAGGCTTGGCAGCTACGGCTACTCTCGATCGACTTCGCCAAACATCGACGCACTTGCAGAACGAGGGACGCAGTTCACTCGGAATCACTCCCAGGGTTCCTGGACCGTACCGTCCATGATCTCCTTGATGAGCGGGTTATATGTAACTCAGGAAGAGACGTCTCTCCCGACCGACCAACCCACTTTAGGAGAGGCACTTGACAGTGGCGGAATCCAAACTGTGGCCTTCATCGGCAACCCCGTAGTCAGCGGCGACCGTGGGTTCCATCGTGGATTTGAGGAGGACTTTTATACCGCTTCCGCCGGAACCGAAGCCAGTGGACCGCGGCACCTGCCATCTGGAAGTGCGCTACAGCTCGTAGCTAGCTTTGAGTCCTGGTACACACAAAACGAAGCCGACCTCGCCACGGGCAAGGGGTTTGTCGCGTGGATCCATCCCATGGATCCTCACCTCCCCTACCGGCCGAAGGTTGCAAACCCCTTTCCGCTCGGCTCGTCGCGAATGGATACGGACCTGATCACCCCGCGCTGGCAAGAGGGTGAAATAGAGATCGAAAACTTACTTCAGGGCCGCGAGCACAGGTCTTACCTCTCATCCACTCAAATGATGAACTACCGAAGTAACCAGTACGATGGAGAGGTCTTTGCTGTCGACGAGGCTGTAGGAAATTTGCTCGCCTTCCTCGAGCAGGAAGCCGTTCTCGACGAGACACTTATCATCTTTGCGGCCGACCATGGCGAGATGTTATGGGAACAAAAACTCTACGACTTCGCCCTCGCCCTGGAGATGCAAGAGGAGAAGCCACTAGAGATTGGTGTATACGACTACTTTGGTAATGGGCATCGGGGTTGGTTTTACGAACAGATCTGGAACACCCCACTGATCCTCATGGGCCCAGGAATCGAAGCTGGGGTTGTCAGCAACGACCTCTCCACAAACTTGGATATCTACCCCACGATCCTAGATGCGCTGGACTTGCCTACACCAAATAAACTGCACGGCACCAGCTTGATGGATAACAAGGCTCCCGTTCGCGAGCGGGTCTTTGGTTTTGGGAACAACGTCACAGCGGTCTTCGAGTCGAGCGGTCAAAAGCTAATAGAGGCCTACACCATGCGGCCCTCGCTTGGAGAAGAGAAAGTGCCCGAGATCCTATTTTTCGATCTCGAAGTTGATCCCACCGAATCCACGAACATGGCTTCGGGCCGTGCGGCCGATGTGGAACGACTGCGGGCCGAGCTCGAGAGCTGGCGCATGCACTACGATCGAGAGGTGGACATGACGACCTCCGAAGAGAGCGAAGAGGTGCTCGGCGCTTTAGGGTACTTGGACTAGAGGGCGCATCTCGAAGTGAGCTGCCGGCTTCTAAAACCTACCACTAGAATCAACACCATGAACACGATCTCTTCCCGTAGGGCTTTGCTATTTGCGATTGCTGGGGCCGCCTTCGCATTCGCCCCAAACTCGTCATCCGACTCTGTCTATACTCCCGATCCGATCGTCCAGGACCAAGTTGTGGCACCTGGGACTTTCGAGCCCATGTGGCTCGACGACTTGCAGCTTGCGACTTCCATTGCGGCCGAACGAGAGCAGCCGCTCATGGTCGTCTTCCGCTGAGAGGCCTGAAAGGACTGCGGGTCCTTCGACGAGCAGGTTGTTCGTCCTCCACTCCAACTGAAGCCGCTCTTCGACAAGTTCATCCCTGTGCGTGTCACCGATATGCGAGGCATCGACCTCGAGCGCTTTGCATTCGATACGGACTTGACATTGGCCATCCTATGGATGAATGCGGATGGCACCATCTATCACCGCTATGGAAGCAGAGATGTACGCGGCGCTCACCATTGGCTTTCGCTGGATTCGCTAACGGCCGGCATGCGCGCGAGCCTTACTGCGCACGATACGCACACGGTCGAAGCGCCAACTGCACGAGCTTCAAAGCCACTGGTGATGGAAGCGATTCCCTCGTACATAAAGCGCGACAAAGGCTCGTGTATCCACTGCCATTCGGTCCGTCCCGCCCTTTACGAGGAAGACCTCGCAGCTGGCACATGGACGGATTCCAAGGTCTGGGCTTTTCCCCCACCTTCCCAAGTGGGGATCGACTTAGATCGCGACGAACAGACACGAATCTCGTATGTCGCGCCCGACTCGGCAGCCGCGCGAGCCAAGCTAAACAAGGGCGATCGCATTGCAAACATCAACGGCCAACCCATTGCCACTGCCAGTGATCTTATGTTCGCGCTGGACCAGTTCTCATCCAGCGGCGGCGCGCTTACCGTCACTTATTTTCGAGGTCAGGATGACAGCCCCAAGCTCGCCCAGCTGGCATTGGGAGACGGGTGGAAAGAGGGGACTCCACTTGGATTTTCTTGGCGACCCTTCAAGTGGGGGCTCACTCCAGCACCAGGCTTTGGAGGCACCGCACTCAACCGCGAACAGCTGGCAGAGCTCGGCCTACTCTTGGAAGAGCGAGGCGCCGCTCTACCCTTGGCGTTCAAAATTTCGTACTTGGTAACTTGGGGCGAGAACAGCCGATTCGGCAAGGTCGCCGCGAAGGCTGGCTTGCAGGTGGGCGACATCCTCACCGCGGTCTTAGGCCCCGACAAGAGGCCTGTGGAATTGGAATCGGTCGACCACTTTCACTCGTGGTGGCGCTTGACGCGCAAGGTCGGCGAGACCGTCACGATCGAGGTTCTCCGGGGCGCAGAGACCAAGCAGCTCTCCCTTCCAATCATCGAATAGCCAGCGCGGAAAACAGGCAGTCGAACTCTTCCACACCCACTCAACATGGGGAGACAAAAGCGCCTTTGGCTAGGCCGGACTAGACGGGTCGGATCGTAAGGTCAGCTTCGATGTGCTGGAGGGAAGCACTGTGTTTCGCGCGGAAGTCAGCGAATGCCTCCGGATGAATACACGCCCCTAGAATCTCCAAGGACTCTACAAGGCGCGGCCCGGGACGATTAAAGTAGGCATTGCCATCGGCCAAGTACACGGCGCGGTTGGCAACAGCGCTCCACGTGGACCATGGCAGTCTAGTCGCCAAGAGCTCTAGCTCTTGATGCGTGCGTTCCAGCTCAAAACCGCAAGGCTTGATCAGAACGACATCGGGGTCAATCGCGGCAAGATCTTCAAGTGAAACCGTTGGTGAGTGTTTTCCCGATTCGGCAAGCAGCGACTCGCCCCCCCCAAGTTGGACGAGCTCCGGCATCCAAGAGCCTCCTACCATGATGGGGTCTAGCCACTCAATGGAGATCACCGTGGGGCGCCTGCCCAACGTCGCTACGGCTTCGGTGGCTCTCTTCGCGATTGCCTGGACATTCGCTTCACACGCCCTTGCCGCGGCCTCGCCAGCCTCCGCGCGCCCAAGCGCGACCCCCACGCGCCGCAGGTCGTTCCAGACGTCTTGAAGGAAATTGGGCGTCAGGCTGACCACCTCGACCTGCCCAAGGTTCAGTTCGCGGAGCGCGTTGCGCACATCTTCTAAAGACACCGCGCAGACATCACACAGGTCTTGCGTGACGATCACGTCGGGTGCTGCTTTCAGCAGTAGGTCCGTCCGCACCTCGTACACGGCAAGCGCGCTCTCTAACATCTCGCGCACGGCCAAGTCGATGGCTCCGCTTTTTGCTGGAAGGGAGGTGCGCGTGCGAGTCAGAGCGGGAAGCCCCTCAACTCCTTTGGGGAAGTCACACTCATGGGAGACGCCTACAAGTTCGGCTTGAGCGCCGACGGCGCAAACCATCTCGGTTGCCGAGGGAAGAAGAGATACGATACGCATGGGAACACACTCCGGTGAAGTTGGGGAACCCAAGTGTAAGCTCGCTAGGAACTAGGGCGCCGACAAAAACAAAGCCGCCCAGCTCGAAGTTCAACTTCGAGCTGGGCGGCTCACTGACTTGCTCGCTTTCTAACTAGTTAGAAACCTTGTCTGCCGAGAGCAGACCCTTGCTTACCAAGTAGTCGAGGACGACCTGTGCGGACTCCTCAATCGACTGGCTGCCGGTGTGTACGGTAATCTCGGCGTTCTCCGGCTCGTGGTAAGGATCACTGATACCCGTGAACTGCTTGATCTCGCCCGAGCGAGCCTTCTTGTAGAGGCCTTTGGTGTCGCGCTCTTCGACGACTTCGAGGGGGGCCTCGACATACACTTCAACGAACGTCTCGGTGAGGTCGCGGATCTCGCGGCGAAGCTCGCGGTAAGGCGAAATGGCTGCCGTAATGGAGCACACGCCGTTGCGGCTAAGAAGGTTAGCGACGTAGCCGATGCGACGGATGTTGGTGTCGCGATCTTCTTTTGAGAAGCCAAGTCCCTTCGACAAGTTCTCGCGAACTTCGTCGCCGTCGAGAACTTCGACGGGTACGCCGCGCTCGACAAGGATCGGGGTCAAGTATTGGGCGAGGGTGCTTTTGCCGGAGCCGGATAGGCCGGTAAACCAGAGAGTGAAACCTTTGTTGCTCATTGGAGATTCGGGGGTCTGTGGGACGTCGGTTTTTCCGAAGTCGCGATTCGTGTGGATGGTGTAAGTTTGAGATGGGGTCCATCCACAGCCTTGATTTCGCTGCGGACGGACGGGCGACGACTAGCGGATCTTGCCTTCGAGGTACGGGACCTCGAAGCACTTCTCGTGCATGATCGGGCCGTGGCCGAAGTAGCCGGCCTCGCCGAACAGCTCACCGTGGTCAGCAGTAACGACGATGTGTGTGTCCTTCGGGACGGTATCGAACAGCTCTTCGAAAACCCCGTCTAGATAGCGGACGGTATCAACCTGGCGCTCCTGAAGTTGGTCGAGCTTGTCTTGATCGAAGAACTCGAACTCCTCCTTGAACTCAGGATTGTCGGCATCGACCTGTGCGCCCATCTTTTTGAAGACGCCGTTGACGCCGCTGATACGCGGCCACATCGAGCTGTCCTCTTCGGGCTTAGCGTACGGGTAGTGGGTCTCGCCAACATTCAGCAAGTAGAAGCTCGGGCGCTCGTCGGTGAACTTGAGCGTCGGAAGCATGGCCCGCATGTCGTTGTGGCTGTCCATCAACTGGAAGCTATCGAACGCGCGGTTGATGCCGGTCTTCGGGTTCAGGACGGGAAGTGAGACGCGGGCCGCCGTATGGTAGCCAAGCGTGTTGCGAAGCATCTCCGGGAACCACAGACCTGGAACAAGTGACGCGAAGTCAATGTTCTTCGCACCGAGGCGACTGTTGTAGTTGAAGAAGTCTTCCTTGTAGTACTCCGATGCGTAGACGTTATCGGGAGTGGTGTGCGGCAATAGACCCGTCAGCAAGTTGTAGTGACTCGGTGCCGTCCAAGAGGCGTAGCTGTAGCGCTTCTCGACCTTGCCCAACTTCATGATCGTCTTCGGAGCAGCCTTCATGAACGAGTCATAACGCAAGCTATCGAGCGTGATGATGATGAAGTTGTTCTTCGCCTGGGGGTCGGGGTGCGGTGGCAAACCACCAGGTCGCATCATCGGACGCAACGGCTTCAAGGGCTTGGTCGGCTCTTTCTTCTTAGTTAGGAAATCGAAGAGTCCCATGGGTCGTTTAGAGGGTTGAAGTGATGGTCAAAAGGGCGAGTTGGAGGAGGCGCGCCGCGCCTCTGCCAGACGGTGGCAGATGCGCGGCATCTTGTTTTCGGGCTAGGCCTGGGACTTGTAGTAAGCGACCAGGATCTCAGCGGTCGACGGGCGCATGATGCGAGCGTCTGGAAGCTCGCCGTCACCGAGGATCGAGCGAACTTCCGTGCCAGAGATGAACACGGACTCGTCGTCCTTGTGCTCCGACATCAGGCCAACTCGGCCGAGACCTTTGAAGAATGCGGCAAAGCCAACGTTGACGGTCTTGATGCTAAGAGCACCCTTCATGTCGTCGAAGATGGTCTGCGCGTCGAAGTCACCCCAGATGGCGGTTCCGTCAGCGAACGGTGCGTCGGCGTGCTTGCGGCCGATGATGAAGTGGCTGAAGCCGTGGTTCTGGCGGTAGATGGCGTGCATGACGGCCTCGCGGGGGCCGCCGTAGTACATGCGCATATCCAGGCCGACCAGCTTGGCTTGGTCATTCAGGTTCTGGCCATTCGAGCTCCAAAGCTCGGCATCCATGTCACCCTCACCGAGATACTTATTGTCGAGAAGGGAGATGTAGGTCTCCATCCGTGTGGCGGCGGGGACGTCGTCGCCCTTGAGTTGGCCGACGAGCGGGTTGAGCACCACGCCGGTCTTCTTGCCGCTCTCGCGCAGGATGGTCTCTGCACCATAAACCAGCGCATATTCGTGAGCGCGGTGAAGCGGGTTGCGGGTCTGGAAAGCGATCGCCTGCTCCCAGCCTTGTGACTGGATAAGGGAGCGGGTGGCCTCGGCGCTATTGATGTAGCTGCTAAAGTCGCGGTCGTCTTCGAATGCCTGCAGGCTGATCTCGCCAGCGACACACTTGGTGCGCTCATCCGAAATCCACAGGCCGGCGCCGGGGTGGTCAGTGCGGTCGGTGCCGTAGCAACCCAGCAAGAAAGCATCCTTGTCCCAGTCGTAGACCTCGGTGACCTTCAGTACACCGAAGACACCATTAGAGCCTTCGAGCGCGATCTCATCACCCACCTTCATCGAGGCTGCTTCCGCGTCCGTCACGGGCAAGATGGTCGGGATGCCCCAAGCCCAGCTGCTGCCGTCGCGCTCGATGCAGCAACTTGCGAGAACGCTATTCATGTCAGCGCTGCCCATCGGCCCCGTGATCGGGCTAAGGGTTCCGTCAGCGATCCGGTAGAGGGTCGTCATGTCGGTGTCGTTGACGGCGACCTTCGCAAGGCTGCTCCATGCGGCGCTAGCGGGAACGATGCGGTTGATGAGTGCGTCTAGGCCGCCGTGAACAGGAGCGACGTATGCCAGAGTAGAGGAGGACATGGTTTTTGAATGGGTGGGGCTGATTGCCAGCCGGAGTCTTTGGAGGTGCGATACAGTTGGCCGCTTTGGCGACCAATAGTGGGAATTTAGGGGTCCTTTAGAGGTAGCCCAGGTTCTTCAGCTTTCGCTTGACGTCGTCCAGCTCTTCTTGGGAGAAGTCGGGCTCGGTTTTTTCGTCGGCTTCGCCCATCAAGTCGCGCAGTACATACACGATGAAGTCGGTCGGCGAGTTGAATCCAGACCCATCCACAACCTGCTGGATCTTGCGATACAGGGGCCTAGGGATCTTGACGGTGACTTTGCTCTCGCGCACGATTGGGGGTTCAGTTGAAGAAAATGCGAAAAACCCCTTCTCGGTAGCAAAAGGGGCGATTTGGATCAAGGAGCACTCTAATCGCACTCCTATGACACTCCTATAGTACTCCAATCGGAGCCTCGGGGGTCGCCTCGCTTCCCTTTTCCGATGACTCAAGCTACCCCGCTCTGGCTCCAAGTGCCGTATTTCCAAGGATTTGTGTCTGAAGTCTCCATTGGTGATTTCTGGCGCAGCCACTGGAGTTCGACCAGAAGACTAGATCCACCGGGCCCATCCCCCGTACAGTCCCCCCATGAAGCCCCTCCTTTGCATAGCGCTCGTGCTCTCCGCCTGTAGCGCAGAGCCCACGACCCCGCCGGTAGACCCATCCACTCTTCTGTTAAAAGGTCAAGAGGCAGCCGCCAAGAGTGACTGGGCCACCGCGCTTGTGTTCTTCGAGGCGGCCCTCGAGACACCCATTCGGCCCCATGACCCAGCCGCCCTCGACGAGCGTTATCGCGCCCGCCGGGGCGCGATCCAAGCCCAGGCAGCCCAAGAACCTCTCAAGGCACTCCATCGCGCTACTGAATTGATCGCCAACGAGGGCGAGCGCCTCGACACCGATTTATTTGGCTCCATCGCTGGCGACTTCCGAAAAGCGGGCTCCCTTGACGCCGCTGCATTTATGACAGCTCTGGGCCTCAAGCGCTTCCCTGGCAATCCGGGCCTCAAGAATCTTGAGGAGCGCATCAATGCCGAGACCTGGCAGCTCATGCAAACCGACATGGCCGCGATTGGCTACCTTCGCCAGGAAGGCTCGGAGGCGCTGGCCGCCTTCGGGCTCGAAGAGAGCGAGCCGAGTCATCTCCAGAGCTTTTTGAAGCTGCTCCAGCCTGTCACATGGAAGTCCGCAACGGAGCAGGGCAGCCGCGAACATTAGAGCTTCCAATCTCCCCCCCACCCCACTGTCAATCTTGCGCTACACTTCCCCTCGAAGTCGCCCCTCACACCGTCCCTAGCCGACCCGAATTGCACCTCTTCCCCATGAAGAACACGAACATCCAAAAGACACTTCTCACGGCCGCGCTTGGCTTTTCCCTTTCTTTCGCCAGCTGCGGAGGCGCGGCATCCCCGAAGGAACTCAACGGGGCTGGCGAGTCCGCGCTGCAGGCAATGGACTACGACGGCGCCAAGGCCAGCTACGAAGATGCGCTAGCCGCTCTCGGTGACGACACCGCAAGCGCTGAATACAAGACCGCTAAACTCGGCGTTATCGAGTGCCTCGCGCACCTCAACGCCGACAAATGTGTCGCCGACTTCCAAGCCTTGGCCTTGGGTGGCAGCCTGGAGGCAAAAGACTACAGCTACATCGGCGGCCTGCTCGCAAGCACGTCCAGCATCTCGCAAGCCATTGCGATCGCCGCTGAGGGCATCAAGGCCTTCCCGGGCAACAAAGGCCTCGACAAGGTCTTGCAGTCCCTTGTCGAAAAGGCGAAGTCCAGCGGCAACACAGATGACCTCGGCGCTCTAGAAGGCCTCGGCTACCTGTAGGGAAAACCAAAGCGAACCCAATGCTAGAGCGCACCCGCCGCCGCCATTTTTGGCAGTAGCGGGTGCGCTCTTTTTGAGGCCAGCCGCCAAGCCCGGTGTCCCTCTTAGTCCCCTTGCAAGATGTTGCCAAGGAAGCCGCCGCCTCGGTTGTGCTGGCCTTTGCTTCCTCCGGCCGCACTCATGATACGGTTGGCGAGCCGCGATAGCGGTGCCGTTTGGATCCAGCACTTACCTGGCCCCGAGAGCTCGGCGTAAAACAAGCCCTCGCCGCCAAACAGCATCGTCTTAACTCCCTTGATCATGCGGATGTCGTAGTCCACCGACGCCTCGAATCCAACGATGCAGCCGGTGTCGACTCGCAGTGTCTCGCCGCGCTGCAGCTCGCGCTCGATGACATGCCCACCCGCGTGAATGAACGCAAGTCCGTCGCCGCTCAACTTCTGCAAGATGAACCCCTCGCCGCCAAACATACCGGCGCCGAATCGCTTCGTAAAGGCGACCGAGACTTCGATGCCATGTGCGGAACACAGATAGGCACTACGCTGGCACAAGACCTGACCGAGCGACAAATCGACAGGGATAATCTTACCGGGGAACTCGGCCGCGAATCCGACGGTGGCGGGGTTGCTCCCCTCGTTGGTGAACGACGTGATGAAGAAACTCTCTCCACCAAAGGCGCGCTTCAAGCCGCTCATCATGCCGCCGCCCGTGGACGTAGCCATTTCGATACCGCCCTCCATCCACATCATCGCGCCGGGTTCGGCGCGAACGGTTTCGCCGGGCTCCAGCGTGATCGACACGGCCTGCATGTCGTCGCCGTGAATGAAGAAGTCTATTTTGTCAGCCATAATTTCGATGGGACTTTCGGCAAGTGGGAGACGAAGGCGCGCTCGCTTGCGAGCGCGCCTTCAGTAAGGTCGGTCGTTAATCTAGGTCTACGCGAGCGGGGAACATGTATTCACTATCCCCTCGACCCGCCGACTCTAAAAGCGCGGTAAGCGTACGAACCGGGACCCCCTTGAAGACCTCTGCCCCGCCGACATAGATCGTCACTTCTTTCTCCATGTCGACCATCTGATCGTCCAACCAAACCGACAGCCCATGACTCCCGCCGCCCGTCACTAGGATCTTGATCTCGTTCTTTTCCCTGTCCAGGTCCGCCGTCAAGATCGCGCGCTTGCTCGACTCCGGCCAGTGCAACCAATAGAAGTCGTGCTTCCAAACGAGCTCGGGCTGCCACACAATTCGCGTCGGGCGCGACACGCGACGGCGCTCGCCAACCTTATCAAACAAGGCCGAGTAACCACCGGGAGGCGCGTTGTGTCCGCGACCGCTGACCTCCCAATATTCGAAGTCGAACCCGCCGTAGGCCTTCTGCGCTGCCTCCAGCTGCTTGGCCGCCACGCGGTTGGCCTCGGGCGGAACCTGCACGTCGTCATCACTCTGATAGATGCGAATAGGAACGTTGTAGAGGTTGGGAATGATCCCCTCGACGATGCGCTCGAAGTCACCGCTGACTCCGGTGATTGGAGTCGGTGCACCAGCCGAAGGCGTCAAGCCCGCTACGCGATCCGCGTGATGCCCACCAAGGGTCCAAGTGCCATAACCACCCATGGAGTGCCCCGCCAAATAGACGCGACCCGGATCAATATCAAACGTGCGAAGGGCACGTTCGATGAGCTGGATCACAAACTCCTCCGTACCCGTATCCGTCCAGCCATGCTCGGTTTTCTCGATCACTTCCGGCGCGATCAAAAGTAGATCGTGATCCTTTGCCGTACCCTCCCAAGAGCTGGCGGCCGGGCCAGCATCGCCGCTACCCGCGCCACCGCCGTGCATTGCAATCAAGAGGCCTTTCGGCCCCTTCGTCTTTCCGCCGATGATGTACAGGCCCTTCTCGACGTCCTCCTTCGGGTCGGACCAAAAGTAGTGACGCCCGCTGGTCTTCTCAAGTTCGGGGCCCTTTCCAGAGCCCTTCTCCATGAGCTTCAACCAGCTCTTAAGTGTCCTGTCCGTTAGTGGCGGAACGCTCTCCACCGCCTTGAGAATCTCGCTCCGACGCGAGACCCCCTCCGGTGTCCACGCGTCGAGTTTGAGGTACTCCTCGACAAGCTTCTTCTGGGCACCGGCCGACGGAACCTTCACCTCTTGGCTCGCACTCAGAGTGAGCAAACTGGCACCAACAAGTAGCGCCGCAGCAAGAGCGCGTTGGAGAGACATGTTGGCACTCATTTGATTCTTCTAGACCTTTAGTTCGGGGCCGCTGTCCTCTTCGATCGCCTCGGGATCCTCTTTATCGAGAACGTTCTCTTGCAACCATGTCGTGATGTAATTGAAGGCGTCATCGACCGAATCGGTCATGTAGAACAGGTCGGGATCTGTGGGACTAATCGTGCCAAACTCAATCATCGGTTCGAAGTGCAGGATCTTCTCCCAGTAGCTCTTGCCGAAGAGGACAAGCGCCATCGGCTTCTTGATTTTTTGCGTCTGAATCAGAGTTGCGATTTCGAGCAGCTCGTCGAGCGTTCCGAAGCCACCAGGCATCGTGACGACAGCCTTCGCAAGGTAGCTGAACCAGAACTTCCGCATGAAGAAGTAGTGGAACTCCAACGACAAGCGGCGCGTGATGTAGGGGTTGTCGTTCTGCTCGAACGGAAGCGAGATGTTGAGCCCGATGTTCTCACCCTTCGCCTCGGAAGCCCCACGGTTCGCAGCCTCCATGATCCCTGGGCCTCCACCCGAGCAGATCACGAAGCGTCGCGAGGTCCCCTCTAGCCCTTTCGACCAGGTCGTAAGGCGGTACGAGAGTTCGCGCGTCGCCTCGTAGTACTTCGAGATGTAGAGTCGCTTTTCCGCGGCCTCTATCTCTTTTGGATCGCCGCCCTCTTTGGCCTCGGCGAGCTCTTTGGTCGCGACCTCGTGAGAGCGGATGCGGGCCGATCCGAAAACCACGATGGTGTCGCGGATGTGCATTTCGCGCAGACGAGTTTCGGGCTCGATGTACTCGGCGAGGATACGCAAGGGCCGGGCATCGGAGCTGTTCAGAAAGGCGGGGTTCAGGTACGCCTTGGTGGCGGTATATCTATTGTCAGTCATATCCTTGTATCAGACCACATGACGGGCGCCGGGGGAATGATCTATCAACCTCATTCCATGGTCGCGGGGTGGGTTGAGCGCAAAGGAATCCAATCAGCCGTGTTCGATTTCTGAAAGCGATGCAGGTCCGCGCGTCCAGATTGATCAGAATCTCGATCCCCGACAACTCGACGCAAGCATGACGACCCCTCAAGAAAGCACCACCTTTACCCTGCCCGTTGCCGGGATGACCTGCCAGGGCTGCGCAAACTCTATTCAAAAGGCGCTATCTGCGGTGGCCGGCGTCTCTCTAGCCGAGGTCAACTTTGGCTCGCGCAGCGCAACAGTCGAGCGCGACGTCTCCATTGCTACGAACGCAATGATCGCCAAGGCGATACGCGATGCAGGCTTTGAAGTGCCCGACATCAGCCCCGATAAGAAGCGAAATCTCGCAGAGGACATCGCATTCGGGGAAGACGCCGAGCGTGTCGCCGAGGCCCGGACGAAGCGTAACTTCATCCTCGCGAGCTCGCTGTTTGCTCTCATGCTGGTGGCGCACCAACTGGGCGTCCCCTACCCCGCCTTGGTTGCCATCGCGACACCAGCCGTGTTTGTCGCGGGACTCGACATTCTCAAAGACGGAATGCGCGCTGCGAAGAGGCGCTCCCCGGATATGAATACCCTCGTGGGTGCGGGGGTCTTGGTCGCTTTTGTCGCGGCCTCCCTCGCCCCGCTGTCCCACGAGGTCTTCGGCCACGGGATGGATAACTTGCACGCGGCACTGATGATCTTGGTGTTTGTCTTGCTTGGACGCATGCTGGAGGGGCGCGCTCGAAGTCACGCCGGTGGAGCTGTTCGCGGACTGCTCAACCTCGCGCCAGACACGGCTAGGATTTTGCGCGGGGGCGAAGAGATTGAGGTCCCCCTTGGCGAGGTCAAGCTGGGCAACTTAGTCCTCGTTCGTCCAGGCGAGCGCCTTCCCGTCGATGGTCAAGTCACGGCCGGGCAAAGTGATGTCGACGAAAGTCAACTCACGGGCGAGTCCTTCCCCGTTGTGCGCAAAGGCGGCGATCACGTCCACGCGGGAAGCACCAATGGAACGGGAGCCCTTACGATTCGGGCCGAGGCTATCGGTGAAAGCTCCGCGCTGGGCCGGATTGCACAGGCTGTTTACGCGGCCCAAGGATCCCGCGCGCCCGCGCAGCGGTTGGCGGACCGCGTTTCCCGCGTCTTTGTCCCTATTGTCCTCCTAGTGGCTCTATCTTCGTTTTTGGGCACCTGGTTGAACGCTGGCTTTGTCGACGGATCCTTCGATTTCGAAACCTCGCTAGGAGGTTTAACCATGGCCTTCGGTCGCTTGGTCGCCGTACTTGTCGTGGCTTGCCCTTGCGCGTTGGGCTTGGCTACTCCCACTGCGATTTTAGTGGCATCGGATCGGGGGGCCAAGGAGGGACTCCTCGTGAAAGAGGCCTCAGCGCTCGAGCATCTAGCCCTCGTCGACACGATCTTATTCGACAAGACGGGCACACTTACGGCTGGCGAACCCGAACTCCGGCGCATCTTTGTGGCAGACGATTTCACCCCCCCTGGCCCGGGCCTTATGGCTGGGGCCGATGCTCCGGAGCCTGAATGCGCCTCTGCCCATCCAGAGGCTCGAGCCCTCGCAGAAGCTGCGCTACTCGGATTGGCCGCAGCCGTCGAAAGGTTGAGCGAGCAGCCCATCGCACGCGCCCTCGTCGCGGAGGCTAGCGAGCGCTCCTTGACCATCTTCCCATGCCCGGATTTCCAGGCTCAACCCGGGCGCGGTGTCTGCGGTACCGTCCGTCACCGAAAAATGTGGCTTGGCAGCCCACGAGCGGCCCTGGAAAACGGCGTCCCCGAAGACCTCGTGAAGAGGGTTAGTGCCGATTTCGCGGCAGCCGGGGAGACGCCCGTTTTTGTAACTCAAGATGGTGTGTATGCGGGAGCGTTCGGCCTTTTTGACAAGCCGCGGAGCACCAGTGCGATTGCTATTCAGAAGCTTTTAGCACTGGGAGTCACTCCCGAAATTCTCTCTGGCGATCACACCGGAGCGGTGGCTGCCGTCGCCAAAGAGCTCGGCATCGCCAAGTTCGAAGGTGAGCTCTTACCCGAGCAAAAGGCTGCACGCGTCGCAGCGATGACCAGCGCTTCTCGGCTGGTTGCTATGGTTGGAGACGGCGTCAATGACGCGCCTGCACTTGCCGCAGCCACTGTGGGGATCGCCATGGGTGGAGGTGCAGACGTCGCCATCGAGGCCGCCGACTGCGCGCTGCTGATTGACGATCCAGAGCGCATCGTCTCCTTAATTCACTTGGCCCGAAAGACCAGGGCCACCATCCGGGCCAACCTGCTGTGGGCCTTCGGATACAACGTGCTGGCGCTCCCCCTCGCCGCGGGGGCCCTATCACCCTGGACAAGCTGGTCCTTGCCAGCGTCTTGGGCGGCTGCGACGATGGCCGCATCGAGTGTGATCGTCGTGACGAACAGCTTACGCCTCCGCAACGTCAAGCTCGGCTCTTAGAAATCCAAGTCCTTGCGGTCGTCGACTTTCTTTTTCGCCTTCGAGAAGAGGTCGTCGAGATCTGCCTCGCGAGCCTCCTCCCGATCGACCGCAGCGCTAAAAGCATCGTTCGCTCGACCGCTCCGCCCCTCCACACGGCCCTGGGCACCGCTCCAGGTCTTGTCACCACCATCTTCGTCCTTCGGATTCCGGCTGCGGAGCACCTTGGCCGTGGCGACATCTATCAACAGCTCTGTGCCGCAGCAGGGGCAGCTCACATCGATCTCTTTCTTGCTCATTTGCCCATTGAAGGCCTTTAGAGCCACTTCCGGCCCGGATTTCGAGCATCTTTCGGAATTAAGCATCTTTTCCTGTTCGGAATGATGCTGGACTCGGCTCCTCCTTCTTGCCCACGGATAACGGGGCTCCAGGCAGTTAGCTTGCAACTCTCATCTCTTTGACTTGAGTTCATAAGCTTGACCCGGTGATGAAGCTGTGCGGGGGTGGACAGCTAATCACCGGGTCTTTTTTTGTCCATGGAGCCAAGACTCCGGGGGCGCTTAGGGGATCGGGACGATGACCTGACGGCTGTCGAATCCGCTGCCCGCTCCCACATAGACGCGCTCGTCGATGGTAAGCCCCTGAAGGGCAGCGTGCAGTGCAGCCGTCGCGGGCAACACTAGATCGACATCGCGCTGCTCCCCCGGCTGCAAAGTGACCTGCATTGGTATCGAAAGGACCAGCGGTCCGCTTTTCCCTAGATGCAGGTTGAAGATGATGTCCGTGGTGAGAGCCAGCGAATCTTGGTTGCGCAAATGAGCTCGCATCAGATAGGTGCCGCCACTTGTGCCCCCCGACCATACGGGAGCGTCGATACTGTCGACCAAAACGGATGGCTCGATGACCTCAAAGTAGTTGCCCGCGGGAATGCCCACCAGCTCTTGATGCGTACCGCGCGACCAATCGATCGCAACAAGCTCTGCGACCTTCTCCGCACCCATTCCGAAATGCGCGGTGCGAGAGCTGCTCGACGCAAAAACGGGATCGCCTAGCACTTGGCGCTTCCAAGTTGTTCCGCCTGCCGTCAAGTCGATGCGAGCACCCAGGCCACTGATGTTGCCGAAGCGCCCGACCAGGTGGAGCTCAAGCCAGTTTGCCGCGCCAGGCGTAGCAAGCGTCCCCTCGTTCTTGTAGAAGCGGCAGCGATCTCCTGTTAGCGCGACGGAACTCGCACCATTGTTCATCACGTAGTGGTCGAGGAATCCATCTTTCTCAAGGTCGGTGACCGCAATCCCGCGACCGACCATGTCGTCAGCCATACCGCTGGCAGCCTCGGCAATCGGTGTGAAGGTGCCATCGTGATTATTGAGAAAGAGGTGATTCACGGCCCGCTTTTCATTCGTAATGAATAGAGCGGCGGGGATCCATCCATTGACAACAACAAGATCTTCCCAACCGTCGTTATTCATGTCCCCAAAGCTCGTCCCCCAGGACGAGATCAGGTCACCCGAGACAGGATGTACACCATCGAGAACACCAGCTTGCCCGGCCACGTCCGTATAAACGCCGGCGTCGTTGCGGAATAAGCGGTTCTCTCCGAGGTTGGAAAGGTAGAAGTCCCAGTCACCGTCGTGATCAAAATCGGCCGGATTGATGCCCATGTTGTAATGGGCGCTTTGATCAAAACCTGTAGCGGAGGAGATGTCGCTAAATGCAAGCCCCGCCCCCAAGTCTACGTCGTTGCGATAAAACGCATTCGGGAGGACCCACTGTCCAAAGTCGTTCCCGACCAAGAGGTCTGGGTCGCCGTCCTCGTCTTCGTCCAAAGTGCAAACCGACAAAGTGCAGCCGGCGGTCACCTGACCCGTGGGAGCGATGTACGGGAATCCTGGGACACTCGGTCCAAAGGCGCCGGCGTTGTCTACTCCTAAGGCAACGGCCTGGTCCACAAACAGCGGCGCCGCCGCAGTCGCGGTATTGATGTAGAGGTTGTTGGGGTCGCCAATGTGATAGGGAAAACTCAGCGCCTTAACGTAGTTTCCAACGTAGACGTCGAGATCTCCATCCAAGTCGAAATCTGCCCAAGATGCGCAAGCGCTCCAAGCGGCTCCAGTCATCCCCACGCCTTGCGCGACATCTGTAAACGTCGAGTTCCCATTGTTCTGATAGAGTTGATTCGGCCCCGTGTTGCAGAGCAGCAAGTCTGTCAAACCATCGTTATTAAAATCCGCCCCGGCAACACCCACGGTGCTTCCCGAGCCTGTCGGTGTCAAACCGGTGGATTGCACAATGTCTGTGAATAGGCCGCCGTTGTTTTGAAACATGCCGTGACGCGAGGCCGACCCCAAAGTGAACAGGTCCTCATCTCCGTCTAGGTCCATGTCAAACCAAGCAGCTCCACCACCCATGGAATAGGCGAACGCTCCGTCGAAATGAACGAAGCCGACACCCGCTACATCCGTTGCCTCGGAATACGCGGTCTGCCCATGGGCCAACGAGGAAAGTGCGAAGGTTGCCGCAAGAAGCGCGGCTTTGGAGTTGGGATGGAAAATCATGTCAGGTGGACAATCTGCAAAGGGGAGCTAGGGGAAGTACAAATCTACCACCCTCGAGGTTTCCCTGGGGGAGTGTCCTCCTTTATGGTGATTGGATGCAAACAAACCTCACCCGAGAGGCCGCCTGGGCCCACCTTTTGACGTGGACGGAGACAAAAAGTCTCCTTCGCCATGCTCGCGCCGTCGAGTTGGTCATGAGAGCAGCCGCCCTGCGCTACGGACCTGGGAGCGAAGTCGTAGAAGCTTGGGGCATCTGCGGAATGCTGCACGACGCAGATTACGAGAAGTGGCCAGACGAGCACCCGAACCTCATCGTCGCCTGGCTGCGTGAACGCGACGAAGAACCTATTGCCTATGCGATTTCGGCTCACTACACCCAATGGGGCGTTGCTTACGTCGATCAACTCGAAAAAGCCCTCCTTGCCTGCGACGAGTTAACCGGCTTCGTAATGGCCTGCTGCTTGATGCGCCCGGACGGCATCACAACAATCCCCGTCAAAAGCGTCACCAAAAAATTCAAAGACAAAAAATTCGCAGCCGGCGTCGACCGGTTCGAAGTCCGAGAAGGCGCCCGCCTACTCGAAGTCGAACTCGGCGAACACATCCAATTCGTTATCGACTCCTTGCGTCCGCATGGTGAAGAGCTAGGTCTCCTGGGAACCTCCGGGGCTTAGGGGGGCGGGGGCGCGGGGCGCTTTGGGGCGCGTGGCGCTTTGGGGCGCGCGGGGCTTTGGGGCGCGCGGGGCGCTTTGGGGCGCGCGGCGCTTTGGGGCGCGCGGGGCGCGAGGGGGG
>CALBMX010000102.1 GCA_937896235.1 uncultured bacterium
GCCGTCGGCTTGAAGGCCCCAGACTTTGAAGGAGACCGTGTCGCGCCACCAATATTGCCAGCCCCCGAAGAAGCCATTCATGCCTCCGCCGGTTCCCGGAAGGGGAGTGTCGTCTTGCGCCACTTCGCTAACGAATGCATTGGCGTCAAAATCAAAGTAGCTGCCGAAGAAGCGACTGTCGCCCTGGCTGCCGGCGGTGCCGTACGTGAAGCCGATCGCCATGCCGGTATCTTCACCCGAGTCATCATCCAAGTTCTGGATGAACTCTACAGATCCAGTGAAGTCACCAGAAGTTGCGGAAGCTACAGAGTCCCATACCAAGAAGTCCTCTGCCGACCCCGTGAAGGCAGCCTCGCTAGACCAGTCGGACACCATCGTGGAAAACCCCCACTTCAGATCTTCACCACCGGCTAGGTTGAGCTGCAAGCTCGTCACCGCGGGATCAGCGGTGTCCCCCGGGAGGGTGTTGACCTCATCGATGATGAAGTGTCCCAAACGCAGGTCCATGTCCAACTCACCTTCGGAGCTCCATTGGCCGAATACGCCCGCAGGCTGAATATCGCCGTCCCAAGTCCACTCACCAAACACTGGGTTTGTTTTGAAGGGGTTACCGAATTTGCCGACCTTCACGGTCGTGCTGTCCGATGCGGACCAAGTCAAATTGATGCGGTCGATGGCCACGTCTGCACCGTTGGTAGAGTCAGGGCCTCCACCAAAGTCCCAGTGAACGTTGTTGCCGTCGCCACTTGATGTGGTCATGCGAACTTCGGCGCGAAGCTCGTCGGAGATGTTGAACTTGGCGCCTGCGCGAAAGCGCAGGCGACCACGGGTCCGATCATCGCCTTCGACGTTTTGGTCCATGGTGCTCTCGGCCCGCACGCGAATGTCTCCGTAGAAGTGGATCCAATCGGGAATCGCAGCTTGAAGAGTTGCTTCGGAGAGAAGTGCCTCGGAAGCTGAGGGCGGCACGACCGAGGTCATCAGAAGGATTAGGGGTGTGATCATGAGATTGATTTTGGGGTTCGTGAGGAGTGTTCGCGTGAATATAAAATGATTCGACCAAGCACTCCGCTGATTCTCCATCGCAGTACCAGGCCTTGCAAGTCCCCAAGCTGAACTCGGCGCTGATTTTTTCTAGTCTTGGTCTAAACCGCGCACGATTCATCCCCTTGGGCGGCCTCGATCCGGGCGCGTTCATCTTCGAATCCCGCTCGCCCCATAAGTGCATAGGCGGCGACTTTACCGGCCTCGACACCAGGCTGATCAAAGGCGTTCACATCGTAAAGCTCTCCCATCAGCGCGACGGCGAGCTCCATCATGTAGATGTATTGGCCGACGGTGTGTGCGGTGATAGTCTCAAAGTGGATCGAGGCATTCGGGCGCTTCGCATCCGTCAAGGCAATCCGCGTTCCATCGCGTTCGGCGCGGAACAGCTCACCCAATGAGCGCTCACCAAGGTAATCCACGCCCTCAAGGTCGCGGAAGGAGGCAGGAGTCCTTGGAATCTTGACCTCGTGGTCGCCTCGGCCAACGGTGAGCAGAGTGAACCACTTGTCAAACGGCCCTTCGACATAGAGCTGCACCTGGCTGTGCTGATCGGTCACACCGACCGCGCGCACTGGAGTCGGGCCCCTAAAGACCTCCTTCCCCGCTTTGGAGAGGCGCTTCCCAATGGACTCGCCAAGAAGTTGCGCGTACCAATCAGCCATGTTCGCCAAGCGGTGACTGTAAGGGAAGGTGACCGCGATCGGCATTCCCTTTTCCTCGTGCAGCTTGTACTGGACAAGCGCGTAAAGCAGCGCGGGGTTCTCCAGTAGGCTTTCGTTTTGGCAGCGCTTATCCATGGCGGCGGCGCCTTTCAAGAGGCCCTTCACGTCGATTCCGACCAGCGCCGAAGACAGAAGTCCAACGGGCGAAAGCACACTAAAACGCCCGCCCACACCGTCCGGAACAACAAACGATTCGTAACCCTCGCGGTTGACGATCTCGCGCAGAACTCCGTTCGTTTCGTCGGTGGTGACCACGATGTGATCGCGGTGTCCCTCTTCACCTAATACCTCGACGAGGCGCGCTCGAAAAATCAGGAACTGGCTCATCGTCTCGGCCGTGCCTCCCGACTTGGAGATCACGTTAAAGAGCGTCTCCGTGGGGTCGAACTGATCTAGGAACTCACCGACAAGGTCCGGATCGATGTTGTCGAGGACAAACAAACGCGCCACGCCGAGTGGTGGCTGCACATTGTGGAACGGGCTACCGAGAGCTGATTGCAGCGCCGTGTTTCCAAGGGCGGAGCCACCGATGCCGAGCACGACGACATTTTTGAAGCGGCCGGAGACGGAGGAGGCGTAATCCAAGATCGAGTCGAGCACCTCGTGCGCATAAGGCAAGTCGAGCCAGCACAGGTCTCTCTCACGCCGCGAGTACACCGCGCTGAGCGCAGCAGAGCACTGGGCTTGGCATGCGGTGAGGTCGGCTAGGGCGAGCCCTCGCTCGGGCCCGACGGCTTCTACGAGGACATTGGTAAAGTCGAAATGGATCTGGCTCACGGCAACACTCTCGGGCATAGGAAGGAGGGGTGAAGTCCCCTAGCCTACATCATCAACGGAGGGCGCGAAATACGCTAGCGGACACCATTTGGGAGTTCCGTACCTATTTGCGGCTCCGCATCAGAAGTGCGATGAGCTGCATGATGCTCGCGGCAGCCGCAGCGACGTAGGTCATCGCCGCTGCGTCGAGGACTTTAGAGACACCCTCGGCCTCGGTTTCGTTGGAGACGATGCCTGTAGAGGACAGCACAGCTTTGGCGCGCCGGGAGGCATCGATCTCGACTGGGAGCGTCACCAACTGAAAGAAGATCAGCACCGCAAACAAAATGATGCCGAGCTGCATTAGAAACGGCCCGAGCATGGACTGGGCACTCTGCAGGAGCATGCCCGCAACAAAAACGAACCACCACGCCCGTCCGCCGATATTCGCCACGGGAACGAGGACCGAGCGCAGGCCAAGGGGACCGTAGTTCTCCGAGTGCTGAATCGAGTGCCCCGCTTCGTGTGCAGCCACTGCAATCGCGGCTATGGAGCGCCCGTCGTAAACGTCAGGGGACAAACGCAGCGCCCGGTCGTTCGGATCGTAGTGGTCGCTCAAGAAGCCTGCGCTTCGCTCGATCGTAACTCCCGTGACTCCTCCCGCGCGACAAACGGCGGCAGCAGCCTCGGCGCCAGTCATGCCCGAGAGCACCCCCACGTTGGAGTACTTATGGAATGCGCTCTTGACCCGCACCTGCGCCACAAGAGTGATCACGATCCCAAGAACCGTCGCGAGCAAGTAAATAGGGTTCCCCAAGAGGGGATCGAAGAAGAAGAGAGAGAGCATGGTTTGGATTCCCCATCGAGGACAGGAGGCCGTAGAAAGGCAAGTCTTACGCGAGCGTCAGATTTCCTTGAATCAGAATCAACAAAAAGTCAGATTTCACGCTAAAAATAGGGGATGGATCGGAAAGACCTTTTGAAAATCGGTGATTTTGCACGCCTTGCGGAGACGAATCTGCGCACGCTTCGTTACTACGAAGAGCTCGGGCTCTTAAGCCCCGCGGCTCGTAGTGCGGGTGGTTTTAGGTATTACAGGAAGACGGACGTGAACCGTTTGAACATGATCCGCCACATGCAAGATCTCGGTTTGCAGCTGGAGCAGGTCGGGGAGCTGATGACCTCCAGAGAGGAGATGCTGGACCAGGAGGCCTTCCTCAGCCGCGTCCGCATCGCACTGCGCGCCCAAGACAGCCTTCTGATGAAGCGCATTGGCGAGCTCGAAGACCAGCGCATGCGAATCGCACGATCGCTGACAAAGGTCACAGAGTGCGCAACCTGTAAGGCAAAGCCGAGCAAAGACAACAACTACTGTGAGCCCTGTTCGATAACGGGCATGCCTCTGCCCCTACCCATCAGCGCTCTCTTTTAGATCTACCGTCAGGACCCGTCATGTCCAAGGATCAAAATCTCGAGTCCGCCTACCTCGACAACAATGCGACGACCCCTGTCGCCTTGGCCGTGCTGGATGCGATGCTGCCTTGGTTCCGCATGGAGCCGGGCAATCCCTCGAGCTTGCATGGGCCTGGGGAGCGTGCACTCGCCGCCATCTCGACCGCCCGTCGGCAGGTGGCCAACCTCATCGGCGCCACCTCGCCGCGCGAGGTGCACTTTACCTCCGGTGGCACAGAATCCATCAATTCGGCTCTATTCTCGGCACTTGCCGAGAGTCGGTCCAGTGGCCGTCATCTAGTCATCACCTCCACCGTCGAACACCCGGCAACGGTGGAGTTTCTCGCGGCCTGTGCCAGGCGTGACGAGGCGCTCGACGTCGTCGCCATCGAGGTGGACAAAGAAGGCAACTTGGAGATAGAGACGCTACTCGCGCTGCTCGACGAGCGCGGTGACGAGTGCGCCCTCGTCAGCCTACTGTTAGTCAATAACGAGACCGGCCACATCCTTCGCAGCGACCACCTGCGCGCCATCGGCGAAGCCGCACACTCGTGCGGCGCCCTATTTCACCTCGACGCCGTGCAGGCTGCCGGGAAGCTCCCGCTGAGCCTTGGAAACCTACCGGTTGATATGGCTTCGATCAGCGGCCACAAGTTCCATGGGCCCAAAGGAGTCGGCGCGCTCTTTGTTCGCCGCGGAGTCCCCTTCGAGTCGCTGCTAGCTGGTGGCCCCCAAGAAAACACCCGCCGGGCCGGAACCGAAAACGTCCCCGGCATCGTTGGCCTAGGCGCCGCGGCCGTCTTGGCAAAAAACTACGTGGACTCCTTGGCGAATCGCGAGGTCATCTGCGCACGCCGCGACCGCCTAGAACACGCGATCCTGCAAGCTATTCCCGAAGCTCGGGTCGCCTCAGCGGGTGCGGCGCGGGTAGAAACCGCCTCTTGCATCGAATTTCCAGGAATCGATGGCGAGGCGGCCCTGCTCATGCTCGCCCACTTAGGCGTCGCCGTATCCACCGGTTCTGCCTGTGGATCCAGCCACCACGCACCCTCCCACGTCCTGCTGGCGATGGGAAGAACGGATGCAGAAGCCGCCTCCTCTCTCCGCTTTTCCTTGTCTAGAGAGACGGGGGATGCCGAAGTTGAGATGGCAGCCAGCATCGTCCCGACGGTGATTTCCGCCCTGCAGAGTTTGGCGCCCGACCCGCACTAACTCAAACCAGTGCTGAGGTCTTCTCCCCCCGCGCCTTTATCCCACGTTAGACTTCCCACCCCGACAACCTTGGCCACCTCCTCAGTAGCTCCCCCAAAGACCCCTGGTCCCATGACCGATACGCCCATAAAGGCCGACAAAAAGGCTCCTTACACCATTCGCGCATCCGGCTTATGGAACTCAAAACACGTCTTCGAGCGTGAAGGTGAGATCATTGGCACACTTGCCGTCAAACGCGCGGGCCTGCTTGGAATGATTTCAGGGTCTCACTACACGCCCACTGATGGGGAGAACATCTCCATCGAACGCGATCCTGGGCTCCTGCGAGCACAATTCGGTTGCTGGTCCCAAATCCATGGAGGCCAGGGCCGCGAGTGGCTTGGCTCGAGTATCCGTTACAGCCTTTTGGCACGTGAAGTCACCCTGCATGGCGGCCAGAAACCTTACCGAATGACCCCTAGCAAGGGTTTTGGAGTCGGTTGGGACTTGCACGCCCCCAAGACGGGCATCGTCGCTGATTTCCGCAAAAAGGATGGCGCCGTCCAAGTCACCCTGCACCGACGCGTCGACTTTTACCTTCTCCTCCTCGCCTATCACACGATCTGCACTTCTTGGACTTCTTCGTTGCTGAAGGGCCAGGAACCGACTCCACCCATCATGTAGGCACCTGGAGGCATCTTTCAGGCCTCCAGAAATCGCCAATCTTTGGGAATATCTCCCTCTCTTTGCAGTCCAAACTCTCCTCATGAAACCAGCAGTTGTACTTGGACTTGTTGGAGTGGCCATCGCCGCCCTTCTTTTTGTACTTTTTACCGACCCCGTTGCTCCCGAAATTAGTGGCGGAGGCATCGGTCCCGATTCGTCTCAAGATGCAGGCAGCGCTACGGACGATCGGACGAAGGACCTCAACCTTCAGAATCCGCCAAGCTATTCAGCAGGCACCGCTCACTTTGAAGCGGTTCAAGAGCGCGAAGCTGTGGGCTCAGCCACGGACTTGATCGAAGGCGCCTATAACAACGAGCTGTCAGGTACGGTCACAACAAAAGACGGCGCTCCGGTCGAGGGGGCTAAGGTGACCCTCGTTCGAAGTGCTTTCGGTGATTCGCCTCTTCTCTCGGCCCAAAACCTTCACGGAAGCCGCGATGCGTGGACTGCCTTTTCGGCTTCGGACGGCACGTTTAGCTTTCGCAGCCTGACGCCAGCAAGTGACTATTTTGTTACGGCAGAGCACGAGAGTTTTAGCAAGTCCACTCGCGATGGAGTCCTTGTCCCCCCGGAAGGCCAAACCTCGGTCAACCTCAAGATGATTCAAGGTTACACCTTGAGTGGTGTCATCATGGACAATGCGACTGGCGCCCCTATCCAAGGGGCTGAGCTACTCCTTCAGGGAGTCTTGGCAATGCTGCCGGGTTCGGATCCCAACCAAGGCATGAAGGCCGTCTCTGCCAAGGACGGAACCTACGCCTTTAAGAACGTCTCTGCGGGAACTCGCAATATCACTGTCCGCGCAGATGGCTACGGATCCAGAACACGAAACAATAAGCTGTTCGGCGGCCCTGTCGAGGAAGTGATTGTCCAAGATTTCCGACTGGACATCGGTCAGTGCATGACAGGTCGGATCAGTGGCCCCGACGGAGCGGGTCTCTACAATGCCGTCATCGAGGTCACAAGTTACGAGACGGTTCAGATCTCACGCGGTTCCGGCACCACTGACAAAGACGGCTACTTCAAGATTTGCGACCTCGCAGAAGGCAACTTCATGCTTATCGCTCGGGCGACAGGTTTTAGCGATTATCGCATGACCCGCGTCAGCCTCACGGACACTCCCCAGATCACGATGGAGCGCCAAGGCGGTGTCATGGGAAGTGTGGTCACGATCGAGGATGGCCAACCGGTAACTGACTTCAGGGCCATCGTCCGCAGCGTAGCGCCGGGTTCGACCGCTTATGGCCGAACGGTCTCCCAAGGTCCCTTCAAGAACGAAGAGGGTACCTTTGAACTCCAAGGGCTCGAAGCCGGCACCTATGCTGTGCAGATTGAGGCCCCCGGCTACGCTCCCACCTATTCGGATACATTTGTGGTCACCCTTGGGCTGATCACTCCCGATGTGCGGGTCGAAGTCGGCCAAGGAGGCTCACTCTCCGGACGCCTTGTCAACGCGACAACAGGCGAACCCGTCAGCGGCGCACTTGTCGAGACCTATGACAACAACTTCGTCTCGAACATCTTTACGGACATGCTCGGCGGTCTAGTCCCACGGACGACCACGTTGCGCAAGACGCGCACAGATAAAGACGGTAGCTTCACCCTTGAGCTCATGGCGGCAACGACCTACCAGCTGCAAGTCGACCACGAGGACTTCCCGCGTAAATTGATCAAAGACATCCAGGTTCGCGAAGGGATGGACGAGGATCTTGGAACGATTCGTATGGCGCCAGGCGCCATCGTTCGCGGAACGGTTTACGGCCCAGATGGGCGGCCCCTTGCCGAAGCGAAGATCTCCCTCACAGGTGACTTCCCCTATCCCGGCCTGATTCGCAGCGACGACGAAGGGCGCTTCGTTTTGAGGAACGTCCAAGAGGGCACCTACCGTCTCTCAGCTGTCAATCCAGGCAACGACTCTGCGAACAATCCGTTCGGGCCGATCATTGATATGAAAAAGTCCGAGGTGCGCATCACGGTCTTCGAAGGCCGCGAGATCACTCAGAACTTGAATTTGGGCGACTGACTTGGATCGCGGCGCCCCCTTCGTCCTTCTCGGGATAGGGCTCGCGATTGCGGGCGCAGCTTATTTGTTGCTCGCAGGTCCGACTCCAGCAGGGGAACACTCGGGGGGAGCGCTATCCCCCACGGAAGCCGCGTCCTCTGTCGGAGAGCCGCGCCTCTCGACTCCCCCGTCAAAGATTGAAAGCGCCGATAAGGCCGCGACTGACAGCAGTCAGCCTCAAGTGGTGCGAGCGACCTCCGCACCTGAGCAGAGTGAGCCGGGCCGCCTACCGCAGGTGAACGAAGCTCGCATCAGCGGATTCGTCAAGCTCGCCTCTCGCCCGATCGCAGGCGCGCGGATAGCCGCCATTGACGCGAACGGACTTGAGATCGCGACGGTCCAGAGCGAAGTGGATGGTGCTTGGGCGCTGTATGTACCTCCCTCCATAGGGTTCACCCTGCGCGCCTCGTATCCAAAGGCCGTGCCTTATCAACGAAGTGAGTTGCCGCTCGCAGAGCGGGCAACACGCCTCGCCGGCAACTTAACTCTCGCGGCCGGCAGAGACGTCCAAGGGACTGTTTTCGACGAGTCCGGGCTCCCCGTTCCAGGCTCCTGGGCAGCGGTCGCGAGTCAAAGTTATAGTGCAGCGGAGCTGGCGCAATCCATCGATGACATGGGTACGTTCACAATCCAAAATGCTCCACTGCAAGCGCAAATTGAGGTGGGCGCTCCGGGGTACCAGTTTGACACTCGCACGTTGTCTTCCAACCAGAGTCAGGAGCTCGTGTTGAGGCCCGGACGCTCCATCGAGATCTCCGTCCAGGATCAAAGTGGCGCTCCGATCGAGGGTGCCAACGTACTTTTTATCCCCGCGGATCGAAGCAGCGGCCAGCACGAAACCCAGCCGATTCAACTCGACCCAAATCGAGCGCGACCGGCTGCCGGCTCAGCTGCGAGTCGGCACTCGGTGCTTACGAACAAAGTGGGTTGGGCCCATACCAACCAGCTGGGTATGGGTCTGTACTGGGCGGAGATCTCTCACGAGGACTACGCAACGGGCCTCCCCATCAAAGTCCCAACAGCCAAAGAGGCCCAGCTTGTGCCTCCGAATCTAGTGGCGACACTGGAGCGACTCCCGCGACTTCACTTTCGAGTTGAAAGCGTGACCGGCGCCGCCCTTCCGAAAGAGGTGTTCGCAAGTTACACCTACTGGAATGAAGCGCGCCAAATCCATGTCGAGGTAAACCCCACTCGCGGAATCATCGACGTTGTTGTTGCCCGAGCAAAATCGTTCGAGATCTCCGCATGGTCCCCGGGCACACATGTCGCCAAGCTCACCGCGGGCCCTTTCGAGAGCGACACGCTCACGCTGGAGTTGCAGCCTGCGAACATGGTACCGCTCCGTATTGTTGATGTTCGTGGCGCCGCGATTCCAGGCGCGACCTACCAGGTCTACATGGCCGTCAAGAGCCAGATCCTAGGGGGAGAGGCGGCTTCACTCCTCGAGCTAGATGGCCGCTATTGGCCAGGCTCTAAGCAGATTCAAGCAGCCGCCGAAGACAACCTTGTACAGGACTTTCGTGGCGAGGACTGGCCCTTTTTAGTCATTGAAGCTCCGGGCTTTCAAACGACGCGGCTGCCCTACTCCAAGTTCCCAGAGCGCTCCGCCGAGGGCGTACTTGTGGTCGAACTCCAGCGCAGTGCCACACTCAAAGTCACCGTTCTCGATGAACAGGGCCGACCTGTTCCCGCCGCTCTGATCTACTTTACGGTCGACGGGAAGCCACTCGCCGAGAGCCTCTCCACAGACGAACTCGGTATCGGGTTACAAGCCGGACTGGCGGGCACACAGATCTCACTAATGGCAAGGGGACCAAGCGGACAGCTCACAGAGCGCAAGGAGGTCGAGTTAGCCTTGGGTGGAACTTCGGAAGTCACGCTAACTCTACGCTAGCGGCCACGGACTCCCTTGGGGGTCTTGTGGCCGCTAGCGAGGGGGACGCGCGCGCTGGGCGTGGCCCTAGGGGCCTAGGCGAAGGCCGTGGCGATCAAGTAGGACTGCTCGGCCGAGTGGCGGCGGTAAGATCCCGTCGCGGGGCTCGAGGACTCCGGACGTCCCACGTACTTCAACAGGCGGCCCTGATCCAAGAACCGCTGCAATGCGAAGCTCCAAGCGCCCATGTTGCGCGGCTCCTCTTGGCACCACAGCCACTCGGTGTCTTTGTGGTTATCGATGAGCTCGCGCAGCTGCACCATGGGCAGCGGGTAGAGCTGCTCTAAGGAAACAACCAGGAAATCGTCTGCATTGTCGAGTTGTGCGCGCGCATCCAGCAGGTCGTGACGGACCTTACCCGTGCACAAGATGATGCGCTTGGCCTGCGACGCATCTCCAGTCACAAGAACCTCCTGGAAGCGCTCAACTGCCAGATCAGCCACTGGACTCGCTGCGCGCTTGTCGCGCAACAAGGACTTCGGCGTGAAGACAATCAAGGGGCAGGTCGAACCACTCTGAATCGTGAGCCCTTGGCGGCGCAGCATGTGGAAGTACTGAGCCGAGGTGCTCACATTACAGATCGTCATGTTTCCGCCAGAGGCGAGCCCGAGAAAGCGCTCGGGGCGAGCACTCGAGTGCTCCGGCCCCATGCCATCAAAGCCGTGAGGTAACAGCATCGTCAAACCAACGTGCTGCTTCCACTTCGTAGCGCCTGAGGTCACAAACTGGTCAATCTGGATTTGAGCTCCATTGACGAAGTCGCCAAATTGCGCCTCCCACAAAACCATCGTGCTTGGTCGCGCCAACGAATAGCCATACTCGAATCCGACAACGGCCTCTTCGCTGAGTGCGGAGTCGTACACTTCAAAACTGCCTCCATTGCCCGCAACGTTAGCCATGACAGCAAGCGGAATGTGGTCCGCATCCGTCTCTTGGTGTCGAATCACAGCGTGCCGGTGGCTAAATGTGCCGCGGCCGGAGTCTTGGCCCGAAAGGCGGATCGGCAAGCCCTCTGACACGAGAGTTGCAAACGCCATGGCCTCCGCACAACCCCAATCGAGATCCACCTCGCCCCGCACCATCCGCTCGCGGCGGCGCAGCTGTCGCAGGAGATTCGGGTGCGTCACTTGACCCGCCGGCATCTGGTTGAGCTCGTCGATTTTAGCGACAAGCGTGGCCTCATCGATCCCAGTGACCGGAGAGAGCTCGGTCGTGAAATCCGCTAGGTCGTCCAACGTGAGGTCAAACAACTCTTCGGGGGGCAGGGGCTCCGCCGCGACTCCCTTGCGGAACTCGGCGAGTGCAGAGGAGAGCTCCGCGCTTGTCTCCTGGAAGATCGCAGTGGCTTCGTCCTCGGTCAGATTACCGCGGCGTAGCAGCAGATCTTTGTACGTCTCGGGGACGGTCGGGTGTTTGTTGATTTTGGAGTAGAGCACCGGCTGAGTGTAGGCGGGCTCGTCGCCTTCGTTGTGGCCCCAGCGGCGATAGCAGACCATGTCGATGACAACATCGCCTTGGAACTTGCGCTGAAAATCAACCGCGAGTAGTGAGGCGCGCACGACCGCCTCGGGGTTGTCCCCGTTGGCGTGCAGAATCGGCGCTTGCACTGCCTTTGCGACATCCGTGCAGTAATACGTCGAGCGCGTGGAAGCGGGGCTCGCGGTAAACCCGATCTGGTTGTTGATGACAAGGTGGACCGTGCCACCATTTGTGTAACCTTCGAGTTGAGACAAGTTCAAGGTCTCGGGCACCACGCCTTGGCCGCTAAATGCAGCGTCGCCGTGGATCTGCACGGCGAGCACTCGCGTGCGCTCCGTGTCGCCGATTTGATCTTGGTACGCGCGCGTCATGCCACACACGACCGGGTCAACCGCTTCGAGGTGACTCGGATTCGCGCAGAGCACCACTTCGACCTCCTTGCCGCGGTAGGTTTTGTACGTTCCCTTCTGACCAAGGTGGTACTTCACGTCACCCGACCCTTCCTGGGAGAGAGGCAGGAGGGTACCCTCGAACTCCGAGAAGATCTGTGCGCGGCTCTTCCCCATGATGTTCGCCAGCACATTAAGCCGTCCGCGGTGGGCCATACCGATCACAACGCGCTCGACTCCACCCTCGGCCGCACGATCGATGATTGCCGCAAGCGCAGGGATCATCGAGTCGCCGCCCTCGAGCGAGAAGCGCTTATTGCCAACGTAGGTCGCTCCGAGGAAGCGCTCGAAGTTTTCGGCACGGCTCAGCATCGTAAGGATGCGAATGCGGTCTTCTTGATCAACCACCGCCGCATTTGCTGGATCCTCGACCTGGTTGCGCAGCCACATCTTGCGCTTGTGGCTCACGATGTGCATGTACTCGACTGTCCAGCGGCGGCAATAGGCACGCCGCATCTGCACAAGAATGTCGCGCAGATTGATCAGTGGCTCCCCCGAGAGATCTCCAGAGCTGAACATGCGGTCGAGATCCCAAATGGAGAAGCCGTAAGTCGCCGGGTCGAGCGAAGCAATCGGGTCGGGCGTATACTCGAGCGGATCGAGGTCCGCCAAGCGGCATCCCCTTGAGCGATAAGCATTGACGAGCTGCCACAGGCGCGCGCGCTGGTTCAGCTTCTCCTGTTCGCTGCCTTGGCCTGCGCCAAGCACACCTCCGTGCGCGGCGTCTGCCGAGATTCGCGCGGGAGACCAAGGAATGCGAAGATCCTTAAAAATCTGGTCGTAGAATCCATCGTCGCCGCTGAGCAGCTCCTCCACGCGGCGGAGCAGCAGCCCGGACTCTGCGCCTTGAATCACGCGGTGATCGTAGGTGGCCGTGATGGTCATGATGGGGCCGATTGCATTGGCCGCCAGCGTCGAGCTCGCCATGCCGCGCATCTCCGGCGGGATCCCGATGCTCCCGACAGCAAGAATCAAACCCTGCCCCGACATGAGGCGCGGCACACTCATCGTTGTCCCAAAGCCACCGGGGTTCGTCAGTGTTACCGTGCAGTTCGCATAGTCCTCTGCGGTCAATTTCCCGTCGCGGCCGCGCGAGACAATCCCTTGATAGGCGTCATAGAACTCGCGAAAATTCAGCACCTCGGCGGCGGGGATCTTGGGCACCACAAGCTGGCGTGCGCCTCCGGCACCGGGAACGTCGATGGCCAAACCGAAGTTCACGCTCTTAGGCACACGGCGCCAAATGCCGCTTTCATTCTCCTCGAAGGAGCTCTGAACGCGCGGCATCTCACCGAGCGCGCGAATCATTGCGAAGGCGATGATATGGGTGTACGAGGCCTTCCCGAGTGCCCGCACTTTCATATGCTCATTGATGAGCCTTCGGTTTTCATCCAAGCACTTGACCGGCACCACACGAACCGAGGTCGCCGTCGGAACGTCAAGGCTGGCGACCATGTTCTTCACGATCAAGCGACCGACACCCTTCAGCTTCTCGTACTCCGCGTTTTCGTCGCCCGCATCTCCGGCGTCATCCGCTCCTTTAGGAGTCGTCGCGGGCGCAACCCGAGCTTGTGCTGCGGCCGCGCCCTCGGGGTCAAGGCGCCCAAAGATCTTCGCCCAGCTATCCTCGACAGCTCGCGGGTCTGCTAACCATCTTTGGTGGAGCTCTTCTACATATCCAGCATTTACGCCGTACTCGCTTTCAAAATCGATTGCCATGGTTTGCGGATTCTCGACATTCTCCGGCCATGGAACACCTACCAATCAGAGAAACTGACCACGGAATTTGGGGACATCCCAATCTCAAAGCAGAGATGCGGTTCCCCGTTCGCCTTACTTCAGGTAAGAAGAGCCCAGAGACAGGCGAAATCCACCGAAGATCGCATCATTGATCTCGATGCTTCCAAGCCCGATCCCCTCTGCGCGCAGCTCCATCTCGCGGTCCGCGAGTCCGAGGAACATATCTAGTTGCAGGCCGGGGTTCGGCGACCATGCAAGCCCGCCACGCAACGACAGCTCTTCATCGTAAATCGTACCGCCCGAGGTTGGACCCTCGCTATCCAATCGATACCCACGCTCTTCGAGATTCAGCGCCACAAAGTACTTCGACTTGGGGTCCAGTTGGAACCCGAGTCCGTAGCCACCGACTTGGTCGCCAAGGTTCCAGCGGTCACTAATCCTCCAGTCGACAAGCGCCAGTGGCAGCAAGCGGACACTATCCTCACGGCGTTCGTTCACGTCGAGGATTAGCTTCAAGCCGAGGTCTTCCATCAGAGGCAGCGTTACGCCGACATTGCCTCCAAAGACGAACTCATCCCAAGGGTTGATCCCCTTAACGACGCCAGCTTCAGCACGCGCGCTGGCAAACCAGGAGAATGCGTCCTCCGGCGAACCGAACATCGTCGCGTCGAGACGCCAGTGATCGGCCTCATTGAACTCCGTAGCCACACCCTCATACTTGATGATACCGGTGTAGGTCATGTGCTCCATGCCAAGCCCCAAGGATAAGGTGCTGCTTTCGCCCACCTGGTGCTGTAGCTCAAGTCGCGTCCCGTAGCGGTTTAGACCGACTGTATTCTTGAACCCCTGGACGCCTGCTGCTTTGTAGGTGGCGCCCGAAAAGTCGAGCTTAGAATCCCACCCACCGTCCCCGTCGAGAGTGCGTAACGTCAGGTCGCCCAGGCCCTGCATTGCGGTCAGTACCGGAGTCGAGTTTTCCGTGGGAGAGAGGGCGAGAGGGAGCAGGATAAGTGCAAGCATGGGTGATAGCTCTGGGGTGATGAGAGGTTGCGCCTACTCGGATTGTGCCTTGTAGAAGGCTGTTGAGATAGCCTCTTGGGCGAGCTCTTCTTCGGTACGTGCAAGGAGGGCCTCCTGCTGCGAGATGCCTAGGCACTCCGAGCGCAGCCACGCCGAGGCACCGCGGTGCCACTCGCTCCAAGCGGCGGCGAGGCCGGGCATCTTGGCCTCGTTGGCAGCCTTGATGCGCAGCTCGCTCTCCATGCCTAGTGAGATCAAATAGCGGCTTAGATCTTTAGGTCTAGGATCGGCCATCGCAAGCAAAGTCGCGGCCAAGGTCACCTCGGAGCGGCGGAGCTCTTCCCCGTCGACCACGTCCATGCGGTCGAGGCTGGTGTGGTACGTGTAATCGGTGAAGTGCCAAAAGAGGACGCCGGGAATACCCGCAGCATTAAACACGTCGTGGTCGCTACCGCCCTCCCACGGGTGATCTGCGGTTTTCCAGGTCACGACATTAGGTCCACGCTCCGCCTTCTCGGCAGTGCTGATGGCAACGTCTATCATCGCGCAGCGGGCGACCACGGAGAAACCGTTGGGGAGCACCATGTCGCCCGTCACTCTACCCGCGCCCCACGCGGTGTGCTCATCGGGGGCGAGGGGCAAGACTCCCCCGGGATCGGGTGTGCGCTCTAGAAGCGCGATGGCGCCGGTCTCCGGAGAGTTCCCCATCATGTCCGACGAGATGCCAGCAACCGGAGTCAACTCCGTATCCGCCAACCAGATTTCGGTTTGTGTGTACTCATCCCCCCAGACGAACGCGACACTTCGCGAAGGCCAAGGCACGAGCCCTGCCCGTAGGATTTTAGCCGAGGCTATCGCCGCCTCGAGCTGCCCGCCGACGCCGGATGCGTTGTCGCTGGCGCCAGGCTCTTGGATGTGCGCCACGCTAACGCTGCATTCAGCGGGCCGGGTGGCTCCGACGATACGCGCCTCAAGCGTGCGCATGGGCTGGTTGCCATATTCGATGTTGGCCCGATAGGTCAACGTTACACCGTCGGGGCTCGCATCGGACGCTTTCCGAATCGCCTTCAAGCTGTTCTGGGAGATCTGGGCAACAGGCAGCGGGCTGGGGCGATCCAGCCGCTTATACATAATCGCGTTGCGATGACGCTTTAGGTTCGTTGGGTCGACATTGAAGTCTTCCAACTTTGCGGACAAGATGGCTACTGCCCCTGCGTCCTGAGCGCGCTTGAGAGCTGTAGCCAGTGGCGCGGAGGTCACAAGAATGTCTCCCGGCTCAATATCGCGAAGAGAGAATCGCACGCGCCCGGTCACGTCACACGAAGGCGCGCCAAGCGGAAGAATCGTGCGGTCCGAGTCGCGCCGATTTTGAAAGTTGTGGAGAACCGTATGCGTCTCGCCCGCATGCAGTGTGATGCTGGCCGAGCGCGGAGTCCAACTAGGTGACTCCATAGGCGTCTCAATCACGCGCATAGAGAGGCGAGGGTCTCCCCCATCAAAACCAGCTGCACGTAATTTTTCGATTAGGTGCTCGATGACGGCATCGTACCCCTCATTGCCCGGCGCGCGATAGTAGCCATCTACAAAGCGGACGGTCTCCATTGCGGCATCAGCATCGTAGGCGTCGAGTAGAGCCGGGACGAAACGCGCGGGACCATTTGCATCGACGAAAACGCGGGGCCCGCGGTGCCACTCTTGATTGACCTCGCCGGCCTCGGCCAATCCTGACTTCAAGATCGCCTCGATATCCGAGTCGCTCGACCGACATGCTGCTGTTAGCACTACAAGCAACCCGCCCACAATTGCCGTCGCTAGCAAGTGGAGCGGTCGGGGAAGGCGGGGTTCGGGTGCTTGTCGCATAGGAAACGGCTACAGATACTTGTCGATGAACAGTCCCAGGCGCTCGCGCGCCTCGGCCGGGATGCTGTCCTTGTCCGTCATAATGGCGAACTTAAGTGCATCTCCGCAACCACAACTACTCTCAGCTTGGCTTACGAGCTTGGGAACCGATGCTTTTATAAGTGCGCGTGCATTGCTCGCGTTGCTCGCCATGACCTGAAGAACCGCCTCCACGGTGACATCGTCATGCCCCTCGTACCAACAGTCGTAGTCCGTCGCCATCGCGACCGTCGAATAGCAGATCTCGGCTTCGCGAGCTAAACGAGCCTCTTGCAAGTTGGTCATCCCGATCACGTCGACGCCCCAACTGCGATAAATCTTGGACTCGGCGCGCGTGGAGAATTGTGGCCCTTCCATATTCACATAGGTTCCGCCATCGTGCAGTTTTAGGCCTAGGTCGCCACCGGCTTCGAGCAGGCTCTTGCGAAGCTCGCCGCAAACGGGATCGGCGAACATGACGTGCGCCACACATCCCTTGTTGAAGAACGTGTCGACGCGATGGCGCGTACGATCGAAGAACTGATCAATGACAACGAACTCGCCTGGAACGATGTCCTCACGCATGGATCCGACCGCCGAGATCGAAAGGATACGGCTGACTCCAAGGCGCTTCATCCCCCAAATATTTGCACGGAAATTGATCTCGGAGGGACTCACCTTGTGTCCGCGGCCGTGGCGTGGAAGAAAGACCATTTTGGTGCCATCGAGAACGCCAGTGATGAAAGCATCACTCGGCTCCCCAAAGGGGGTCGAGAGGGAGACCTCCTTCACGTCCGTAAGACCATCGATGTTGTAGAGGCCGGATCCGCCGATGACACCGACGATAAGTTCTTCTGACATGGGGAAGCACCAAACTAAGGGGACTTGAAGCGGTGTTGCTTCAAAATGGAAACGAAAGTACCGGAGAACAGAGCAGCGCGAAGTTTTACGCGGCTCGTTTTCCGGCACTAGATTACCTAAATTCTAAACGCGCGATGGATGCTGCGCATTTTTGGGAGCAGCTACCAGTTCGCTCCGCCTTTCGACGAGACTTGGTAGGCCCATGTTGGCCGCGCGCTATCAAAGAACCGATGGTCGGTGGGGAAGCTAGTCGGCGTCTCATGCGCCAAGACCTTGTAGTCCTTCCCGTCGGACTTATAGATGTAGCCATGACTCTCGGCTGGATAGGCCTTGTTCGGGTCGCGAGGAAGCATCTCGATGAAGTCGGGTACCAAACCGAGGATGTATGGATCTGTAGCCGTGTAGCCGTGTCCACCATAAGAGGGGGCATCTCCAGACCAGTCTGCGGCCAGCGGATAAGTGCCGTTTTCAGCGAAGTAGAGCTCCAGAGCTTTCTGAATGGTATTGAGGTCTGCAATCCTGCGTGTGTCATTTGCTCGCTCTGTCGCTTTGCCAAAGCGGGGTAGTGCGATACCCGCGATCGTGACAATGATGAGGAGCACAATAATGAGCTCCATGAGAGAGAATCCGGCTCTCCTGGCAGTTGACTTTTGGTTGATGAGTTTCATAGGGATGACGTCTTTGTCCAAGGGGGGGACTGAGAGGGTGGGTGCTTCGGGGTACCGGTAACTTCAAGTCGTCTCCTGCTTGGAAAATCTTGATACCGATTCTGGATATCCCGTATTCCCAAGTGACAACTCAAGTACTCAGGCCGCTCTTCCGAACATGGGGATGGGCCTCCATAACGGGGCTTGCCCTTCCCCGACCTAAACGACCCACAGACCTTCCCCAAAAGGATGAGCGAACTCCCCGTTCTTCACATAACAGCAAGCTCGGCGACCTGGCTCGCACGAGGGCAGGAGACGCGTATCGCTAGCGCGCGACTTGGGGAGTCCATGCCCTCTATGGCAAAGACGGTCTTAGGTATGCTCAAGGCCAATAAGCTCAAAAAGGAGGCCTGCATACTCTCCATTAGCGCCGACTTTTATAGGAGGAGGCAGCTTGATCTTCCCGCTGCACTAACAGGCAGGGAGCTTCGCGAAGTACTGGAGAGAAAGGCGTCTAACCTACTGGAGACCAGCAGGTTAGTGCGCTATCAAGCCATTCCGCTATATGGCGCTCGCCAGACAAAACGATCGGATACAAAAAGCTGGCTGCTCTTTGCTTTAGAGGCCCGGACACTTCAGGCCATGATTCAGGACCTTCTTCGAGTCGGCGTCCCCGTAAAGCGTGTGGTCGCTGCAGAGCTCGCTTACCAGGGGCTAAAAGAACCCCACGCGCTTGGCGATCTACACGCAACAGTCCAGGTAGCTCAATTGGAAGATGCGATTGGCGTGACCTTGCTATGCGACCACGGGCTCGTCAGCCAGAACCTCATTCCGACTCACTCGCTCGACCCGACTAAGATCGCGTCGGCCTTAGTCCAAGAGCTAAGATCCGTAGACTCCTATTGGAGAAAAATCAGTGGTGGCGGCGCTGTCACGCGCGCTTACTTCAGTGGGTTCCCAGAATGCTTTGCCGACGCACTGACTCCCGCAACACTCATGGTGATGCAAGACATCCAGCTCACCTTTGAGGAGGTGACAGAGGATTCTAACGCCACGAGCGGCGCTCACATCGCAACCATGCGAGCGTGCCGGTCCGCCGGTCCGCTCGCCATTGACTTCACATATTCCATCCCGCCTCGCCGTATCACCTCGACAGCCTTTATGGTTGCGAGTCTTGCAGCTCTCTGTTCGATTGGATTCTCTGGTAGAGATGCATTCGCAACGAAAATGAACACTGCGGTGCGCGACCTTAGCAAGTATCTACCACCTGCTGAGTTGAACCGAAAATCGGAGGAACTCAAAGAGGAGATAGCCTCCTTAGAGGGGATACGGTCCGAGTATGAGCACGAGTGGGCGGCGATCCAAGGGACAAGCCAAGCCGGAATCCCGTTTGATGGTCTATGTAGCGATCTACTTAGCGCATTTGCCGGGCAGACCGTACTCGAGTCTCTCGCGATCTCGCGATCTGGCTCCGGCTTTACTTACGAAGCTGTTGGCGTAGCTCCCGCGAAAACCAAGCTCGCAGCGAAAGCGCTCTCCATAACACGCGAAAGGCTCTCCGCTCTGGATCGATTCGGAACCTTTAGTCTTGTGCCAGAAGCGCACGTCCCCACTCAGGGAGAAGACTGGCAACAGCTCCGGTTTACCATCCTTGGCGTCTGGAATCCATCTCCCTCAACGCGAGGGGAGCGCTGATGGAACCTAGCCTAATCCCTATCGACAACCGACGCCATGTTGGATGGTCTCCCACTTCGCTGCTGCTGTGGATCGCGATCGCGATCATCCTAGGCAGTAGCGCCATTGTGGCCTCTCCGGCCTTAGCCTATCGCAACCTGATGGGAGAGATGAGCTCCCGCGAAAGCGCAGAAGGCGCATGGCTCCGACTACAAGGACAAGCCGACAAAGAGCGCCAACGAGCCGACCACAATCAACTGGCCGCGCTCACGGGTGCCCTTCACAAGTTCCTTCCCGATCAAATCGACAGACTTCACCTCTATACCGAGGTTCGCTCCAGCGCGGACCTTTCGGGTGTGGTGTTTCGAGACGTCTCATTCGCCGAGGAGAGTATGCCGCTGGGCCCCGGAGGAAACGGACAGTGGGTCTACCTGGCCTTGCTAAATACGTCAGGAGAAGCTTCGCCTATTGATTTGCAGCGCATGCTCGACCTCCTTCGACTCTCGGGAACAACCAACATCACGACTGCCTTTAACATGTCCAGAAACAAACTTGAGCAGCCGACCTTTCACTTCCAAATGCAGCTCGGCTTCCCCTACTACGGCCCTTCGGCATCCCCGTCCGAGAGCGCACTCGAACTAACCCCAACCCAACAACCATGAACGGTAAGAAAATCATGCTTGCACTTTTTTGCATTGCAGGAGCTTCCGTATGGTCGCCACAGATTTGGACTGCACTCCAAAACGATGTAGACCCCATAGGTAAGCACCCAAGTGCCGAGGAGGCTGGTCTAACGGCTGCTCGTAAGTCCGAGACCGTCCTAGCGCGAATCCCAACGATTCAATCCCTTCCCATTGCGAAGGTGGACCCTCAAGCTCCACAGCTCAGCGCGGCAATGGCCCCGTCGACTCAAGGAGATGCACCCTCCACCGAACCGCGTCCAAGTGACAACCTGAGTCAAATACTGGAAACGCTGAACCATCTATCCGGCATCCAAAACACGAGCCTCAGCTCCCTCTTGGAGACCCCTCCGGACTGGATCGCGGAAAATACATCGCCCGTCAACCAGCAGCTCGAAACTGTACACCCCATCCCCGTTGGCTCCGAACTAGGGCGACGCGTTACAAAACAGGGCGAGCAAGAGGAGCGCGTTAGCAGCTATTTGCAGGATGCGAAGCTCAGCGCCATCGTCATCGGAGAGAGCTCATCATGGGCACTTCTGGGTGGCCGTATCGTGCGAGAGGGAGACGTCCTCCTCCCCGAGATTCTCCGCGTACAAAAAATCGGAAAGCAAGGTGTAACGCTCTACTCCCCGAGGGGCCCCATCGAACTCTTACTACCCGCTTTTAAAGTCGGGGGATTACCTGCGCCTGGCATGTATCCAGAGGCCGAGATCGCTCCGTCGGACAAGGTTGTAGACATGGGGAGATCGGAGAGCAGCTCCGCCATGGAAGGGATAAAAAACTAGCCCTCGACTAATCATGAAGCCCACCCTAACTCTCTCCCTGATCCTGCTCACCCAACTGATCGCCTGTTCAACAACAACTGATGTCGGGCGGGTTCCGGCGGACCCCTTCCTCTCTCGGAACCAGAACCCCATTTTTGTCGACGTGCCCGACAGCTGGGCCGATACCGCGACTTTGACCCGTAAGCCAGCCTTTGCCCTGGAGGAGCGGGTGCTCATCCCCTCCCAAGAGATTGTCGCTTTGGACCTGCGCAGCACGCCATTGGCGAGCGCGATTCAAATGATTGCCGAGATTGCAGGTGTAAACATCTATCTTGATGCTGAGCACAGCAAACCGATCGACGCCTCGTTTCCAAGTATCCGACTCGACGAGGCTTTGGAGGTCGTGTTACTTCAAAACGGACTCGCCCTTGAGGAGATTCGGAGTGGGGTATTTGCTGTTCACAAGAGTGACGGTTCGATACCTACGACGGCCCGGTTCGAGCTGCTCTCTACGCATGCAACCGACGTCGCAGCGCAGCTGAAGGAGATGCTTGGAGACGAGGTCAATATAGTCGGTGACCCAGCTCTCAATGTAGTCCTCGTCCAAGGCACACGAGCGGTCGCCGAGCGCGCCGCCGAGATCGTCAAAACCATTGACCAACGCCCCGCTCAAGTTCTCATCGAAGTCGGGATCTATGAGGCCAGCATTGGCGACGGCTTCGAGCTTGGAATCTCACACTCTTTCTCGGACATCGTTGATGGAAGTGCCGTTGACATCCTGCAGGCGTTCACCACCCCCGACACCCAGTTCTCCTTGGAGTTCGCCAACGGCCAAGGCAGCTTGACCTCGACGATTCAGGCCCTCCGAAAGCATGTTGGAGTCGAGTTGATCTCCTCTCCCCGAGTGATGACAACCACGAACACCGAAGCACTGGTCGAGGTTCTGGAAGCGGTCCCCTACGTCAACACAACTTCAACCACCACGGGAACAACGGGTGGTGTTGGATCGACCGTCCAAGAGATCGTCGAGTTCAAGGAGGCTGGAATCACTATGCGAGTCCTCCCCACAATTCAAGGAGACGGGCTTGTCAAGGTCACGATCGATCAAACCGTCTCGGAAGTTGTGGACTTCTTCAACGGCGTACCGGTCATAGACAAGCAGCACCTCTCCACGACATTCCTTGTCGCCGATGGGCAGACCGTCGTCATGGGCGGGCTCATGCAAGATCGTAGGCGTTCTACGAATCAGGGCATCCCGATTCTTGGAAGCCTTCCGTTTGTGGGCAGGCTATTCAGCAGCGATGTCGACGCCACCGAAAAACGTGAGCTCCTTGTCTTTCTAACTCCGCGCGTGCTCGACCCTATGCAGGCCATCCTTGTCGCGAAGAAGTACAAGCAAAGCTATCGCGAGTCGCGCAAGAGTTTTGACCTTCCGATGCTAGCCGCCGGAGAGGGCTCCAACTAAACATGGTTGAAGTCGTCAAGCGCGTCCGACTGGGCGAGGCTCTAATCGCAGCGGGGCTACTCACAGAGAAGAAACTCGAGGTAGCATTAGCCGAACAGCGCCAAGCACACCGTCCCCTCGGTGAGGTCTTGCTTTCTCTTGGCTTCGCACGCCCCGAGGAGGTCGCTACTGCTTTGGCAGCGAGCATGGGCATTCCATTTGTTCGTGGACGTGACCTCAATCCCGATGCACTTTTGGTTTCAGTCCTCGACCCCGACTTCATTCGCACGACTGGCGCCTACCCGATTCGAATGGAGGGCGGTGTTCTCAAGGTAGCGATGGTCGACCCCTCCGACCCTCAAAAGGTCGAACAGGTACGGGCTCGATTCCGCTCCTCGCTCGACCTGCACTTGATCACGGATGGAGACCTCGAAGTTCTTATTCGCCGTCTGGATGGAGAGGAAAAAGGCTCCTTGGACGAGGAGCTCCGAACAGCCTCCGGGCAGCTGGACTACCCCGTAGAGCAGGTCGTGCAGGCTCTTTTCCAGGATGCGAATGCCGCTGGCGCGACCGACATCCATATTGAACCGGAGGAGGATCTTACTAGACTCCGGTATCGTCTTGACGGTGTTCTCCAACCGGTGCACACCCTGCCCCAGGAATACACCGCGAGCGTCATCTCACGCATTAAGATCCTCAGCAACCTGGATATTTCCGAGCGCCGCCGCCCCCAGGATGGCCGGTTGCGAGTCAATGTCCATGGCAAAGAGATGAACATGCGAGTCTCTCTGATGCCCTGTGCAAATGGGGAGAACTGTGTCTTGCGCGTCTTGGATAGCTCCGCAGGAGGCGTTCAACTCGGCTCGCTTGGACTACATGGAAAAACGCTGTCTGTCCTCAAGGCGATCCCGAGGCGCTCCCATGGACTCTTCCTCGTTACCGGGCCTACAGGTTCGGGGAAATCAACGACTCTCTACGCCATGCTGGCAGAGGTTGACGCGATCCACCGCAAGGTCGTAACAATCGAGGATCCCATCGAATACACCATGCCGCTCGTACGGCAGACCCAAGTCGATAGTGCCGTTGGCTTCACGTTTCACGAGGGGCTGCGCTCGATCTTGCGACAAGACCCCGATGTGATTCTTGTTGGTGAGATTCGCGACAAAGAGACGGCCGACATGGCCGTCAAGGCCTCGATGACAGGACACCTTGTCTTTGCAACTCTCCATACGAATACCGCCGTTGGCGCCGTTGCCCGCCTCATCGACCTTGGCATCCCCCCCTACCTAATCGAAGACTCTCTCGTTGGGGTTCTTGGCCAACGTTTGGTCCGCCGCATCTGTGACGGTTGCGGGGAAGATCAAGATCCTGATGAGCAACATTTGAAGTTGTTCGGCGAGAACCATGGCCGGCCTCGGAAAGGCACGGGATGCAATCTCTGCAACGCGACCGGCTACAGCGGCCGAACGGTCATCAGTGAACTATTTCTACCGGACGATGAGTTCGCAGGCTGCCTTGGCGAAGGCTTTGACCCGAAAGCCCTCCAAGAGCTTGCGTGCAAGAGTGCGATGCAAACTGTCTTCGAAGATGGTCTTGAGAAGGTGCGAATGGGAGTGACCACTCTCGACGAAGTCGAACGTGTCGGACGAGGGCATCGTCTAACCCCAGGTGAGCTTGAAGACATTTGAGTACCAGGCACGTGACGTAGCAGGGGCTACAGTCACAGGCATGCGCACAGCATGTGACGTGCTCGCCCTCGACCGAGAGTTGGAGGAGAAGGGGCTCTCCCTAACCTCCGCCAAATCGGTCGCGAAGAAAGGGACAAAGGGCAGGGCCAAACTCTCATCTCGAGAGCTAGTCTCGCTGACAACTCAGCTGTCCATTCTCCTCAACGCCGGAGTCCCCATACTCGCAGGCTTACGCGGAATCGCTCCTCAGATGCAAACGGAAGTGGGGACGAATGTCGTTACACAATTAGCAGCGTCCATTCAGTCTGGGCACTCCTTTTCCGAGGCATTGCAGGCGTTCCCTGATTCGTTTGACACCGTTTTTTGCGCTGCGGTTCGCGCCGGGGAAATGAGCGGTGCCCTTCCTCCAGTTTTGGAAAACCAAGCTCGATTCCTCGAGTGGAGCGCCGGGATTCGCTCGACCACACTTCAGGCACTTCTCTATCCAGTGCTGCTCGTCTGCGCGATTACGGTCCTTGTCGTCGTTATGGTCTCCTTTGTCCTGCCTCGCATCGTAAACATGATGCCGGGCGGAGAGGAAAACCTACCGGGACCGACCTTGTTTTTGATGGGTGTCTCCGACTTCCTAGTTGGGAACTGGCACCAACTACTTGGACTTGGAGTCGTCTTCATCTGTGGAGGTGTAGTCGCTCTTCGCCAAGATCGAGTTGCGATCGGGTTCAGCCGTTTCCTGTTTAGGATTCCGCGACTCGGCGACCTGCTCTCCATGCTTGCCGTATCTCGATTTGCACGCACTGCCTCTACTCTTCAAGATGCCGGATGCGACATGCTCAGCATTATTGACGTCTCCAGTGTCTCGTGTGGAAACCGCGCTTATCAAGCGAGCTTTGCGGCTGTTCGAGAGCACGTTGCCGGCGGTGCTCGTCTAAGTGACGCCCTGGAGTTAGAACCTCATATGGATCCGCTGCTAGTGCAGATGACGCGGGTCGGCGAGGACACTGGTGAACTCGACACTTGCCTCGGCAAGCTCTCCGCTTACTACGACAAGGAGGTTCCGCGCATGGTCAGCTGGTTCCTCGCCTTGCTGGAACCGACGATCCTAGTCGTCGCTGGAGGTATAGTTGGGTTCATCCTTCTCGCCGCCATGCTCCCCATGATTTCGCTCTACGAGAATATGTAACATGCTGTACCCCAACTCTCATCCAGCTCAACTTCGGGGCCCTCGAAAATCATCGTCATACTCCGGCTTCACCTTGATTGAAGTCATCGTAACGGTGACCATCATTAGCGTTCTTGCTGGCGCCGCGATACCCGTCACAAAAACGGTCCTCACGCGGGCGTTTACAAAGGCGACCAAGGTGGAGATGCAAAACTTGAGCGATGCCGCCGCGGCATTGTTTGTAGACACGGGGAAGCTGCCTAGTAACGTTGGCGACCTGCTCATCGACCCGGGCACCGCCGGTTGGTCCGGGCCCTACCTACCCGGCTCGTTCGTGGACGGTATCTCGGGTTTGGGCGGCTACGAAGTCGATGGATGGTCTCACGAATACGATCTGCGGGTTAGTGGCGATGTCCTTACGTTTTTGAGCCAAGGATCCGACGCAACCTTTGGGACGGATGACGACATTTCCCTCGCACTGGACGTCACAAGCATTCGGCGCGCCGAGACCCTCGATCGCCTCCAAATCATCAACAATGCGATTGCGGCCTATAACAGCGAGCACTTGATCGACTCTCCGCTTCCAGCGAACTACGCATCGATACGGTCCAAACTTGTGGGCTCCGGCGCGCTTCCGAGTGCGGCCATGTTTGAGACGGACGCATGGGGAGATGCCTTCGTGGCGGACCCCTTTGGGGCTTCTCCTGTGGTCAAGGTGGCCTCAGCGAATTTGGGGGCGAGCTCGAGCGCCGGTGGTGCTGGCGACTCGGGTGGTGGAATGGGCTGGGGCGACCGCGATAGCCGCGATAGCCGCGATAGCCGCGATAGCCGCGATAGCCGCGATAGCCGCGAT
>CALBMX010000103.1 GCA_937896235.1 uncultured bacterium
CATCTCTCCATAAGCTGGCTTTGCATCCGTCTCGCTAGTGGAGAGCTCGTACAAACCATACGCGGCCGAATAGAGTGAGTTGAGAGGGAAGGTGTTGACTAGGGGGTCACTTGAGAAGCAGACCGTACTTGGATTGACCGCGCGGTGGTCAGTCGTCGAGCGTGCAGCCGCAAAACAAACAAATGCCAAAGACAGTGAGAGAAAGGCCGCTTTGCTCAAGGGTAAGGGGCCGTCCAGTTTCGGTCCGCGGTTCATTAGGCGGTACGTGCCAAGAAGAATGACCGGGACGACAAGCGTCGAGAAGATTAATTGGAACGGGTAGGCACCCCACAACGTGGCGAGCACCTCCTTTGGGTAGATCAGGTACTCGACAAAGAGATAGTTGGGCCGAGTTCCGTACTCTTCAATGAAGGATGGCGTTGAAATCTCCAGGAAGAAGAAACACGCGACAACGATGGCGAAGAGGATTCGCAACACCTTACCAGTGGTTTGGTAGGTCGGTCGGAACGCGAGAAGCCATGGCGCCACCAAGCACGGAACGGCGAGAACGCTACCAAGAGCTACCAAGTCAAACCGCAAGCCCTGTAGCAGTATGTAGGCGAGGCCCCCGGTTTCAGAAACCCTCTCCAAGTGCCAGGTGACTAATAGAACTCGGGAGAGCTGGACGACCACGAGCGCCAGGAGTACAAAAGCAAAAAAAGGCCATACGGCTTGGCGTGCGGTGCCGTGGATCGTTCTTGGTTTTGTATGCATAGGTTGGACAATAGGGAGTCGACTTTGCTCGAGATTCACCTATGGTGCGAATGGTAGCTGAAGGGATGACGCAATCCAAGGATTGCGATGCCCGCAAGTCCCCCCCCCCCGTTGTAGGCTGTTTCGCCTGTATGCACCGCAGGAACAGCCTGGGTTTAGAAAGGACACCCGCCTGCTCCCGTTGGATGCGCCTCCCAAGCCTCTTAGTATTTGGAGTCGAGTAGGACGACACGTGCCATTCCACTGACGGACGCCTTGCCCATGGTGTCCGCGAAGAGAAGCTGCGCCGTTAGAACCGTGGCATCTATTCCGATTGGCATCAAGGGCACTGGAAACGCATACAGCTCCTCCGCAGAGCTGGTGATAGAGCCCAAGGTTGTGATCGAGTAAGAGGCCAGGTCGACGAAGCTCATGGCGGAGAGAGCAAGCTGAAAGAACGGGTCGGTCTTGGCGGAAAGTGCAAGAAAGACGAACTCGTGATTTTGACCTGTTGCTCCAATGGTCATCACCCCGCCTTCGCGGACCGGGCTTGTGGCTGTGATGTGGTGTGGAACCTCTTGGGTTATGGTCAAAGCGGTTAGTGCACCCTCTATTGCTGGAGCACAACCCTCGGTTGGAATGGTGCAGAAGTTCCCCGTTTGCCCGCCCCCGACTCGAACATTTACCGTCTCGACAACCGACCCCGGAAGGATGGTGATGCCCGCACCGGGTGTGCTGCATATCCCTGAGAAAGAGGACTTGTCCCCAGCCTGACCACCCAAGATCATCCCGCCAGAAGCAAATAGCGAACTGTTGGTTAACCGGAGTCCGCGGCCTCCTTGTTTGCCTACGTTTCCCTTTCCTCCAAGGACGGTCGAGTTATATAGGAAGAGGTTGCTTCCCTCCGCATCGATGGCGTCACCAGGTGCCGTGCCAAAAGCATTACTCGTCTGGCGTCCCTCGATCCAAGAGTTCTCCAAAACAAAGGTCTCCGTTCCTGAGATAATCAGCATGCGCTTTGGTGAGGGCGAGGAGGAGAACGATCCAAAAGCTGGGAAGCGGCAGCGACTCACGACAACAGAACCTTGGCAGTTGAGAGCCGCAAAGGAGGCGTCCGTAAACTCGATACCCGTTACGCTAACGTGCTGGGTCGGACCCAGGTTTTGGACGCTAAAGAAACTATCCCGTAGGCGGATTGGGCCCCCCGTGTCTCCAACCAGATCAATAGATTTTCCGTCGATGCGATAATCCCGCAGACCACCTAGTGGATGGACGTCGCCGTAGTAATCACCCGGCTTGACGAGAACAACATCTCCATCCAATGCCGAATTGAGGGCTGCCGTGAGGCTGGTAAAATGAACGCCAGGCCCCATTTGATCGTCAACGACGATCACGGATTGCCCATAGCCTAGATTGGCAAGAAACGTAAGAGAGGCGGCGAGCGCGAGCGGTGTGAAGTGGTTCATCGGGAGCGTCCTTTGGCAGGGAACTAGGTAAGGAAGAAGGCGCTGGCGCGCCTCCGAACAGACACCGAGTTAGGCAAAACCCGTGCCACACATCGATCGTGGTCGAAGGCACCAAGGCAAGGAAGGGCGAGACCTTCGGGAAGACTCCTGTTCCCGACGGGTAACGGGAGTGAGCGCTAGCCGCTCAAGTCCCTCTCCCTTCGATGCCTAACCCGAGGTCCGAATTGCACAGCAGGGCGGCGATTGGAGTGGACTGTAGGATTGGGGAGATTTCGTCGCGAAATGCAGCACTGCACCCTCTTTTCGAGAGTCCAAAGTCGAAACCGATAAGCCCATTTCCTTACCGCGGATGTCCGACGTACAGGGGCTGGAGCACCTGTACGTCGGCGTCAAACGCTAGAGATCAAACGTCAGGTGGCTTTGCTCACCAGCGATGATCGTCGCCTCTTGAGGCGCAGGTGTAGGCTTCCCGTTTTCATTCGGGGGGCCGAGCAGTTGCAGTGAAACTTCCCAGGGCCCGGGGATCAACCCTGTAAGCATCGCTGTGGGATCGTTGGCAAAACTCCTCTTGTCTTCGATCCCCTTGTCCTCTCCTCGGTAGGACGCGTTTATTAGCGTGAATCCCTTGTTTCCATCCAGAGTGACAAGGAGAGACCCCGCTGGCATCAACGAAAGATCAACACCCAACTTGGTTTCGTTCGGAAGGACCTCAAATGGTTCACTCCTTTTAGGAGCCGCTGCGTCCCCCTTAGCGGAGATGACCAGCTGCGTATTTGCGGTAACTCCGCGCAAGCGATAGTGCCCTTCTGCATCGGTTACACCAGGCTCTGCTCCGCCTTGGATTTGGACGGCGCTTCCTTCCCCGTCATCGGATGAGGAAAGAGAGAGCATGAAAACAATCCCATCCCCCTGACTATCTCCGCTAGCGAGTTCGGCCTTGACCTGGATACCCGGCATTGGCTTGCCATCAAGATCCCGAATCGTTCCCTCCACCATGGAAATGGGCAGATCCGGATCGATCCCATTTTTCCCAGCGGTTAGCTCCATGGGGATTGAAGTCGGCATCACTCTGTTGGGATGGGTAATCTTGACGTCATACCGGCCAGGCTTTACGCCAGTAATCTCGAAGTTACCACTGCCATCTGTACGCGCCGAATTTTCGCTAGGCATCCCAGGGAACCCCATAATCATTCCTCTTCCCTCCGGGTTGGAGGCAATGAGATCAACTACGGCGCCCGCGAGGTTCTCGCCAGCTTCCGTGACACGTCCCGACAAACTACAGCGCGGGATCTCGCGCAGCTCGAGCTCGTGCTCTCCTGCCTCTAAGACCTCAACTTCATACCAGGGCTCGCCGCCCTTCTCCATGCCCGCCATTGCAAATGAGATTTGGCCCACTCCAGTCTGGCGTTGAACAATGCGGAACTCGTGAAAACCTGGAGTAAGGTGGCGAAAGGCAACCTCACCATGGGAGTCGGTGACGGACTCCGTTGTCTCACTACCCAAATTGGGAGCTCCACTGCTGCTCATGATTGCAGTGGAACCTCCAAAAGTAGGGGGTTGTGCAACCTGCACTTCCCGAGACTCAATGCTTGCACCAAGGAGTGGGCTCCCCTGAGCGTCGAGAGCGTGAACTAGCACGGTCCCACCTTTGGTAAGGTCGGCGCGCAACACCAAGGGTACGCCTATGGGCATCATCACGTCTTGCTGTAGATATGCTGTGTAGTTGTTGTGCTTTACACTCAACTCCCCCGTCTCACCCTCAATTGAGGAGAGGGTTGCAATCCCGTCGCCATCTGTCACACCGGAGTTTGATGTGCCGTCATTTCCACTTTGGAAGACTTCCGCACCTGAGTCGATGGTGAAGAAAGACTCAGCGTCTTGGCCAGCTCCTGTGCTGATCGAAACGGAGGCACCTTCAACCGGCTTCCCGGTCGCCGCATCCTTTACATGAATGGTCAGCAACGGCGTCACTTCTAGTGCGAAAGTGCCTATATCGAGGGTCTTGCCCTTGATCAGCGTATAAGACACTTTTGTTGTTTTGTACCCAAGAGAGCGCACCTGAACCTGGAACGTGCCGGTCATGGACTCGCTAACTAGATCCTTTAACTGAACAAGGCCGTTGGGATGGTGGGTCACCGTTTGTTTGCCTTCATCGATCAGCTCTGTGAAGTACCCGATCCCGTAGGAGACGGTGAAGTCTTCCAATGCCGAGCCCGTGTCGCCATCGACAACTCTAAAGGTGAGAGCCGTCCCGCCCTGCCAGGTAAGTCGCACGGCATCTGTACCCGCGAGGACATCCAAACTCTGCGTTCTGCTTGTATCTTTTTGATCCCAAGGCAGGCTCTTCACCGCGCCTTCATAGACTTTCAAAGTGTATTTCTGATCTTTACGACATCCCTCGATGACAAAAGTGCCGTCACTGGCAACGGTTGCGTCTAGGCTTTCTCGCTTGTTGTCAAAACTAAGCAAGCGGGTACCGCTGGGTTGCGCGGAAATGGAGAGGCCTGCTTTTAAGGCTAGATCGGGAGCTCCAAGAACTCGGCCCGTGATCGTCAAACCTCGCTGCATTTCAAAGAGTAAACCCGAGGTCAACACACCAGCACGCTCCGCCATTCCCTCGAAGCGCGCGTGCGGAAGCGCATTGGCCTCCACTCGGATATGCCAAGGTCCTGCAGCTAGTTGATCCACCCGGAATCGTCCGTTGGAATCCGTCGTGGCAATGGGCAGCTCCGAGAAATTGCTCCCGAAGAAAGTCATGAGATTTGGGTTTTCAATAAACAACTCGGCACCCGCAACGGGACTGCCTCCGGCGAGTACAACCTGTCCTTCCAGATAGACGCTTGTTTGTAGAGTGAAATCAGGGAGCGGCCCGGTTGAGTTTTCGGTCAACTGCAAGGCCTCACTTCGATAGGGAACATACCCTGCCAAGCGCACACTCAATCGAAGGTCGCCCGCATTTGGGCCTTGGATTGAAAACGTCCCATCCTCTTTGGTCAGCGTGGACCATCGCGCTGTCTTGCCCTGCTTGGAGGGATTCGGAGCAAAGTTTATAGGTAGGTTATCCGATCCCGCAGCTGTCACTTTTGCATTGGACAGAGGAGCGCCACTCGCACTCACTACACGGCCTGTGATCCAAGGCTGAGTCGAAGGCCCTGCCTTGTCAGCAACCGTATTTTGCTTGGATTCTACCGCGGCTTGGAAACTAGAAACCTCTGTCCTCTCGGGATCGGAGGCCCCCTGGTCCGCTAAATTGGGCTGGGTGGCCTCCCGTGTTTTTGTGGAGTCACTAACGCTCGTCCCCGGAAGCTCAATCTTCGACGTTGGTCCTGCCTCCGTACCAAGAATCATGTACGCGCCAATGGCTCCGAAACAGAGCAGGAGAACGATGACTAGCGGAAGGGCGGATTTATGCATGGTAGGCGGGCACGGGGAAGCTGGTGGAAGATGGATGTCAACTTAGTGATACGACCTACTCCCCTTTGGGTGAGACTAAAGACAAGCGTAAGGCGCACAAAGGGAAGCCAACTAAGGGGCTGGTCTCGGTTTGGGGGAGAATCAAAGTGGATTGCTCCACAGGGAGAGATCTCCTAAAGTGCCTAGAAATGGTCCTATTCTCTATATCTATGGACACATCCCTTGCCACTCTCAGCCTCTATACAAACGGAAAATAGAAGTGGAGTTCACTTCTATTTCTTCTTTGTAAAGCCGCGTTCGGTTACGGAGCGCTCTCCATCCCGGGCGTACAGACCTGCCCGTGTCCTAGCAGCGGGCTGCTAGGGCAAAATCCTTAGACGGGGATGATTCGTGTCCCAATCCAGGATGTCGGCCCTAAGGGTCGCAGCGCCCAAGGGGAGGGGGCTAAGGAGCTCTATGGCCTGGGACGACCCATTCAAAGTGAAAAGGGAGACGCTGGCATCGCACTCGGTACACAAGCCAACATCCACGGTACCCGCGCCGTTCAGGACGATCCCCGTTAGAGCGTAATTGGCGTCTGCGGCAGCTGACTCCACCGCAAGGAAATCAAGGGGTCGTGCATTCTGGAATGCAAGGCTGCACGTACTCTCTCGGGTGTCTATATCTACTGCGTCGGCGCCTAACTGGCGCCTTAAGGCCGTCTCGAGTCCGAAGGCCTTGTCGTTTCAGACTCAGGTATTGAAGGATAAATCGAGGATCACAAACGGCTTGTCGAGCTCGGCTATCGAAGCCCCCAGGACGCTACCCGTCGTATGGCATGCAGAAGCGGAGAAGAGGGCCGCGCAGAGCCCGACAGTCGCAAGTGAGTACGGTTTCATGATCAATTTGTCGTTGCAAGAAATTTAGAAGCGCAAGCCTAATGCAAACTGCACTCGGCTGTCGAGGCCAAGTTGCTCTGTGCCATTGAGATCTTCATATAGTGGCAGGTCTAGGGAAACGCCCATGTCGATATCTGGCCTTGGGTGGTAGCCTAAGCCAAACTTTACAAGGAGCTCTTCACCACCCGAACCGGAATTGGTGATGTGGTCCGTGGCACTTCGCCAGGTGTGGCCCCACTTGAGTCCCACCGTCGCGCTTGCGCTTGGTCCAGGATACTTCACATGGACGAATCTGTATTTCCCCGAAACAGATAAGGTCAGCTTGTCCCCCTCTTCGAAGTTCTGAGCACCCTCAAGATTCTCTTTGTATAGGGCTACCGCATCAAAGCGCCAAAGGTCGAGATCCAGCGTTGTAGCAACCCCCAAGAAAGGATCCACAGAGCCCGATCCTGGCTGAAGAGAGGGAGCTAGACGAACTCCCCCATCGCGCTCACCCGTCTCACCTGTTGGAAGTTCGACTCCCGCGATCCATGCGGAGTGCCATGCGCTGCGCTGCCAATTGATAACGTGAAAGTTGTGCTTGAGGATAAGGGAGATGTCGCCAGGTCCAACTCCCCCTGTCTCTCCAACATCCTTTTTGAGAGTGCGCTCGACATAGGGTATCAACGCGGACAGACTCCAGTTACGAGCTATGCCATGGTTGACACCCAGGACGGTCCGATGCTCGGTGAAGCGCTGATGTTCCGGGACAGTTAGCGAGGTGCTACCGCTTAGGAGCCCCTCTTTGGTCTTCCAAATATGTGACAGGGAGACCCGTGTCCCCTCCGTGAAGATCGTCTCACCCGCAAAAATCTCGATGCCACCGTCCTGGGCGGATACGGGTGCAATGGTTGCCAGTACCGCAAGGGCCCAAACACAAAAATACTTCATCGTGGAAGCATACGAACGGCCCCCTACAGGATCATTCGAAAAGTATCGTTGATAGGCGAGTCTTCCATGCTACACGGGAATCTGGTTGCTGGGACAGGTGCGGCACTCCCCAGGTTACACGTTATCAACGAAGGGACTCACCGGCTTTTTTGCCACTACGGGAGTCGACCAAGGGGCTCTCCTGATCGGAAACTAAACATGAGCCCCGACGAACGAACCCGGGTGACGCACTGGACTCGATGACCACCCCCGGAAGGCGCACGGGGCAAGGCCTGCACCAAAATCACAAGGTCCGAGCAAAAAACATGGAGAAGGCAAACCGCGCAGATAAAGGGAAGTTTGAGGCAGCGTCATTAATGTAGAGGATTGGATTCATGGGCCTTTGAAACCGGTAGTCCTTGGGTCCGAATCCTGAGAGTTGAGATGACTAATAAAAAATAGGGGTGGACTTGAGCGTCAGCCGGTACTACTCTCCCGCCCTCGAACGGGTGAATACTCGATCGCACGAATCCAATGTCTAACTTCAACATCAACGTCGCTTCCAAAAGCAAGGCCAAACTGTACCCCCTCTGGGTTCGGTAGGGCTTGTCGTAGACTAAAGATCAACACAAACCGCCGGCACCTCGAGGGGACCGGCGGTTTGCGTTTAAGGACTCTTCCGGTTCCCTCGTGTGCATGGCTTACCAAGCATGCCACGAATGATACAACCTGAGACGTCTCGACCCTTTCGGATCGTAGATTGCACGCTGCGCGAAGGTGAGCAGTTTGCTCTCGCTGCATTTACTACCGAGCAGCGTATTGCAATCGCGACGAAGCTCGACGCATTTGGCGTGGATGTCATTGAGATGACTACGCCCGTCGCCTCCCCCCGCGCTGAGGCGGATTTGCGGAGAGTCGTCGACCTGGGCCTTCAGGCTGAAATCGCCGCTCACATACGGTGCTCGCGGATGGATGCCGAAGTGGCGCTGGCATGCGGTGTCGATGCACTTCACCTTGTCATGGGCACGTCACCCCAGCTCCGCCTGCACTCTCACGGAAGGGACTTATTGGGGATCCTTGAGGTTGCACGAGAGGTCCTCCCCCACATTGTCGGGCGTGGCGCATCCATTCGATTCTCCTGCGAGGATGCGTTTCGTACTCCGATGAGAGATGTGCTTCGCATTGCGCAGGTTGTCGAAGATCTTGGAGTTAGTCGGATCGGAATCGCGGATACCGTCGGATGCGCAACTCCGGATGAGGTGGCTCAAAGGGTAAGCGTCCTTCGCGCAGCTGTGAACTGCGACATCGAGTTTCACGGCCACAATGATGGAGACTGCGCAGTTGCGAATGCGTGGGCAGCATGGCGTGCCGGAGCCACACATATTGACGTGACTGTCTTGGGTATCGGTGAGCGTAATGGGATTGCTTCTCTCGGAGGCCTGATCGCTCGGGCTGCTCAATCCGCACCTCACTCTGTTCAGCGGTATCGTATCGATCAGCTTCTCTCGCTTGACCAGCAAGTTGCTAGAGCACTTGGCATTGAGGTTCCATTCAATGCCTGTATCACGAGCCCAACAGCATTCTCGCACAAGGCTGGCATGCACACGAAGGCCGTCCTCGCTGAACCCACCTGTTACGAGGCTCTCAATCCCGCCGACTTTGGCCGGACCCGCGAAATCCTTGTGGGTCACACCCTTGTCGGGCGACACGCCATTAGCGAAAGGGCCCGCCTCCTCGGGCTCTCCCTGGACGACGCCTCCATCCTCTCCGCAACACGCGCGCTCAAGAACCTCACGGACTCGGGGGCAATCAGCTCCGATTCGGTAGACGACTTTCTCAAAGAGCGCGCCGCTCGCTCCACCCCCTCCACTCTGAACTCCTGAACATTCATGTCTACTCTAAGCCAACAAATCCTAAGTCGCGCTTCAGGGCGCAGCGCCCAACCCGGCGACCTCATTACCTTGACTCCCGATCGAGTCATGCTTCACGATTCGATAGCACCCAGTGTGATTCGCATCCTCAAGGAACAGCTTGGTGTCACCCAACTTTCCAACCCCGATCGTGTTGTTGTCGTGATTGACCATGTTGCACCCGCGGCCAATCTCGCTACTGCGGAAAACCAAGCTGCTCTCCGCAAATGGGTGCGCGAGCAGGGCATCAAAAACTTTTTTGAAAGCGGGAATGGAATCTGTCATCAGCTACTGATTCAAGAGGGGCTTGCCCTACCCGGTGAGGTTGTAGTCGGTACCGATAGCCATTCGACAACGTACGGTGCAGTCGGTGCATTCGGCACTGGCATGGGCAGCACTGACGTTGCCGTATGTTTGGCCGCCGGTCGAACTTGGATGCGTGTTCCTGAGGCGATTCGAGTCCAAGTTCGTGGCTCATTCACTGAAGCGGGTGCTTCCAATGAACACGGTGTATTTGAGCTTGGGCCGAAAGATTTAGCGCTAGAGATCATCCGTAGGTTAGGAGCCGCTGGCGCAACCTATGCCTCCATTGAGATTTTCGGATTAGATCAACTCAGCATCGCTGGCCGCATGACGATCGCCTCTATGGCTGTTGAGGCCGGGGCCAAGGCGGGTTTGATTTGGCCAGGGGGCCTGCTGGACTCACCTAGTTGGATGCAGATGCCCGACCGCGCCGACTACATCTCCGAAATAGAGATCGACCTCGCTGAGCTTCAACATCGAGTAGCGCGTCCAGGTCGAGTGGATGACCTTGTCCACGTCTCCGAAGTCCAAGGCCTTCCCATCGATGTGGTCTATGTTGGGACCTGCACAAACGGGCGCGTCGAAGATCTTCAGACAGTTGCACGTGTCTTGGCCGGCCGCAAGGTCGCAACGGGCACACGCCTTCTTGTGGTTCCCGCCTCGGCACAAGTGATGCAAGAAGTCGTTGAGGACGGAACGGCAGCAGCACTTCTCTCCGCGGGCGCCACCTTCGGCCCCCCTGGCTGCGGAGCTTGCATCGGAAGGCACATGGGGGTCTTAGCCCCTGGTGAGGTTGCCGTCTTTACGGGCAATCGAAACTTCACTGGCCGGATGGGTTCCCCACAAGCGCAAATCTACTTGGCCTCTCCTGCCGTTGCCGCGGAAACCGCTGCAACGGGAAGATTGAATGCACCCTCCCTAGCCCACTCCACCCCCCACCTCGTCTAAACATGTCTACCCTTTGGATCTTTGGCGATGACGTCAACACGGATCAGATCGTCCCCGGTCGATTCGCCCCGTATATGACCTCGGAAGCAGAACTTCGCCGCTTTCCTTTCATCGAGGCGCGCCCCGAATTCCCCGAACTTGTGCAACCCGGTGATGTGATCGTCGCCGGCCCCAACTTCGGTTGCGGATCTTCCCGTGAGTACGCAGCACAAGCGCTCGCGCTGTGCGAACTTGGTGCGATCCTAGCTCCCAGCTTTGCTCGAATCTTCTACCGGAATGCCCTTAATCTTGGACTGCCTTTGATCGAGGTGCCCGCCGAGGAGCTCTCCCCATTGCGTGATAGAGATCCGATCTCTCTTGACTTGGATTCCTGTGAACTGAGACATGCCAACGGCAGGATTGCCCTGCGTAAACCCGCAAGCTTCACACGTGAGATTTGGCAAGCAGGTGGCCTGATCCCCTACTTCCAAAGAACGGGCCACTTCCCTGGGGAGGTTGCACTGTGAGTACACTCCTGGAAACTCCGCTTGTTTGTTTTCTGACGGGGGATGGAATTAGTACCGAGCTGAATGCCTTTGCGGCCCGTGCACTGAGGATTGCCATCCCTGGCGCATTGCTCGAGGAAGCACCCGCAGGGTTCGCTACATTTGGGGCCTTTGGAACGGCTCTACCCGCCGAGAGCCTAGCCGCAGCGCGGCGGGCCGACGCGTGCTTTTTGGTGGCCGTTGGCTCTCCCATGGTCCCCACTTCGGGATATCGAAGCCCAATCGTGACCTTGCGGTGTGAACTCGATTTATTTGCCAACATTCGACCCGTCCAAAGCCTACCCCAGAGCGGTGGAAAGGTGGATCTGGTCCTTGTCAGGGAGAACACCGAGGGCATGTATGCAGGCCGGGAAACGACGCAGCCGGGCCGGTGCGTTGCCGAACGTGTCATCACGGAACGAGCGAGTAGAAGGATCGCCCGCTTTGCAGGCCAGATCGCACAAAAACGGTCGGGGAGAGTCACGATTGTGCACAAGGCAAATGTCCTCAGGGAGACCTGCGGCTTGTTTCGAACCACAGCATTCGACGAGCTTGAAAAAGTCGGAGGTCTTCAAGTTGATGAGCTGCTCGTAGACAATGCCGCCCTTCAGCTGGTAGCCAATCCCGAGCGCTTTGATGTCCTCGTGACCACTAACCTTTTTGGAGACATTCTCTCCGACGTCGCGGCGCATGCGGGCGGCGGACTTGGACTGGTCACAAGTGCAAACTTGGGTTCCCCAGGACAAGGCGGCTCCTTATTTGAACCCGTTCACGGGTCTGCCCCAGACCTTGTCGGCACACATCGAGCGAACCCCATTGCCACCCTGCGAGCCATGGCCATGTTGGTCCGGCACCTTGGATTTGAGGAAGAGGCCCAAGCTCTAGAGGCGGCAATCAATCACACCATCGTCCACGGTCCTTGCACCCCCGATCTCGGGGGCGAGGGCACTACGGCTTCTGTCTCTGAGGCCATTTTGGCGCGGCTCTACGCGCACCTTTCTAACTCCCTTTCCACCGACCCCAGCTAGTGAACTCCATCATGTTGAACTGTACTGAATGTGAATCCCCCGTCTCTGTCCCCGCCGATGCCGTTGAAGGTGAGATTGTCGCCTGTGACGTCTGCTCTGCCGAACTCGAAGTCGCGTGCTTAGAGCCACTTGAGCTCATCCTCGCGCCTGAACTCTCAGAAGATTGGGGAGAATAGAGCGATGTCTGTAGCAATTCTTGCCTCGCGCATTCGCGTCGAGGAAAAACTTCTAATTGAGGCCTACTTAGACCGTGGTATCAACCCGAGGCGGATAGACGATCGACGCACCTCTTTTCGCCTGGACGCGGATGGCTCGGAAAATGTGTTGGACGGTCTCTCGGTACTGCACGATCGGTCGATCGCTTACGGCACGTCCGTGCACTTGCTTGAGATTGCCGAGGCCCGTGGAGTCCAGTGTGTCAACACCTCTTCGGTTGTTCGCTGTGCTGGTGACAAGCTGCGTACTTCGATTGCCCTTGAGCGCGCGAGTGTCCCTCAGCCTGAGACTCGGGTGGCCTTTTCTCCAGAGGAGGCACTGCGAGTTCTTGATGAAGAGCTTGGCTACCCCGCCGTGGTGAAGCCAACGATTGGGTCTTGGGGCCGCATGGTGGCAAGGCTAAATGACCGCCACGCGGCCGAAGCGGTTTTTGAAGATCGCGCCGTACTTGGGGGCTGGACTCACCGGAGCTTGTATTTGCAGAGACTTATTCAGAAGCCAGGTCGAGACATTCGTGTTTTTGTGATTGGAGATCAGCCCATTTGCGCAATCTTCAGAACAAGCGAGCACTGGATTACCAACACCGCACTCGGCGGAAAAACGTCAAACTGCCCACTGACGGGTCGAGACGGCACACGTCTAGCGGAGTTGGCACTTGCCGCCGCAAAAGCGGTGGGAGGTGGGATTCTCGCGGTGGACATTGTCGAGGAACCTGACCTTGGTCCGCTCGTGCTTGAAGTCAACCACAGTATGGAATTCCGAAATAGCATCGCGCCAACAGGTGTCGACATTCCAGGTGCCATGGTCGATTGGGTTTTGGCAAGGGTTCCGGCGGAGGTCATTTCATGATCCGCGTTGCCATCGCCGGCGCATCCGGTTACGTCGGTGGCGAGCTGATTCGCTTGCTGTTAGATCACCCGAACGTGGAGCTCATCGCGGTAACCTCCGAAAAAAACGAGGGTCTACCACTGGGCCGAGTTCATCCCCATCTTCGAGGTCGAACAGGCCTTCGATTCTCCAAGCTTGCCGATTTGAAGGCTTGTGACGCCCTTCTATTGGCACTACCCCACGGCACTGCCGCTTCGAGGATCGAGCAATTCGTTCAACTCGTCGGAGAAAACGGACGGATCATTGACTGCTCTGCGGACTTCCGCCTTAGAAGTGCGGCCAACTACAAGGAGTGGTATGGAGAAGCGCATCCGGCCCCCGAGTGGCTCCCTCAATTTGTCTATGGCTTGCCCGAATGCAACCGCGAGCGCTTAGTGGGCGCAAGGTTTGCGAGCGGCGTTGGCTGTAATGCTACTGCTATCCAGCTGGCACTCTTACCCCTCGAGAGAGCCGGACTCCTATCCCGTAATCACCCCGTCATCGCAGAGGTCAAAGTGGGATCTAGTGAAGGGGGCGCGAGTGCGGGACCCGCCAGTCATCACCCCATTCGGTCGGGTTGTGTTCGCTCTTACGCCCCGACGGGGCACCGTCATGCGGCGGAGGTTGAGCAAACATTTATAGGCCTCGACCTTCACCTTTCCATCACTGCGGTAGAAATGGTTCGTGGCGCACTTGCAACCTGTCACCTCCAGGTTGGTCCAGAGGTGGATGAGCGAACGGTCCTTAGGGCATACGCCAATTTTTGTAGTGCGGAGCCCTTTGTAGAGCTCATCCACGACAGGGCCGGTCTTTATCGACACCCGGAACCCAAACTCGTTGCGGGGACGAATCGTGCGCAGGTGGGGTTTGCAATCGACAGCACGCGTGGACACTTGGTCGCGCTTTCGGCCATCGATAACTTGGGTAAAGGTGCGGCTGGAACCGCAGTCCAGACCCTAAATCTCATGTGCGGTTTCCCCGAAAATACCGCGCTAACGGCCTTTGGATATCACCCCGTTTAGACCTCAAATTTTGATCGCAACACGCGGTCTGGAGCACCATAAAAAATGAACATTACCGTCAAGATTGGAGGGGCAAGTGGGATCGGTGGAGATGCACTTCTCGACGAGCTAGCCACATACTCCCTTCCCGTCTCTGGAAATCGAATCACCATCGTCCATGGTGGCTCGGATAGCACTTCGCGTTTGCAACAAGCCCTCGGTAGGGAGGTGCGCTTTCTAACTTCAGCCAACGGACAGGTTTCTCGTCAGACAGATCGCGCGGATGTCGAGATTTTTGCCATGGCCACCGCGTTGATCGGAAAAGTAATCGTTGAGGGGCTCTCCATGCGCGGTGTAAAGGCGTTTGGGCTGTCTGGTTTGGACGGAGGCCTGGCGGTTGGCGCGCGCAAACACCTGGTGCGTTTTATCGAAAATGGGCGTTCTCGCATCCTAAGGGAGCAGTGGACTGGCCGGCCGGAAACCATAGATACAGGCGTCTTGGAGGCACTTCACGGATTATCCTGTGTGCCCGTTATCGCGCCCGTCATCGCCAGCGAGACAGGGGAGATGCTCAATGCCGATGGGGATCGCCTCGCGGCAGCTATCGCGGGAAGACTCGGCGATGAGACCTTGGTGATCCTAACTAATGTGCCTGGTCTCATGCGTGATGTGAGCTGTAGTGACAGTCTGATCTCGCACATTCCCACTGGGGATTTGGAAACGTATATGGTCTTTGCCGAGGGAAGGATGCGAAAGAAGTTGTTGGGTGCCGCCGAGGCGCTGTCTTTAGGTGTGCGGCGTGTAATCCTTGCTGACGCTCGTGTCTCCAATCCCCTCTCGAGTGCACTTGCGGGCAACGGGACTGTGATTGGGGAGCGTGTTTGCCTAGAAGCCATAGGGGCCACTTCATGACCACCGCCCCACTCATTGGAAACCCCGTTCAACACGATGCCGGGTTCGCAGGTTTTCGCGGACTCACGCTGCTCCGAGGGGAAGGCTCGTTTGTCACCGACTCATGTGGAAAGCGCTTCTTCGATGGCACCTCGATGTACGGCGTTGCGTCCCTTGGACATGGACATGCGGGGTTGGCCGCGGCCCTATCGACACAAGCCCAGACTCTCATCTCCTGCTTTGGGAGTTTTGCCAACAATCGGAGGACGGAACTTCAGCTGCGCTTGACGAACCTTCTCTCACCTTTGGACCGAATCTTTCTATGCAATTCGGGAACGGAAGCCGTAGAGGCTGCCATCAAAATGGCGAGAGCAACAACAGGGCGGTCGCAAACTGTCGCACTTACCGGTGCCTTTCACGGCCGAACTTTGGGGGCCCTCTCTGCCACATTCCGAGGTCTGCATCGGGACGCATTTGGGCCCTTGGTCACAGGGTTTACCCATGTACGCCCCGGGGATTTGGAGGCCTTGGATGCCGCTCTTTCGGACCAAGTGGCTCTGTTTCTTTTCGAGCCCGTGCAAGGAGAGGGTGGAGTCAAGATCATAGATAGCAATTATTTGCTGGAAGCACAGCGGATCTGCAGAGAGCGTGGAATACTCTTCGTTGCGGACGAGGTCCAAACGGGGATTGGACGCACGGGACTCATGTTTGGGTACCAGCATGCCGACCTCGAACCGGACGTTGTTTGCCTTGCCAAAGGGCTCGGTGGTGGCGTCCCCATTGGTGCTGTAGCCTTCCGGGGGGAGCAGGTGAATCTGAATGGAGGATCACACGGCAGCACGTTTGGCGGCAACCCCCTCTCGTGTGCAGCTGCCCTCGCTGTTTTGGAAACACTCGAACGGGAGGGCCTTGTCGCACACGTAGCGGAGTTAGGCGACCGACTTCTGCGCCGATTCGAACGTTCACTTCGGGATTGCAAAGAGGTCCGCGCAGTGAGGGGGATTGGGTTCATGATTGGCATCGAACTTAGTGTCGCCTCTGCACCTCTGCAACGGGCCCTGCAGGAGCGGGGATTTTTGACTTTGGGCGCTGGCCCGAGGGTCTTGAGATTACTTCCCCCGCTCAACTCGACATGGCCTGAACTTGAAGACCTAGCCGAGGCCATATGCCAGGAGCTCTTGCAATGAAGGACAGCGACGCAATCCTCTTCCTTGAGCGGCTAATTCGCGTGCCAAGCGTCAGTTGTGCAGAAGGGCAAGCCGCTGCATTTCTGGTAGAGCAGATGGACAGCTTTGGATTCCAAACGGAAATTGACGATGCCGGGAATCCGGTTGGAAAGATTGGAACAAGCGGCCCTCGCATCGTTCTGTTAGGCCACATTGATACGGTCCCCGGTGTCGTCTCTGTACGACGCGAGGACGGCAAACTTTATGGGCGCGGGGCAGTGGATGCAAAGGGTCCACTTGCCGCATTTATTGCCGCAGCTGTACGTGCCGCAGACAGCGGGAACCTCCAAGCTCAGGTGGAGGTAATTGGCTGTGTAGAAGAAGAGGTCCCAAGCTCAAAGGGGGCCCGCTTTCGTGTACTCGGGGCGGCCCCGGATCTCTGTATCAATGGTGAACCGAGCGGTTGGCAAGGTGTTACCCTTGGCTACAAAGGGTACCTGCGCGCGCGTTTGCAGAGGTCCCTTCCCATCGAGCACAGCGCCGGTAAGGCGTCGGGCATGGGCGCATTAGCGTGCCGAGCCTATGTCGCTATCGAGCAGGCCGCCGCACTCTATAATCAGGGTCGCGAGGCGCTCTTCGATCAGGTTTTTACACACCTATCCCAAATCGAGTTGAACAGTGATGGCTTGTTCGAACACGCCTCATTGGACGTGCGATTGCGCTTACCTGGGGAACTGGGTCCGCAGGTGGCAAGGACCTGGCTTTGCGATGCGGTTCCCGGTTGGGAAGTGGACTGCTCCAACGGTTTAGAGGCGTGGTCGAGCCCGCGGACGGACCCTGTCGCCAGGTTGCTCGGGCGCGCGATTAGCCGGGAAGGCGGAAGGCCTAGATTCATTAGGAAGACAGGAACTTCAGATATGAATGTGGTGGGCCCCGTATGGAAATGCCCAATCGTCGCCTACGGCCCCGGGGATAGCGCTTTGGACCACACACCAGATGAACACATCCGCATCGACGAGTTTCTGGCGAGCATTCGTATCCTAGAGGGCTTCTTGACAGATCCGAATCTATCAAGTTGGTCAGCACCCCTCCACTCCGCAACACGTCTCAAACGGCCTGAAACTCGATAAGTGGCCGTTCAAAACCACCCATTCCTCTGCTTATGGTGAGGTTGTGTCGTCGTCGCCTAAGTCGGTGCTTTTTTGCATGGTGCTGCCTACCTATACTCTAGAAGCCCCACAAAGGCCCCTATGATTGACTCGCAGACTATCTCACCACCTCCGATCCAGGCCGAATCCCCCCAACATTCGAAGTTGCTGGGCCCCAGTCGAGGTGCACTAGGCGCTTTCCTACTCAGTGCCGTCATCCTTCTAGTTGGGCTCTCCGTCTCTGTTGATGTCGAACACGCGTCCCTTTTTGGAGTAGAGGGACCAGTATGTTTTCTCGGTGAACTTGGTGGAGATCTAGCTTGCCCATCCTGTGGACTCACTCGCTCAACCTCCCTTATTCTGCAAGGGGAGATTAGCAGTGGGATTGCATTGAATCCAAACGGCCTACTCGTCGTACTGTTTGCCACCGTTGGTTTCGGCCTCGGTGCGCTAAGCTTTCTCTCTGCTCGCGCCGAGGGTTTGCTACAACGCTTCTCTCAACGTGCCGGTCGCCTCTTCATGACCGCACTATTGTCTGTCTGGCTGTTCCGCCTCTTCACCTAAAGCTTCTCACTCAATTCGCAATGGAATTTCTGGTACTGATCGTCTTCGGCGCAATCACAGCCGCGCTTGCAAACTCCCGTGGCCGCAACGCTGCTGGGTGGTTTTTCATCGGCTTCTTCTTTGGCTGTTTTGGGCTCATCTTGGTGCTTGTCCTTGGGGACCTGAAGAAAGAAGGCGCGGCCAATTCGCGCCTTCGCGATGAGAACCGCCGCTTGCGCGAGACCGTTCGGAAGGACCGCATGGTTGCGGACTCTAGGCATGAGGCCACCACGCGACGGCTTGGTATCCACGATCGATCGTTGGGGTTAGAGACCGGGAAGCTGGACGAGCTCAGTGAAGGGGAAATCCCGGTAGCCGAAGAGGGTGCTACGATGGAGAGTTCCGATTGGTTTTACTCTAGTGACGGCAATCGGGAGGGTCCGGTTTCCTTCGAAACCCTGCGCCTCACCTGGCTATCCGAGTCCATCAACGAAGAGACTTTGGTTTGGTGTAAAGGGGAGCCAGACTGGGTTCCTATCCGCGAGATTCCGGGGCTGGCAACAGCCTTGGACGCCTAATCATGGATAACGAACAACCGACGGCACCTCTGCCTGGCTACGCCTGGTTTGACGGCGTGCTTGATGGGAGAATCCAAAACGTTGGTGAGCTTCGGTCTGCAGCCCGCAAATGGGAGCGACTTGGCCTTTCTCAGCCGATGCTCTCTATAGAGGGCGGACGCTTCACGTTTTTGCCAAGTGACACCTCGCTAGACGCGGCGATCATTGGAGAGGCTACCCAAAGTGAAATCCTTAGTCTCCTTGAGGACATGGTCGCCTTGGGTGCCGATCCGAGTAGTGTGGAGTCGACGCTGCGGTGCACGCTTGTGCAGGGGCAAACGACAACGGAATTCCTCTTTGGATGCGTGGGCGGAGAACTGCGGAATGTAAGTCGTTCTCGAGCCCTAAGCCACGAAGATCGCGAACATTCACCACGGCGCGAGTCGCTGCCCGACTCTGTGCGCGAGCTCGGTTTGCGACGAGCGCTCCTCATCATGGTCTTGGCCCTTGTCGGTTTTGGATTGGCGTCATGGCAATCCGGTTGGGTCGACCGAGTTTTTGCTACAGAGTCCGAAGCCCTGGTTATCGACGAGGGCCCCTTCGAGGGTTTGGTCGCCATAGAAGTCGAGCGCAAATGGGGTAACTATGTCATTGCGGTGCGACGAGGCGACGCCTATCCAACCACCCCCACAGAGACCCAGGCACTTCGCGAATTCGCCATGGACAACTCCCGAGATGTCGCCATCACAACGGTATCGAGTGGTCAAGAACTGTACATCCAACTCTTGGATCAAGAGGGAGAGGTTCTGCAGGTGACTGGATTGGGGTTACGCAGCTTGATCACGGATGATGACGTGGAACTCGAAGCCAAATTACCCGGTCGAATCTCGGCTCACACAATCCGCCTAGCTCTCTCTTCGGGCAAGTTCGAATGAGCCCCAAGCGGTTTTGGCCAAAGGGCCACCCCCCCGTCGAAGCCGACGCCATCGAGCTTTCGTGCAGGTCTTGTGGTCTTTCATGGAGCATTCACAAAGACCTTGCCGGTGGCAGGTTGGCCTGCGAATGCAGCGCTTGGTTACAAGTTCCAGCCCTTGTGCAGCCCAACTATTTGCCCCTCCACAAGCCGGCCCAAGCCCAAGCTTTGCTGGACGGTCCCGCGCCTCGACCTCTTTCTGTTGAAGATGAGGTCGTTGCGTTCATGAAACCCTTGGAGAGCTACGAGGCCAATCGCAAGGAGTCGACGGTGGCCCTCCTCCAGTTTGCCCTCATCATGGCGTGCTTTTTGGTGCCGGGGTTGATCGTGCAAATCTTCGTAGAGGAGGAGCTCGCCGGTTTGCTGCTCCCGGTGCTGGGCCTGCTCTCAGGCGCACTTGTATTATTGGTTGGCGCTCTTTCGGGGGGACTCGCATTTACCGCCCTACGATCCGCCAAAGCGAGCGCCTTTGGCGAGGCGGCCCTCGTTGCCGTCGGGATGTTTACCTTTGCAATCCTGCTTGTAAAAGGTATGGAATCAGGCTCCACAGGGGGCACCTCCGAATTTACGGAGCTCATCGACTTCCTGGGGCCTGCCCTTAGCTTGTTCACCATCGCGCTTTGCCCCGCACTCTTTGAAGAGCTAGCCTTTCGTGGGCTGATGCACAGTCGAGCCCAGCGCGTTTTGGGGAAAAAGCAAGGCCTTATGGTCACCGCTTGCGCATTCATGTTGGCACATGGAATTAGCCTCGCTTCGCCAATCCACCTGGTCCTTGGCTTGCACCTCTCCTGGCTGCGTGATCGCTCGGGAAGCCTGTTTCCAGGGATGGTAGAGCACTTCGTATACAACGCGTTAGTACTCTCGTTTCTCTACTAGCCGGCGGCTCGGGCCTGTCCCCTAAGAGTGGTCGCCCACTTCCGATTAGGTGTAACCTCATCCTTCGGTCTCGACCTGTGGGCCCGACGTGCGCCCCAAAATGGGAGTGACTATTGAGTAACCGTCGCGTGAACCCCACGTCCCCGCTTCTCGCGCCTATGCGCCGCGCTGATCCGCGACGAGCTTCTCGATAATCTCGTTGCGTCTGCCCTCGACCTCGGCTTCGAAGTTCTCTTTCCACGCGTGGGGCAGCAGCTTTGTGACGTCAGTCTCGGTTGCGATTCTCTGCAGGACGTCACGGAGATAGAGTTTCACATTGACGCCCGCCGCCTCGGCGGAGTGGATCAGGCTCATCATGATCGCCGCGGTTTTGCCCCCGGCTAACGTCTGCACAAAGAGCCAGTTCTTGCGCCCGACAGCGACCGGTTTCATAGCTCGCTCAGCGCGGTTGTTGTCGATTTCGAGACGACCATCCGTGGTGTAGACCACGAGTGCATCCCATTGAGCCTGGGCGTAGTGCACCGCTTTCCCCATCGGGCTTTTGGGTAGCACCATGGCTTCCGCACTGCCGAGCCACGCCTTGATTTGCTCTAGGATTGGCACCGAGTACTTCTGGCGCAGCTCCAACAGGCCCTCCTCTTTGAGCTTCTTCTTCCGCGCGATCTTCTCGATGCGATAGAGCTTACGAATCAGTCCGAGCGCGACAGCGCTCAGGTCCGGATCGCTACTCTCCGCTCGTTCAAAGTACCTTCGCGTGTGTGCCCAGCACGCCACCTCCGTTACGTCGTCGGGTAGAAAGATCGGGTCGTATCAGGGATCGGCGTGAATGAAGCCTCGGAACTTCTTGAATAGGGTGATCGGTCGGTCGGGTTCTCGCGACTCCGTGAAGTCGTAAAAGTGTTGGCCGAGCTTATCGATGTAGACCCACAGTCTGCCGGTCTTTGAGCTGCCAGGCTTCCCGGCCAGGGCGATCTTCACAGTCGTGTCATCGGTGAAGACAATGTCCTTGGCGAGGATAGACTTTTGAAGCGCGTCATGAAGAGGCTCGAGCAGCTCGCCGCAGCGAGAGACAGAGCGCTCGAGCACACTGCGGGAGAGGTCGAGCCCCTTGCCCGCGTACTTCTTTTCGAGCCGATAGTACGGCATGTGGAACTGAAAGCGCTCGGCGATCACGTGGGCCAAAAAGCCGGGACCCAAAAGGCCCTTGTCAATGACGCGCGGCTAAGCGGGAGCCGTGACGACGCCACCTTCGCAGGAGCGGTAGCAATTCGTGGCACGCTTCCTCTTGTGAACGATCGTGACTTCGATTCGCTCGAGTTCACGAGTCT
>CALBMX010000104.1 GCA_937896235.1 uncultured bacterium
TTGAAGTGCTCGGGTTTGGAGGGGGCGCTTGCGTTGGAGGGGGGGCTTTGAAGTGCTCGGGTTTGGAGGGGGCGCTTGCGTTGGAGGGGGGGCTTTGAAGTGTTCGGGTTTGGAGGGGGCTCTTGCGTTGAAGGGGGGGCTTTGAAGTGCTCGGGTTTGGAGGGGTCTCTTGCGTTGGGCATTTCTTTGAAATGCCCTTTTCACTTTAGAGGTTGCTCGTTGGGCATTTCTTTGAAATGCCCTTACTGCCCATAAACAAACGGGGAGACTGCATCCGAACTCGAGAAGAACAGTAAATACGACACTAGCGCTAGAACAATCACGAACGGTACGACGATCCAGATCCAGTTATCTTTGAGGAAGTTTTTCATAGCGAGGGCAGTGGCAGCTGGGGCGGGGAGTTGAGACGGATTGTCTCTTACATAATCGCATAACTTCCCGGCGCGTGGCCGCTACCTCCTAGGAAGTAGGCGGCGGCCATTAGCGTCAGCATCAAGACGATGGGGAGGAGAACCCATAGCCAGTTGTCGCGCAGGAAGTTCTTCAGGATTAGAAGAGCGTGTAGATGAACGGGGCGATGAACGGTGAACTTGCGGCTACCACCAAGAGGCTCCCGATGGAGAGTAGGACGATCAGCAGCGGCAGCAGGTACCAATGGCCACGAGCTACGAAGGCCTGGACTAGCTCCAGGATGGTCGAAATGCGCCTTCCAAGCTTGTACAAGATAAAGCCACCAAGTCCTAAGACCACAACAGCAAGCAAGATGGCGGCGTACTCTGGGGGCAGGATTGTTGTCAGCTTTCCGCCACCTATAAAGATCGTAAAGATGAGCGCAAGCATGGCCCCGATCTGTACAAGGATGCGCGGGAAGGCCTCCTCTTTATAGTGCATTTTGTAGGTGATCGATAGGATCACAAACAGCGACAAGTAGACATAGGCCCAAGTGGGGATGCCGCTGGAGACGGGACGGGGAGGAGAGTCCACCTTCGTAGGTGCGCTCAATTTTCCAATCCCCACCTCCATCGCGGGCTTGTCGAGCTCGTCGTGAAGGAAGCGCGCGAAGGCCCGGTTGCCGTCGTTGTTTAGGTGCCAATCAATGTTGTAGTACAGGTTCGTACCACTCTCGATGTGCGCCTTGAAAGTGGAGCGCGGATCCAAGGTCTTGATACCGAGCTCTCCTGCCAAGCTAACAAACAGATCCACAGGGGCGTCTGCGTTCCAGGTGTCGGGTGCAAGACCAAGTGTGCCCGTGCCGATGCGATCGCGAGCGTCGGGATCAACGGAGGCCTTAGAGGGAATCGGCGCAATCACAAGCTCGGCACCCAGCTCTGCGCATGTCGCCTTTAGGGCTACAAGTGAGCCGCGCGTACGGGCGATTGCGTTGTTCATGAACTCGGGCTGCTCGTTAAGGAGAACCGCAAACTCACGAAGGATCGGTTTGGTGCCACCTTTGGGCGTGAAGTACATGGCACCCTCGGTCGGTCCCTTGATCATCCCGCTCAAGGCGTTGAGCGCCTTGGTGATAGCCCAGTCCTCTGTCCAATTACGCGGCCCAGGATCGACCAATTCCAACTCGCTAGGAGAGCCGTTTGGTGAATACCTAGGCTTTGGATAGCGCAGGTAGCTCGTTTGGCCGTTCCAGAAGACGTCGTTCTCGTAGGGAAACAACATCACTAGGTCTGGAGCAAACTCCTCGCCGTGATCAACTAGCCAGCGAACCTCTTGGTCCGTGGAATAACCTTCGGTACCGGCGTTGATCACATCTACGGTTCGACCTTCCAGTTGCCACCAATCCTCGAGCAGATCGACAAACAGCCCGTCTCGGGCGACGGTATATCCCAGCGTGAAGGAATCGCCAAGCATAGCTACGCGATAAGTTCCGTCAGGCTTTGCAGCTGACGACATCGGGTCATCTCGCAAGCCGAGTTCATTGATATCGAGGCGGATATCAAACTCAGCAGACTTTCGCCGAACGCTTGTTCCGGGCTCTTTGGACCACCCCAGGCTCGGATCAAAATGGTTGGCAGTTGTCGTCGGCGCAAAGCTTGTAAGTCGAAGCCCACCTTCAAAGATTCCGAACGCAATCAAAATGCTGACTAGCAGCGCAAGTAGGACGTTGAGAATGCGCATTAGCTCACCATCTCCGTTACTGAGTCACCGTCTTGGCGGAGGATGAAGGTCGTCTCGGCGATCTTTTTCTTGGCCGAGGCATCAACGACGTAATTGTTCATGAGAAGCAGGTCCATGCCGGACAAGCTGAACGTGTTGAAGGCGTGGGCTGGGCTTTCGACAATCGGCTCGCCCTTCAAGTTGAACGATGTATTCATTACGACAGGAACGCCGGTGAGCTCGCCGAAGATCTCGATCATGCGGTGATAGCCGGGATTCGTGTCCTTGTAGACCGTTTGCAGTCGGCCTGAACCATCCTCATGGGTGATGGCGGGCAGAACGTCCCGCTTGTCTTCGCGAACGGGGCAGACGTACAGCATGAAGCGTGCAGGCAAGTGGCGCGCCGCTTCAGGGAATTCGAAGAAATCGCTAGCGGCCTCTTCCAGGACGCTTGGTGCAAAGGGGCGGAAGGCCTCTCTGAATTTGATTTTGGAGTTGAGGAGCTCCTTCATCTCTGCGCGGCGAGGATCGGCGATGATCGACCGAGCTCCAAGGGCACGAGGGCCCCACTCGTTGCGACCGCGGTACCAACCGCAAACTTTGCTATCGACGAGGGATTCGGCGACAAAGCGGTAGAAGTCTTCATCCTCGTCATACTTGATGAAGGGGATGTCGTTCTTCGTCAGGAACTCCTCGATCTCTTCATCGGTGTATTCCGATCCGAGGTAGGCGTGGTCGAGGGCGGGACCGCGGTCTTGCTTGAGGAGGTGGTTGTAGGCCCAATAGGCCGCGCCTACTGAGCCGCCGTCGTCGCCGGGGGCGGGGTGAATGTAGACGTCCGCGAAGGGGCCATTGACCAGGTTCTTGAAGTTGGCTACGGAGTTGAGGGCGACACCGCCCGCCAAGCAAACGGAGTCGATCCCCTCGCATTCGGGAAGCGACTTCAGGTGGGTCAGCATCTTGAGCAAGATCTCTTCGGTGACACGCTGGATACTCGCAGCCATGTCGCAGTAGTAAGGATCGAGGGACTTGTCTCCCTCTTTGGGGTCACGTGCAGGACGGCCAAAGTGATCCTCAAATGCCTTCGTCAAGGTCGAATCCCGAGAGTAGTGGTAGGCAAAGTATTTCAAGTCTTGCCAAAGGCTGCCGTCTTCAGCAACGTGGAGAAGCTGGTAGATCTCCTTGGTGTACTTAGCTTCGCCATAGGGGTGCATCCCCATGAGCTTGTATTCGCCTTCGTTGATTTCAAACCCGCAATACGCGGTGAAGGCCGAGTAGAGCAACCCCAAGCTGTGGGGGAAGCGCATCTCTTTTAGCAATTTGATCTGATTGCCTTTACCTATACCGAGGGTTGCCGTACTCCACTCACCCGCGCCATCGACCGTGAGAATCGCCGAATTCTCAAAGGGCGAAGTGAAGAAGCTCGATGCCGCATGGGACATGTGGTGGTCGCAGAACAAAATCCTGGAGCTCGGGATTCCAAGCTCTTTGGACATCATCGATTTGATCCAAAGCTTGTCGGTGATCCAGCGCTGCATGGACTCGCGAAAGACAGCGGCTGAGCGAGGGAACGTCGCCATCGCTGTGATCAGCATGCGCTCGAACTTCACAAAGGGCTTCTCGTAGAAAACGACATGGTCAACGTCGTGAATCGTCAGCCCCGCCTTTTTGAGGACGAACTCAATAGCTAGCGTGGGAAAGCCAGAGTCGTGCTTTTTTCGGCTAAAGCGCTCTTCTGCTGATGCGGCTACGAGTACACCATCCACGACCAATGCGGCCGAAGAGTCGTGGTAGAAATAGGCTAGTCCTAAAATATTCATGGGAACTAATCCTGTCTCCGCGCACTTCGAAGGGTCTCATTGTGTGGTACCCAAGTGGACCAATTCCCATCATCTGTAGGGCGTTTCCGGCGGAGCGGGTCGGCGAACATGCGGTAGAAAATGGCGAAGGGACCGAGCACGAAAAAGTAGAGCAGGGTCAGGAAGATTCGGGACATCATGTGCCCGAAACGTTCTGAGAATTGAAGGAGGGATTCCATGGGGGTCACATGCTAGCGGCATTTTGTTCGTTTGGCGCGCTTCGACACTCTCCTATCGACCGAAATCGGCTATTTGGAGACCCTAGATCCGCCACTTTTTCGTCCTGTATCTTCCCCTTAGAAGTTCGCATAGCTAGGTTGGTCCCATGGCATCCCAGGAAACAACTTTAGATTCTCGACACGACAGCACCACAAAGGGCTGGCTAGGCGTTCCATTTTGGTGCTTGGTTATCGTTGCACTCGTCGGAATCGCTCCGTCGCTAGGTACATTTGGTGCAGGCCTAATCTCAGACGATGGCGCTGCGTTGGGTTATGTTCACCATGCGGGCCCATTTAGTGATTGGCTTCGCCCCGAATACGACTTGCGAACGATTCGTTTTTGGCGGCCGCTGGTGACCTTGACCCTGGGATTGCAAGAGATCACAACGGGTGTCGCGCCTGTGCCTCTGCGTGTGTTCAACCTGATCTGTCACGTTCTGATGGCGGTGCTCGCTGTTGGAATCTCCCGCCGTCTTCGGGTCCCGGTTCTTGGCGCAGTCCTCGTTGGATTCGGCGTGGGGCTGTTTCCCCATCAAGGTGGCACCGTGACTTGGATTGTGGGGCGAGTGGATTCGCAGTCGGTTCCGCTTGTCCTCGCAGCCGTCTATTGCGCGCTCTCAGGTCGAATGCGGGTGGCGAGCCTGTTCACATTTCTCGCGCTTGCCACCAAGGAAATTGGCTTGGTCACGCCTCCAATCATTGCCGTACTCTTGACGGCGAGTTGGCTCGGATCCGAGCGTGACTCCCGTGGTTCGCTCTGGCGTACACTCCTTTCTATGTGGCCGGTTGTGCTGATCTTTGTCGTCACGGTGAGCTGGAGGCGCCTCGCGCTTGGCACTTGGGCGGGGGGCTACCCCGGTGGGCTTAGTGCGGCTTTCCCGGAAGGCGTAACGGCAAGCGCTCTGGCTGGAATGGGGAAGGCTGCGCTACTCTCGCTCGGCTGGCCGCTTATCGCACTCTCGATTGGAGCTGTCGCCTGCTCTGCACGAGGCTGGCAAACCGGGTGGGATCGCGAGTCTTCCCAGGGCATGTGGCTCCTTGGGGCGGGCCTATTGTGCTGCCTCGGCAGCACGGCGCCGCTCGCTACTCAACTTGCTCAAGGTGTCATTCCGGGTGAGCACGAGCGTACTCTACTTCTCGCGGACACGATGCTCTTGATCGGTCTTGGCGGGGCCATTCTTGCCTTCTCTCGGGTTCAGTCTTCCGCACGTCACCTCCCGCTTGTCGCGCTACTTACGTTGCTCGGAGGCCGCGGGCTTGAGGCCTGGAAGGATACGCATGATTGGGCGCTTGCTGGTGATATGGCCGAGATGCTCGTCGCTGCGACGGCGGATTCCATCTCCGATGAGCCGGCCTCTCTCAAGCCTGTGTTGAGCGCCTCGCCTCCACGAATTACCGACGAGCACGCCTACGTTTTACAGTGGGGAGTGGCCGATCGATTCCGTGCTCCCTTCCCGCCATCTCCTCGGCCTGTTTGGCCCTGGCGCCCCATTTTTGACGCGAACGAGATGCTCCGCAATTCCGTGACGACTCCCCAGAGTGGCCTTCGGTGGCCGTTTGGGAGAGCCCCACGGACAGTCCCTACTTTGCAAGTGACACGAGGCGAAGTGGGCGCGCCAAAAGACGTGGCCGTAAGCCACCTAGAACTCGACGCCAGTCTGCTTACAGAGGGCGGGCCCCTTCTAGAAGTTTCCGGGGCCTTCCCGGGCGCTCGATTTGAGGCGCTGCTCTTTACAGAGCTTGGCTATGCGATCGGGCTCTACGGTGGGCGGAAAACCTATGGACCCATGGAGGCTGTTCCCGACGGAGGGGAAGCCCCGCCGCCATTTGGTGGCGTGATCTCCATGCGGGAGCTACTTTTGTTGATGCCGATGGGGGACGGAACGGGTGGAGTTGCCCTGTGGGAGGCTATCAAGCTAGCCGCCGACTTTGGAGCGACGGAGGCCTATCTCGAACTGCGAGCCAGTGATGATGCCCGCGGCAAAAAGGACCGCGCAGTCGGCGCGAGCTCATGGATTCACATCACTTGGGAAAAGTCCCTTCGCGACGCCATTTTGCCGATGGACGCCTTCTGAGCCAAAAGCCTCCCAAAAATGGGGGAGCTTTCAGCCCAAAATCCATTGATCTGCAAGGCCTATTCGATCGTGATGGTTCCTTGAAATAGCTCGCTATACGGAGGGTTATTCGTTCGTTCAAGACTTCCATTACCGTTGGAGTCGCGCCACAAGTTGAGCAGCAATTTTGCCCCGGGCTTCAGGCCTTGCACGACGATGGCGAGTCGGTCTGAGTCCGGTATATTCATCGGGTTGCGGCCCTCGGCTTGCACCGTCTCGATGATGTCGCCGACCATGATCCCAAGGGTGTCTGCTGGCCCCCCCGCACGGACCTGGGTGACCCGGACCAGCCGATTGCTGAAGCGCATCGCGATCGACTCCAAGGTGATCCCTAGACGCTCGTAGAGCATGCCGTCGACATGATTCCAAGGCGCAAGCGCCTTCTCAAGTGTACGACCGCTGCGGCGCACACTTAGCTTAAGGGGAGCATTGGGGTCCACAGACAGGCGCGCAAGCTGGTATTGCCCAGCCTCTTCAAAGAGATCCTTTCCCAGGGACAAGACTTGATCACCCACGCGAATGCCGGCCTCTGCCGCGGGGCTGCCTACGATAACTCTCCTAACGGCTAGGGTCTTCTCATCGACGTCAAAACCCGTCCAGGCCAGATAGTTGTCGGTTGAGAGCAGGTGTTTTTCGAGCACCTCTATGACGCGGTCGACAGGAATGGCAAACCCGATATTTTCGGCGTTTGTACGCATGGCCGCGTTGATGCCAATCAGACGTCCATTGATGTTGATCAAGGGGCCACCGGAGTTTCCAGGGTTGATGGATGCATCTGTCTGAATCAGGTTTGAAAACGCCAGCTCGTTGGAGATGACTACCTCGCGGTGTAGTCCCGAGATGATTCCGGTAGAGACGGTGTTTGTCTGCCCATAGGGATTGCCAATCGCAAGGACACGCTCGCCAATCATAAGGTCGGCACTCGTCCCCATAGGTAGGGTCGGGAAGGGGTGATCGCCTTCAATCTTGACGAGGGCGAGGTCCTCCTCGGCAACGAAGGAAATTAGGCGCGCTGTGTATACCTTCGGATCGTAGGTCTTATCGAAAGACACCCGAATGGCCGATGCACCTTTGACAACGTGATAGTTGGTCACGATATATCCATCGTCAAAAATGACTGCACCGGAGCCGCTGGATTGGCCTAGCTGCTCTTGAGTACCGAAGAAGGTGCGGACCATCTGTTTGACGTCCGTTTCGATATAGACAACGGCAGGTGCCGCGGCCCGAACAACAAGTACTTCGGGGGTGACCCGTCGGTCATAATCCTCCGAAGTCTGATCGGGAACTTGGCCAATGGTGTTCGTAACAAGCTGAAGGGCGGCAAGGACAAGTGTGGGGATGATCATTGGGCGTAGCGATAGGGTCGTGTTATACAAAGACTACGAATCGGCCGCGGCGAGTGTGAGCACCTGTCTGTTTTGGCCGTGTTAGATCCTATTCCACGGGCGATCCTAGTGGGAGGAGTGGGCGCAAAAAAAGACGCCCTGCGAGGGGCGCCGTCGTTTCATCTCAGCCGAAGGGGAAATGGTGGGCCATGGGGGATTCGAACCTCCGACCTCCACGATGTCAACGTGGCGCTCTAACCAACTGAGCTAATGGCCCTTCGGGGCGAGGATCATAGAGACACTTTGGCCTCCGCTCAAGCCCCAACGGCAGCATTTCTTCGGATCTTCTCGACTCTTCCTATTCTATGGATAGGAAGGGGAGGG
>CALBMX010000105.1 GCA_937896235.1 uncultured bacterium
GCAATCATAGCAGCGGGTACTTCGGATCCCTCGACAGTGCCGATGCGCAAACGCTTGACCGCAGTTAGGAGTGGGCGCGATGGGAGTCGGATGTGCTCTATCCCACCCACTCTTGTCTCTCAGGGGACCAACTCCCTGGACTGCCCCTTCCACTCCGCAGATCTTCCAAGAGTGGCGTGAGGAAGGTTTGGAGTCGGCGGCCAATAGACTCGCCGGGCTTCTCCGGCACCTCAAGCCCAGCTCGCCTGGCGAATGCCGTCACTTGAGTGGGCCTCGTCGGATCCTCCCAATAGGCTGGCGTCAGCCCAATCGGGGCCACGGTAGGGATCGGAGTTCCACGGCGCTCGAAAGTGCGGCGAACGGCCTCCGTGAGCGTTGTGCGGTCGAACTTGAACTCGCCGGCAAGATGATGCAAATCAAAGAAGTCCTTGATGCGGCTATTGCGGTTTCCGAGAACCACCATTGCTTCCAATTTTTCCGCCACCACAGCCTCGCGGGGATAGGAGAGAAGCTGAGGTGCGGGAAAATTGAGTAGCGTAGGGAAAGTGCATGGGATAGGTGCGGGCCAGACGGCATCGCCCAGCCCCAGATCGAGTTGAAGCGTGAGCCGTGCTTGGCCGCAGCGAGTGGGAAGCTTGGCTCGTGTGCCGGAGTACTCATCCTCCGCTCGAATGGTATCCATGGTGAGACGATCACCATCAAAGCTGACCCCATCTCGCGTGACGGGAGTCTGAATGATCGTCAGGAGATCCTCCCGAATGGAGTCATGGGCTCCATCTCCGTGTCGGAGGAGGTCCAGGTCGCGTGTTGCCCGGTAGGGTTGATCGGCCCACACACGCAGGAGCATGGCACCTTTCAGGACGAATCTTTCGCTGATCGGTGATTGGCTGAGCCGGTAGAGGAACCTCTCAAGACAGTAGGTCGTCAATAGATTCTGGTGATCGTCGCCGGTCTGCTTGGCGCGATTCAACAAACGGGCGCTGACGGAGGCCGCCAGATTAGCCTTTCCGCTCATACGATAGCGTCCAGATAGGGCTGCATCACACGGGACACTCGACAGATTTCGGCAAAATGGGCAAGCTCGGTGGCACCGCCTCGGTGGCTGCGGTCGAAGTCGCGCAGGGCTTCCACGGCGACATCGATCCCGACCTTGTTGCGGTACTTGAAGCAGTCGGCCACGGTCTTGGCGGGGGAGTAGACACGAAGGGGCACACCTTCCACCATGTGCTCATCGATACCTTCGGTGAGTGCCAGCCCAGAGAATCGAGCAATACGAAGCCGCGGATACTCCAGCTTTGGAATCCGGGCCTTCTCGGGAAGTGCCAGCCAGACCTCGGCAGGGGATTGGGTCGTCAACTCGTGAAATCGCAATGCCGTGAGCAGGCAAAGCACACCCTGGGGCACGAGTTTGGCGACATGCGCAAGAGTGTGCTCCGCAGTTGGTTCGTGGCCAGCGATGGCATAGATGCCGCGGCCTAGGCGGCCCACCCGTCCCTGACGAACCAGGCGGGCAAGGTGCACTCGCGTGATGCCACGAGCTTCTAGCTCCTTGGGCCGGGCCAGCCCAAGTTCCTGGATCACCTGAAGTGCTTGGTCATCTTTGCTTTCTTTCAAGGTAGGGGATGATACGAAACGTCGGGGATTGCGCGCAAGTCCCGACGTTTCGTTTGGACCTCGGAGTTTGTGTGTAAGTCGGCTATCCGGCCAGAGGACTACCGTGTCGTAGTGCGGGAAGACATCCTGGAGGAAGTCGATGGCCCAATGCTGCGCCATGGGATTCAGGAGCTGGAGGGGAGTCAGTTATGGATTCCTCGCGCAAAGAAGCTCAGACCCGATCAGGATCTGCTGGCCGAGAGGTTTGAGCGGTTCCTTGAAGCGGGGTAGGGGCGGCGCTGTTGCTGGAAAGATTGGGGGTTTAAGTGACTGACTAGGTCGCGCGTGCCTCAGCTTGTGGAGTTGCGGCTGGCCATGTTTGTGATGGCAGCCAAGTTCTTCATCGAGGAACGCGTTCGGTTTCCAAGTTTATGCAAGGGACAGGTTGTCGGTAGCGTACATGTGGGCCTTCGGCATAAGCCTTTTGCGCGGCCACTTGACCTATGGGTAGTAAAGCGCTCCGATTTGGTGTGCCTGCCGAAGGGTTGATCCGTCATCGACACATGCAAGGGGCATGAGAAGGGCTAGAGTGCACTGAGGTACGAGGACTGGTCTGATTTTCCGACAGATTTCGTGAAAAATACATGGAAATGCGTATCAATGAGAGAAAAGGTAAGAAAACCTAACCAAATGGCGAAAATAGCCGCTATAGTGCTAGATACGCATTATGACTATCACTCACCAAATACTAGGAAATCGCCTTCGAGAGGCGCGCGATGCCATGGGGATGTCGCAGGCCGAGGCCGCTGAGGCGCTGGGTAAGTCGCGCCCTACCATTAGCATGATTGAGGCAGGGGATCGCAAGGTCACTAGTGTGGAGTTGGCGAAACTTGCGCGCCTCTATGGGCGTTCCATGGGGGATTTTCTCGCCGAAGAGTTTGATGCGGCGAATGTGTTGAACTCACTGTTCCGCGCCAACCTTGGAGAAGACGTGAAGCCCTTAATGTTGGAGGCGGCTCGAGATTGTTTGGAAATCGGACGGCAAGCCCGCAACCTGGAACGCTTGTTGGGAATTACTCGTCCAGGCGGCGGCGGTCCACCGCTGCGAACTTTGGAGCCGGCAGGGACTCGGCCTGAGGCGCTTGAGCAAGCCGAGGTTGCGGCAATCGAAGAGCGTTCACGCTTGGGGCTGGGAGTGTCGCCCTTGCCAGACTTGGTTGATTTGTTTGAAGCGCAGGGTGTATGCGTGGCGCAGATTGAACTGCCTGAAGGCGTGGATGGACTCACTCTTTTCCCGCAGGAGTTGGGGCCGTTCATCGTGGTGAATGCAAAAGAGGAATATCACACTCGTAGGCGTTTCTCCTTTGCACATGAATATGGGCACGTTCTTTTTGACCAGCAAGAACAAGGGCTGATTAGTCATAGGGGAATTCGGAGTGATCCCCGTGAGGTTCGGGCAAATGCTTTTGCAGGAGCATTTTTGTTGCCAGCGGAAGGCGTGAAGCGACTGCTGGCCGTGATGGGCAAGAGTAAAGTGGCGTCGGAATCGAATGAAATCCAAGCCGCAGATGTCGTCTTAATCAGCCATCATTTCGGAGCGAGTTATTCGGCAGTACTTTGTCGGCTTGAAGATCTTGAATATCTAAATCCCCAAGAGCGGATTCGCTTGGAGGGAGCAAGGAATGATGGCTCCATGTACAAACTTGAGAATCTTCTATTTAGCACTCCAAGTAACGCTGGCAAGAATGAACCTGAAGCCTTTCGCCACCGCTTCTTGGGACTCACTTTGGAAGCCTTGCGCCGCGAAGAGATTTCCTGGGGCAAAGGCAAGGAACTCGCGCGGTTGGTGGGATTGGATGAAGATGCCTTTTGGAATCTTTGTGATGAAGCGGGTTTAGAGCAAGAGCCCCATGATTGCATTCTCCCTGCTCATCTTGGTGGATGAATCTCACAGCGCCCATTGTCGTGGCGTTAGATTCCAACGTCATTATTAACTTCAACCATGCGAAGGCACTTGGTGTATTGGCCAAGCTGCCTGGCTTCTCTTTCGTTGCACCAGAGGAAGTGCAAAATGAGATGATGAAAGAGAAAAGCCGTGACGGATTTGCTTTGGCCGAAGCGCGTGGATGGCTTTCAGTCGTTAGCCTAGATGAGATTGAGGAACAGCGATGGAACTTGGAGGCGAAACTGTTGATCCAGAAAGGTGAAGCCGCTTGCCTGGCATTGGCTCGGAGCCGTGGATATCACGTGGCCTGTGATGAAAAGAGAAAGTACGACAGGCTGGCTGTCGATTGGATTGGCCGAGAGCGAATGCTCAACACAGTTGGACTTATGGTACTAATGATTCGTGAAGGATTGTTGAGTGTGGCAGAAGCGGATGGGTATTTGGAGATATGGAAGGAGAGTCGCTTTGCTGTTAGGTTTCGTTCCTTTCAAGAGTTAGTTGGCGATTAACTTCAGCTTTCAATTCTTT
>CALBMX010000106.1 GCA_937896235.1 uncultured bacterium
GCGCAGCTGTCGAAGACGGAAGCGGCGGAGCGTTTGGGGCTGGCCCCGATCCGGGTGTGGCAGCTGTCGCAACAGGCTGTCTCGGGAATGCTGGCGGGGCTCTTGACGCAGCCTCGGGATCGCGGCGCGGGTGCAGCAGCCGAGGCCGATTCGCCAGAGCGATGGACCATGCGTGAGCGGGCTCTGGAGAAGAAGCTGAAACAGGTGGAGCAAAAGCTCAACGCAAGCCAGCGTTTGGTCGAAGTGATGCGTGACCTGCCTGTGATTCGCGCGTCGCGCGATACAGCAGGAGGTGGCGTGAAACCTAAACCCAAGAGCCCTCCAAAGCGCAAGCCCAATGGCAAATCGAATCGACCCAGTTCTAAGAGACTTCCTGGCAACAAGCCTAGCGGCTGAAGGCCCCGTGACAAACGAGCGCGCGCGGGCAATCGCAGTCCACGCGGACATCAGTCTTAGGACGCTCCGGCGGATCATTGCCTGGGGGAAAACGGGGGTGCGCGAGAGGCCAAAGCTAGGTCGTCCCGCGTTCCCCCAAGCTGTTTTCGATCGGGCTAGGGAGCTGATTGAATTGCACCTGAACGACGTGGGCTGGAGATACGGCGAGGGCACGATCCTCGCGGCGTTTGGGGATGCGATCCCCAGGAGTGTGGTGATCCGCGTGGTGAGGGAGCTCAAGGCCGAGCGAAAGCAGCGGGTCCGCTCTGACAAACTCGCACGCCGAGTGGGATTTAAAGCGACTGCCCAAGGTGCGCTATGGTGAGTTGACGAGGCACAGCTCGCCCCCAAATCGAGGGCGCTGGACGAGGTCTTCATCGAGCTAATGCGGGATCCCGCCACGCGTGAAACAAGAGCGACAGGGCTGTCGCCACCTGCGACTGGCGAGGCGGCCGTAGAATGGATCGAGAGCTTGATCGAACTCTACGGATTCGTGCCGCTGGTCGTCAGCACGGACAACGGCGCTGCGTACAAGTCGGGGGTGTTCACCGAGTGTTTAGAACGACACAAGATCGTGCATCTGAGGAACCTGCCGCACACGCCTCAACACAATTGTCACGCCGAGCGAGGCGTCAAAGAAGTGAAGGGTGTACTCGGCATTTTGAAGGGCGTTCTCAAGACGACAGGAGCGTGGTTCGGCCTGCGTCTGGGCGCTGTGATTCGGTACCTAAACAAGGCTCTGCAGCGAGGCGTTTTGAAGGGCCGAACAGCCGCCGAGGAAGCGGCCGCACTTCCCGTCGCCGAGACTCTCGTCGACCGCGCTAAATTCTTCGAGGAAACGTGCACTGCAATTGCAGATGCTGTGCAAGACTGCACAAGTGCCCGTGCTGTGCGACACGCCGAACGCAAGGCGATCCTGCAGACCCTGGCGCGTCACTCTCTGATCACTATCACCCGAGGCGGGAAGGATGTCGCAACCTGATGCAGTGCCAAAAGTCGAAGAACACAACAATCCAGCAACGCCAATTCCAGGAAACTACAACATGAAGTCAGCAAGCACCTATTCGCTCTTTGTTTTGACGCTTTTGACCTTACTCTTTGCATGTGTGGTCCCTTCAGGTGCATCCAGTACTGGAGGTGCCACCTGTCGGGCCACCGGAAAGGACCTTATTGAAGGGACCATTATAACGGTATGGCATTTGGAATGCGGTTCCACCTGCTCGGGCGGAACTGATGCCTGTTCTATTCAGACAGATATAATCAACGATACTGTTTGGTGCGGGTGCAGCGGTGCCACTATTGATTGCTGCCACCTTATAGCTCACGTGACTTTCAGCCTTCCAGGTCCTGGCTATACAATCAATAGTTGGGACTTTGACGGAGACTGCCTATCATGTGTGCCGAATCTGGGAGGCGCTTGCCAAGTCATACATCAAGACCATGATACTCCAGAAACAAAGGACGACACTTGGGTTGCGATTTGCGACTAGATTCAATTCGATTTCAATAGCACCAATCCAAATTAGTACTCATGAGCGCTCGCTTAGGATTAATTATACCTTTATGCCTGATTCTTGTCTTACTTGCGTTCGGACTGTACCGCGGTGACAGTGTGGGGGGAGGCGGCGACGGGATTTCACCTCCCCCTTCATCCAACTATTCCCCCAACTCGGTGCCTCCCGAGGCATTGCGAGGTGTAAAGGAGCTTGGCGAACTCCGTTCAAAAGTAAGTGTTGGACTAGAGCGTGTAAACGGGAAACAGGAGGTCCATCAGGCGACTGTTAGAGTCTTGGATAGTTCAGGAGAACCCGTTAGCGGAGCAAGAGTCTTCGTCGTTTCCGGCTCGGTAGAAGAGGAATTTGATGAAACCGATTCGTACGGGGTGTCTACTATCCCAGAACGCGTATTTGTGGATAGAATCGTTGCTAGTAAGAAAGGCTTCACGTTGGGCGAAGTTTGGACTACAGAAATTGAAAATGAATATGAGTACTCAATCAACCTAAAAGCGAGCTCTAGGATCTCAGGGCGTGTGGTTGCTGGGACAGGAGAGCTCGGAGCATGTGGAGAGGTGACAGTCTTTGCTCAGCCTTGGTCCATGGGGCTTGTCCACCTTGAGCCAACAAATGCGAAAATGGCCTCAAGGCAAAGCCCGTGTCTATTAACCTGTTCTACGGATCCAGATGGCTATTTTGTCATTGAAGGTGTCGATCCATCACTCACATACCGAATCTCTGCTTTCAAGCTTGGTTGGATGTGTACTTCATTTATCAATGACGTTTACCCGCGCTCAGCAGATGTTCTGATTGAGGTCGAGCGTGTATTTGCTCTTCAGTTTAAATTTGAAGCCGAAGGGCGTAAAGACCCGATTCCCTTGGTAGACCTACGCAAACCCGGGTCACGCAGGATCGCGGTGCGCCTTGAGCCCCCCAATCAAGAAACTGTTAAGCTTGGTGATGAAATAGGACCTTTAGTGGGTTTACCCCCAATTCCGGAAGGGTATACCCGTTTCCTTTTTTCTCAGCATGGCGCTGTAGGTCCAATCGGCCCTTTCCGCTGTTCGGGTTCGCCTGTGGGATACCAAGCATTTACTGAAGAACTCTGGGCGAAACCGGTTCTTAAACAAAATGAAGTCGCCACCGTCCATTTGACACCTACAGGCCCGCTGGGGGAAATCTCAATACTGGTCAGTCAGTATCCTGGTGATATACAATTGGCTGACGGTCGGACGAACGCTGGATTGTTGCATCTACATCCAGTGAGCGGCGGGCTTGAGCTTAACATTGAGTTAAGTTTCTCCCATTTGCGGGGCGACACCTCTATCTCCGGTCTCCCCGCTGGCTCATATGAAGTGTATTTTGTCCCATTGGGTGGGCAGGCATCAGCCGCAGAGAAGGAAGAAACACACCTTGAAATACGCCCGGGAAGCACTCAAGAACTTTCGCTAGACTTCTCTCCATATTCATTAGTCGAGGTTGAAGTGCTGAGTGCAAATGGCCATCCTGACACTCGGCCCTTTGTACTCCAGATTGAAAAGCCCCAAAGGACAGAGGCCTCCGGAAAAACAGGCTTCGCGGTACTTGGTAGTGTCAGATCAAAGTGGAAGTCGTCGCGGGACCGAATCCATGTCCTACTCTTGGCGGGTGAGTATCAGCTGCGACCACTTAACGGCGTTATGGGTATCAGTCCGATAGTGGACTCAAATCTAAGTGGTCACCTCACGGGCGTCATCCCGATTACGGCTATTTCGGGTGAGAGAAGCGCCGTAATCCTCATGAGAACCTCAGTAGATTAGGGCACTTCAGTCGTTGGTGCGTTACGCTGATCGAGCTTGCATATCCCCACCCTGCCCGCTTCATCCTGCCTTCGAAACAGCGGGGTGGAGCCGATCGGAAGTAAGCGTCCGGCGGTCCCATTAGGAAAAGGCGGAGCTGAGCATTCGGGTTGACGAACTCCGGCGCATGCTCGCGGGCATGAACACCACCGACAACCAACAGCCTCTTCGTAAGGCCCGATTCCCTAACTTATAGGACCCCGAAAACGGCCAAATAGGCAGTTTTCGGGGTCTTTTGGTTCACCTTTAGTTCACCGGAAGGGTAACGATTTGGGCCATTTTGGGCGGTGCACTTGAGTGAAAATCGCCGTTCTTGGTGTCGAGAGGTCCGATTCGCGACGGTTTTGCGGTGAACTACTCGCGTCGAGGCTTGCCGAGCGGTGAACTACTTCGAATCCGACGCTGGCGAGAGCGTTGCCGGAGTGCACCGATGGTTCCCCGGAGGTTCACCGGGCCATCTTCAACGCTCGCGAGAATCGGCCGCAAACCTATGTCACTAAAACGTGACATTTGACCCCATACTAGGGTCGCGCATAGAGACTCTCCGTCCTAACCCTTGGCCCCCACGCGAGTTAGGTGGAGCGGGCGAACGGACTCGAACCGTCGACATTCAGCTTGGGAAGCTGACGCTTGGCCATGCGCCTTTGTGTGCTTTAGTAGGCTTTTGTGTGCTTTTGTCGGCCTTTGCGACCACCGAAATCGGCTCGCGGTAGGCTTTTGTCTGCTTTAGTAGGCCCGACTAGACGTGACTAAAACGCAACGGGGGCCTTCATCGGGCAATCTTCTCGTGACGAATCCCCGACAGTTGCATTCAGTTGTGCAGAATGTGTAACATGTAGCGATGACCGAGCCCCATCCCGACCAAGGCCCCCGCGCCAAGATACTTGAGCTTGCTGCCGACGCTGGTGTTGTGCGCCCTCGCGATCTTGCCGCGTACGACATCCATCGGATGACGCTCACGCGCCTTGTCGATGAGGGGCTTATGGTGCGAGTCGGGTGGGGGCTCTACCGCCTAACCAATGCCGAGCCCATGGGGGCGCCCGATGTCGTGCTCGTTTCCGCCCGCGTGCCCGGGGCGGTGATTGGCCTTGTCTCCGCACTCAGCCAGTATGGGCTGACTCTAGAGATCCCAAAGACCGTCGACCTTCTACTACCGCGCGGGATGGCTTCACCCAAGATGGACTACCCGCCTTTGCGGCTGTTTCGGGCGTCGGGGGATTCGTTTGATCAGGGGATCACTGCGATTGACTTGGACGGCGCGCGCGTCCCTATCACGACTCCCGCCAAAACCGTTGCGGACTGCTTCAAGTTCCGCAGTCGGGTCGGCAAGGACATTGCGCTAGAGGCGCTGCGCGAGGGCCTGAACAAGAAGCGCTTCACACCGGCCGAGTTCGGTGCTGCCGCGAAGGTTGACCGCGTGCTGGCTGTCGTTCGCCCCTATGTCGAGTCGCTCCTATGACAGATCATGACCTCGCACGCTCGGTGCAAGATCGCTTGAAGAACAGGGCCCAAGCGTTGGGGAGGCCCTATGAAGAGCTGCTGATTCGGCACGCCTTGGAGCGCTTCCTGTTTCGCTTTTCAACGACCCGCCATCGGGATCACTTCGTTCTGAAGGGCGGCCTTCTGCTTCCGCTTTGGACGGGTTTAGAGGCGCGCCCAACACGCGATATCGACCTGCTCGGCCCTGTCGGGCTGGAGCCGGACGGACTTCGCAACTTGGTCGAGGACTGTATGCGCGCACCGATTGAAGCGGATGGCTGGGACTTCCTTGGCGACCCCAAGATCGCGATCAACCCGATTCGAGAGAGCGCCGCCTACATGGGGCTCCGGGCGGTCTTCCTTGCCCGGCTAGGCAAGTCGCGCGTGAGGATGCAGATCGATGTGGGCACCGGCGATTCCGTTGTGCCGCCACCGGTGAGAATCGCCTATCCAACTCTGCTTGGGCAGCAGGCTCCAGACCTCATGGGATACTCGGGGATGACCTCGATTGCAGAAAAATTGGATGCCATTCTGGTGCTCGGCTTTGTGAACTCGCGCATGAAGGACTACTTCGACATTGCCTTCCTCGCCGAGCATTTGGAGTTTGAAGGCCGTGCGCTAGCGAGGGCGATCTTCGCGTGCAGCCAACGGCGGGGGACTTCACTTCCCACAACGATTCCCGACGGCTTGAGTGACGACTTCGCTGAAGATAGCGAGGCTCGGCAACGTTGGGAGAGCTTTGTCAAAAAGACAGGAAGTGAGCACGAGTCCGGCACATGGCAACAAGCTGTCGTGCGTTGTCGCAACTTCTTGGTGAAGCCTATGGAGGCAGCGGCAACAGGCAAGGATTTTGGTGCATCCTGGCAAGCGGGTGGCCCGTGGATTTGATTCAGTATTAGCAACGGAAGCGGCCCACTGGCAAACGCTCTTTGCGTAATGCCACGCCTCTATAGAGAGCAACTCTGTAAACGATCGTTTCTAGTGACCGCATGAGTGGAAGCGATCGTTTCCTTCCACATGTGTACGCCATCAACATGAAGAGCAGCCGTGTCGAAATTTGGTACCGAAATCGACATAAGTGGGATCTGCGGATGGCACCCCACACCCCCGGCGACCTCCCCAATCGCCGGCACCCCCTCTCACGGGCTGGAAACGGCGGTGGCGAAGCGCATGGCGGATAGCTCATTGACTGTTGCTGGCCTCTACGTAAGCCTTTTCGCGCACATGGCTTAGGCGCGAAACCCGCGCAGCCAATTCCGACAGCCCAGGGGCTCACAAAATGAGCCCCAAATCCCGTAGACGAATCCACCCATCCGCGCTCTGCTGTCGGGCCATGAATAGCCCCAAACTGAAAGCAAACTGCCCCAATCCCGCCTGCCCAGACCCCGCGCAAAACGCCAAGTTCGCAGTCACCAAGCACTCACTCCTAAAGACCAAGTCCGGCCTGCGCCGCCGCTATTCCTGCGCAGCCTGCCGCAGTACTTTTGCCGCAACCACGGGCACCGTCTACGAGCGCATGCGCAAGTCGAAGTCCGACTTCGATAAGGCCACGCACATGCAATCCGAGGGCATGACCAAAGCCGCGATTGCGCGAGTCCTCAAGGTGTCCCCAAGCACCATCACGCGCTGGCTGGCCAAGGCGGGCAACCACGCCGCCGCGTTCCACAAGGAAAACGCGCGCTTGCCCGAAGCCGTAGAAGTCCAACTCGACGAGCTCAGCTGCAAGGGAACAGGCGAGGCCAAAAATGCCTGGGCCTACAGCGGGGTCGAAGTTTGGTCGCGCTTCTGGGCAACGCTAAAGGTCGGGAGGCGAACCCTCGGCAACACCTACATCTTCGCCAGACAGCTGCGGGCGGTACTCATTGGCGAATCCAAGGACTTTCTCGTAACGTCCGATTGCTTCAAGTACTACGAACCGGTGATGCGAGTAGTGTTCGGCAAGACGCCCTTGGTTTACGTGCAGGTGAAGAACCACTACTTTCGCAAGGGCATCCGCAAAAGCGACAAGACGCTAGTCTTGGGAACGCCGGACCAACTCGAAGATGCGATGGCAAGAAGCGAGGATTCGAAGAAGCCCAACACGGCGTACATCGAGCGCTTGAACTTGCACAAGCGAATGAGCTGCTCAATGTTGAGGCGCAGAACGCCAGCGCCAGGCCGAAGCTGCGCGCGTATCCAAGAGGCGCTAGAGCTCGTGCGAGTCTTCTATAATTTCGTGACCCCACACGGCTCCCTGAAGTTCGGCAAGGTGAAGCGAACACCGGCGATGCAAGCGGGTATTTTCGACAGGCCGCTGACGATCCGCGAGATCTTCAGCTGGGTGCCACCAGCGAAGCCGAAGTGGGGCGAGAAAGCTGTGGCGACAATGGCATCCGAATACTAAGGTGAAGACGGAGACGAGGAATGCTCAACCGACATCGACAAGAAAATCGCCATGCTCAGCAACAGTCAACGCAACACCGGCCCTTGCACCGGGATTCTAAGAAGCCGAACACGGTATACATCGAGGCCGTCCTGAGAAGAATCAAGGGAGCGCTACACTCGCCCAGCATCCCTACAAGTACTTCTGGATAGTTTTCTTGGCTTCAATCTTAGCTTGCTTGATCGCCTTTTCCATCTCGATCTTGGAGTCGTAGACGGCCGGATAACTGTTCTGCGTTAGCTCAAGGCAGAAGACCCAGCTGCCTGAAACCGCACCGTATCCTCCGAATGCGAGTTTGCCTTCGCCTGTCTCCGTGTGCACCTTATGACCAGGTAGCGCCAAGTAGGGGAATTTGTCATATGTCCCGTTTGCGACAACTTCTTTGATTGCGGTGTCAAGATGGCCGCAATAGGTCGAGTAGGCCAGCATAGAGTTGCTTGTGCAAGCTAGTAAATCTGCATGAAGGGACATTCGATCCTCATCAGAAAGGGTTGATTCATAATTGTTATTGATATATGACTCAAATGGCAGTCCTAGAATCTTTTGCTCAACCCGAGCAGGCCACTGGTCAATACTCCCAACGGCCTGGTCCATTACTGTCTGAGCAAAAGTGGGTTCAATTTGTGACCAATCCCCAAGAGGTTGGATCTCTTGATCGAGTAGTTCAGGCCATACAGCCGCAATTTCGGTAACTGCAGTGCTCGGTTCTATCCCGAGATGTTCAGCAAGTGCGCTTACTGCGGGATTCGCCAACCAGTGACTCGGCCAACTACTTTGGCCTTCGTTCTTCACAGAGCTCCCCTCCTCACTTTCCGAGGGAGGGGTATCCACGCTTGTCCGTGAGTTGACAGATGAGAGGCTGCCTACGCCAGTGTTGTTTGTGGTCTCACCGATTGATGGGGCTAAGGGAATAAGCGATTCTTGTTCCTTAGAAGACCCAGCAAGTGGATTCTCGTCAATCCCCTCAGCCTCCGAAAATAAATTGACAGAAAGAGTGCCAATCACTACAAGGGCAGTAACAGACAGTAACACGCTTGGAAGCTTCATAACCTTATCCCCAAATCGATTGAAATTAAATCTTTTTGCCGGAAGCGCTTCTCTAATCTGACAGGAACCAGATCAAAGAAGCGCGAGAACATACGTCCTATTCCGGTTGTACGTAGCAGCTATTGCATCGCAAACCCACTGTTGCCATGCTCGTTTCGCCAGCAGGGGCAGCCTTAATAAACATGGTTGTCCCGCAAGCGACGCTTGGATAGTAGTCTGAGCCGATGAAGGTGGCATTGATGACGCTATCGGTCGAGTCGGTTGTCCAAGGCGCCCCCGTCACAGGGCGTGAAGGTGGCCTAGCTAGGTCCTGGGGGTTGCTCGGGTTATTGACACTAGCAGAGTGCCAATCGTAAAGGCCAACCACGCTTGAGTACATGTGCCAATTAAATTGACATCCCTCTCCGATGCAGTCTTCTCCGACTTCTTGGAGGCAATCACCTGGGGTTGCAGGACCTGTATAAATCCCCCAAGTATCGGAGCTGTTGCTTCCCGGCGTATTGCTGTGTGCTGAAGGTTCGCATGTTCCACAAGGGCTAGCAGCCGGAGGGTCTTGAAGCGCGTGCGAGCTGAGGCCCAAACCCAATACCGCTAGCGTTACAGCCAGCTTCGTTTTGAAATTCATTGGTTTTTTCGTACAAATTGCCTGCACTTTCAATGTGGAAGCGAATGGGGCCCATTTTAGAAACGGCCACATGTGAGGTGCGAGCATCGAAAATTGAACTTATCATGGACATCTCCCATGCTTCAAGGGTTATCCCCAAAAAATCCAGATATGTCCCTCTTTTGTTGCTGGGCAATCGTCCGGTTTGTCAGGCGGAGCCAGCGCTCGAATGAATGCTGCGGAGCATAAATATGGCGTCGACAGCGCATGTAGGACCTAGGCAAGATGGATGGGCTTGCTTTTCATGCGGCTCTGCACCGCAACTTGGTTTTGATCAGCCCGCAGCGTAATCCGCG
>CALBMX010000107.1 GCA_937896235.1 uncultured bacterium
TCTTTGAGAGAGGGGGGCCAGGGAGCTTGCGGCTTACTTTCTTTGGTGTCGGCTCGTCTTTGAGAGTGGTGGGCTGGGGAGCTTGCGGCTTACTTTCTTTGGTGTCGGCTCGTCTTTGAGAGTGGTGGGCTGGGGAGCTTGCGGCTTGCTTTCTTTGGGATTCCTCATGGTGCGCGCTTCGCGCGTTGGGGGCGACTTCGTTTTTTTTTGGTCCGGCCTCAACGCGGCAAGGGGAGTTCTGGAGCCCGGATGGCCTGCTGGGATTGGGATAGGTTGTTTTGTCGGGGGGGGCCATCCCAAAGGGCTCCGTCACCCCCCTTGCCGCGTTGATGCCTCCTGAACGTTGGCTCGTCTTTGAGAGAGGGGGGCCAGGGAGCTTGCGGCTTACTCTTTTTGGTGTTGGCTCATCTTTGAGAGTGGTGGGGCAGGGAGTTTGCGGCTTACTTTCTTTGGGTTTGGCCTCGGAAGGCTTGTTGGGAACGAGCTTGTAAGTGTCGTGGAGGGGCCAGATTCAGAGTCCTTGAGGAAGGTAGTGGAGCGGGGCCAAAAAAAGAGCAGCGTCGTCCGTCCCAGACCCCTCTCTCTTTCCAAGGCGAACAAAAGGCAGAAGGGTTTCCAGGAGGCAGGGGGGGGCCGGAGCCCTTTGGGATGGCCCTCTAAAGGATTCAATTCATCCCAATCAAATCAGGCCATCCGGGCTCCAGCCTCCCCCTGCCTCCTGGAAACCCGAACCCTCAAAGTGAAGCCCCCCCCCCGCGCGAAGCGCCTAAAACCTGCAGCGAAGAATGAGGGTGAGGAGTAGGGCAGCAAGGGGGCCGCCTAGGAGGTTGAGGAGGGTGTGGTTGCGTCGAAGTCGGTTGGTTTGGGAGTCGCGTTTGGATTGGACTTGGCGGAGGCTTTTGCGGGCGGCGCCTAGCTCTTGAGCTAGAGCGAGCGTACGTGCGTTTCCGCCACGAACACCGGTCTCGGCGAGCTCTTTGTCGGCGCTGATGAGTGCGGTTCGTAGCTCGGCTTCACGCGCCTTTGCAGAGTCGAGCTCGCGCGCGATCTCTTCGTCGGCCCGGCGCCCTAGATCCTCTAGTTTGGTGAAGGCTCGCGTGTACTTGGCCCTGGGTTCGATGGAGGCTAGGTTTGCGCCTCCGGCTAGGTCACCTAAGGCCTCGACAAAAAAGCGACCGTTGTCCGCTGTTGCTCGGTAACCCTTGGCGACGCCGTTGCGAACGTCCTTGGCTACCCAGGTGTTGTCGCTAAAGATATCGACGTCACTGACGACAATCGCGTTGAGGGGTGTTCGGTGAGCCGGTACAGGGTTCCCGTAAGCGCTGGGCACCAATCCGTGGACGCGAACGGCCAAGTTCCGACGGCGGCCGTCCTCGACAAAGTCCTTCAGGAGTGCTGCGGGATCCTTGAGGACTTGGACGATGCTGACGTCAAGATTCATCGACGAAGGTGAGGTTTGCAAGAGCGGATGGGCCCACTCACTCCCCTCGCTGATTCGCAGGTCACCGGCGGCTGCAAAGGTCAATCGTGCAAGGGGCATGACGACTGGATCCATGGCGGTTTGCGTTGGACTTGTCGCCATGTCCTCGGCATCTAGAACCAAGTATTGAACGTAGTTGGTTGAGCCCGACCCGTCGGCTAGTGGGACGCGCAGGCCAAGCTCGCGGTCTCCCACCACTTTGCGCTTGATGAGCTCGACACCCCAAGCCTCTAAGAGCTTTGCAAGTTGCGAGTGGCGCTTGGCCACATAACCACTTGTGTGGTCCGTGGCTTCCATCTCTTCGCGGTCGACCTCCGCGAGAGGGTCGAGGGCGATGAGCATCGGCCCGCCGCTCAATGCATAGGCGTCGAGAGCCTTGCGGCCAGCATCCTCTAGGTCGCGCGGGTGAAGGACGACGAGTGCGGACAGGTCGCTGGGGATGGACACTCCCGGATCGGGGACCTTCACAAAGTCGAAACTGCCGCGCGCGCCATCAAAGATTTGCCACCCGGTGCCCGCGAGGCCACCCTCGAGAACGGGAAGTGAAGAAAACACCCCGATCCTTGGGCGCTCGGGGTGGCCGAGCTCGCGGACGATCCGCGCGATTTCGTATTCGATGGACTGTTCACGGCTCGGGGACAAGAACGCGATGCGGCGTGAGTCGCCCGCCGAGTTGGTGCCGATAAGCCCGAAGATTAGTTTCCCGCCCACACCTCCTAGCCCGGTGTCCTGGCCGAGGAGTCCGGCTACTTCAGCGGCGTCTTCGTCCTCGGAAAAAGGCTCCGGGTCCCGGCGCACTAGGGTGATGCCGAATTCGCCATTTGCCGCACGCTCAAAGCGTTCCGCCAGGTCGATGATGTGCTCAGCGAAACCGAAAAAGCGAGGACTTTTCCTGGCGGTCTCCTCGGTTAGAAAGAGCTCCAAGGTGATCTCGTGCTCGATGTTCTGGGCAACGGCTTGGCTTCCGCTTGAGAGGGTGTGGAGGCGGTCTTCCGTGAGGTCGATGCGGAGGGCCTCCATGGAGCCGAGTACCGGGCCGAGCCCAAGGGCGAGTAAGAGATAGGCTCCGACGAGCGCGGCAATCGGGGCTGTAGACGAGCCCGATTTTCCTGTTCGGCGCGCCTCTAGAATCCGCACCGAGCACAGTAGGAAAAGCGCGGTGGTGCTTCCGAAAAACAATAGGTCCTCTGCGGTTAGGACGCCGCGCGAGATCGCTTCGAAGTGGGCCGAAAGGGAGAGGGCTGCTGCTCCACTTGCGATGACTCCACCGAGGGTTGAGCTGAGGATGCTGCCAAGCGCGGGCAGGTCGCTGAACAGGAAGACGAATCCTAGGGAGATCGCTAGAACAAAGGCGGCCGACTGGCTACGGGTTGTTGCGGAGACGAAGGCGCCTAGAGCGACGAATGCGCCGATTAGCAGGAATGCACCCACATAACCCGCGAGGAGCGCGCCATGGTCCGGGGAGCCCAAGCGGTAGACGGTGAACCAAAGTGGAAGTGTGCTAGCTAGCGCGATCCCCGAAAAGGCCCAGGCGGCAAGGAACTTGCCCAGGACGGCCTCTCCAGTACGAATGGGGAGGGTGAAGAGAAGTTCGATGGAACCCGAGCGCAGCTCTTCGCTCCAAAGCCCCATGCAAATGGCTGGCGTGAGAAGGAGGGCGAGCCAGGGTACTGCCTCAAAAAGAGGAGCGAGGTCTGCCTGGTTGCGAGTGAAAAAGTTGCTCATGCCGAGCACCAATAAATTGGCGAGGAGTGAGAAACAAATCAAGTAGAGGTAGGCAGTAGGCGTTCGCAACAGAGAGCTAAACTCTCTTCGGGCGACCTCTAGGCTGCGCCTCATGCCTTCACCTCGCGACCGGATGCGGTGACACTGCGAAAGGCTTCGTCGAGTGTTCCGGATGGAGTGAGTTGGGTGAACTCTGTGGGGGTACCCGCGAACACAACGGAGCCGGCATCAATCACGACGAGCCGATCGCAAAGTGCCTCGATCTCTTCGAGAATGTGTGTCGAGACGATCACGGCTTTGCCCTGCTGCTCCGCGAGTGCGCGAATGTGCTTGCGCAAGTTGCGTTTCTGATTCGGGTCGAGGCCGTCGGTCGGTTCGTCGAGCACCAGGGCGAGCGGATCGTGAAGCAGCGCTGCGGCCAAACCAACACGGCGCTTTAGGCCTTTGGAGAGCGTCTCAATTCGCTGATCACAAACGGCGCCGAGCTCCGCGAGTCCGACCACGTTTGAGGAGCGTTGAGTCAGTGCGTCTCCCCTTAGGTCACGCACGCCGCCCAGGAATCGGAAGAGCTGATTGGGGGTCATAGCCTCCCAACTCGGTGCACCCTCGGGTAAATAGCCAAGCTGACTTTGGGCCTCGAGACGCGCCGTTTGGATGTCGTGGCCGCAGATGCGGGCGGTTCCAGAATCCGGGGCTAGAAAACCGGACAGAATCCTGAGTGTCGTCGACTTTCCCGCCCCATTCGGCCCCAGTAATCCGAGAACTTCTCCGGGCGAGACCCGCAGCGAGACGCTCTTCACCGCACGAATTTTACCGAAACTTTTTGCGACATCTATAAGCTCCATAAAGGGGCTGTCAGGGTGTTGATTCGGTGCGCTGGGGAGGGGCATAAAGTAGGTCCTATTCGGCATTGATCGCAAGTCGACTAGCAAGTAGTCAAATGCGATGTACAGGTACCCATCATATCCACAAGAGACCTTATACTTCCCGCGCTATGTTTATCACATCCCTTATTGCGTTCCTTCCCGCCGCCACAACAGCCCCTTTGGCTGCACCGGCACTCCTTCAACCCCTCGACAGTTCAATCGTGTCCCTTGTCGCTCAAGACGAGGCGATGACGGATCCCCAGTGGACTGGATCCGTCTCATTGAGTGCGATATCGACAACCGGCAATACTGAAACCGAATCTTTCAATTTCGACTCCAACGCCGTACTGCGCCGCGAAATCGACCGCTTCACCTGGAAAGCGTTCCTGAACTACGGTACGGACTCCGGTAGCGGTGCTAGCGTTCTCACCCAGAGGAAAATGGGCACGAGTCTACAGTACGACCACTTCGTGAACGAAGCTGAGACCACCTATGTCTACGGCAACTCGGGGGTCGAGTACGACGCCCTTGCCGACCTCGACATGCGCCTAACAATCGGTGCAGGAATGGGCTACCAGTTCTACGAGGAGGACAAGTTCAAGCTCTCTGGCGAAGCTGGTCTCACCAGTGTGACGGAAGACTTCGAAGGCGCTCCTTCGGATGACTACCTCTCCCTTCGCCTTGCTGGCAACCTGTATAAGCAGTTCGACGACAATCTGATTCTGACCCAAGGCGCCGAGGTCCTCCCGAGTCTTCAGGAGAGCGCCGACATCAACGCTAGCTTGGACACCAAGTTGAACTTGAGTCTCTCGGAGTCGATGTTCACTTCATTCCAGTGGGTCCTCGACTATGACAACACCCCGTCTGGCTCAAAGGACCGCGTTGACAATCGCTTCATTTTGAGCTTGGGCTGGTCCTTCTAGGACGCTTGAGCCAAGATTGATAAAAGGGAGGCCGCGCGTTGCATTGCAGCGTGCGGCCTCCCATCCTTATAGATGGTCCCCACCCCCCGCAGCACATCGCCAACATGGGTGTACAGCTAACTACCGTTCGCCTTGTCCTGCGCGAGCTCGACTCGGAATCTGAAGAGGATTGCCGCTTCATGGTGGCGTTGCTTAGCGAACCCGGGTTTCGAGCATTTATCGCGGATAGGGGGGAGGTCTCGTTGGCTGAAGCGGCGAAATACATTGAGCGCGCTTGTCAATCGAGCTACCTCAAAAACGGGTTTGGGATGTATGCAGTCGAGGAGGCCTCGTCGGGTCGGCTCTTAGGCGTTACGGGCTTGATCCGCAGGGCGGGGCTCGAGGATGTGGACCTCGGATTCGCCTTTCTGGAGGCTCATTCGGGATCCGGCTATGCGACCGAGGCTGGGGAGGCCGCGCTCCGGGACGCCCTGAATCGACTTCAAATCTCGCGAGTCTCCGCGATCACGACGGAGGCAAATACCGGATCTGTGAACGTGTTGTTGAAGTTGGGATTTTCCAGAAGTGGGTTCGTGACATTGCCTGGTAAAACGGAAGAGCTGGTCCTTTTTCTTCGGGACCTCTCGAGCTGATGTTTGTGGCGTGATGGCCTAATACCGGCTCCCACCCTGCTATGATCCTGGTCGATTCGACATGCCAGAAAACCTACTTATTGCTGCGGCGCTCCTTTTCGGAGTCAATCTGCTCGCCGGTGTCCCCCTACTTCTGGGGAACTGGTCGGACCGAATTCTTCACCGGTTTGTAGGACTGTCCGCAGGCATATTCCTGGGCACCGTGTTTCTACATCTCGTTCCAGAGCTAGCGGAGGTGGCCGTCGAAAACGCAGATGCCGCAGGGATGGCGGATGGAAGAGGCCCCTGGATCGCCATGCTCGCCGGCTTTCTTGTGCTGTTTTTTGTCGAGCGTGTTTGGCTCGCCGAGAAAGTCGAAGTCGATCACACCCACGAAAGCCGCCACAAGGTTCTCTGGTATGCGTCTCTCGCTGGACTTGCGCTTCACGCAGCTGTTGCCGGAGTCGGGCTCGCAGCGGTGGCGGTAGTTGGAAGCGAGGGGATGGGCGGAGGCTTGTCCGTCTTCTTCCTCGCCATCTTGATGCACAAGGCATCGGAGAGCCTTTCGCTGGCCACGGTCATGCGCTTGGCGGGATTAGGGAAGGTGCGCTCCTTTTTTTACTTGGCCTGCTTCTCCCTAATAACGCCCGTATTCCTGTATCTAGGCTCGGGATTCTTTGATCCGGGCTCTCCGCTGGCCGGGCTTTTTATGGGACTTGCGGCGGGAACGTTTCTGTACGTCGCCGTCTGCGATTTGCTGCCAGAAGTTTTTCACGGCGAGAGGCGCCTTCCCGAAGCCGCTGCACTTGTCTTGGGGGTCGTCCTGGCGGGGGCCGGCGATGGGGATACGTTCCTAGTGAATGCCGGAGTCGCGCTGGTGGATGTTTTCCTCGAGATGTCGGGCTGGCTTCTCTTTGGCTTCGTAGTCGCCGGAATCATTTCGCAGTGGTTGAACCCCGAGCGCTTGAAGCCGTGGTTAGCTGGACGCAACCTGAAGAGCGTTGCGGTCGCGTCGCTTGTCGGGGCCCCGCTGCCACTGTGCTCCTGTTCCGTTCTCCCGGTGGCGATCTCCCTCCGGCGCGCCGGGGCAAGCCGCGGCGCAACCTCGGCATTCCTTATTGCGACCCCCGAAACGGGTGTGGACTCCGTCGCGATGAGTTACGCGCTGCTCGACCCGTTCTTGACGATTGTGCGGCCTATCGGCGCGATCTTCTCAGCGATCGTGACGGGACTCCTAGTCAGTGTCTTCGAGGACAAGGACGAGTTAGATCCAGGCGCTGCGGAGACTGACAAGGAGGTGGGGTGCCATGACCATGACCACAGTCACGAACACAGCCATGACCATGCGCCTTCGCCCGTCGTGAAGCCCAGCTTCCGTGGTGCCATCCGGTATGCGTTCGTGGACATGATGGATGACCTCGCAGGTGCCATCTTGTTCGGGCTTGCAGTTTCGGCAGGAATCTACGCACTGCTCCCAGCCGAGCTCTTCGAATTACCCGTGTTCGATGGAGTCTGGGGTTATCTGGTCATGCTGCTGGTCGGTATTCCAATCTACGTTTGCGCATCGGCGTCGACGCCGATTGCCGCCGCGATGATCCTCAAAGGCCTGAGCCCAGGCGCTGCCGTCGTTTTCTTGATGGCCAGCCCCGCCACCAACACGAGTGCGTTATTGGTAATCTTGAAGGAGCTCGGAAGGCGAACCCTATTCATCTATCTGGCCGGCTTGGCACTCTGTACCTTGTTCGTGGGATGGGCCGTTGACGCCGGTTATCGGGCGTTGGATCTCACCCCGACCTTTGAAGGCAGCGTTGACGGGCACGAGCATGCGGGATGGTTTTCGATCACTGCAGCGGTTGTGCTCGCGGTGCTGCTAGGGATCTCCCTGTGGCGCACTTCTCGCTCAGATCAAGAAAAGAGCTGCTGCGACTAGCCGATTTCGACCCGATTGTGGGACGGATACCACGCAATAGGGGCGATGGAGCTAAAGGGTCTTCCCTGACCTCGATCCCCGGCCTAAGAGTCTGATTCCCAAGCTCTAGACCCTGCCACAGGTAGTCTCTCCAGTCCCTCGCGCCCCCTATGCGAAATCGCTTTTTTGTCAGCCTCTTCACTCTATTTTGCTGCTTACTCGGAGCGCCCGAGGCCGGTGCGCAAGAGTTTTGGACGGGCGCGGTTTCGACGTCTTGGTTTGATGGAAACAACTGGCTGAGCGGCCAGGTGCCTGACGCCTCGACCAACGTGACGATTGGCGGGGCTCCGCTTCTCCCGGAGATCTCTTCCGGAGTCGGGAGCGTTGGGGACATTGACGTGCTCGCGGGGGCGACGGTGACCATTTCGGGTACGGGTACTTTAGAGACCCACGGCGCGGTCCGGTTGCTCACAGCGGCTGGTCAAACTGGGGTGTTCAACTTGGACACGGATACGACAGCGCTCAAGGTTAATGGAGCGTGGACTCAAGACGATGCAGCCGCCGTCGTTAGCAATGGTGGGCGCGTCGTCTTTGAGGGAGGCGCATCACTCGGAGGCAGCGCCGTCGCCATTCCTTTTGCGCGGCTGTCGACAGGGACGACTACTCTGCTTTCGAATGTGTCGGTGGAAAACCTGGATGCGACAGGAGGAGTTTCGGCTGGTGCTGGATTCGCTTGGGAGTTTTCCGCGCCCACGGCAACTCTAGCGAGTGGTGCTCAGCCCATTCACTTGGTTCGTATCAGCGCGGGAGTGGTGACTGTGGGGACCTCCGTCATCCAAGAGCTTGAGCTGACCGGTGGAGAGATGTTTGTCAATATCGCGAGCGATGTGCAGTTCGCTACACGTCTTGAGCTGATCGGTGGAAAGGTGGGCTTTGGGAATCTCAGCACCAGTGTCCTTCGCGTGTTGGGGGACTTGATCTGCGGGAGCGCCGTAACCTGGGGGTCTGGCTACGTGGACATGGATGGGCCAGCTACGACGATTAGTGGTCCGGGTGGCACGACCGGCCACATGTCTCGATGCCGCTTGAAATCGGGCTCAACGGCCCTGCTTACAAATGTTGAGATCGATGCCTGGCTGGGAAATGTCGGTGGTGCTACTACCGGAGAATGGTTTGAAATGGTGGGATCCTTTGCGTTCCTCTCCGGCGGCGGCAACCTCCATCGACTTCGCATCCTGTCGGGCTTGACGAATTCGTTCAACTGCAGTGCAGACGAGTTCGAGCTGCAAGGAGGAACTTTTAGCGTTGTCGGCGGCCAGACGTTTAACGCGGGCGTGAGTGCCGATCTCGTTGGCGGCAGCATGGCGTGGTCGAATCCGATCTCCGCAAATTTCCGATGCCAAGGCACTTTGATCGCCAGCTCTGGAGTGACCTTCGGAGACGGATTCATTGATATGGATGGGACGACTACGATCTCTGGACCCGGCGGTGGACCAGCTCGAATCGGCAAGCTGAGGCTTTTTTCGGGGGTTTGCACTCTTTTGGCACCTGTGCAGATTGACTTTGAGCTCCAGTCCGCTGGCGGAACATCTGCGGGGGACTGGTTCGAAATGGTCGGTACAGATTCGACGATTAGTTCCACCTCGGGCTCCTCTCACCAAGTCCGAATCACCGGTGGAAAGTGCTCGGCCGATGGAGCAACCGTCGACACATTAGAGATCACGGGCGGGATCTTGGAGGTTCCCTCAGGTGAGATCATGACCGTCACGGGTGACGCGAATTTCCTCGGTGGTCAGCTGCAATTTGCAACGGATCTTTTTCCTACCGCAGCGCGCTTGGATGTGCTCGGCAACGTGGCTCAGACCGCCTTAGCCGGGGCAGCCACGATGAGTAGTAAGGGAAGCCTGCGCTGCATGGGCACCTGGACAGCTAATGCGGCGCTCGATTTGGGAGAGAGTTTTGTTGAGTTCGGAGAGGGCTCATCCGTGACGGGACTTGTGTCCGAGTTCCACAACGTTCGCATTCCGGCGGGGAGCACTCCCGTTAGTCTCCTCGCGCCCGTCCGGGTGTCCGGTCGCTTAGAGAGCGATGGTGGGGTCACCCAGGGACAGTGGTTTGAGATGACCGGTCCTAGCGCTGTGCTCGCGACGACCGACGACTCTCTACATGAGGTACGTATCCTGTCGGGCGTGACCACGGTTGAAGTAGCGACTTTGGATAAGCTGCAACTTCTAGGTGGCGAGCTTACTGTGCCTGCGGGAAAGACCTTGACGATCGTAAACGCGCTCGAGCTCCTGGGTGGCACGCTCGCCATGGATCCGACCGACTCCGGGACGGATGCTCGGATCATTGCTTCGGGTACGGTGACGCAGCTGGGTACGGGAGCTGCCCTGACGACGGGATCCGGTGGTACCCTTCGGTGCGACGGGATCTGGCTTGGGAATGCCCCGATCGACCTCGACAAGAGTTTTGTTGAGATGGGGCCGAACTCCACAATCATTGGAAGTGCGGTCTCGTTCGGGCGCCTGCGCTTGGCCGAAAATGCGGCGGTTAGTTTGAATGCATTGGTGCCCGTGACCACGGAGCTCGTCGCGGAGACGGGATCAAGCACGGTTGGTTTCTTTGCACTTGAGGCCCAACCTGGTATTGGAAATACGATGGCCTTTTCTGGTGAAGGGCAGATCAGCGAACTCTCGATTGTGAACGGTCGTGTGGATGCGGCAGGTGCGCATGTTGGGGTGCTGAAGTTACAGGGCGGGGTCTTTGCGGCAACGGGAGTCGGTCCCGATACGGAGGCGGCGTCCCTCTCCTTGGAGGGCGGCGAAGTTCTCGTCCGGGAAGGTGCCACCCTCTTGGTGACGGGTGACGCAACCCTGACCTCGGGATCGGTCGGTTTCGAGGTGGACGCGGGTGATGGTGCGGGCCTCGACGCCATATTCCAAGTCGACGGCAGTGTTCATCAAATCGGTGCAACGGCGGCTGTCACAACGATAGCCAATGGCGCTCTGAGGTGCCGGGGGCTATGGACCGGAGACACTCCGATCGATTTGGGGCTGTCGAGGGTCGAGCTCGGGAGCGCCTCTGGAAGCACCTCCATTGGCGGTTTAGCGCCGGGATTCGGCAATCTGCGCATTGTGGATGGCCTGGTGACCTTGACTGTCCCCGTCCCCGTCACGGGGCGCTTAGAGTGTGAGTCAGGGACTTCAACTGGAGACTGGTTCGAGTTGGGAGGGCCAGCGGCGGAGCTGGCATCTGGGGAGAATAGCTTGCACGCCGTGCGGATCGTAGCGGGCGTTGTTCTCGGACTGGATAGTCAGGTCGAGGACATGGAGCTCGTAGGCGGCGAGCTGCTCATCGACGCCGCGAGCACCGTGACCGTGAATCAGGACCTTGAGATGATCGCCGGAACTTTGGCGTTTGCAAATGACCTTGGCGCATCGAGCGCGCGTCTCGAAGTGCTCGGGAATGCGCATCAACTTGGGACCGCACCGGGAAGTGTGAGTCACAGCGACGCCGTGCTCTCCGTCGCCGGTAACTTTATTGGTGATGGTCCGTCCGTGTATGGCAGCGCATGGATCGAGCTACAGCCCGGTGCGCGCCTCCTCGGTTCGGCCCCCGTCATCACCCGCCTGCGAATTGCCGGGCCTAAGGTGCAGGCTGCCTTTGGGCCGCAACCAGAGCAGGCAACCATCGCCGTCGGTGTCGGTGTCACGCTCGACTTTACCGTCGAAGTCGGATCGAGATTACTTGTGGAGTCGGGTGGCCTCGTCCTTCTCATGCCTTCGACGCTGATCGCTGGCGAGCTTGAAGTTGCAGGTGGGACTCTCTTGGGGTTGGGTTCGACAACGACAGTGACGGTGAGTAGCACGGGCCGGTTGGCTCTACTCGGAGGAGCGGGCTCACCTGCGGAGGTCACCGGGTTTGGCATCGGTGGTTACACCTTGCAGATTGACGGAGAGCTCGCCTGCCGCAATTTCGCCTTCAGAGATATGGGGGCAAGCGGAGTGGTCGTTGGGCCCGGTGCGACGATTGGCAAGGAGGGCGTGCACGCTGGGGTATTTGATCGCGGCTTAGGAGTTGCCGGTGGAGTCCTCTTGGACTTGCAGATGCCCGGGACCTACGACATGGTCGGAATCGACTTTGTCGGACAGGGTGGCGATAGCAACGCTAGGCGACTCGCAAATCCCGGTTTAGGCGAAGTTACGTTTCACGCTTATGGAGGGGGAAGCGGTGGCGAAGGCGCAGAAGACGACCCTAGCCAGTCGCCGACAGGAGATCTCGACGGGCTCTTGGTTTGGCAGATCCTAGGGCACGCAGATTTGGCCGCGCTGGACATCTCCAGCGATGAAGAGACCGTTTTAGGTTGGCCGTTGAACATCGACTTTTCAGTCATTGACCAGGGAGGCGTGACGGCAACTGGTCCCTGGACCGATCGTCTGATTCTGACGAGTAACGACATCGTGGGAGATGCCGATGACGTCTTTCTAGCGGAATACGCTCACCCGGGCGATGAGCTCTCCGGCGGGCTCTATCAAATCCTGGATGCTCCGCTGCTTCCCTCCGTGGAGGTGGGGACTTGGCAAGTTGCTCTCGTAACGGATGCTAACGATGCGGTCGATGAGCAGCTCGTCGAGGAAAACAATACATTGCTTTCCGCGCCGTTTGAGGTCTACGCCACTCCAAGGCCAGACTTGCTCGCAGGTGGCATGACGGGTCCGGCCGCAGCGACGGATGGGGAAGTGGTCAGTGTGAGTTGGACTGTGTTTAGCGATGGACTCGGTCCAGCGGTGGGGACCTGGGAAGACCGGGTGTACCTCTCCGACGATATGGTTTGGGGAGGGGACTTTTTACTGAGTAACTTTGCGATTGCCGTGGGAGAGGAGTCCGGCGGGTTTGCCGTGGGGACCTCCTACACGGAGATACAAGACGTCACTCTCCCCCTAGGTATTTCGGGTGACTACTACTTCATCATTCGGACGGACTCGGTGGACGATGTTAGCGAGGAGACAGACGAGGACAACAACGTCTTAGTCCTTGATACGGCGGTCACGGTGACCCAGTTGGACCTGCCGGACTTGGTGGGAAGCTTTGAGCCAGTTACGTCCCCTCTTGGCGCGCTGTACATCAACTCCGCAGTCGATTTGAATTGGCTTGTGACGAATGATGATGCAGACGTAAATGGCCTGGGTTCGGCGAATGGCCCCATCCATACACAGTTTTGGTATTCGATCGACAACATCCTTGACCCGCTTGTCGACACCCTGGTTTTTGCCCATCTGCATGAGGGCCTTGTGGGCCCCGGCGGAGATTTCGGCGAAGTGCAATCGATCGACCTGCCTTCGCTGCCCGGGACATGGTGGCTGTTTGGCGAGACAGATGACCAGGCGGCAATAGCGGAAGGTGACGAGTCCAATAACAAGTGGGAGGCCATCCTCAATGTAGCCGCAACGAGCTGGACGGGCTCCGTGGCAACCACCTTTGTCGAAGGGCTCTCCTCAACGGGCGTTGGCACACAGCCCATCACGATGACTGGGCAGTCGACCAAAAAGGGAACCGCAATCCTCGAACCCAACGCGGACTTGACCGTGCGCGTGCGCCGTGGGGACACGCGCCGAGTGTTCCCCGTGACGACAAACGCGCTCGGCGCTTACACCTTTGTGTTTGAGCCCATGGTGGGTGAGGCCGGACTCTTCGAGGTGTTCTGTGATCACCCCGCAATCGAAGAAAACCCCTTGGCACCCCAGGCGAGCTTTACGCTCGTGGGTGTGCACCCAACTCCAACGAGCTTCTCCAAGGTGTTGATTACCGGGGAGCTCGTGCCCATCTCTATCGGCCTTGACAATCCGGGCGAGCTTCCGCTCACAGGAATCAGCGCGACGGTGACCGGCGTGCCAGCCCACCTCTCCATTTCAAATCTAGTTGTCCCAACGGACCTCGCGGGAGGCGCAGGTGATGTGCTGTCATTCGATCTGACAGCCATCACCGATTCCCCTACTCCAAGTGTAGAAGACCTGCTGACAATCGACATCTCGATGGATGTGGCGGGACTCCCGACACTTGCGGCGAGTACCACGGGTGCAATCTGGGTGACCTCTTTTGCGCCGTCCATCTCTGCCCCCGACATGCCCAAAGCACTCTCGTTGTCAGCGACGGAGACGACGGGGCTCACCTTCCACGTTGTGAATAGTGGAGGCGCGCCCGCTACGGGTGTGACGGTCGCGATTGATAGTGCGCTCGACCACGGGTTGAGCTGTTTTACAGTAGAGCCCTTTGTGCTCTTGAGTCCGCCGAGTCTTGGGACCTTGGCCCCCGGTAGCTCCGCCGCGATCGAGCTGGCCTTTATGCCCGGCGACTGCACGGCACTCTCCGTAGGGTCCTCGGTTTCTGGATATCAGGTCACGGTGACTAGCGATCAAGGTGTTGATGTCTTTTCGGTCAACCTCAGCGTTGCCGCCAATCCCCTTACAAGTCTTAGCGTTCGTGTCCAGGATGTAGCTACCTGGTGGCACTCCGGTGGATTTCCACTGGGTGGTACGGGGCCCCTTCTCACAGGCGCCGAAGTTGTCCTGACCGGTTCTGATGGTGTACAGCACTTTCAATCGACTGCAGTCGGCGGGATTGCACTCTTCAGTCCTCTGGCCCCGGGGACGTACGACGTCTCTGTCCATGGGCCGCTAGGCGCGAATACCCATGGCTCTTGGTCGGGTCCCATCTCTGTTTCTAAAGGGCAAGCAACCCTGGTGAATGCGTATCTGCCAGCGCTTGATGCATCGTATCTGATTACCGGAAACGAGCCGTTTGGCGCTTCTTTGGGAGAGCTTGATTTTTCGAGCTCTAGCACGGCTTCGAATTTGCCTCAGGCCAGCCACCTAGAGATCACGGGTCAACTCCTCGACTTGGAGATGGCGGTCGGTGAATCGAAACAGTTCGACCTGACTCTGAAGAACCTAGGCGGAGCTCCGGTCTTTGGAATGGAGCTGATCCTTCCGGATCTCTCCGACTTCGACGTGACCTTGGAGTACGCTTTCCTTGGCGACCTGTTAAAAGGGGAAAGTACAACTGCCGCGATTGTTGTGACACGCACGGGTCTTGGCAATCCATGCGATCTTGGAACCGGTTGGGGAGTGCGCTCCTATACCTTCGGAGATCGAGCGATTTGGCGTTGGACACCACTCTTCCTAAGTGCTCCTGATTCCGCTGGGTGCACTAGTTTTGTTGTGGGGGGCGCACCGCCTCCCAACCTCCCGACACCCTCAGCGTCTCCCCCCACGGGCCCGCCGCAGTTGATGGGGCCAGGAGTGCCCCCGTTGCTGGGAGCCGGTTCGAATAATGGAGCCGATCCCCTAACGCCTCTCGCTCCTGCCCCCGCCGTCTTTACCTTCCCACTGGGGTCCTGAGGAGTCCAACATGAACAATCGAACCAATAGAACCCTCGCCCCTCTTTTTGCGACGCTGCTTGCGTTGGGGTGCGTTGCGGCCTGGATACCTACCGCCAGTGCAAGTGATGTCGAGGCAAAAATCGCCCTCGATCCCGCCAATGTTACCACCGGCGATACGGCCCAGTTCCGCTTCACGTTGGACAACAATTCGACCGACTTGGTTGAGGATGTTTCCGTCGTGCTCGACTTCTTGGACGCGTCTGGTGGGAGTGTCTCCACACTCTTCTCCGTGGGGAACCCAGCACTCTCTGGCATCACCGCAGTGGACGGAAGTGCGAATCTTCCACCAGGCTCGACAGCTACAGCGGACTTCCCAGTGGTCGCATTACCCGCCGCAACCGCGGGCCCAGATTCGGTTCGTTATCGTGTTACGGGGGTACTCTCCGCTCGGATCGAAGGCGCCCTCGTAACGCGCACTCTTCCCGCACAGGGGCTAGAGGTCTTTCCCGGCGCAACTCTCGAGATCGAAGCCTATGTCCCCACCCGAGTTCATGGCGACTGGGCGGGAACGCCAGCCTTTCCCGAGGACTCGGAGCCGTTTTCGATCGGGCTTGTCATCCGGAACACAGGAGCAGGCCCGGCGAAAGCTCTCTCGATCTTATCGGGAGGCCCCAAGTTTGTACCCGATCCCGCGGGTCTCTCCCTGTTGGCTGAGATCACAGGTGTCGAGCTAAACAACACGCCCATCGAAGGGGGCTTCAACCTCGGCCCGAGTCAACTTGGAGACCTTGCACCGGGGGGCGAGCTCCGCCTTCTTTGGAGTCTTGCGGGGAACCGCGAGGCCGAGCTGAGTGGCTTTGATCTGGCGGTTGTTCACGGTAGCTCTATCGGCGGTGTTGCTGTGGCCAAGCCTTCCGCTCAATCCGAGGAGGCGCTAGTGCACGCCATGCTCGCTGTAGAAAACCCAGGGGGCCCCTTGGATGATGGAGTGATCGATTTTCTAGTGGACGAACCACTGATCTCAGCACCCATCGACCCGGTTACCGGATTCGAGTTCGAATCTTTCCCGTCCATCTTGCGGACGAGTGGTGGTGTCTCTCTCCCGCTTACAGGGCTCGTCAATGGGGTCACTGGACCAGCTCCCTCAAAGGCCAACCTGAACTCCTCGGCTTCCATCTCAAGCGCGTCCGCCGGTTGGCATTACATCCGCTTTGATGACCCCGGAGGACATACGTTTGGACTTGTACAAGTCTCTCGCACGACCACTGCTTTCCATTACACGGGGCTGCAAGTCGGCGGCTCCGGAGACGTGTCCGCTGTATGGACTACCGCGCGCCCAACGGATGCAACGGGGGATGGAGTCCCCGACTTCACTAGGCGCGAAGTTCATATCGTTGACTTCTTGCCGGGCGCCGGAAACTACAAGTACAACTTGGTGTACCAAGAGACCGCCGCCAACGCACTAAGTGCAGATGTTGAGTTCCTGTCGGATGCAACGGGAGGCACGCAGCACCTCACTCTCGACGCAGGAGTAGCTCACGCGGGAGAGATTTATCTGGTACTCGGAAGCTTTTCGGGAACCGTTCCGGGGACTCCGGTCGGGAATACGGTGCTCCCGTTAAATGTGGATGCTTGGTTTCTGAGTACACTCACAAACCCCACTCTACAGGCTCTATTTGGTACTTTTGGGCTACTCGATGCGAGCGGGCGCGGTACTGCGATGCTCATTCTTCCCCCGGGTTTGGTACCTGGAGGCGGAGTCACGGCGCATCACGCTTTTGTAGTCGTGCCAACGATGACACCGATCGATTTTGCGAGCAACGCGGTCCCGCTATTTGTGTTGCCCTAGCCAACCGCAGGAGATCACCAGCTCCTCTGCGCCATGGACACAACGCCGGCGCCCACACTCTGTATTGTGAGCACTTGGCCAGGGGAAGCGCCGCTCTCAGCGAGCGTTTCTCCCGACATGGCTTGCGCCGCAGCCGGCAGCTGCCCAGCGCCAGTAGAGCGGGTGGAAACCTAGGGTCGTTGCGGTAAGGCTTGGATACAAATCCGGGGATGGTCTCCCGCCATGCAATTTGCGCTTCCGGTTGCTAGGCTGCTTTGATGTTCAAGTCCCTTGTTGTGTGCGCCATTCTGTTGGCGACGTCGGTTGCGAGTGCGCGCCAATCGGTACCTAGCGCAGGTGCTCCAGATTGGGAGCAGCCATCCGTCTTTCGGGTCGGCAAAGAGCCCGCTCATGCGACTCTCATGGCCTATCCCCACGCCACAGAGGCCATCAGTTTAGGACGGCTTCAATCCTCTTACTGCTTACCTCTCAACGGGACATGGAAATTCCATTGGGTGGCTGAGCCATCGGAGCGGCCTCTCCAGTTTTGGAAGACTGACTTCGACGACACGTCTTGGGACGAGATTGAGGTTCCCTCGAACGTGGAGCTCAAGGGGTATGGCACGCCGATTTATGCCAGCCGAAACCTTACGTTCCTCGCGGATCCTCCGCGTGTGATGGGCGAGCCTGCGGCGACCTGGACCACCTTCCGCGAGCGAAATCCCGTCTCCAGCTATCGTCGTACTTTTGCGGTCCCGACCAAGTGGGAGGGACGGCGAACTCTGATTTGTTTCGAGGGTGTCTCGAGCGCCTTCTATCTTTGGTGCAACGGTGTGAAGGTCGGATACAGCCAGGATTCGAAGACCACGGCCGAGTTTGACTTGACCGCTCATCTAACCTCCGGAGAGAACACTTTAGCTGTTGAGGTCTACCGCTACTCCGATGGGTCCTATTTGGAGTGCCAGGATTCCTGGCGCCTCTCAGGCATCTTTAGAGATGTCTATCTGCGCTCCAAGGCCCAGGTCGACGTGTTTGATCTTGAGCTAAAGGCGAGCCTGGGTGCCGGTGGGAATTCCGGCCGTCTGGAGGTGAAGCCATCCCTTCGGAATTACAGCGCAAACGCTGTGACGATCTCGCACAAGGCTTGGCTCATCGATCCCTCTGGCCGCAGCCTGCCTTCCGCGACTACGGCCATAACCCTCCCGGTTGGAAGTGAGGAATTCCATCAGGTGGGCTCGCTGCTCTTGGATGTTGACGAGGCCGCTCGCTGGTCGCCGACAAGTCCGAGTCTTTATACGCTGGTACAGGAGTTCAGCGAAGTGGACGCGCAAGGTCGGCCTGGAGCGCTGCTGTCGACCTATGGAACTAAGGTCGGCTTCAAGTCCGTTGTCATCCAAAATGGCGAGCTTTTGATCAATGGCAAGCCGCTCCTCATCAAAGGTGTGAATCGTCAAGATCACGACCCGGTAACCGGTCACTACGTGACCGAGGAGCGCATGCGCGAAGACCTCATTCTGATGAAGCAGAGCAACATCAATGCGGTGCGCAGCTCGAACTCACCTAACGATCCGCGTTTCCTAGAGCTCTGCGACGAGTATGGGATTCTTGTTTGGGACGAGCCGAACCTGGCAAGTCGAGATTTAGAGGGCGACCCGCTAAGCCTAGCCAAGGATCCCACTTGGGAGGCGGCGCACCTCGACCGTGTGGTCAACTTGGTGGAGCGCGACAAGAATCATGTCTCCGTCGCCATGTGGTCTCTCGGTAGCGACGCAGGGGAGGGGGGAGGTGTGCAGGCGGCTTCCGTTTGGATTCGCGAGCGAGACTCCTCACGTCCAGCGCACTCCGAGTGGGCCGGGGACGTGGACACTGCCGATTTTTACTCACCCTCCGACGCGCCTCCGCAATTTTGCGCGGAATGGTCCGAACGGCAGCTCGCGCTTCCTGAGCACGAGCGCAAAGCGCTGATTCCAAACAAGTACAACCGAGCTATGGGGAACAGCTCGGGTGGCTTGGCGGACTTCTGGGATGTCTGTCGGCAAGCGCCCTATGTTCAAGGTGGCTTTATCTGGGATTGGGTCGATCAGGGGCTTCGGAACTCGGTCTCCCCCGCGGCGACTTTGTTTGGTGACAAGACGGGCGGGCACGCCGTTCGTCTGTCGGGGCATGTGGACTCGCAGAGAGGCCTGACAAGTGGAACCGCTACGCTGGCAAGCGATGGAAATTTACTAGGTAGAGAGGGATTCACGATTGCAGTCGTCCTCAAGCCCGGACCGCGCTCACTCAACGGAGGTGATAATCCAATCGTCACGAAGGGCGAATCCAGTTGGGCGTTGAGGATCGGAACAGGTGGAGAGCACCTCGAGTTCTCCCTCTACAGCAACGGAATTCACAGCTTGGTGGTCCCCCTCCCCAGCACATGGGAAGAGCGTATGCAGCACGTTCTTGCGACATTCGATGGCCACCTTCTGGTCCTCTATAGCAACGGCGTAGAGCTCGGTCGATTGGCATGGGCCGGGGTTCCATTTGTGTCCCAGTCGCCCATGCAGGTCGGGGGGAATGTCGATTTTCCCGGACGGAAATTCTCGGGGGATATTCGCGTGGTCGCGCTCTGGAAGCGCGCACTCTCCAAGGCGGAAGTCTTGGCGCCGGGAGTGCCGGAAGACGGACTCGTGTTCGATATGGACTTCACCGAATGGGAGGTAGCTTCCGAAGCGGAGTCCGCCTGGTTTTATGGATTCGGGGGTGATTTCGGCGACATACCCAATAGCGGCAACTTGTGCGCAAGTGGTCTGGTCTTGCCGGATAGACGGCCCTCACCCCAGCTGCCCGAGGTGAAGAAGGCGTACCAAAACTACCAGTTCAAGCTCGTGAATCCAGGGGGAACCGCACTCTGTGAAGAGGGCACGGGCGACTTCTTGGGCGCCAAAATTCGGATCACAAGCGAAGCGCTCGCGACTCGCCCAACCGATGTGCTCGCTTGGCAACTGACCGAGAATGGTGTGGTCCTGAGCTCGGGGGAGGTCCCTCTTGTCATCGGTGACTGCGAGATTCCTCGCGCAGAGCTTCCAGTGCTGGCGCCAGGTGCAGAGAGGCACCTGCTCGTCTCCGCTCAACTCGGCCGCGCCGAACGGTGGGCGGCTTCCGGATTCGAAATGGCCTGGGAGCAGTTTGCGATCGGTGGGCAGTTTGGATACGCCCCTGCACTAGGGAACTCGCCCGTTACGTCTACCCAAGTAGAGGGCCGGACGATTTTGGAGAGCGGTACAGTGCGCGCCGTCCTAGACAACAAGAACGGCAGCTTGATCTCTCTGCAAAACAATGGTCTGGAGCTGCTCGCCTCTCCGCTTGGTTTGAACTTTTGGCGGCCACCGGTTGATAACGACCGGGAGAACGGATTTACGGAGCGATTTGCTCGCTGGCGTGATGCGAGTGAAGACGCGGTTGCTTTGAGCTGCGACCTCATTGAGATCGGTGAGTCGGTTCTGCTAGCCGTTGACATCGATCTCGCTTTTTTCGAAGGAGATCCGCGCGGCTCCGTCCAACTTCTCTGGAAAATGCAGCCGGGTGGGTCTCTACAGTTGGCATTTAATATTCATCCCTCGACCCTGGCCGACGGAAGTCCAGGCGAGCTGCCGCGTGCGGGTGTGAGCTGTGGACTTCTCAAAGAGTACGAGTCGTTCGTGTGGTACGGGCGGGGGCCCCAAGAGACCTATAACGATCGCCATCAAGGTGCCCGTGTGGGGAGATTCTCCGGGCTAGTTTCAGAGCTCTTTCACCCGTATCTGAGAGTTCAAGAGAGCGGAAACCGGACGGGCGTTCGCATGGCGTCCTTCCTAAATGGCGAAGGGCACGGCATCCGCTTCACTACGGAGCGGACGGACCTCTACCACGGGCTTTTGGAAGTGGATGCCTATCCCGGGCTGCTCGCGGATCTAGAGACGACCCTCCATCCGCATGAGCTACCCGCTCGGGATGTGATTACCGTTTGTGTGGATGTCGCGCAGACCGGAGTTGGAGGCATCAACTCGCCGAGCGACCAAACACTCGAGAAGTACAGACTCTACGGCAATCGTGAGTACACCTTCATGCTCTATCTCGAAGTCCAGTAAGCATGCACGGTTTTTTTTCTGCGTGTTGCGGAGCATTCCGGAGGAGGAGGTCTCTCGCTGTGCCAACCGCATTTTGGGCACTTGTACTCCCTCGGGGCAGGCGTGTCCTCGGCAAACGTGTTGTCTTTGGATTCGAAATCGAGACAGGCACGGTGCCCACAAGGTTCGGCTCGTGAGCCCTTGGAGTCGACGACGGCAAAGTTGAAATCGAGAGAGATTACGAAGCTAGGACTTGTCCCTTTCGGGCGTGCCTCCGCTGACACGCGTTGGGGAAACTCTTCGCTAGCAGCGCTCCAAGCGGACCCGCATATCTAGGATGCAGCTCCCTTCGCCGTCGTATCCAGCTAGGAATGGATTGAGGTCGAACTCGGCGATCTCCGGCAAGTCCGTCAACATTTGGCTGAGGCGCAAGAGGAGCTCCTCTAGCTCAGCTTTGTTGACAGGCGGCTTCCCGCGGGCGCCTTCTAGCATCGCAACCGAGCGGATGCCATTGACCATTTCCGCCGCGTCCGCCGGGGTTAGGGGGTGAACACGGAAGACTACGTCCTTTAGGATCTCAACGTGGATCCCGCCCAAACCAAAGGCGAGCATCTTGCCAAAGACGGGGTCGCTGGCGGCGCCGAAAAAGGTCTCGACGCCACCCGAGCGCATCGACTGCAAGAGGATCTCCATGTTGGGGAAGTCCTTGCCGAAGCGCGCCTCTAAAGTGTCGTAGGCGTCAAGCAGATCTTCACGGTCCCGTATCCCAAGGATTACCCCGCCGCTGTCGGACTTATGGGAGAGCTCTTTGATTTCGACCTTTGCAACAAGGGGGAAGCCGAGCCTCTTCGCCTTAGAGAGCGCCTGTTCCCGGCTAGAGACGATGCTGCTAGGCACAACCGGAATACCGTAGGCGCGTGTCAATGTGAATAGCTCGGTACCGTTGAGAGTGTCACGCCCTGCGTCGAGTGCCGAGGTGATGACCTTCCGCGCTTTGGTCTTGTTGACACGGAACTTGGGTGCAACTTCACTGGGTCGTTCGCGAAGTTTCTTGAGCTTGCGAAGGCCGATGAGGACGGCTGCGGCCTCTTCCGGGAAGCGGTAGTTTGGCACACCGGCGCGGTGGAGAATCTCGATCGCCGGATCGTGTTGGTCTTTGCCTGGGAGGCAGGTCACAAACGGCTTCTCCGTTGCAGCAGCGTGCTTCGCAAACACCGTAGCTACGGACTCTGCATCAATCATGATCGGCGCAACAAAGATCGCTAGGACCATGTCCACATTGGGATCGGTTCGCACAATTTGGAGGGCGGCGTCAAAGCGCTTGGCGTCTCCGCTTGCGATCAAGTCTACGGGGTTTGCGAACGACGCTTCCGGCGGGAGCAATTTCTTCAAAAGCGTGTTGGTCTTCTTGGAGAAGTCCGCCATCACTAGCCCCTCGGAGACAATAGCATCGGTCGCCAAAATACCCGGGCCCCCTGCATTGGTGACGATCGCGAGGCGACGACCTGAGGGGAGCTTGCCCGCCTGGACAGCGCCAGCAAGTGCAAAGAGCTCCTTCATCGAGTCGACGCGAAGCACGCCGCACTGGTAGAGGAGTGAGTCCACTGCCGCTTCCGATCCGGCGAGAGAGCCTGTGTGGGAAATCGCTGCTTTGGCGCCACTTGCGGTCCGGCCAGACTTGACGACTAGAATCGGCTTCTTGCGGGAGACGCGACGGGCGATTGGCATGAAGCGCTCGGGTTCTCCGAAGGCCTCTAGGTACATGAGGATTTCGGTGGTCGCCTCGTCGTCACCCCAATACTCGAGCAGGTCCGCAGGGGAGACGTCCGCTCGGTTTCCAACACTCGCGAACATGCTCATGCCAAGACCCAAACTGCGAGCGTCGGAGAGGATCGCCGCACCAAGTGCTCCCGATTGGGAGAGGAAGGCGGCGCGCCCACGAATGGGCTGCGTGTCCGCGAACGAGGCGTTCATCGAGATGTCCGCCGCTGTGTTCAAAATGCCCATGCAGTTCGGGCCGATCAACCGGATACCGAACTTTTTGCAAAGGGCGACGAGCTCGACCTGCCGCGAAGTCCCCTCGCCGCCAACCTCGGAGAAGCCCGCTGTGATCACCACGATGCCTCGAACCCCTTTCTTGCCGCAGTCCTTGACGGCATCGAGCACGAGTGGGGCAGGGACCACGATCACGGCTAGATCCACGACACCTGGGATTCCCGAGACCTTCTTAAAGCAGTGTGCAGAGTGCACAACGGTCGCCCCCGGGTTGACGGGATAGACAGGACCAGTGAAGTTGCCCTCAACCAGGTTGCGGACGATTTGGTGCCCGATCTGGTTTACCCTGCGGCTCGCGCCGATCACCGCAATGGCGCGAGGCCGAAAGAGCGCGTCCAAGCTAGAAGGCGAGTTGGCCTTTGTGGGTGCGATCTTAGGTGTCTTGCGCTTGCGGCTAGTGGCCATAACGTATTGCCGCGGTGTACCGGGCGGTGGGTGTTTGCTCGGGGCGCCGGGCAATGGGTGGACTGAAGGGAGCAGCGATTTCGCGGACAAGTATATTTCTTATGTCATCGAAATGGCGCGCCATCACCGCGTTGTTGCACGATCGCCTAGTGGTTGGCGGAATCGGCCAGGGGCTTCTCCTCTTGGGCGATCCACTTTCCGAAAACATCGTGGCCAAGGCCTCGTGCTAGGTCGTCCCATACAGCAAGCAGTCCAGGGCCTCCTGTGGTGAGCAGGGGCGCTAACATCGGGGCATGACGATCTTCGACATAATTCGTCGCTGTCTCGTTGATGAGCATACGGGGTCCAAGGGCTCTTCCGTCCGCGCTGACGCGTCGCATGAAGCAGTGATCGCGACCTGAGATGTCGTCTTCCCATGCGATAAAAAGTTCACCGTTGGGCATGCGAACGACCTCGGGATAGTCCTGCTCATTTGCCTTGACCGAGACGCCCATCGCCGGGCCGGACGGCTCTCCATTCGGGGCCATCGGCCGTGCAAACACATCGCGAACGGGACCGTCGTTTCCGGTCCAAACAAGCAGGAAGGAGCCCGCGGGGTTGAGGCTGCCCGCTCGCAGAGGTGCGACGGAAGGATCAAGGTCCCCACCGTTGGGTGAGGGGGCGAAATGGAGAGACTCGCCTTGGGGGTGCCCATTTGCGTCGAGGAAACGGCCCGACAAGATACGCGTCTCCTCTTGGGGCTTTCCAGCGACTTTCGAAGCCGAACCACGTGCCGGCGGGGACTGGCCGATGTCGTCCCAAACTGCAAGGAAGCGGCCGTCATCCAAGTGACAGAGTGCAGGCCTTGCGGCGTTCTCAGCAGTGCGATTGGTCAGAGAGTGGGGACTCCCCAGCGCCTTCCCTTGATGATCGAGTCGCAAGGCGAAGGGGCCTTCCCCGCTCCGAGTCCATGTCAGCATGTAGCCAGCGTTGCGCGGGAGTGCAACTAGGGCGGAGCCCCACGTCCCTGAAACCGTATGGCCCGAATCCAAATCGGTGGCGGCACCGAGCGAGCTCCCATCGGAGTCAAAAGCCTGGCCTCGCAAGACGAAGCCACCCTCTAGAGACTCCGCCCAGGTCACTAGGAACGAGGTGTCCTCGGCAACGGCAACCTCGGGGAAAGCGCATCGGACGCCGTTGAACTCGGCATAGATCTCCTCACCCAAAAGCAGAGAGCGCGACGCATTGGCCTCCTCACGACGTGTTGCATTGGAGCCCGCTGCCACGTGGATCGTGCGGGCTACGATTCGCGCCTCGCCATCTCGGCCGTCTTCCCACACGGCGACGCCGGTCTCACCAGAGGCGGCGACGGCGGCGTGAGTTTGGTCGCTACTCGCTATATCCCGGTTCCAGCAATAAGCCTCTCGGAAGGGCTCGGCGAGGGATATTTGACGATAATAAACATCAGCGGTGTCCGCGCGCGAGTCCGTCCATGCGACAAGAAAGTTGACGCCGGAAGCCGCGATTCTTGGGCCGCGAGCATCCATCGCACCCGCATCAAGCGCATCGATCCCACCGGGTGGCGTGACCGCTTTGCCCTTGTCATCAAAAATGTGAAGTTGGAATGCGCCAGCACGACAGCGGGGAACAAGTTGTGGAGGCTGCTCACGTTTTTCTTCAACGACAACCGCGATGGCTCTCCCATCGGCCCAAGTGCACATGTCTGCAGAGGCGACTTGGCCCTTGGCAAGCGCTGCAGTCTTGCGGTCAGTGCGCCCTGTAATATCGAGGTGGATAAGCGAGAGCTGACCTTTGGTTTGTGCAAGAACCCACCATCCGGCATCCGGCGCAGCTTCATCACGACTCACCTCAAGTATTCGACCACTGCCAAGCCCAATCGCAGTGCCCGGTTCCCCGGTCTTGGGCATACTCATAAGCTGTAGGCGCATCTCTCCATCTGCCGTCCATCCGACGGCTAGGTCTCCGGTTGTCGCTAAGGCGAGGTGGAACTGGCCACCCGCTGCAGTCACGCTCTCTGCCAGGGTGAACTCCGGACCAGGCCGCAGCACGCCCTTCTCTGTATCCCGAGTCAAGCTACGACCAACAATCGAACCCGCCCGTAGCCAGGCAACGGCACCGAATCCGTTGTGGAGTACTTGGATTTGCGCACCTGAGAAGCTATCAAGCGCGCCCAAGCTGATCGGCGGGCTGGTGAATACCTCTTCGCCAGCAACGCTGGTGTCGAACATACGGACGGTCGTCAGGATGCCACCCATCTCCTGTGCGGTCCAGGCGATCGCGCCGGCCGTCCGACTGGAACCCAGAGGGAACTGGGCGAGCGTGGGCAGAACCTGCCGACTTGAGCGAGGCGCGTGGATTGGAATGCCATCCGCCGACTCTTTCGCCCCAATCCCCAGCAGCCCAAAATAGAGACCGAGGTTGCCGTCTCGCGTGTCCGACCAAACCGCCGAAAACCCAGATTGTCCACCTGCCAGGGCCTTCAAGGTCTGATTGGCACCACCTGAGTTGTCGCTGTGAAGCTGCTGCCCTTGCGCAGCCCGAACGGCTGGCGGAAGCACACCGGGCTCGCCAACTTCCATAGTGAAGCCACCTGGATAGTAGATGATTCCATCGCGAATATCTTGAGCCTGAGCTTGCGTGGCAAACAAGAAGGCAACGGGAAGAAAGGTGGCGTGGGCTAAGGCGAGGAGAGACGTTGGGCGATAGGGCAAGTTCATACCATCAGGATAGCTTGGTCGGTGACTTGTAGCGAAACCGGTTTGTAACCGGATCGAAATCTGCACTCTAATCGCGTTCGCCAAACGCGGGCACAACGTAAGTCGCCTCTGGATCCACGACGTAGCTGTACGGAGAGGTCCAATTAGCAGTGTAGAAGTCGGCCAGCGTTCTTACCGCGCTGGCGCCGTCGAGCAAGAAGCCCACATTGCGCGACTCATAGAAATAGTTCTTCTCCCAGTTACTACTTCCGACCCACGCCTTGTCGCTATCTACCACCATGTACTTCGCATGGATCACACGGCCGAATGGAATGTGGCCAGTCGTATGCTCTGGGACCGTGATCATGCGGACTTGTATGTCATCGCGCGCACTTAGCTTCTGTAGGCCCTCGATCGTCCCTTTGCGCTTTCCCCAATCAGCTACGAGGATTCGCACGTCCACACCCCGCTCCGCCGCGCCAAGAATCGCAGCTTGCAAAGCGGTGAACTCCTCACCATTCCAGCCGTTCATACGAAAGGTCATGACCTGGATCCAGAGCCTCTCCTGTGCGCCGTCGATACGTGCGAGGATGTGGGGGAGATCCCAGGAGTCTTGGTGAGGGAGCAGGTCTTTAGGGCTGAATACGGGCGTGACCACGATCGTCTCTCCAGTGGTGCTTCCTGCGGGAATGTAGAGTGTCGTGTTGCCCACAAGAGGCCAGCTCCCTTTGGGCTCGGGGCAGCTCCCTCGCTCACCGCCCCCGGAGAGGTACCAGTCCATTTCAAAGACGTCGGTCATAGCGATGCCTACGGATTCGATCACAACCGAGAGGCCGAGCTCTTGGATGTGCTCTAACGAGCGCCAGTCGAAGTTCGCACTGCCAGCGTAGAACGACTTGCGGTCAGCGATCATGTACTTGGCGTGCATGACTCCTCCGGCCAGGGCTTTCATGTTGAGTGTCCGAACCTCAACGCCCTCCGTGGATTGGAGGCGTGCCAAGAGGGCTGGATACGTCCTTTCAAAACCACTATCGGCAATCATTCGAATCGCTACTCTGTCTTTTGCGGCGGTGATCAGGCTAGCGATAACCTCGGTCAATGCGGTGGGGGTCTCTGGGTCGATATCGCCGTCGGGTCCGCAATCGCTCGCGTAGAAAAACGCTAAATCCAAGGATGTCTTCGCGCTTCGGATGTGCTGCAACCACTCGTCCTTGGTGGCTGGCAGGTTGCTTGGCAACTCCGTTTGAACGGGTGTTGTCGCTGCGAAAAGGCTTGTTGGGGGACTGCTCTCACCCTCCAGAATCCTAGGAGTGGCGGAGGCGAAGGTCACGATGGCAAGGAAGATTATGAATAGACGCATGATGAAGAGACGGAGAGGCTAAAAGGGGAAGTTTGGCGGCTTTTGGAGGCGGCTGCGCCTCTTGCGGTACTCATCTCGTGCCAAGTGAAAGCGCTCGGGTTGGAGCCGTGGCTCTTCGCAATCGGTGACTTGAACTCCCGCGGTGCGGAAGGCGCCAAAGTCGTCGGAGAGCGCGCGGTGATAGGTCGGGAACGCGCTTGTGAAGCGGCCGCGTGCGGCAGCTAGGTGGGCGCGACTCTCGAAGTAGCTGTGTGTCCACCGATAAGTGACCACCGAGCTGCGTGGATCTTCATCGACAGTAGTGGTGTTGTCTTTGGGGAAGCAGGGGTGGCTGAAAATTGCGATGGCTATACCGCCGGGACGAAGGGTCGCAAACAGGCCATCCAGCGCGGACTGGATGTCGGGCAAGTCCATGAGCACGTAGTTCGAGATAGCTAAATCGAATGAGCTTGCGCGCAGAGAGCTTGTCTCCATTAGGGACATGCAGCTACCCGGAAAGTGGTCGACTCGAGTCCTTGTTCCGCAGCCCGTTGGCTCGCGATCGGGATCATGCGCTCGGAGGAATCTACGCCGACGAAACGCGCTCCACGCCGCGCCATTTCGCGTGACAGGTAGCCCGTACGACAACATGCATCGAGCACGTCGAGGGCCGCTACTTCGCCTGGAGAGCGCCACCGGACGGGATTCGAATTTAGGCGTCAATTCGGGTCGCCCTCCTCACCAACCTGTGTATCCCAATCGCTCGCCTTTACATCCCAGCTCGACGTGGCATCGGCGAGGTCTGGCGAGTAGACCACGTCAAAACGCTCTGCGGCGAGCAGCATGTTTTCATCCGGAAGGAGGCCCGCTTTGCCAAGTACCCGAGTGTAGTAATCCCAGTGCACACGCCGCCAGTACGCTAGGCTCTTGTCGCCCTCACCTTCGGTTGCGGCAAACTCCGCCGTGATCTCGTTGAACGGCACGATGTCAACTCGCGTGGTTTGAATGACGCAGCGCGCAACCCCCGCGCTATCGAGGATGAGGCTGAGCTCGCCAACGTGGGGGAGCGGATCGCCAGCAGCCTCGAATTCGGCTAATGAGCCAGCTGTGGCGCGTTTGATGCCTCTGAGGACTAGCGCGAGAAGCTGATCGGCATCCGCGGCGTTATCGCAAAACGGCCATGCCGTAAATGTCTTTTCCGTTGTGGCTACAGTCTCACCGAGGGATGCGAGGTAGGCCTCCCAAAGTCGTGAAACGGATCCTGCATCCGGAAGAGCCTGCGCCATGAAGCCCTCCTAGCCGGCGCCGTTCGCGCCGATCGCGCCGATAGCAGCGGCGATCGCCGCGACTGCGCCGCCGCCCATTGCGAAAAATACGGCGCAGAGAAAACTCACGATAAACATGGCGGGGATCGAAGCTAAGCTCCACTTCACCATCAATCCAACCGCGGAAAAAAAGGAGATGTCGACCCCGGTGATCACGACCTCTTTAGGTGCAGGCGCCATGGCTAAACCCCCATGATGTGATAACCCGAGTCGACGTAGATCGTCGAGCCCGTGATGCCGTGACTCATGTTGGAGCACAGGAAAAGGCAGGTGTTTCCGACCTCCTCCCCTGTAATGTTTCGGCGCAGCGGAGAGTGCGCTTCGATGTGATCGAGGATCTTGCTGAAGCCCTCAACACCTGAAGCGGAGAGCGTTCGGATCGGTCCAGCGCTAATCGCATTGACGCGGTGCCCTAGGCGACCGATGTCGTTGGCGAGGTAGCGAACGCTTGCTTCGAGAGCGGCCTTTGCAATCCCCATAACGTTGTAGTTGCGAACGACACGCTCGGACCCGATGTAGGTCAAAGTTACGATCGTTCCCTCACGTCCTTCCATCAGGGGAAGGGCCCGGCGCGCCACGGCCGTCAGGGAGTATGCGCTGACCTCGTGCGCGAGCATGTAGCCCTCTTTTGAGGTGTGGTAGAAGTCTCCTGCGAGCTCCTCGCGTTTCGCGAAAGCGACGCCGTGTAGCAAGGAGTCGAGGTGTCCAAATTCCCTCTCGATTTCTTCAAAAACAGAATCGATCTCTTCGGGGCTGGTGACATCGCAGCGAAGGATGAGCGGGTTCGTCAACTCCTCGGCGAGTTTTCGGACGCCAGCCTCGAGTCGATCCGTCGCGTAGGTGAGACAGAGGCGCATCCCTTGGCTGTCTAGCGCCTTGGCACAGGACCAGGCGAGAGAGCGCTTGTTGGCAACGCCAAAGATGACGCCTGTGCGATCGGTAAGCTTAGTGGGCATGATTTCGAGGGGCGCTCAAGACCCGAGCGCGGAGGTGAATGGGAACTTTTGCCTGTTGGTGGCAGCTACCTTGGAATGTAGCGCCCTGCATTTCACCGAAAATGCGAGTCAAATGCCATTTGGGCAGCCCGTCTTTTTTGGGAAGAGGCCCGTTTCAAGCCGATCCTCGCCGTTTGATGGAAATGCACGAGTCTTCGGCCCCAAGAACTTGCGCGCTGCCCTAACCTGAAGTTCGAAGCGACTCTCCCTAGTCCGCCCTCCCGCGCTCCGCTCGCAACCCCACGATCACGCAGCTAATGACCAATCACTCGAATGAGAGCGCAGAGCCATCCCCAACAGCGACGATCGGTTACGCGTCTCTCGTGGAAGAGGGCCCGCGCGCGTTGCTCGACCGCCTTATCGATGGTGATCCACTGGAGATGCGCGCCCTCGTTCACGCGCGCTTAGCTGAGCGGTCGCTATTGTGGGACGAGGAGGCGCTCTGCCTTCGGGCACTCGCTCTTTGTGCGCACCAGACGGTTGTACAGCGCCGCCGTCGGTTGGATCGCGAGTGGCTGCTTGGGATCGTGGACCGCTCCATTGAACAGCTCGCATTGCTCGGCGAGGACATGTCGGATGGAAATCCGGCAGCGGGCTTCGCGGTGTTTGGGTTGCCCTTGAACTTTGAGCCCAGCGCGGTGCGACGAGCTTGCTTGGCACTAAACCGAATGGGGGACTTCCAAAGGCGCTGCTTCCGTGCGCTCCTTATAGATGGCCGCGATCTCGATGCTGTGGCCCACGAGCTCGGCAGAGACGGGGGGGCGGTCGGGCGAGGGGCGCGCGAGGCCCTCGATAAATATTTAGGAGCATTTGTGTCACCAATGGCTTCGCCGTGCGACCACTAGCTTGACGGTACCCTCCATGCATTACATCACACACGAAAACGACGACGACTCCCTGCAAGCTGAGCTCTACCGCGTTGGCAGCGGGATCGAATTCAGCTTCCGCGCACATGCCGAGCTCGATTCTGTTCACCGGCGCGAGCTCTCTGGCCTGCTGATTGAGGCCGCTAGAATTGGGCTAGGCCTTGGCGGTGTTGGAACGGCTGAGTATGGGACTCTGCTAGAGCCTCCGTGCGCGGGTTGGGAGCGTCGGGCGCGCCTCGAACTCGATCTGCTCGCGCACGACAGCTGTGAGCTTGAGGGTGGGGATCTGCTAAAGATGCAGCTCGATGGGGATCAAAAGCCGTCGCCGGAAATCCTGATCCTGGTCGGGCTAAACCTGTGGAAATCGCCTGCGGGTTATCTTGCGCTTGGACAGGTCTTGTTGACGCGTGGCGAGGGGCGCCGGGCTCGTGACATGTATGCGGAGCTACTTCGCCAAGAGTTGGACGGTGAGTGCGGAGAGGACCGCGACATTCCTTGGCGAATTCGGGAGGGCCTCGGAGCAGCGTGGGCGCAGCTTGGGTCGGATCGCCTTGCTTTGGGTTGTTTGCGCAAAGCTGTCGAGATTCCGGGCTCGGGTGCCGGGCCCCTAATCACGGCATTTTTCTTGGCGCTTGAGCTCGGCCTCGGTGCCGAAGCCCTTGATTTCGGAGCACAGTTGGACCACCGGTTCTCGAGTTTATCTCTACGATTGCAGGCTTGTGCCAAGAGCTTAGGCGCACGAATTCAGCGGCGACAAAATCTTCGGGGCGAGGGGTGTTGGACACCACCATCAACTTCGGTTGGCGCTCTGAAAGAGCTACTGGCAAGCCGTGGTGTTGCGTCGCAGATTTGCGAGGGGTTGGTTGGTCAGGGTGGCGACTTTGGGGGGCTGGCCTCATGATCGACGAAGCCCTTGAGCTCCTTGCCCCTGACATGTGCAAAGCCGGCGGCGCTGTCGCTGGTCGTTTGCGATCAGCGATTACCTTGGCGCGCCTGTTGGCGACCGAGGGCCGGGCTCCTCGGGCCGAGTCGATTGGGCTCGATATCTCCCGGGCAGAGGGCGAGCTGAATTTATGTATTCGGGTAGATGCTTTAGCGCTCTTGTCCGAGCTGTTTTTCGCTCATATGGTGAAGCGCTCAGGGCTTGAGCCCTGGGAGGTCGGGGCGCGCTCCACCACAGAGTTATGGCATGGCGTGGTGCGGTTGGAAGAGCGCAAGCTCGGCCTCGCATTACCCAGCTTGCCAGGTCCCGGAGAGTGTCGATCTGCGGTTTCGCAGCGGATCTTAGCGGCGGCAATGTGCTTGGGGTTGTCCTCCGTATCTAGTGCCCTCTGGCGTGGCCATATCGCATTTTCAGAGCAGGAGAGCCGGCGGGCCGAGCTCTCCTACCGTTCCGTTCTAGGGGGTGCGGAAAGGGGAAGTTTCAATGAGTGCAAGACCGCTATCTCTGGGGTTGCTGGGTGTCTCCTGGATCGAGGGGCTGTATTTTTGGCGAGGGATTGGATGGAGCGGCACTTAGATCTGGTTGCCGCATCGCCGGAGCTGGTTCGTCTTGCGGGACTCGCCAACTTGGCGGCCGGCGACCTAGAGGCGGCTGGCGAGTTTCTGGCCCCTCAACTTCGCCGGTGTCTACCGCTGGTCTTCGCGACCCTTGGGGATCGTCGCCCCGACTTGCGAGGGAGTCTATCGGGGCCCATGAAGTGGGAAAAGCCAGCTAAGATTCCAGGCGCTCAAAAACCCCGCCGGCTAAATCGTTCTGATGTCGGAGCCTCGGGCCTGTTTGTTTTAGAGGCTCCATCGCGGGGGCACTCTGGTCGATTGCTGTTTTCAGACTTGGCTAGCTCTTTGGGTGCACCTTCCGCTGCTTGGCGCGATCGCCAAGCAGCAGCTCCATTTACATTGGGGGAACCCGAACAGGATCTTGTTGCGACTGCGAATCTCTGGGTCGGATTCACAGACGACGAAGGCGGTGCGCGACTGCTCCGATCTTGCCACTCACCACTGACGAAGGCCGTGGCCCTAGTGCCGATTGGACGGGACGCCCCACGGGGCGGCGACCTACTGGGTTGGATCCGACTCGAGTTTGATCACCTCTTAGTTCCAGATGCCAAGCGTCTTGCGGCGTTAGGAGAGGCCGCAAGACGAGTTTTTTTGGGGTTGCCCAACCCGGTAGAAGAGGTACTTGAAGTCGAGCGCTTGACTCCTCTTTTTGAGAAGTTGACGAAAGGGATTTCCTTGGGGCGGCGCCGCTGGTGGGGGTTCGTCAAGGGGAGCAACGGGCCGGAATTCATTGCGTCCAGCGGCGAGGCTTTTGGAGACTGGGAGCGAGTGAGTGGCGGTTGCGGCGCTCTTGAGCGCGCCGAGAAGCAGGGAGACCGGATTGGGGAATCCCTTAGTTACGCCAAGGGTGCAGGGGGGACGGAAGGGGTGCACCCCGACGCGGCGGCGGGGCTAGTCCTTCCGATTCGATCCGGCGGCACTTGCGGTGGGGTTTGCGGTTGGCTTGTCGTGGAGTCCGCTCGACGAGACGATCTGGGGGCAAAAGAGAGCGGCTCTCTCTTGCGGGCTTGTCGCAACGTGGGGGCTGAAATAGGCTTGGCGCGCTTCGATTTGTGGCATCAAAAGACCTATAAGCATGCTGTCTTTTTTGCTGCCAAAAACTTAGCTCCACTGCCTGCACCTCTTCTCGCCCTCTTGGGGGACGAGGAGAGAGAGCTCGCATCTTGTGGACCGGAGACGGTCCCGCTTCTAAGTCTCGTATCCCAGGCCGCTACAGCAAGTTTAGGAGTGATCGTCTTAGTTGGTGGCCCAGGTGCAGGCAAGCGCATAGCAGCGCGATTGATACATTTTGAGAGGCAAGGGGGCGAGGCGGCGCCCAAAGTTCTGAGTTTGCGCACAACGGGCATCTCCGAGTGGCTGGGCGCACTTACTACAGCTGCTCCCGGAGGTGTGATCCTTGAAGACTTGGAAGATCTAGATCCCGTTGGGCAGGAAGCTCTATTTGAACTTGTTGAGCGAGGAGAAGCCTCCCTTCGCCATGTGGTGATTACGACTCGGACTCCCCTAAGAGAGGGCAGCCTTTGGCCGCGTCTAAGAGACCTGCTGCAACACCACCAGGTCATCTTGCCGCCACTGACCGAACGCCGTGGGGTCCTGCCGGCGTTTTTTGACCTGTTTCTGTCGCGAGCGGCTCGACGAGAGCGGCGTATCGCACCCTTTGTTACTCCGCGCGCTACAGGGCTTATCTGGAGGGGAGACTGGGAAGGAGGGTTGCGTCAGCTTGCGGACTTCGCCCACCGGGTCATTATTTTTGGAGAGTCCGACCTATTGGACGAAGACGAGCTGCGGCGATTGGCGAAGCAGTCATCGCTAGAGCTGCCCAAGCGCTTTTCCAGCAAACATCCCGATCCAATGGCATTGTGGTGCGCGCTCGATACCAATCGGAAAAAGAGTGGGGGATTTCACCGAACCCGCACTGCTGAGCTCATGGGGTGGGACCCCGACACTCTTACCCAGAGGTTGCGAGAGTTGGGGGTAGATTGACTCGGAGACGGTCCAACAGCGGGCTGTAAAGAAACTGGCGCCGTAGGATTCGTCGTCACCGTTCGCATGAGAAGGTGGGAAGACATCGCTTGGTGGTCGCAAAGCATGGGGCTTGGTACCGCCACAGGCCGTTTTCGGGCGGATGATTTGAAAGGGCATACATTTCTACGGCTGTTAACGAAAATGGCACCGACGCTTTCGCATCGGTGCCCCAGAGTCTCCATCTCCCAGATCGGGAGAAAATCTCTCGACCGCCCCCCCCAGGGTAGTCGAGTGATGACCTCTTATTCGGACTCGGTGGTCTTCGAGAATAGGGATCTTCGTTATCTGTGGGAATGTTCCCAAAATCGGCTCGAGGCAACGGGTATGTCCCGGGAGGGGGGGGGCGAGTTGTCCGACCCTCAATCGAGAGCCAGCCACACCTCGCCTAATTGGGCTGTATCGAGAATGCGATATCTTCAATCTCATTTGGAGGCTTGTGGTGGACGCACAGGGGGCCTCTGGGTTCTGCGCCCAATTCGGCGGGCTGGCCGTTGCAAGGTCAGGCTAGCGCATTCAAGCTTAGACCAACTTGGAGAGCGAATCCGTTGAGCTACCAGGCTTAAATGAGAAGTGGCGCCGCCACTTTCGTAACGGCGCCACCGAGTCTCCATCTCCCGTACGAAACGGGTAGATCAGCGCTTGTTGGCCCCCCCCGGGGCAACCCGCGCTAACAACCTCATCGTCTTGGATGCATACTGTCGAGAGGGGATTCCGGCGCGGCTCCTTGCTTTCCCAGCATCGGGTCAAATCCCATCCCTCGATCTTCCGGAATACCGATTTTGATAGGTTTAGACCGCATTCCTTCAGCTTAATGGACACACAAAACCCAGTAACTTCCCCATCTCGGGGGGGCTCGGCGCGCCGCTTTCTCATTCTCGGGGCATGTCTGATCCTGGGCGTTTTGGGGGTCACGTTATCTGGGGACCTAGCGCACTCTCCTTTGCTTGTAATCGGACTGTGGCTTGCCTTGGGGGTCCTATGGGGTTGCGCGCTGCTCTGGGCCCGAGGGTTCAATCGCGGGAGGAGCATGCTGCTCCCAATCCTGGTCGTTGCCGTATCGATGCGGGCACTAGCCCTCTGTGCGGAGCCGAACCTGTCAGACGATGTTTGGCGTTATGTTTGGGAGGGAGGCCTGGTTCTTGAGGGGAAAAGCCCCTATGCCCAGGCACCCGACGATCCGAGCTTGGCCAAGGAACGCGAACAATGGAGCGTTGCCTATGACCGGATGAACAACAAGGATGTGAGCGCCGCCTATCCACCCGTAACCCAAGCGGCGGTTGCTGCGGTGGTCGGCGCTATGGGGGGGAGTGAACAGCCCGACCGTGCGCGTTTCGGATTACGGATACTTTTCTCCTGCGCGGATCTACTCGCGCTAATCCCCCTCTTGGCACTTCTACGGCGAAGAGGTTTACCTGACGCCCTGCTCGTTTCTTGGGCCTGGTGTCCCCTGGTTGTATTTGAGTTTGCAAGTTCAGCACACCTCGACAGCTTGGGAATCCTATTCCTTCTGAGTGCTCTCGCCCTGCTGGATCGTCCCCTAGCCCTTCCGAAGGAGCAGTCCTCTCGGGTATTTCTTGGATTGCTTTCACTGTCAGCGGCCTTCCTTGTGAAGTTTCTTCCGCTGCTGGCATTTCCGTTCGTCCTGCGCCGCCGAACGGTAGGTGCCAGTCTGTCCTCAGCACTAACCCTGGCCTGCTTGATTGCCCTTGGCTTTCTGCCGGTACTCGCACTCGAAGGGGGCCTCTCGGGCATCTTGGACGGGCTCGCCAATTATGGATTGAGGTGGGAGTCATGGAATCTTATCCACAGGCACGTCGAGCCTATATTTAGCATGTGGGGAGACCGGGACGGGACTTGGTCCGACCCGAGAAAGCTCTCTAAGTTATTTACGGGCGGGTTAGCTGCCCTATGGATGTTGAGGCTTATCGTGCGGAGGGAGGAGCCCGTACGCGCAACAGGATTGGCCCTTGCGGCCTTCTTGATTGTGTCTCCAACTCTCCACCCATGGTACTTGACGTGGATCATCCCGTTTTTGGCCTTCTCAAAAGGTCGCGCTTGGATGTTCCTCGTCATCGCTTCACCGCTACTCTATTGGCCGCTGACGTCCTGGCAGCTTGTGGGCACATGGACCGAACCCGTATGGCTCTGGCCCCTCGTAGCCCTGCCCTTCTTTGGCCTACTCCTATCCGACTACAAGCGCAATCGAAGCGCACCCCATGCGCGTTGACGATTTTGATTACGAGCTCCCGAGAGAGTTGATTGCCCAAGCACCGGCGGACAAGCGCGACGCAGCTCGACTGCTGTACTTCGACGAGAGCGCACCGCGCGGCGCCGAATTGGCAACAAGGCATGGGGTGATCTCGGACTTGATTGAGCTCCTCGAGCCTGGCGATCTATTGGTGCTGAACAATACGCGGGTTCGAGCGGCGAGGTTGTTTGCCTACCGTGCCACAGGCGCCCGCGTGGAGTTCCTCTTTTTACGGCCGGAGCAGGGGCAACCTAAGCGGTGGACCGCGTTGGTAAATCCCGCCCGCAAGATCAAAGTCGATGAGGTGCTCACATTCGAGCTCCCGGGTGGCACCGATCATGGACGCGTGCCGACCCTTAGGGCGATCGAGCGTTTACCCCATGACGCAGAGCCCGATAAGCCCGGCCCCACATGGCTCGTCGACTTTGAGGGCGAGTTCAGCCCCGAGCAGCTCGAAGAGTTCTTCGAGCTGGCGGGGCACATGCCTCTGCCGCCTTACATCTCCCGCAAGCAAGGGACGGCCGATGACTCCACGGAGGCGTTTGACCGAGAGCGCTACCAAACGGTCTTTAACGAGACTCCCGGTGCCGTGGCGGCGCCGACCGCGGGATTGCACTTTACACCGGAGCTCTTAGATTCCCTTGCGCGCAAGGGAATCGGGAATACCACGGTGACCCTGCATGTCGGGCTGGGCACATTCGCCACCGTGGAGGCCGCGGATACGGCGGATCATAAGATGCACTCGGAGCGCTATGAGCTACTCCCGAGCGCAGTTCAAGAGATCGAGAAAGCGCGCGCGAACGGCGGGCGTATCGTCTGTGTCGGAACCACAGCTGTACGTGTTCTGGAGTCTTGCGCCGCGCAAGACGGCGTGCTGCGGGCGGGTGTTGGTGAGACGCGCCTGTTCCTGACACCCGGCTCAAAATTTCACGTGTGTGACATGTTGCTCACGAACTTCCACCTGCCCAAGTCGACTCTCCTGATGTTGGTCTCAGCATTCATCGGGCGCGACCAGGCGCTTGGCCTCTATGCAGAGGCGATCGGGCAGCGCTACCGATTCTTCAGCTATGGAGATGCAATGCTACTCGCCAGAGGGTCGCATTAGGGGAATTGAGCGATTTATAGATTTCGGCTAGGCCGAGATTTGATTGCGCAAATCGCGAGCCGCAGCTTCGGGATCTTCTGCTGCCAAGATTGCTGAAGAGACGGCCATGCGACCGACGGGGCGTAACTCGGAGACCGATTGAGAGTTGATGCCGCCAATCGGAAAGATGGGCAAGCCCGTTGCCGTTGCCGCCATCCAGGCCCGCTCCGGTCCGATGCCCGAAGTGTATCCCTTTGTCTCCGTTGGGAAGATCGGACCAAAGCCGAGGTAGTCCACCGCCTCTTCCGAGGCCAGGACGACCTGTGCAAAGTCGTGCGTCGATCGACCGATAAGGGCGACGTCCCCCAGGAGTTGTCGCGCGTCTCGCGATGGAAGATCGCCTTGGCCAAGGTGGACTCCGGAGATGGGCCTAGATGGGTCGGAGGCACCGAGCGCAAGGGCCACATCAACGCGATCATTTATCAGCACGGGCAGCTCGAGACCATTGTGCGCTGCGAGTACATCAAGTGCTTTGTGGGTCCACTCGAACAGGTCTCGAGCGCCGGACTTGATTCGTATTTGAAGGACGTCGATGAGCGGAAGGGCAGCATCTAGAATGGCCAGCGAATTGGCCTCTCCACCTCGACATAACCCGGGCGTGAATAGAAGCATCAACCGACTGCGACGCAGAAGCTCGCGCTGGTAGAGGCGATGGGGGGGGACGGGTTGCGATTCTGACATGGTCTAACCAAAGGGAGGGGCGAGCCGCGATGCTGCGATTCGCCCCTCCCAGATTCTAGCTATCGATTAGCAGCAGCCCGCCTCGGGCTCGCAACAGGATGCAGGTAGATTGTTTGCGCGCTCGACGCCGAACTTTGTTTCCGCCGGAGTTCGCGCACCGTCGCTAGCACAATCGAAATCGACAGCGTCGGCCTCGCTGACTTCGATCAGGGGACGTACGGGAGTGAACTGGCCCTCGTAGGGTGCACTTGTGAGGATCCCGAAAGTCTTGCGGCACACGGCAGTGCGGACTCCGCGTTTTAGCACGTGGCCGTCGTCGTCACGCACCTCGCTAAAGGGGCCGTTATAGATGACGGCTTCCTTATGGTCTAAGCAGGGACCCTCCTTACCTTTGTAGGCGACGACCGTCATGGAGCGGAACTCGATGCCCTCGACCACGGCCCACGCTTCTTTCTGGTAGACGGCGATCTCCACGCCGTACAACCCCGCATCGGCGAAAGCCTGAAGAAAACGATCTTCGCGCATGGCGCCACTGATGCACCCACTCCAAAGCTCGGGATCATTTTGCATCGAGAGCGGGACATCTTCGTCACACACGATGTCGGAGATAGCCGCGCGACCGCCTCTCTTGAGCACCCGTGCGATCTCCTTGAACATCTCGGCCTTCTCGTCGGAGCCGACGAGGTTCAGAACACAGTTGGACAAAACCAAATCAACCGACGCATCGGGAATCATGGGCTCGTCTCGGCGCAGGCGTGCCTTCTCTAGCTCGAGCGCTTCTGTTCCGGCGAGGTCCTTTACCGGGTTCGATTCAAGCCAGGAGGCGAGCTTGTCACGATCGAGGGCCAGATCTTGAATCCAACCATGGCGGAATTCGACGTTGTGCCAGCCGATCTTGTCACCCACCTCCTTGTTGGTACGACGCGAGAGGTCGAGCATATCAGCGGTAGCGTCCACTCCGATCACACGCCCCGTTGGGCCAGCCACTTGGCTCGCCATGAAGCAGATCTTGCCCCCGCCTGCACCGAGATCGACGACGACGTCACCCTCATGAACGAACTTGCTGGGATCGCCGCACCCGTAATCGCGGTCAATGATCTCTTGGGGCAGGACTTTCAGCAGGCTGGCGTCGTAATCCACTGGGCAGCAAAGCTCCGGGACAACGGCATTTGCGCCCTTGGCGTAGCGTTCACGTACGTTTTCGATGATGCTCATCGTTCGAATCTGATCTCGATTTGGTATTGGGAGCGGCCTCTTGATTCTGTCAGTTTAGGCGCCGACCTGCTCCCCGGAAGGGTAAGAGGCGCATAGGGTAGCTTCATCCTCAAAAGATTTACGTCCGAGTTATGTTTCCTTGGCTATCAGAAAAAGCCGATCCATGGGATCTTTGGCGTCTTGAGCCCCGTCCTAGACGGCTCCTCGCCTCTCGATTCGGCCCCATTTCGGCTTCTTTCACCCCCCAAGTGTTCTCAATGTCTACATCGTCCCTCCGATTTTCAGCGGTTTGCCTAGCCGCAGCTGGTTTTTTAGTCGCGCCCTCTGCGGCTCAGCAACTCCAGCACATTCCTGGCGCATTCCCCAACCCCAAGCGTTGGACTGAAGGCGTCGAGTGCGCCGATGTCGACAACGATGGCGACTTGGACGTCTTCTTTGCCGAAGGGGATGGCTTTTCAAGTGCTGGCCCCAAGCGCCAGAACGTCCTGATCATCAATAAGTTCGAAATTGCACCAGGCACCCTTGTCGACGAGAGTGTCGCACGGCTTGGTGTCCACCTTTCGAATGGAAAGTCTGCGGACACCGGCGATGTGGACGGCGATGGTTACATCGACGCGATGTTTGCTAACGCATTCAATACGGACCCCCCGTTCCTCTACATGAACGTTGGAGGCGCGTCCCCGGGCTTCTTTAGCTTCGAGGGCGTCGCTCGTGGATTCAACATCCCATTCAGTTCGGCTTGCTCGAACTTTGGCGACCTCGACAACGATGGTGACTTGGACGTCATCATTTCGGACTCGGGCAGCTCCTTTCTTGGTGGCTCGGGATCGCGACCGCACCTGTTTTTCAACAATGGTGCAGGTTTCTTCAAGCAGAACCAGGGGGCACTAAGTGCGCCGATTATGAAGGCGCACATGGACGTGCAGTTCGCTGACGTCGATGGAGACTGGGACCTCGACTTCATCGGCCTAAACCGAGCGACGACCCAATACTTGATGCTCAACGACGGCGCAGGAAACTTCACCGACGCATCAAACCTTGTCCCGGCGACCTCGTCGAATGTCTACGAAGCTGAGGTCGGCGACCTCGATGGCGACAGTGACATCGACATGTTTTTTGTCAGCCTCTCGGGTTTCGGAGAGGGTCCGATTAAGAACAACTTCGCTCCTAGCGGCACCCTCAGCTTTACGAAGGGCGTGACGACCGGCGGTGACGACGACAACGAGATCGCGCTCTTTGACTACGACAACGACGGCGACTTTGACGCCGTTGTTGGGTCTCTGGCGTCCAAGGAGAAAATGCTGAACAACGACGGCAATGGCATCTTTAGCAACGCTGCGGGTGTCTTTACTGCGATTAGCGATTCGACTCTGGATATCACCGTTGCCGACCTCGACAACGACGGTGCTTACGATGTGATCAGTTCACAAGGCGAGTCCGGATCAACCCAGTGGGACGCCAAGTTTTACAAGAACATGGGGTCCGCCGACACGCTTGATCCCGTGATCGTTCGCGAGGAGAACGTCGTCCCTGGTAGCGCTGGCCCATGGGTCGTGCGTTCAGAGATTCGCGACCAGGTCATGGATGACGGACGCAACTGGGTTGGGGCGGAGCTCGACTATGTCGTGCGAACTGCACCGATGACCGCTTCCGTTTCGGCCCAGGGCCTATCGTTCACTCCTTCCGTCTTGGTTGTGCCAGCCGGAACAACGGTGACTTGGACAAACAACGACTCAGGCGTGACGGTCCACACCGTTACGAGTTCGACTCTAAATTATGATTTCAACTCGGGTAACATCCCTCCGGGTGGAACCTACAGCTACACGTTCGTTCGCCCTGGAACCTACGATTACATCTGTATCCCTCACGCCAGCTTCGGCATGAGCGGACAGGTGATCGTGACCGCTGGCACTTCGACAACTACGGGCGTGACGGAGATGGGCGGAGGCGGCCAGTTCCGTTTCGAGATGGCAGATACCTCTGGCGGTACCGCCATTGACGTCGCCTACGAGCGGCGCTTCACGGACTGGGCCGGCAACGTCACTGTTTCGGAGCCCACCGTCGTCGCGGTTGCGGGCGGTACGGGTGGCGGAAGCTTTACGGTCTATGGAACGGGCGCATCTGCGGCCAACTACATGTCGATCAGCGGCTCAGGCGGAACGAAGATCGGCAATGCGTTTGCTGTGACGACAACCAACATCACCCAGGCCGGCGTGTTTATGGTTGTCAGCCTCAATCAGATCAGCACCCCTGCATTTGGTGGTGTTCTTCTGGCTGACTTCTTCAGCCCGGTCGTCCCGTTGAGCTTCCTTCCCGCGTCTGGAGGAAGTGCCATCTTCAACAGCGCAATCCCAAACAACCCCGGGATCGTCGGCATTGGTGTCTACTTCCAAACAGGCATCAGCGATGGCAGCCAGCCCGGCGGATTTGGAATGTCGGACGGGCTTGAGCTGATTGTCGGTCAATAATTGAGCCTCACTGGCTAACCTAAGGCCCATGCGGATTGCCTCTATAACGAGTGCCTGCATGGGCCTTTTTGTGTCATCTCTTTCGGCCCAGCAGTTTGAAGAGATCGGCCCGGAGGCCCTGCCAGGTGTATCAACCACATCCGGATCCCCTGAAGTGGATTGGATCCTTGAAGTGAATGGCGGCGGCGTCGTGCTTGGAGATTTTGACGGGGAGGGGATTCTCGACCTGGTGGTCATCGATGGATCGACCCCCGAGCGCGTCCAGAAAGGAGAGCGAGGAAATCCTCCACGACTCTTTCTTGGCAAGGGGGATGCGACGTTCCGCCCTGCCGAAAGTGCCTGGAACATACCTGGCGGACGCTGGGGAATGGGGGGCGTCGCAGGGGATCTGAACGGCGACGGGGCGCTAGATTTATTCCTGACTGAGTGGGGGCCGGATCGTATTCTGCTTGGCGGAGAGGGATTTCAAGAGGCGACTAGCGGGGCCGGACTGCAAGGCGAGAATTGGGGGACAAGTGCCGCGCTTCTCGACTTTGATTTGGACGGCATTCTCGATGTTGCCGTGATCAATTACCTGGATTTCGACTTCAAGCTCGTGGCGTCTAGGCAGAGTGGGGAGTGCACTTGGAAGGGGCGTCCCGTGAACTGCGGCCCCGAAGGGCTTATGGCGCAGCACGATCAACTCTATCGCGGTTTGGGAGGCGGCAAGTTCGAACTTTGCGACGGCGCTTCGTTCGGATTTCGGCCCAGAGAGGCTGCGTTCGGGCTCGGTGTTGTCACAGGTGACTTTGATGTCGACGGGGATACGGACCTGTATGTCACGAACGACTCGACGCCCAATCATCTCTGGGAAAATCGTGAGCGTGAGGACAAGTCCGGCCGTCGCTTTGATGATGTGGCCTTGCGCCTGGGCGTGGCTGTTGACGCCAATGGCCGCGAGCAGGCGGGAATGGGTGTCGGCTGTGGAGACCTGGATGGCGACGGGCGAACCGATTTTTTCGTGACGAACTTTAGTGGTGAAAATCACTCCCTCTATCTCTCCGGAGATCGTCGCAGCTACCGCGAGCGCTCCCATCAAGCTGGCATTGCAGGGATAAGCACGCAGCTCTTAGGGTGGGGCGCTGGACTGGCCGATCTCGACAACGATGCCGACCTCGACCTGTTCGCATTTCACGGGCATGTCTATCCCGAAGCGGACCGCGACGGTACGGACACAAGCTATGCCCAGCTGGACTACTGGATGGAAAACACGAGTAGTTCCGAGCGCCAACGATTCGTGCCTAGGTTGCTGACCGCGGGTATTGCGACGGTCTCGAGAGCGGCGGTGTTTGGCGATCTCGACCGCGATGGCGATTTGGATCTTGTAGCTTTGGATCACGGGGGGCCGGTGCGAGTTCTTCGCAACCTCCAAGCGAACTCGGGGGAATCTTGGATCGGCTTTCAGTTGACTGACAAGAGCTCATTGAATCAGGCCGGGCTTGGGGCAAGGATTGAACTCGATTTTGCGGGCCAAGGGGAGGGTGAGCCGATGCGCACGATCCATCGTGAGATTACCGCAGCGGGAGGTTTTCAGGCCGGTCTTCCCGCCGAAGCTCACTTCGGGCTTGGCGCGTTGGGTAAGCCCCACTCTGGCCGTATTTTTTGGCCCGGCGGTGATGTTCAAGAGCTAGAGGCCGGAACATTGGCCAACGTTGGGAAATGGAATCGCCTTGTGCGCACGGGGGCCAGGTGAGCTTCCCATTTCGAGCACTCAGTTTTGTCCTTGTCGCCATATTCGCCGGCTCCACCTATGGTCGCCAAACGCCAGGGAGCCCTCCCGAGATTCAGTTGCCAGCGGCCAATCGTCTGGATGCACTTGGCCTCGGTAGTGTTCCGCGAGCAGCGCCTGGAACCTGGGCGGATCTCTTCCGGGATCACCAACCGGACCCCGAGAGGATGGCCGGAGTCACGCCCCAAGTCGCTCGCCTCGCGATGTTATCGCAGGCCGCTTTTGGCGAGGCGGATTACCCGCGCTGCTTGGCCCAAAGCCGCGAGGTTCTTCGTATCTTGCCGGACTTCCCGCCGAGCCTTCTCGTATACGGTTCAGCCGCGTTTCGCCTAAGGCGCTACGGGGATTGCAAGGTTGCCATGGAGAGGTTCTCCGAGGTCGCTCCCAGTGAGATTTGGCGAACGCAAATCTTGGGGCACTCTCTCTATTCATTGGGATTCTTCCGCGAAGCTAGGGAGCACTATCTCGCCGTTATAGAGGGCGCGCCTAGACCTGAGTTGATCAGCACAGAAGCTCGCCGTGGGTTGGCCCTAGCGCACTACCGTTTGGGCGACGAAACCGAGGCCCTCGCTATTTTGAACGAGCTCGTCCGCAGCTCGCCAGACCATGGAGATGCGTGGGCTTGGTTGGCACAGATCCAGTTCGATGGGGACGCGCTTGGAGAGGCGCTCGCGTCTGCGCGAGAGGCGATGGAGCTTCTGCCTTTCGAGCCCCGACCGTTTTTCTTGGCCTTCCGAATTCTGAATGACTTGGGTGAGGACAAAGAGGCCCTAGCCCTCGAAGGCAGATGGCGAGTTCTCAGTGCGGCCGCGGGTGAGATTCAGTCCTTAAACAATAGGCTGTTGTTCCATCCCGGGGACCCCAAACTGCTCCGTGCCCTCGGGGCGCAATACCGAGACCTAGGGAATCTAGACGCACTCGCTGGTGTCTTAGCAAGGTTGATGGGCGCTGAAGACCTGCTTGATCCGAGAGGCATCAGCAACCGTATCTTTGCGATTGAGGCCTTTCGCGACGCCGGTGGGCTCCTTCGGGCCCGCGAGCTGCTGGAGCGCACAGCCAGGGAGTTTCCAGGTGCCTCAGGGCTCCCGGAGATCCCTCCGGATGGCGAGTTGTCCGAGCTTTAGAGTCCGCGCTTCGAGCAGCTCTCTCCTAGTGCGAGCCATGGGGTCGGGTCTTGGATCCTCTCTTCTTCAAAACGTTGCTATCAACCCGGCCCCTAGCAGCCCGTTGCTAGCCAGGGGGCCGTAAACCTCGCTGTGAATGGAGCCAAGCTCCAAGCGGTTGAGATCTTTCCGAGTTCGCGCAACAGCGTGGCACCCTCGGGGGGAATCTTGTCGCTAGGAGCGCGGGGCTCAACAGCCTCTGCAGGAACCGCACAGGCGATCGTTTCCAATCCTAACGGGTTCTAATCCCACACTCGTAGCTCTTGTTGTCTACCACCCTGGCCCGACGAGAAACCAACTGGCCTAACGGTCGGAACCGATCCGATTCCATGGACTCTGATTCCGGAAGCTTCTAGGCCAAACTCTCTAGTGAAGCTCTCACCCTGTGCTAGGTCTGCCGATCCGAACAGGGGGCTCGGGCTTCCTGAAAAATGAAGCCCCTGGCACCTCGCGGCAACAGGGGCTTCCACTTCCACTTCCACTTCTCGTGCTCTACCCCCTTGTCTTCCACAACCGGGGGGCTGAGCTTCGAGTGGTCTTGTCAGGCGGAATCCCGCTTCTTGTCAGGGGAATCGCCTTTGATTCGTCTTGGCTTGAGATTCTCTGAGAACTGGCTCCAATCCTCTTTCGAGAAGAGCTGCACCCTCGAACCGCAGTTCGAGCAATAGCTGTGCTCTGCGCTCATGAGGTACGGGACATACTGGTCACATTCGAGGCAATACTTGCGGTCGTCGTAAAAGCTGCTACTGGCCATGGCGTCTCTCTTTCCAAATTGGGGTAAAACCGGAGGTGTCACTCGTGCCACTTCCTACAAGACGCTTGCAGGTAGCCACGCTGGACGCTCTTCCGAGGAATCTCAAACTGGTTGGTCTTAGCTTAGTTGTAGGGGCGAGTCTAAAGGGAAGCGATGCACTTCCGTCCTTAGGGGTCAGCCACTACTAGAGACGTTATAAAGGGCCGAGGGGTTCCCCATGAACGGGGGGAAGTGAGCGCGAAATGACAGACTTTGAGATCATGAATTAGCTATAAGCGATTGTTGTATAGTCGTTTACAGCAATATCTACAATTGCCCTCAGGGCTAATTTATAGGATTCTGACCCTGTAGACTCGGACAGGCCGTTAGGCGAAAGGGTCGGCCTGCTGGCGAAGACTCAGTCAGCGATTTCCCGATCTTGGAGTAGAAGGGCTCGCCAAAAGGGGTCGCTCTCCCTTTGGATAGCATGATCCAAGGCCTCCTGGACACCCGCATCTTTGCCGTGACCATAGGCTAGAGCCCAAGCCGCGGCCTCCCTTGCCAAAGGAGAGTCGTGGGATGACAGCGTCTCGCAAAGTACCTCTAGACTGCCGTCAACCGGATTTGAACCCAAGATCAGCGCTGCGTTGCGAGCCAATCCTTCGCGCTTGGGCCGTTGGAGAGGTGATCCTCGCCAAGTGTCCTTGAAGCTACTTGCCGGTTCGCGGAGCCAATCGAAGAGTCCCAAGTTCTCAACGGCCGGGTGTTGACCCCAATCTTGGCTGCGATCACTTCGTACTTCGGCCCGGATTCCCCATGGGCAAACCTCGGAGCAAATGTCGCAGCCAAAAGCAAAGCCGGACAACTTGGGGCGCAGTTCGTGGGGGACGGGGCCGCGATTCTCAATCGTCTGGTAGCTGATGCAGAGGCGCGCATCGACTTGTCCGGCCGCTACGATTGCATCCGTAGGGCAGGCGTCGATACAGGCCGTACAGGTGCCGCAAGAGCCCGCGGGGGGAGGCGAAGGGCCAAAGTCTGAGTCGATTTCGAGGATCAACTCGCCAAGGAAGAACCACGGTCCGTGCTCGGGATTTAGCAAGGTAGCCGCCTTGGAACCGAAGCCTAGCCCTGCTTCCGATGCGTGGGAGCGCTCCAGGATGGGGGCCGCGTCGGTCATAGCTCTGCCCGCTCGCCCTCCCGTCAGGAGTCCCTCTCGAGCCAGGCGCTTGCCCAGCCTTACGAGCATTTTTCCAAGGCGATTGTGATAGTCACGGCCGGCGGCATAGCGGGCAATGCGGCCTCCACCGGGGAGATCGACCTTGGCACGGGCATGCCCCAAACCGACGACCAGCATGACGGCGGGGCCCTTAGAGAGGCCCCGAGGGTCCACAATGCGCTCTCGATTCCGTTCGAGCCAGTCCATGTCCGCGGCTCGGCCCTTGTCCAGCCACTGTTCAAACAGCTTCGCATCCCTTGGAGGCGCCAATGTTGTGAATCCGGCCAGGTCGAGCCCCATGTCTAGGGCTATTTCTAGGATTATCGATTGAGCATTCACAGACCTATCATTGGTTCCGTAGCCTCTATTGTCACCACCTGTCTGCACTCTCCGGGGAATGAGTTGTTCCACATTGCCCCGGACAGCCTCATCGGCGGTAGACTTACGACTCCTCCCTTTCCTTTTGAACCCCTGCTCCTCGCACCATGCGTTGTCTCGGATTTCTCCTCCCTCTTCTCGTTGCAGCACCTCTAGCAAGTGCACAAACCCCCGTCAACGGTGGGGGCAAACCAGCTGAGATCGTCGTCTCCTCGGATTGGGAGCGCATTCTGCGTCTCTATCAACAAGTTCACGGAGGCCCAGAGCGGCTTGCGGAGCTCCAACGGATGAGCTTCGATTTTACGACCTCAACTTTTGACGGAGAGGGAAAAGAGCTCGTTGCGGATCCGCAAAAAGTGGAGATACGATTCCACAACTCTGCATCCATTGACCAAGGTGAGGCCGGTCCGAGCAAGCCCGTTCCGAGGGCTGTCCGCGTCGAATCCCAGGTGGATTTGGGCGGAGAGAAGGTCGCGCTGATCTCTGTCGTCACACCGGGTAGTGTCCATGTGTGGGTCGAGAACGCAGAGGGCGGATTCGATGAAACCAATGCGCGAGAGCTTCGCACAAATGCAGCCAATGATGCAAACGCCCTTCTCGCACACCTCGATCTCATCTTGATGCCGGACTCCGAAGAGCTCCTATTTCGGTTTGTAGGTGTTCGCCAAAGGGATGACGTGAAATACGCGGCGGTCGAGGCGGAGTTCATCCCCATGCGTGGCGTACAGCAGCTGTATCGGAACTACTTCAGCCCGGTAACGTCGCTGATTGAACGGATGGACATCTACGATCCCAAGTCCAAGCGAAGAGTTGGTTGTACCCGGATTGGGGACTATGAGGATCACGGTGGAATTAAGTTTCCCCGCAGCTTCAAGAGCTACGACAAGAATGAAAACCCCGTGGGTTCTTGGGTCCTGAGCTCAGTGAAGGTCAACCCCGAGTTGCCAGCCACACGCTTTTCGGCTCCATAGCTCAGATCGCGCCAGCTGTTGGCGCTATTTCTAACTGAAGTATTTACAGACGCTTACGCTTCTTTAAGCGTTCGGAAGTGGACGATATCCCGCTGATTGCAAAGGATCTAGTAACCTCGGATCTACCCACGTCTAATAATAAATGTTCCCCCGACTCTCCGGGGCCAACATCCCCCTCCCCCAAGGACATAGGCCAGAGAGACTGCATGCAATTTGGAATCTTCCACCACTAAATTGGAGCGCAAGGCATGAGTCCTTCGTACTTCAGCGGGCAAGAGGCTCTGATCGCCCCTGCCTTCAACACTTCGGAGCTTCGGCCAAAGCTTCTTGAGATCTCTTCGGAAGTTGAAGGTGTCTCCGTCGCCGACCTTCAACCGCTCTTTGCGATCCTTGAGGGAACCGATGGGAAAGAGCGCACCCAAGATCAAGTTCGAGACGCGCTCTCAACAAAGATCATGGAGTTCTTCCGATTACACCAGAGCAGAGTCTGCTTCGGCTTGCTCTACGAGCTCAACGGGCCGCACCTGGTTCAACAGGTGGCAGCGCGCTTGCGCCGCTACCAGAGCCGTGCAGATGCTCGAGACGTCCTTCAAGAGGTCTTCTTTAACGTCCACCGTTACCCGCATCGTTTCAACGCCGAGCGCGAGGATGCATTTCGGGTTTGGTCTGCGACGATCGTACGCAACACGGTATTGAAGCATTTGAGATCGCAAAATCGCGGGGGTCGTTCCGAGGTGCCTATCGACGATCTCCCCGAGCCTACCGAAAACGGTGTGAAGTGTCCGCTTGCGGGCGCTGTGGACAGGGAAACCACCGAGGAGTGCAATCGCGTCTACGTGACCTACTTGCACCTCTACTTGCGGTTCTATTCGGAACTTTCGGATCGCGAGCAGCGCGCCATCCACCTCGTTGAGGTGGACAACTGCAGCTATCGTGACGCGGCAGCCGACCTGGGCATCAAGCTGGAGAATCTAAAGATGGTCATCTTCAGGGCCCGTAGAAAAATCCATCGCTCGATGCGCCGCGTATTTGATGGCCTTCCACCGGATGTTCGTCCCGCGAGAAGCCCCAAACCCCAAAGACCAGTTCAGTCGCGTGAACTTTCGACCACACGCGTCTCTACAACGAATCACCCACTTGGAGGTCGTTTGTCATGAATAGCACTTTCTGGACCGAGGTCACCCCAAATGTGTGCCTCGATTTTCAATCCGATTTGTCCGCGCTTGTAGACGGCGAGCTTGACGATGCAGCAGCTACACGCGCCATCGCTCACCTTGAGGTCTGCGCCGGATGCCACGACTTCTTGGACGACACGCGCTCTATGGTGAGCATGCACCAGGACATCGCCAACCCGGACTCTCTACTTTTGCGCTTCTCGGCCCTGACGGGTAAAGAGCTCATGGATCAAGCGGAATCGTCGCTGCTGGTGAGCCGACTTGCGACCGTGTTCTATCAGCTGGGGAAGGCTTATGTCCTTGCCGCAACCGATGCTCAGTATCGCAATGACGTTTTCGAGCCCGCTGTTCGCGTCGAGCTTGAAAAAACCCGGGGACGAGGATTTGTGGATGGTGTTCTGGCAAGCGGCCGGGACTCCATTTCCGATGTCGACTGGAGCGAAGCTCGACACATGCTGAATGGAAGGCTGACCAAGATCGAGAACTCTCTCGAGAAAGGTAAACGCCTCCTTGAAGAAGCGCTCACGATCGATGCCGACCACGAGGAGGCACGCCTATATCGGGCGTTTGTTCATTCGCACGAAGGGCGTCGTATGCGGGCCGCCGAGGATCTTCGCTATGTCTTTGATACGGCGATGGACGAGGCCAACCGTGGCCATGCGGCGATGCAGCTCGGCAAGCTCTATGGGGCAGAGGGCGACCATAAGCGAGCCCTTGTCTGCTTCCGCTGGGTGACCATTAGCGGCCTTGCGGATGTAAATCCGCGCTTCTTCCTTGCGCGCTATAACGCGGCTATCTGTCACCTGCGTCTCGGTTCGGCCAATCGCTCCGTGGATGTGCTCCGAGACCTTCTCGACCGCCACCCCAACGAAGCGGCGCGCATAGCGGACGCACTTGCTGAGTCCTCTCCCAAGCTGCAATCCATCATGGCAAGCCTAGATGGATTTGCCGAAAACCTGATCCAAACCTGTCCCGAGTTATTCGCCTTGCCTTCAGAGGCAAAGCTCTCCCAAAGTGACCAAGCTTTGGAAGGGGAATGCTAAACATGAATTCTAAAACAACGATTGCGACCATTCTAGGTCTTAGCCTTTTTATCGGTGGCTTCCAGGCAACTGCTGGTGGTGGAGGATTTACACCAGGTGACGACCTCATCGGCACCTTGCCAGCGATCTACCTCGGCCCGGATGGCGGAGTCACCTCTGGCCCCGAAGGACTCGGCGGGAATTCGGGAGATCAGGCGATGGCACCGAGCCTAATGCTTGTTGGATCGATTCAGGCTCTGGACGCGGCAATCACCGATGCTTATGGCAACGGTTATGTCACTGTTGAAGAGACCTCGAATGCCTCGATCTTTAGCTTCACCTTCCACGGCGATGTAACCGTAGTTGTGGATCGGAAGGAGATTGAAGAGCGGGGGATCGGTACGCTACTGCGCGTGGGGTACAACTATCTCGGCGGTGTCGGTGTGACCCAATGGGCGGGCTTCCAAGGCTCTCCTTTCACGATTGGGAAATACGAGATGGTCATGCCCTACGCAGAGCTCCTTCTTTCAGGGACAGCGGATGCGGGGTCGATTGACTTGATCTTGGCCAACCGCGGAATCGCGGATTCTTACATCGGGCTTGAGGCCTTCGGCAATCTCGCTCAAATCGAGCAGATCACGAACTGATCCGATTTTAGCTACGACGGTCCTCACCTGAGGGCTGATCGAACTCGAAGGGTTTCACCTAGGATCACTCCTAGGTGAAACCCTTTTTTTGTTCTATGTTTTCCCCATGGCGACAACGATTATTGGCTTGGATACGGGGACGACGGGAGTTACCGCTCTGCTCTATTCCGTGGACCGCTCCTCTGGGTTGAAACCGCTATTGCGCTCCTATCGTGAGTTTCCACAGCACTTCCCCAAGCCGGGCTGGGTGGAACATCATGCTGCGGACATTCTTGGGGCTGTCGATGAGGTGCTCGCAGAGCTTTTGAACGACCCGCGCGCGAGCAATGTGGTCGGCCTAGGAGTGACCAACCAGCGCGAAACGGTTTTTGCAATGGACCGCTCGGAAAAGGGGCGAGCTCTGGCTCCGGGAATCGTTTGGCAGGATCGGCGGACCGACGAGCGTTGCCGGCAGTTGGCGAGCGAGTCGGGGCGAGCGACCTGGATACGAGAGCGTACGGGACTTGTTATCGATCCCTATTTTAGCGCCTCCAAAATCGAATGGCTGCTGCTCAACGTCCCCGGCCTTAGTACACGGGCTCATAGAGGGGAGGTCGTTTTTGGGACTGTGGACACTCTTGTCTTAGCACACCTGACTGAAGGCCGGATGTTCGCCACGGATCCAACAAATGCCTCGCGGACGATGCTGTTTGACATCCATCGCAGGGAGTGGGATGGGGAGCTCTGTGATTTGTTTGGAGTTGACCCGCAGTGGCTTCCGGAGGTGCGCAACTCAAGGGGAGCTTTCGGGCAAACCTCAACGGAGGTCGTGGGGCGCAAGATTCCAATCCTGGCAGTCATGGGGGATCAGCAAGCCGCACTTTTTGGTCAAGGAGCGACGGAGCCCGGGAGCTTGAAATGTACTTTCGGAACAGGCATCTTCTTGCTGTTCAACCACGGTGAGTCGAGTCCGCAACTCAGCGGCTCAGGATTGCTGGCGACGCTTGCGGTCGGCCCTCAAGGCCAGAGCGTCTACGCCCTCGAGGGGAGCATCTTCATGGGCGGGGCCATTATCCAATGGTTGCGGGATGAGCTGGGTATTTTGAACAGCTCCGAGGAAAGCGAAGAGGTTGCCGCCGGTGTTCCGGACACGGGGGGAGTCACCCTAGTGCCCGCATTCACCGGCCTCGGAGCCCCCTATTGGGATGCCGAGGCGCGTGCTGCGATCTTGGGCCTGAGTCGAGGATCGAATCGAGCCCACATCGTCCGTGCTGGCCTGGAAGCGATTGCGCTTCAGACTGCGGAGCTCATCGAGCTGCTGAGGCAAGAGACAGGTCACGAAATCAAGTCCATGCGCGTGGATGGCGGAGCAACTTCAAACAACCTGCTCATGCAAATGCAGGCGGACTTGGCGTGTCTGCTTGTGGAGAGACCCGAGTCCATCGAAGCGACTGCCCGCGGCGCCGCACTGCTCGCTGCCGTCGAGCTCGGCTTGGTCTCTCAAGGGGCGGCTCCTCAAGTGGAGCGCACCTTTGTTCCCAACCAGAGCGTTTCGCAGGCTACCCAGCTCGCCAAGTGGCGCGCCGCAGTCGCGAGAATCCGATCTTAGATCCGTGGAGCGCTACTCCTCGCCGTAGCACTCCTCGCAGTCCTCAAGGTCGCAAACCTCTTCATCGGAGTCGATGAAAGGTGTATTGGGATCATAGAAGAGTGTGCCTAGGCCAACATGCAGAGGTCCCAAGTTGAAAGCGGCACCTAGCACACCAATCTCAAGGCCGAGAAGATTACTAATGCGGAGGTGCAAGATACCGCCATCACTGGGGCCATCCAAAACGCTCGCCTCAAGGATACCCGTCTCATCGGACATACCAAACGCGATGTGCCCGTCGACTAGGCCGTGGACCTGTAGTCCAGGAAGGTCGCTGTCCGAGTCGATTTCGATGACTGTGCAGGACGAGGAAGCAGACGCCAGCAAAGCGAAGATAAGTGTGGAGGTCATTTTCATAGAACACTGATTCGAACGCGCCGATCGGTTCTTTGTGATAACCCCGAAAAAGCTACTTCAGGTGGAGATAAATTCTCACTGGTCTTGGAGCCAACGCAAGAAGCGGCCTTCTAAACACTTCTTGTCCTGCTCCTTGTTGCTCAACGGTAGCTCATAGATCTTGGGGATAACCTCTTCGAATGTGGGCGCATCCTCGGAGGTCCCGCCCTCGCCGATTGCGGCTAGCAGGGCTGCGAATCGTTTCGCCGAGTCCTTCTTGGAGCTGCCAGCTTCGGTCCGTAGCCAGTGCATAAACACAGTGCGGTACGCGCGGAAGAACTCTTGGTAGTCGCCAACGAATTCAGAGGCCGGCATCGGTGCCGTGATGGCCGGCGTGCCAAGGAAAGGACTGCTCACAACGAACTGGGATGCTCCGCTGTCGTTCACCAGAAGGAAACTCTGAAGCCGGGCCTGTTGGTTCTGATTCGCTTGGTTGCCGGCCTCTTGCGCCGCAGCCAGTTTGTGCACGTAGCGGAACTCGCCCTCAAACTCCCTCCAAGGACTCTCTGCGCTAAGCGGGGGGAGGTAACCTCCATCGGGGTTGCCGCCGGGCACGAAGACCTCACGGGGCGGCGTAGATCGTCCGCGTGGATCTCCCTCAAGCCGACTGTGATCAATTCCAAAGAGGTCAATGTTGAAGTTGATCGCGAATCCGACGGCGAGGGCGGGATCAAAGCGATCGCCAAAATAGTTTCGCATGAGGCTGAGGAAGGCACGCTGTATCACATGCTGCGCTAGCTCGTCGGGGCGTTTGGCGTCCATGGGCACACCGCCGTAGATGTCACCTGCATCCCGGCCCGAATCAACGTATTCGAGCGCAAGGACTCGCATGTCCATGATGCGACCTTCGATCCACTCGTGCAGATTGTCGGCCCAGTAATTCGAGCGCTCCTCTTCGAACAGAAGTCCCGCATAACAAACGAGACGAACAAACTCCATGCGTGTAGGACACAGAATCAACGACGCAGGCATGACCTCCTCGAGGTCTCTCTTGAGTCCGAGGCACTCTCCTAGCAAGAAGCTCTTGCGGAGATTTTGAGAGGCTTCGATGTAGCTGTCCTTTGCCTTGAGTGCTGTGAGCAAGTCGTGCCCCCCCCCTTGGTCGAGGTCGGCCAGCTTGCCAGTACTCCAAGAGTTCACCCACTTCTCAAGAGTCTTGATGTCCTTCTCGACCTCTTTTTGACGGCCCAAACTCGGCGCTAGATTGTCTAACCAATTTTGCTGTACAGCTAAAAGAAGCAGGCAGAGCTCTTGAAATGTGCGAGCGACTCCGGTGTTTTCCAAATCGGGGATCGGATGGTAAACCTCAAACAGGCCCAAGCTGACGTGTGCGTAGGCCTCGTCGATGACGTCTTTGAACTCGACCTCCATGTCCGTCAGGCCGGTCAGCTTGTGGTCGAGGGCGAAACCGTCGGCATGGCGCTTAAAGTCGATCTGATCTTGAGCCTTAGCCGCTTGGAAATTACCGAGCAGAACTAGGGTGGCGAGCGAAAGAGTGCGGAGGAGGCGAGCGGGGGAAAGAGAGCTGATCATGAATGGGTCAGGGGTTGGGCGGAGCGACTTGGGGAACGCCACTTCTATTTTGCGGGCGGGGAGGCGAAGCAGCCGTCCATGCAGAGTTTGATCGTTGTGGAAACGGGGGTGCCATCTCGACTCTCTAAATATCCCATACCGGAGAGCTCTTCAGAGACTTCATTTCCGAGTCGTGTGTAAAGGTTCGCCCGACTTGGCGCGAGATCGCGCTCTGCTTGTGTTTTGGCACGGAGGCCCCCTAGGAGATCGTCAAAGTGGGCGAATGCATCGCCGTCGAGGGGGGCACCGAATCCACTCGCTACAGGATTCTTGGTAAGGTCGAAGTATTCTCCTGACCGGGAACCATCGCGCTGCACCACCCGCAGCCAAAGCTCGTCTCCAAGTCGGATTCCCGTATGCCTCACAGGTACTGGGTTGCCACTCTGGAACAGCTGGAGTTCGGTTAGGTAAGGCGCGAGAGCCTGCTCTTCTGCACCATGCAAGACGGCGCTCAGATCTCGACCGCTCACGGAGCTTGGCGGCGCTACGTTGAGCAGGGAGCTGATCGTCGGAGCTATATCGACAATGCCCGCAGGGCTCTTCACGCGCCGGCCTACATCGAGATGACCCGGCCATGAGAAAATGAGGGGCACGTGAACCGTTTCCGGGTAAAGCTGAGATCGATGGGTCTTGTGGCCATGCTCAAAAAACTCTTCGCCGTGATCGGATGTCAGGACGATGAGTGTGTTCTCGCGAAGGCCGCGTCTCTCGAGCTCACTCAGCAGGCGCCCGATTTGTGAGTCGACCCAGGCGACCTCCCCGAGGTAGCGCGCACGAAGATTTTCGAGGTCGCGTGCAGGCATCTCATGGTTTACCTGGGACTTGTCACTGCTGACTTCGGTGCCGTCGACGGGGCCCGTGTACAGAGGGTCGAACTGCGTTGCGAAAGGCTCGGGGGCCAAGTATTCGTCATGCACGTCAAACAAGTGCAGAAACAAGAAGAAGGGTTCACCCTCGACGGTGTCCAGCCATGCCAATCCTCGGTCGACAACCGCATCCGTCGTAGGTGCTTGGTAGTCGAACTGTTCAGGACTCAGGCTGGCCCACTCCTTGAGTTCCGCCACTTTGTTGGCCTTCACAAGTTCTTTGTACTTGGCCTTGAGTGCTGCGTCGGACCAAACCGTATTGCCGACGCGCGTCCACTCCTCGAATCCTTGTCCAAATCCAAAGTCTGCGTCTAGGTACTCCCATGTGAAATAACCTGCCGTTCGGTAACCGGCACGCAGCAATGGTTCAGAGATGTACTCCCCCCTTAAAGGAAGCTGAGGAGGTCCGCCTGGCAGCCCAACAGCTCCCCAGAGTCGTTCGTCGCAGATTCCGTGGGCGCTGATGTTTAGACCCGTGAGCATCGAAATGTGCGCCGGCAAGGTCCAAGAAGTCGTAGAAGTTGCCTGCTCGAACAGGACACCATTTTGGGCGAGCGAGTCCACATTGGGACTTGTTGGTAGCTCATTGCCATAACATGAGAGAGCATCCGCCCGCAGGGTGTCGATGCTAATAAACAGCAAATTCGGCCGGAGGACGGTGCTTTTCGAGGGGGGAACGGGTTCGTTTTGGGGCCCACAGCTAGCGCCAGCCACCAGGGCGAGGAGGGCCCCGAAGGAGGTCCAACGTGATCGAGAGTCGTTTGGTCGTTTCATGTCGCCTGCGATTTTAGCGACCTCTTGGCATAAGGGGCTAATCCCATTGGACACACCTCCGATACCAGAGGGGTACCTCGATCAACTGCTCCCCCTCGCTTGGCAGCCCAAGTAGGCCCCTAAACCCTGGCAAATGGCCATGGACCCCAATCACCGTGGATAAAAACCCCTACGAAGTCCCGAATCACAGCGTTTCCGGGACGGCCTCAAGCCAACGCAAACAGCTCGCCGCCGCCTTGCGTGTTGGGCGTGTCTTACTCGGACAAGTTGTCGAGGTTTTTGGGGACGGCTGTTTCCTGATCCAGGTGGGCCGCCATCGCTTTTCGCTGCAGTCAGATGTTCGGCTCCTCATGGGGCAGTCCTTCTATTTCCGAGTGGAAAAAGGTCGTAAATCTGACGAGCTGAACTTGGTTGTCTTAAGCGAACCTGGACTTGCCGAATTTCGTCTGCACGACGCCCTTCGCATGGTCTTGTGCCAAGACATGCCACTAGGCGATTTAGTGATCGACTTGGCGGCGAATCTAGTCTCCACGCTGGCGTTCAAAAAGGATACCGATGGGAAGTGCGAGATGCTGCTCTCGAGGCTTGAGGACCACCTTCTCCAGCCCGGGGCCGACGGCTTGGAGCTCGCCGACGTACTGAACCGGATCGGTTTGGGATACGAAGCGAACCTATTGCGGGCAGGTGCACTCTCCGATGACATTGCATGCTTATTGGAGATCGATCGCGACCTCAAAGGGGAGCTGCTTAGCACCCTTTCGAAAGATCCGAGTCCTGAACTGCGAGTTGAAGTCGAGCGCGCTCTGGCTGGACTAGAAGCTGAACAGGTCTTGCAAATTGCGAGACAGGTCGAAGGCGACCCCAACCACTGGACCTTCCCTGTGCGCGATGGAGATCGTTGGGTTTGCGCAAGCTTGTTTGTGCAGCATCGCGAGCTCGAGGATGGTGATCCAATGGGGACACCGATCTGGCGTGTGACGATCGGGGTTGCTTTCGAGAGCCTGGGCCCGGTCCGTGTGGATTTCACCTACGGTAGCGGGGGAGTCTCGATGCGCGTGCTTGTGAGCGATCAGGCCCTTGTTCCCGAACTGCAGGCGCGTGCCCGAGCTCTGCAAGACGATATTGCGGACACCATTGACCTCGATATCGGTAGAGACTCTCTACCCGCCCGAGTCTCTGTGTTTGCAGCCTCAGCGGAAGACATCGATGTCTCTAGAAGGCACCTCGACATCGGCTTCTTGCGGAAGCGCAAGGTGCTCGATCTCCGTGGCTAATCTCCTGTCCCTCATCACTCTTACCAAAACGATCCGATGCACGACGTCACACCACTCAAACTCTATCTGCGCTATCCAGGCACCTCGAAAACCGGTCGCCGGATTATCGAAGGCCAGGGTGAGCTCGCCGAGCGCGTGGTTGCTTCGGCCAAGCGGCGCAAGGTCCCCGTTGGAGAAAATGCAGACCTACTCCAGCTGCTCGCTCGCGTGGATTTCGGGGAGAGCCCGAACTTGGATGTTCTCGACGTGATTGCCAGTACTTTGAACTGGCTGCGAGCCGGCGGCTCCCCCGAGCTCGCGGCAGAGCAGCGCGACGAGGTCTAAGCTTGTAATAGACGCGGAATTGTAGAGGGGATGTGGGGAAAGGGGGCGCCACCTGCGTAGAATGCCGCGCCTATGAGTACGCCCTTCGGAAGTAGGGGGAGCACTGCGATTCGCAGTCTTCCCAGAATCGCGCTGACCTTGGGTGATCCCGCGGGGATCGGCCCTGAAATCGTTCGCGCCGCCCTTGTGGATTCACGTGTGCAGGCTGCCGTTGAGCTTGTCGTCTTGGGCCCGAGGGAGCTGCGCATGGAGGGGTGCCAAGTTGTCGGAAGCGGTGAGGAGCTCGCTCTCGTTCCCAGCGACTCATCACGCGCCCTTTGGATGGACTCCTCTGAGGGGAAGCTCGGTGCATTCGAACTTGGTTTTGCGCAAGAAACGTGCGGGCGGGCGGCTCTAGATGCGCTGCGATTAGGAGCCGACCTCGGTCTCAGCGGCGCGGTCGACGCCCTTGTGACGGCGCCTGTTTGCAAAGAGGCCTTGCACCTCGCGGGCGAAAAAGTGGAAGGCCAAACCCAGCTCCTAAGTCGGTGGGCGGGAGCCGAGAGTTGTCAGATGATGGCACTTGCGGGTGATATGCGAGTGCTGATCGCAACGCGGCATATGCCGTTGAAGGCCGCCCTCGAGAGCCTGACTCCCGAGCTTGTTTTGGAGCGCCTCTTACTTCTAAACGAATCGCTGCAAGCGTTTGGTTTTCCCGCGCCTCGGCTGGCCCTTGCGGGGATCAATCCCCACGCGGGAGAGGGGGGCTTGTTTGGCGATGAGGAGACGCTCATCTTAGAGCCTGCTCTCGTGCGCGCTCGCGCAATGGGGTTGGATGTGACTGGGCCCGAGCCGCCCGACACCGTTTTTGTTCGTGCGCAATCTGGTGTGTTCGATGCTGTCCTCGCCCTCTACCATGACCAGGGATTTATTCCCGTCAAACTCGCTGCGCCAACTACGGGGCTGACCGTTCTACTTGGCATGCCCTATCTCCGCGTAAGCCCTGCGCACGGGACCGCATTCGATATCGCCGGCCGCGGGACAGCCTCGCCTGAAAACTTAATCACTGCGCTCCTGCAAGCCGCGCAGTGGTGCCGCTAGAGAGCCTCCCGAGGGGGGACCGGTAGCAGTCGCTCGGCAAGAAGTGCGCAGAGGATTCCAAAGGGTATCCCGGCAGCGGTGTCGATACCCCAATGGATCGCTAGCACAAGCACGGACAGAGTCACGCCGAGGGTCAATGGCCAGCCGACGAGGGCCAGTCTGCGGTTGCCATACCGAACCGCAAACCAAAGCGCTGTGACGGCAATCGAGACGTGTAGGCTGGGAAGGCAGTTGTCGAGTGCACTTTCTGCGCGGAGGGGTTCGGTGATCCCAGGCCAGTGCTCTTCGAGCAGCTGACGAGTGTTCGTTAGCCCGCTCCAAGAGACCTCTCGAACCGGAGCGAACAGGTAAAACGGCAAGGCGAGCGCGTAGTTGAGCGCAAAAGCAGCCACGTACGTACCGGCGGCTTGAACTCGGCCCAATCCGAAGAGTGCGAAGACGGGCAACACGAGCCAGGCGATGTACCCAGCGGTATAGACGAGGGCGAGAATGCCGACGAGAAAGTCAGCCCCAGGCAGCGCGAGGAAGCCGTCTTGGATAGCCTGAACGAAGTTACCTTCCAAGGCGAAAACAGTCGGAGTCAGGTCGTAGCCTAGCGCTTGGGTGAGAGCGTCGTCGAAGTGCCCCTCAATCAAGCTCACACTAAGGACACCCCCATAGGCTCCGGCTACTAAGCGGCCTCCGCGTGTCGTGCGGAGCGCTTGAAGAGCTTCGGCGAAGATGGCAAAGGGCGTCTTCGCAGGAACAGTGAAGGCGAGTAAGGCCCAAAGCAAGAGAGGTGCGAAGACGAAGTAGTGGAGGGGGAATGCCAAGTGGGAATCGGGATGGAGGGGGGACTTGCGAACTCAGGTGGGGAGGGGTGAGGAGGCGAGCGTTCCTATTCATGCACGAGCGGAGTAGAATGCCCCTAACTATGAGTGGATTATTACAAGAGATTGTTGGAGCGCCCGATAGGCAAGACTTACCCGGTGAGATCGGCGTAATTTCGTGGGACTCCGAGGATGATCCCCAGTTCTTGTCGGAAGTTGCGGAGCGCGAGCGGGATCGCGTCGAGCTCACTCGGCGTGGTATCTCCCATGGTTCTTGGGCGGAGATCTCGACTGCGGGACTCTGTGATGTCGAGGCCGCTGACATCCACGTATGGCGCCAACGGTGGGCCGACGCGCGGCCGATTTTATTGCGCGGTTTGCTGGACTCTACCTTGCCGGGGTTTGCGCCCTTGATTGCCGAGCGCTCAAAGTTGCACGAAGCGATAAGGACCGATGGCGCTTTGGATGCGTTTCTCGAGGCAAGCCTGGGGCGACTCGACCCGAGGTTTACCGTTCGGGGAGCGGAGGAGTCGGACGCCTTGGGTGAAGCAGCCGACGCGGAGAATCTGCGTGACATCGAGCGCCGTTTTCTGGGCTTTGATGGTGGGGAGGCGGACCGGAAAACTCCTAACTTTTGGGTCAAAACCCAGCGACTGTCAGATCACGAAGAGGACATGTCTGCACGTGTTCGAATCTCTTTTGGCGTCGAGGTCGACGACGATGCGAGTCACGATGAAGTCAGCCATCGAGTCGTCGAGAAGCTGGGTCGTGAACTCCTGCCTGAGACAGCGCTAATTCGCGAAAACAAGGAGCTCGAGAAACTTCTTGTTGAACTCGATCTGATCGAAGAAGTCGAGGAAAGTGATGATGGGCCCCAACCTCCCCAGGGTGCGCACTACTTCACCCAAGACATCGCCTATTGGAATGCTCCGAACGGGGGTGTACTCATGCACCACGACGCATTTGACGAGGACTACAATCACCGGCAGCGGGGGGTGGTCTACGCGCAACTCTCGGGCGTAACGGCGTGGATCGCACTCTCCACACAGGAGCTAGCCGCTCGCGTGACGGAGTTCGTGGAGTTCATCTCGGAAGGCGAGATGCCTTGGCTAAAGTCGGCGCTCTTTCGCGGTCATCAAGGAGCGACGTTGATGCGGAAAATCCTCAAGGGTGGTCGCTTTGTCTATGAAGAGCTGGATAAGCCCGGTTGCGGACAGCTGGCGCGACTCGTAAACCGCGGACCCGAGTTTACGAACCTTCTTGCTGACGCCGGTCACGCATTTATGGTGCGTCCAGGCGACGTGCTTGTGATGCCTAATCACGGGCTTGGGCACACACTTCTGCACTCCGTCTTTTGTGCATCTGCGGAGCCGGGCTACTCTCTCTCTTTGGCCCTGCGCCGGGCGTCGAAATGACAAATCCAAATCTCGAACCCTGCTTCAATTGGCGTGGGCGTTATGAAGAAGACCACACGCCCTGGGACCTTGGTGGCGCTCATCCCGGGCTTGTCGATTGGATGCGAGAGAATCCAGCGAATGGACGGGCGGCGTTGGTCCCAGGTTGTGGCCGCGGGCATGATGCGCTCGCTCTCTCCCAGGCTGGCTGGCGGGTGGATGCGCTCGATATTGTCGACCTCGCCGGAGAGACCTTGGGGGACTCGTACACTCAGATTGGCAGCCGCTTTCTGGTGACGAACGCGCTCGATTTCGATCCGGAGGGGAGCCTTGGTCAAGGTGCTTACGATCTTGTGTATGAGCACACGATTTTTTGCGCGATCAGCCATGAGCAGCGCGAGATTTTTGGTGCGAATCTCGCACGCTGCGTCAAGCCCGGTGGGCTGCTCTTGTCTCTGCTATTCCCTACGAACAAGCCATCGGATGAGGGTGGCCCTCCGTTTCGCGCAACTCCTGACGAGCTCGCCACAGCGCTGGGTGAGTCCTTCGAGTTGCTCGAAGACGAAGCGTGGGTCCCGACCTCGGGCGGGCGTCGCTGGGCCGAGCGCAGACTGGTTTTCCTCCGCAGGTAGAGAGGGGCCTCATGCCGTGAACGGGCCTCACTTGGCAGCGATTTTCTCGAAGCGGTAGAAGCGGAAGCGGCCGCGCTTAGCTTGCATTCCGGGGAGCTTGTCCACGAGGGCGAGTCCGCGCCCAACAAAGCGTGCGATGCTGCGGGTTCGAGAGGAGAAATTCCGGGTGCGGAACTCGATCTCCTCGGGCTGGGGAACGGCCTGTAACCCAAGGCTTTCCGCTAGGATGAGCCCTTGCTCTAGGAAGAGCTGCTTGACGTCTTCGCAGTCGACGGCCGCAAACGGACCGATGTTTGGATCCGGCGAGAGTACGTATTCGACGCCGCGCGGGCCGCCGCGGCGGGCGCGTAGGCGCTCAGTCCAATCGTGGAAGGAGTGCCTGTTCACCACACCAAGAATTAGGCTACCTCCGGGAGCTAGCCAGCTCGCCATTTCACGGGCGAGGTCGGCGCGGTCGCACGGCGCCACTCCCTCGAACCGGAAGATGCACGAGACGATGTCATAGGTCCCCGCGGTGGGCGCTTGAAGTTGCGGGCCTTGGGATTCGGCGTCGATGTGGACGACCGCGCCCTGCACGGAGCGGAGGCTCGCCTGCTCTGGAAGGGACCGCGCGTCTGGCCAGCAGAGTAGCCCCGCCTTTGGTCGTGTGCGCCCGCCCGCAAACTCGGCCACGCCGCGGCTACGCTCGACAACATCGAAGTGGTATCCACGGGCGCGCTTGGACAGGCGCTCAGTGACGATACCTGTGCACGGGAGAACGTCGAGCCAGCGCGGAGCCGGCGTGGCCGTGTTGTCGGCGGGGGGAACAAAATGCTCGATCACCTCATCAATAGCACGCACTTCCCATGGACGAGGCTTGTTGTGCCGCAGGCCGTTCAAAACACGGGCGCGCTGATAGATCGCCAGTAGGTCCGGTGCCCACTTGTCGGGCTGCGCGGTGGAGGGGATGGGGCGGCCGCCGTAGTGATTCCAGTGTCTAATATCGGTCAGAGGTCGCCGCTTGGGCGCGCGTTGTTCGGCCTTTTCCGGATAGCCAACGGCGAGCACAGCTACGACAAAACGATCGATGGGGAGCCCCACCAGTTCGCGCACTTTTTCTGCGCCACCCATCTGCGTGATCCAAAAGCTGCCAAGGCCAAGAGCGCTCGCTGCGAGGCTCATGTTTTGGATCAAGGCGCTAGCGGATTGGATGTTCGCATATCCCTCCTCTGAAAACGCGCGCCCGTAAGAGACGACAATGTTGAGGGGGGCGTTGCCCATTTGAGTCGAGAGCTTGGCGAGGGTTCGATTGACCTCGGGGTCGTCGACGGCGATGAGATCCCACATCTGATAGTTGCACGATGAGGGTGCCCAAGTCCCCGCATGCATGATGCGGTCGGCGACGTCTCTAGGGACCGGTTCACCGCGAAATTTGCGAACGGAGCGCCGGCTGTAGACCTCTTTCCAGAAGCCGGCACTCTCGGTGCCCAAAAGGACATCCAAGCCGAGGAGATCGTCGGCTTGAGGTGGGCAAATCGACTTGTTCGTTTCCCTATTCGAGCCCTCAGGAAGTGCGTCAGGCGTCATGCTAATAGGGTGTGCGATTCTCTTGAGCACGCCAATCGTCAAATGCGGAAAGCGCGAGAGTGCGCTCCATTTGGGCGATGGGGAGGGTTCGCTCGTCTAGGGCGAGAGAGAGCTCGAGGTACAGGGCGTCGTCATCGAATCCAGCCTCGGCCGCATCTTTGCGCGAGGCGCCAAAGTAGATGCGGTCCACACGCGACCAGAAGAGGGCGCCTAGGCACATCGGACAGGGCTCACAGCTCGAATACACCTCGCAACCCTCGAGTACATGGTTTCCGAGGGCGCTCGCGGCCGCCCGGATTGCACAAACCTCTGCATGGGCGGTTGGATCAGAATCCAGAACGACCCGGTTGGATGCTTCGGCAATGATTTTACCGCCTCTGACGACGACGGCACCAAAGGGGCCGCCTCCCGCGGAGACGGATTCGCGTGCCAGCTGGACGGCGCGTGCCATGAAGGGATTAGAGGTAGGGGCGATAGCTGGATCGGGTGAGGGGCGTTTTGGGGAGGAGTATACTGGGGATTCTAATCGGCACTTCTGCCGCCGCTCTCAAGGGCAAGCGGGGCCTACCTCCGACGGGTTTTGCATTGTCCCATCGGCCAGGGGCGATGCGAGGGGAGACTTCTCGATTTTTGGGGTAGATTCTCGGCCTGGAAGAGCTCGTGAACGCTCTCGACTTGGCGAGGTGGCGGTGGGAAAACGGAGATTCGGCAAAAGGGGCCTTCATCGGGTTCTGGCAAGGCCGAGGTAAGTTCGACTCGCTGTCTTTTAGCTGGTTGAAATGGCCGTTTCTCTCCGTTGCTAGGTAGAATCCGTACAGCGGGTCGCGTTACTCTCAATAGGGTGTGCTCTAGCTCCGGAGCCCACTTGCCACGGGGATTCTTCGTGGTTGGGAGGTCCGCATTCGGCGTATCTAGGCGGGATGCGCCTAGATACGCCGTTGGGAGCGCGCTGGGTTCTCAAAAGTTCTCACAAGAATTTTGTCCGATCCCCTAAAGGTCCCGGCGATGAGCATATGTCGGACCCTTTGGGGTGCTATCGCAGTCGCGGTAGTTGGCGCTCACCTCAAATGGTTGAGGGTTACCGCCCTGACCAGCATTCCTATTGCTGCTTCACTTCATCCTGTACCTCACCCCCAAATACAAAAGAAACTCATTGGCCTCGTGGCCTTCTCTTTCCTCGCCCCGCTTGCCGGTGCTAATGAAGCCTCGTGGCTTGAGCTCGACCAGGACATCGCGTCCCTCTCACCTATGGCAGCAGTCGCGGGTGAAGGTCTAGCGGTCAGTGGTTACATCAAGAACTACTACATGAGCGACTCCGATGCCAATACTGGTGGATGGGGTTTCAATGCAGTTCGTGTCAACATCGTAGGCAGCGTCGAAGACGTCGCCGTCAAGGTGTCCTGGGACATGAAGAGTGGCTCCCTAGTGCTCAAGGACGCCTATGCGCGCTGGGACGCAATGGACAACATGGCTGTCACTTGGGGTCAATTCAAACGCCCGTTTTTGCACAGCTTTACAACTTCGAGCAACAAGCTGCTCTTCATCTCTACGACAGCCAACGCAGCCAACGAGGCGCGCGATAACGGCGTGATGCTTAACGGCAATATCGCCGAAATGGGCACGTGGCAAGTCGCCGCAACGAACGGCGCTGACCTCGCCACGGACGAGAACTACTACACAGCGCGCGCCGCATTCACGGTGATGGGCGCTGGCGGGTTTAACTCTCTCGAAGGCGGTCGTGGTTCTAGCGATGGTACCAACGCTTCCATCGGCATCTCCTACGCTGAAGAGAACGGCGCGACTTTCGAAGGCGACAAGCTTGGAATCGAGCTTGCCGGCAACCTCGATGCCATCTTCTTTCACTTGGACATGGTTCAGTACGACGACACTTTTGCTGGTCTCGACACGAACCTTGGAACCGCTCTCGCCGACACGAGCCCCATGGGCATCACGTTGAGCTACATGCTTGACGACAACATGGAAGTCGCTGCGCGTCACGAGGACTTCGACGATGTCGACAGTAGCACTCGACTTAGTCTTGCTTTCAACTACTACAGCGTTCTCCCGAACAAAATGATGTGGCAGATCAACTACAGCGACATCTCCAGTGATGACACGCTTTTGGAAGCGCAGCTGCTTCAGCTTGGCTTGACCCTGTCCTTCTAAGTAACGAGACATAAGCTCGACTGCGCGTCAGTCGGGCCCAAAGATTCACGAGCCAGCCTTTGCCGCGTGCAGAGGCTGGCTCGAATCGTTTCCAGCACGAAAAGGGGAGGGCATAACTCCATTGGGCCTCCCCCCCCAAAAAAAGGCCCCACGTTTAGGGAAGAACCCCGCTGGCAGTGTCTCCGGGGACGATAGTGGGGCGAATCCAGCAGCCCAAAGGGGACGCAGGTTCGGGCTGCGAGCCGAGTTCGGGGGTCTTTGGCAAGATGTGCGTGCCAAGTGATACGCGTGTGCGCTGCGCCCCGAGACTCCGCTATATTGGTCCCATGAATTCATCCCCACGCACGCCCCTGCCCGCGATTCCCCGCTCCAGAGAAGACGACTTCTCCAAGGAGATCGTCGAGGCGCGTCGCGCCCTAGCACGGAGGGTAACCGGTCGTGAACTTCCCCATGTCTTTGGTCGCTCGGTAGCGCCAGAAGAGGCGCGTGGCAATGTCGAAAACTTCATTGGATTCGCACAGGTTCCGATAGGAATCGCAGGGCCACTTCTTGTGGACACTAGCGCGGGCGTCCGAGAAGTTATCGTCCCTTTAGCTACGACCGAAGGGGCTATGGTCGCCTCTTACTCTCGTGGCATGAGCTGGATTCACGCCTCGGGTGGGGCTGTTGCGCGTGTCGTTCGCGAAGGGCTGAGCCAGCATCCCGTATTGGTTTTCGAAACGATAAACGAGGCTGTAGCAGCTCGTGAAATCGCGCTGCAAATGAAGCCTCAGTTCGAGGCGATTACCGCGGCGATCACAAGTCACGGTCGCCTTGTCGAGGTGGCTCCAAAGGTACTGGGCCGACGGCTGATTTTACGGCTAGTGTTCACTACTGGCGATGCGATCGGTATCAACATGGCGGCACACGCAACGGATCTTTGCGCTGCCGAATTGGCGAAGCGTACGCAGCCGAAGGAGCGTTATGTGCATGGTCAAGATGTCGAAAAACGTGCGCATGCAAGTGGCGCAATCGAAGGGCGTGGTCGCAGTGTCGGGGCAGAGGTTGTCCTTCGTCGCGAGCTCCTCAAAGAGAGGGCGAGGTGCACCCCCGAGTCGATGGTGGCCATCCTGGAAACCTACCGCATCGGATTTGCGGAGCTCGGAACGCAAAATCAAATGGTGCAATCAGCTAACGGCTTGGCCGCGCTTTTCTTAGCCACCGGGCAGGACCCCGCCTATGTCACCGAGAGCTGCTGCGGACAGCTTGACTTCTCCCTGACGGACGGCGGCGATTTACGTGCGGGGGTCTGGATTCCCTCCATGCTTGTAGGGACCGTGGGGGGCGGGAGCGGCCAGGGAACGGCGGCCGAGTGCCTTGATTTACTGGGGTGTCGAGGCTCTGGTACAGCGAACACGTTTGCTGAGATCGCCGCCGCGATGGTGCTTGCGGGGGACTTGTCCCTCATGGCGGCTTTCTGCAGCCACGAATTTGTCGAGGCTCACGAAAGCCTTGGGCGCAACCGTCCCCCAAAGTAGACCGGCCCCCTGGGGCCCAAAAAGGGGGGGGCACTCCACGGTCTCACCAGATCCGCCGTGCTAGGGGTTGACGGATCGATAGTGGCCGCTACATTAATTCGCCCTGAGCGTGAATCTACCTGTAAGTGACTCTTTTTGGAGCCGCGACAGGAGCCCTTCGTGTTTATCCCGGACGGCGTCGGTTTCTAACCTCAAGCCCGACCTCTCTTCTTTCACTTCTACCTTGAAGGCGTGCCTCGCAATTCGCGAGCCCCCTCCCTCCTCGGCACACGCTGTGCCCCCTGCCCGAAAAACCTGTCATGACCGCCACAACGACGATCGCCTCCACAAAGAAGGACCCGCTCACGATGCATCGCAACATCGGGATCATGGCCCACATTGATGCGGGTAAGACCACAGTGACCGAGCGCATCCTATTTATGACGGGTGTCATCCACCGCACCGGCGAAGTCCACGACGGCGCCGCCACGATGGACTACCTGGAAGAGGAGCAGAAGCGCGGCATTACCATTCAATCTGCAGCGACAGCTGTGACTTGGGAGAACTATGCGATCAACATCATCGACACCCCCGGTCACGTGGACTTCACAGCAGAAGTCGAGCGCTCGCTTCGAGTCCTCGACGGCGCCGTCGCAGTTTTCGACGCCGTGAGTGGTGTCGAGGCTCAGTCGGAAACGGTTTGGCGTCAGGCCAACTCCTACGGCGTGCCTCGCATGTGTTTCATCAACAAGATGGACCGCGTTGGCGCAGATTACGACAAAGCTGTCGCATCGATCGTCTCACGTCTCGGCGCACGCCCCGTTGTCATCCAAGCACCTATCGGCGCTGAAAAGGAATTCCGCGGACTGGTGGACCTGGTCACCATGCGCTTCTTCGAATTTGCCGAAGACGATGGCTACATTGTCGAAGAGAAGGACATTCCCGAAGAGTACCTAGACGACATGAAGATTCGTCACCAGGAACTTTGCGAGACTGTCGCAGAGTTCGATGAGGAGATGCTTGACCTGTTCGTTGATGATCAGCCGATCAGCGTCGAGATGATCAAGCGCGTCCTTCGTGTCGCGACTCTTGCGATGGAGGTGACTCCGGTTCTCGCGGGCTCCGCCCTGAAAGACAAGGGTGTGAAGTTCCTCCTCGATGCAGTCATCGACTACCTCCCCAGCCCACAAGATCTGCCACCCGTCGAGGGCAAGCACCCTCGCACCGAGGAGCCGGTCTTCCGCGATCGCCTCCCCTCGTCGCCCATCAGCTTGATGGCATTCAAAACCATTGCTGAGCCGACCGGCGACCTTACCTTCATCCGCGTGTATTCCGGTACCTTGCGGAAGGGCAGCAAACTTCTTAACCCACGCACAGGTAAGTCCGAGCGCATCGGGCGAATCGTGCGTATTCACGCCAACAAGCGTGAAGCCGTTGACGAAGTACCCGCTGGCGAGATCGCAGCAATCATCGGTCTAAAGTTCACCGTGACAGGTGACACCCTCTGCGACGAGGCTCACCCGATTGCACTCAGCAAGATCAACTTCCCAGAGGGCGTGATCGCGATGTCTCTTGAGCCCGAGCGCGGCGAAGATCGAGACAAGCTAGGCCTCATCATCGGTCGCATGGTTCGCGAAGACCCGACCTTCCGCGCCAGGACCAACGAAGACACCGGCGAGTTAGTGATCTCGGGCATGGGCGAACTTCACCTCGAAGTGATGGTCGGCCGGATCAAGAACGAGCATAACTGCCCGGTCGTTACAGGGCGCCCGAAGGTGTCCTACAAGCAGCGCCTCACCGCAGACGTCGATACGATCGCTACGTTCAAGCGTCAGTCAGGTGGCCGCGGTCAGTACGCTGTCTGCCATGTGAGATTTGATCAGATGGAAGACATGACGGGTCAATACGAGTTCGTCGACGCCATCAAGGGTGGAAACATCCCGCGTGAGTTCATCCCAGCGGTGAACAAAGGTCTTGAGGCCACGGTGAAGGCTGGTGGCAAGCTCGGCTTCCCTTTCGTCGGTGTTAAAGCGACCCTCTATGATGGTAAGTACCACGATGTTGACTCCAGCGAGCTTGCTTTCCAGCAGGCTGGCGCACTGGCATTCCGTCAGGCATGCCAGGGCAACATCACCCTGCTCGAGCCGATCATGAAGGTCGAAGTTCGTGTCCCCGAAGAGTTCCTTGGTGCTGTTGTGGGTGACCTCAACTCACGCCGTGGCGAGGTCTCCGATGTGGACACTTTGGACGACCAGCGCATCGTTCGCGGCATGGTCCCGATCGCTGAGATGTTTGCTTATTCCTCTTCACTTCGTGGCGCGACCCAGGGTCGTGGCTCGTACTCGATGGAGCTCGAAGAGTACCGCGAGACTCCGATGCACATCGCTTCGAAAATCCTCGAAGCAGACCCTGAGTAAGCTAGCCGCCTAGCGCGAACGACCTCGTTCGCCATTGGATGAAGGAGGGGTAGAACCAGATTCACTGGCTCTATCCCTCTTTCTAGATTCACCTCTTTCGAGACTCAGCTACTTTTGGAGTTCAGATTCCAAGGGCCGAAAGTTCAGATCCCGCCTCCGACTGATAGACTTTCCAGCACTATGACACGCACCGCGCGAAGACGTTGGAGCCGAGAGCTCCTGACTCAAGTGGATGGGCTCTGCCTCGCCGCTTCCGGACCAATCTTGCTTCACGGCTACGAAGAACCCGTAGGGGGGAAGTGGATCGATGAGGTGATTCCCGGCAAGCTCGGCGCAATCGATCGGTCAACCGGGGAGACCCTTTGGTCGAGTCCCTGTGAAGTCGGATATGGCAGAGGGTTTGGAGCGGGCTTCGGGCGCGCCCAAAACGCTGTTGTACTCGGCCCGAGCCCACAGGGGCACCGCGCGATTCGCATGGATATAAACTCCGGCGAGCTGCTGATGGTGCAGGACCTACCTGCATTTGACGTCGCCCTTGTCTTTGAAGATATCTGCATTAGCGTGCAGCCCGGTCAGGTCGTCGCCTATGACACCGATACATTCAAAGTCGTTTGGAAGTATGGGACCTCAGGGGAGCGCTATCACACCGCCGTTCGCGAGGGGGCTCGCGTTTTTGTTGTCTACACGGACTCGACGACAAGTAAGCAGGGTGTGCTCATGCTGAATGCGGAGACCGGAAAGAACCCAGTCATTTGGGTTGCTCCCAACGTCCCGGTCATCCACGGGATGACCGTCGGGCCGCACGCGGTTGTCATCCTCCTGGAAGAGTTGATCACAGCGCTGTCCCACGAGGGCCTTGTCGCGTCGGCGACGACCTTGGGGGATATCGAGGAGGCCGGGCACCAGACCAGTGGCCAGGCACTACTTGCCTTGCGCACCGACGGGAGCAAAGACCAAGCACCTCTGTGGTTCGATTTCGTGGGCGATAACCCCGATGACGAGATCTCCGAGGTGACCATTCGCTCCGATAGTGGAAAGCTGTACGTGAGCCGCGGAGCGCATTGCTACGTCCGTGACACCTTGACGGGGCGGGCTCTTGGGGCCGTAACCATTCCTGGCTTGGACGAGCACATCGCTTGGACGGTGTCCCAGGGCGCTCTTTTACTTGGCGAAGAGACGCGAATCTCTTTGTACGAAATCCCGATCTAATCAGACCATTCCTAAGCTACTGGCGCATTTGTGCTGCCTGCGGCTATGATTTGGGCCTACTTCTTTAACCACCCGCTCTCCAAGTGTGGTGGCTCCTTCGTTGGTGGTGGCCTTAGCCTCTGCCAATAACGACCAACAGATTCAGCCTGACGACCCACGAGGTGCGTGAGCCATGGATACCAATATTAACGACTCCTTGATCCCTGCTTTCCTCGCCAAGGAGTTCTCCCTTGACGTCGCCGCAGTCACACAAACTTTGGCACTCCTCGAGGCAGGCTTCCTGCCTCCGTACATCAGTCGGGTTCGGCGCGATGAAACGGGAGGGATGTCCGAGACGATGATCCGCCGCCTGTCCCACGCAAATACCGACTTGATTGACTTGGAGCTTCGGCGTACCAATGTTCTTCGCGGATTGAAAGGGAAAGAGGACGCTACTGAAGGGATGCTGAAGGCGGCGACCACCAGTATGGATCGCTTCGAACTCGAGGACTTGTTCATCGCGAAGCGTCGCCCGGAGATCGAGGTGCAGCGCGCGCTGGATCACGGCTTGGAAGAGTTGGCATCCCTGTTGGTGAAGTCGACCCCGAAGCCGGCGAAGCAAGCCGAAGGGACGGAAGCTCCGGCAGCAGAGACTCCAGTGGCTGAAGCTCCAGTGGCTGAAGCTCCAGTGGCAGAGGCTCCAGTGGCAGAGGCTCCAGTGGCTGATGCTCCAGTGGCTGATGCTCCAGTGGCTGATGCTCCGGCGACAGAAGCTCCAGTGGCTGAGGCTCCAGTGGCTGAGGCTCCAGTGGCTGAGGCTCCAGTGGCTGAGGCTCCAGTGG